>DATJZG010000101.1:0-4924 GCA_035499295.1 Anaeromyxobacteraceae bacterium
GCCCGAGAAGCCCGCCCAGCCCCTGAAGAAGAAGCAGAACGGCGAGGCCAAAACCGGCATGCGCTCCCTCGGCCTCAAGCCCGAGGACGTCATCCCCCTCGACGGCGACATCAACTTCCAGGACTTCTAGCCGAACGCCCGAACCATGAACTCCCCAACGAACCGGCCCGTTCGCGCTCCCACCGCCATCCTTGAGGAGACGGCCGCGGCGGTGGTGATGGCGGACGCCGCCGACGCCGAGTCCCTGCGCCACCTCGCCGACCTGTGCGGCGAACTGCAGGCCGCGCTGCGGCGCGACAGCGACAAGGCCCTGCGCCTCCTCACCGAGAAGTGCCTGGCGGCCCTGGAGCGCGCCGCCGCCGGACCGGCGCAGGCGGCCGAGGCCCTGCAGGTGGTGAACGACGCCGTCACCGCCCTGCAGCTCGAGGTCGGCCGTCCCGGCTCCGCCGCCTCCCACGAGCCCGCCAAGGCGAGCCCGGAGCGCGTCGAGCGCGACTCCGACACCGTGTCGCTCTTCGGCGACTTCCTGCAGGAGAGCGGCGAGGGGCTCTCGCGCGCCGATCAGATCCTGATGGCCGTCGAGGAGTCGGGCGCCACCTCCGAGCACGTGAACTCCCTCTTCCGCGTCTTCCACACCATCAAGGGCACCGCCGGGTTCCTCGAACTCCAGGACGTCGTCGACCTGGCGCACATCACCGAGACGATGCTGAACCGCTGCCGCCAGGGGGAGCTGAAGCTCGAGGGCGAGCCCACCGACCTGTGCCTCGAGGCCACCGCGGTGATGAGGGCCATGCTCGACGCGGTGAAGGTGGCGGTGGAGCAGAGCCTCCCCTTCGCCCGAGCCGCCGACCTGAGTGGACTGCAGGGCCGCATCCAGGCGGCCACCGAGAGCGCCGGCCCGGTCGAGGGGGCGGCGAAGCCGCCCGCCGCCCCTGCTGCCAGCGCCCCGGCCGCCGCTGCGGCCCCCGTTCCCAAGGCCGCGCCGCCGCCGAGCGCTCCAGCGATCGCCCCTCCCGCGCCTCCCCCCCCTTCCCGCAAGGCGGAGGCGGCCGCCGCCAAGGCGCCCCCCCCCGCCCCACCGCCCCAGGCCGCGGCGAGCGAGCCCGTCCCCGAGCCGACGGCGGCCGCCTCGTCCGGCCCCGAGCCCCACGCCGAGGCCCGCACCGCCGGCGACGGCACCGTGAAGCTGAAGGACACGGTCAAGGTCGACCTGGAGCGCGTCGACAGCCTGGTGGCGATGATCGGCGAGCTGGTGGTGGTGGAGTCGATGGTGGTGAACGCCCCGGAGATCGTCCAGAGCGCCTCCCCGCGGGTGCGCAACTGCCTGGGACAGCTCGCCAAGGTGACGAGGGACCTCCAGGACGTGGGGATGCGGATGCGCATGGTCCCAGTGAGCGGCGTCTTCCAGAAGATGGCCCGCCTCACCCGCGACCTCGGGAAGAAGGCCGGCAAGCAGGTGCGCATGCAGCTCTCCGGCGAGACCACCGAGATGGATCGCAGCATGGTGGAGCAGATCGCCGACCCGCTCGTCCACCTCATCCGCAACGCCTGCGACCACGGCGTCGAGCCGCCCGAGGCGCGCCTCGCGGCCGGCAAGCCGGCCGAGGGCACCATCCGCCTCTCCGCCTACCACGAGGGCGGGAGCATCGTGATCGAGATCGGCGACGACGGCCGCGGCCTCGACCGGGACGCCATCCGCCAGAAGGCCATCCGCCAGGGGCTGATCCGCAGCGCCGACGGGATGAGCGACGCGGACGTCGACGCCCTCATCTTCGCGCCCGGCTTCTCCACCGCCAAGCAGGTGACCGAGATCTCCGGCCGCGGCGTCGGCATGGACGTGGTGAAGCGCAACGTCGAGGCGATGCGCGGCCGGGTGACCATCCAGTCGCGGCAGGGGTCGGGAACCACCTTCAAGCTGGTGCTTCCCCTCACCCTCGCCATCATCGACGGCATGCTCGTCGCCTGCGGCGAGGAGCGCTACATCGTCCCCACCCTCTCCATCGTCGAGTCGCTGCGCCCGGACCACGACATGCTCGTGTCCATGGCGGAGGTGAACGAGATGGTGAACTTGCGCGGGCAGATCCTGCCGCTCTTGCGGCTAGACCGCCTCTTCCACCTGGAGGGAGCGCGCTCCGACGCCACCCAGGCGCTGGTGGTGGTGGTGGAGGGGGTGGGCCAGCGGGTCGGCCTGGTGGTCGACGAGGTGATCGCCCAGCAGCAGGTGGTCATCAAGACGCTCGGCGAGGGGCTGGGCGAGACCCCGTACGTCGCCGGCGGCGCCATCCTCTCCGACGGACGGGTCGGCCTCATCCTGAACGTCGAGCAGATCGTTTCCCTGTCGCAACGCCGAGCGGCCGGCCGCGGGGCCGCGCCCTCACCCACCGCCGCACGCCGCGCGGCACCCATGACGGAGGTTCGCCCGTGAACGCAGACGTCCACAAGAACGACCACGCCGCCCAGACCACCTGGGAGGCCGCCGAGACCCTGGCCGGGAAGTTCATGACCTTCAAGCTCGGGGGCGAGGAGTACGGCATCGAGATCCTGAAGGTGCGCGAGATCATCGGCCTCATGGAGATCACCAAGGTCCCGAGGGTGACCGCCTGGATCCGCGGCGTCATCAACCTGCGCGGGAAGGTGGTCCCGGTCGTCGACCTGCGAGTCAAGTTCGGGATGAGCCCCACCGCCTCCACCGAGCAGACGGTGATCATCGTGGTGCAGTGCGCCGTGGCCGGGCGCGAGCTCACCATGGGCATCCTCGTCGACCAGGTGCTGGAGGTGCTCCCCCTCGAGGCCTCGCAGATCGAGCCCCCCCCCTCCTTCGGGACGGCCGAGGTGGACGCCGGGTTCATCCTGGGCGTCGCCAAGGCCGAGAAGCGGGTCATCTTTCTGCTCGACATCGGCAAGGTGCTCTCGGCCTCCGAGGCGCTGGAGATGTCGGGCGCGGCAGCCTGAAGAAGGCCCGGAGGAGGGCCCGCCATGTTCCGCACGGTCCACATCCGCACCCAGATCCTGTGCGCCTTCGGCGTGGTCGCCGGGGCGTGTCTCGCCTCCGGTGTCGGCGCCCTCCTCGCGTCGAAGAGTATGGCCTCTCACCTCGCGGAGGTGGCCGAGAACCGGCTGCCCGCCGCCGAGGCGGTCGCCCGGGTCGACAAGGGACAGGTGAAGGTGGGCCGCGCGCTGGCGGTGCTCTTCCGCAGGCGCATGGAGGACCCGGAGCTGCGGCGCTCCGCCCACCGCGAGTTGGAGGAGGCGATGGCCGAGATCGCCTCCGGCCAGAAGGAGTTCGAGTCCCTGCAGCACCAGCCGGCGACGCTCGCCGCCTGGAGGGACTACTCCGCCAAGGCGGAGGCCTGGCAGAAGGCGGCCACCGACACGGTGGCGCTCCTGGCGGAGCGCAACCGACTCCTGGAGGCGGGCCGGGACATGGACACGCCGGAGCAGAAGGCGCTCTACGAGCGGACCTTCCAGGCCTGGCGCTCCCAGAACCGGTCCTTCCTGGAGGCAGACGGCGCCGTGCGCGCCGTGCGCCAGGCAAACGCGGGCGAGGTGGCGCTGGCGACCGCGAGCGGCGGGCGCTCGGCCGCCCTCATCGCCTGGCTCCTCCCCGTCGCCCTCGCGCTCGCCGCCCTGGTCCTGGTGGGATCGGCCTGGCTCCTCATGCGCAACGTCACCGAGGCCATTTCCGCCACCGTGGCCGAGACCGCCAAGCTCCGCGACGCCGTCACCCGCGGCGAGCTCGCGTCGCGGGCCGACGCGGCCACGCTCCACCCCGACTTCCGCCAGGTGGTGGAGGGTTTCAACCAGGTGCTCGAGGCGTTCGGCCCTCTCCAGTTCACCATCTCCTACCTGGAGCGCTTCGCCCGCGGAGAGGTCCCGCAGCCGCTGCTGGGCGAGTACCAGGGCGACTTCGCCAAGCTGCAGAAGAGCATGGCCGGGGTCATCGCCACCATCCAGCAGCGCGGCAGGGACGTGCGCGCCCTCATCGAGGCGGCCGAGGCGGGGAACCTCTCCTTCCGCGCCGACACCTCGCGCTACCACGGCTACAACGGCAAGCTCCTCGAGTCCATCAACTCCCTCATCGATCGGCTGCTCAAGCCGCTCGAGCTGTCGGCGAGCCACTTCGAGCGCATCGCCCAGGGCGACATCCCCCCTCGCATCGAGGAGGAGTGGAAGGGCGACCTCGACCGTGTGCGCACCAGCCTCAACCGCGGCGTCGACGCCGTGAACGCCCTGGTCGCGGACGCCAGCCGCATGGCGGAGGCGAGCGCGCTCGGGAAGCTCGACGCGCGTGCCGACGCCTCGCGCCACCACGGCGACTTCCGCAAGATCGTGGAGGGGATGAACGCCTCGCTCGACGCCCTGGCGAAGCCAGTGGCGGTCGCGGCGCAGGCGCTCGAGCGCATCTCCCGGGGGGACCCGCCGGCGCCGCTGACGGAGGAGTTCCAGGGGAGCTTCGACGAGATGCGCCAGAGCCTGAACCGGGTCATCGAGGCGCTGGCGGTGCTCGACGAGGAGCTGAGCGCCGTCACCGGAGGCGTCGGTCAGGGCGACCTCGCGAAGCGCGCGCGCCCCGAGCGCGCCCGCGGCGCCTACCGGCGCATCCTGGAGGGCATGAACGGAGCGCTCGACGGGCTCGCCGCCCCGGTGAACGAGGCCATGGGGGTGCTCGAGAAGCTCTCGCACCGGGACCTCCGAGTCCGCATGCGCGGCGACTTCCACGGCGACCACGCGCGCCTGAAGGAGGTCGTCGACGCCACGGGCGACTCGCTCCAGCAGGCGATGACGCAGGTGGCGGGGTCGGTGGAGCAGCTCTCGGCGGCGTCCTCGCAGATCGCCGCCTCCTCGCGCTCGGTCGCCGACGGGGCCTCCCAGCAGGCCTCCTCCATCGAGGAGACCTCCTCCTCCCTCGAGTCCATGGCCTCCA
>DATJZG010000102.1:0-54684 GCA_035499295.1 Anaeromyxobacteraceae bacterium
CGGGCGGAGCTTAGGAGGCGGAGGACCCGCGCGCCGCAGGCGAACTCGACGCGCGCTCCCGTCCCCCACTTTTCCACCCCGAGCACCGCGATCGCCCCGACCTCGCCGGTCCGGCGCGGGTGCGTCCCGCCGCAGGGGGAGGCGTCGAGGATCTCCGGCTCGCCGCCGGTGCGGTCGTCCGCCACCACCACCACCCGCGCGCCCTTGAGCGCCTCCTTGCGCAGGGGAAGGCGGGCGAGCTCGCCGGCATCGCGATCCCGCGCGGTCACGGCGAGGTCGCGCCAGACGAGCTCGTTCGCGGCGGCCTCGGCCGCGCGCAGCCGGTCGGCCCCGAGCTCGCCCGCCGGCCGGTCGAGGTCGATGGTGCAGGTGGTGGCGCCGAGGTGGAAGGAGACCGTCGTCGCCCCCCACAGCCTCTCGAAGGACGCCGAGAGGAGGTGCTGGCCGTGGTGCTGCTGCATGTGGTCGAAGCGGCGCCGCCAGTCGACGACGCCCTCGACCTGCCCGGCGGGGACGGCCCCGTGGAGGAGGTGGAGGACGACGCCGTCCTCGCTGACCACGTCGACCACCGACGCGCCCCCTAGCGTCCCGCGATCGGCGGGCTGGCCGCCGCCCTCGGGGTAGAAGGCCGACCGATCGAGGACGGCGGCGGGGCGACCTCCCCGATCGCGCACCTCGATCACGTTCGCCTGGAAGCGGGTGAGGTAGGGATCGACGAGGTCGAGGCGCTCCGTCACCCCGGGGAGTCTAGCGTCGAAGTGCCCGTCGAATATGGCGTTTTCGTGATGAAGCTCGCTCCCGCTTGCAGCCCGGGGGAAAAACGGTATTGTCCGCGCGCCCTTAGCCTCACCGTCCCCCGGGAGTCGCGCGTGTCCTTCCTGCAGAGGATGATGCCGAAGACAGACACGTTCTTCGACTACTTCGAGAAGCAGACCGCCCTCACGGTCGAGGGGGTGAGGCTCCTCAAGGAGCTCCTCGAGGACTTCACCGACGTCGAGCGCAAGGTGCGGGAGATAAAGGACGTCGAGCACCTCGCCGACGACGTCACCCACCGGGCCTTCTCGCTCCTCTACACGCAGTTCATCACGCCCTTCGACCGCGCCGACATCCACCGGCTGCTCACCCGCCTCGACGACGTGCTCGATCTGGCCGACGCGGCCGCGGAGAGGCTGGCGCTCTACGAGGTGGGCGCCGTGGTCCCGGAGGCCCGCCAGCTCGCCGGGGTCCTCCTCGCCCAGGCGCGCAAGATGCAGGACGCGGTGCGCGGGCTGCGCAACGTGAAGGAGCAGAAGGAGATCCTGGAGGCCTGCCTGGAGATCAACTCGCTCGAGAACCAGGCCGACACCATCCTGCGGCGGGCGCTCGCCGAGCTGTTCCGCAGCGCTCCCGATCCCCTGCTCGTCATCAAGTGGAAGGAGATCCTCGACCTCCTCGAGACCGCCACCGACCGTGCCGAGGACGTCGCCAACGTGATCGAGGGCGTGGTCCTCGAGAACACCTGAGAAGCGGGCCGCCCAAGACCATGCTCCTCGCCGTCATCGGCCTCATCGTGGTGGCCCTGCTGTTCGACTTCATCAACGGCTTCCACGACGCCGCCAACGCCATCGCCACCATCGTCTCCACCCGCGTGCTCGCCCCGCTCCACGCGGTCGGCTGGGCGGCGTTCTTCAACTTCGTCGCCGCCGCCCCGGTCTTCTTCGGCGGCGAGCTCGCGGTCGCGAACACCATGGGCAAGGGGATCATCCGCTTCGAGCTGCTGAAGCAGCAGGGAGTGGAGATGGTCCTCGCGGTCGTCTTCGCCGCGCTCGTCGGGGCCATCGTCTGGAACCTCCTCACCTGGTGGTGGGGCCTGCCCTCCTCCTCCTCCCACGCGCTCGCCGGGGGAATGGTGGGCGCGGCGCTGCCGGCCCTGGGGGTCGACGCACTGGTGGTGTCGGGGATCCTGAAGATCTCCCTCTTCATCGTGCTCTCCCCGCTCATCGGCCTGGTGCTCGGGTCGGGGATGATGGTGGCCACCGCCTGGCTGGTGAGGCGCATGCGCCCCGCCCGCGTCGACGCCTGGTTCCGGAAGCTGCAGCTCGTCTCGTCCGGGATCTTCAGCTACAGCCACGGCTCGAACGACGCCCAGAAGGTGATGGGCATCATCTCGGTGATCCTCTACGGCACCGTCTGGGCCGACCGGCAGTTCCATGTGCCCTGGTGGGTCGTCGTCCTCACGCACACCTCCATCGCGCTCGGCACGTTCTTCGGCGGGTGGCGCATCGTGCGCACCATGGGTTACAGCCTCACCAAGCTCCAGCCCATCGGAGGCTTCTGCGCCGAGACGGGAGGCGGCGTCACCATCCTCGCCCTCTCTCACGCCGGCATCCCCGTCTCCACCACCCACACCATCACCGGCGCCATCGTCGGGGTGGGGGCGACGCGGGGCTTCCGCGCCGTGCGCTGGGGCGTGGCGGGGCGGATCATCTGGGCCTGGGTCTTCACCATCCCCATGTCGGCGCTCGTCGCGGCCTTCGTCTACAGCCTGACGCGCTTCGTCCTGGGACTCTTCCACTAGGCCCTTGTCCCGCCGTCGAGGGAGGCGGCGCAAGCAGCTGAACCCCAAGGAGAATTTAGGACGCCGCGGCGGGAGGCGAGTTCCGCGACCGCCGCAACCGCCCGGGATCCCGCGTGTTACAAGGATCAGATGGCCCGGGATCCCGACGCGGCGCTGATGCTCGCGTTCCAGGGCGGAGATGAGGCGGCGTTCCGGGCCCTGTTCGAGAAGCACGGTCGCGCCATGATGGCCTTCTGCCAGAGATTCGTGAAGGAACCGGCCCGGGCGGAGGAGCTCGCCCAGGACGTCTTCCTGAAGCTCTACCGGTCGGCCGACCGCTATGCCCCGAGCGCCCGCTTCACCACCTTCCTCTACCGCATCGCCACGAACCACTGCCTGAACGAGGTGCGCCGCGGCGAGTACCGGCACCGCCCCGAGCGCGACCCGGGCGGGGACGAGGGCGAGGCCCGCGACCCGGACTCGCTCGCCGGCGAAGGCGCCTCCCCGGAGGAGGAGCTCTCCGGAAGGGCGCTCGAGGACTCGGTGCGCGCCCTGCTCGAGCGCCTCCCCGAGAAGCAGCGCGCCGCCTTCGTCCTGGCTCGCTTCGAGCACATGCCCTACGAGGAGATCGCGGTGGTGCTCGCCACCACGGTGTCGTCGGTGAAGTCGCTCGTGCACCGCGCCACGGTCGCCGCCGCGGCCGCCCTCGCCCCCTGGTCGCCGGACGCCGGCGGGAAGGCGGAGCCATGAGGCACGTCGCTTCCGAGCTCACCGCCCTCGTCGACGGAGCCCTCCCGGAAGGGCGGCGGGCGGAGGTCGAGGAGCACCTCGCCGCCTGCGCCGAGTGCCGGGCCGAGCGGGAGAGGCTGGCGGCGGTCGGGCGCGTCCTCTCCGCACTCCCGGCGCCGCCCGAGCCGCCGCCCGGCTTCGAGCAACGCTTCTACGCGCGGCTGGCCCGGGAGAAGGCCTCCCGGCCGTCGCTGCGGGAGCGCATCCTCCGGTCCCCGTGGCGCTGGGCGGCTCCGGCGGCGGGGCTGGGCGCGGCCGCCGCGGTGGCCTTCGGGGTGGCGCAGGTGCGCCGCGACCGCCTGGAGATGGCACGCCACCTCGACCTGCTCGAGAACTACGTGGTGGTGGCGAGCCTCGACTCGGTGGAGTCGGTCGAGGACGTGGAGGTGGTGGAGCACCTGCACGAGCTCTCGGAGGGGCGGCCGTGAGGGCGAAGGTCGCGCTCCTCCTCCTCGCGCTGTCGGCGCCCGCCTGGGCCCAGTCGCCCTCGGCCCCGGCCGCGCCTCCTCCCGCCGAGGGCGCCCGGGAGCGCTGGGAGAAGCTCACCCCCGAGCAGCGCGAGGCCCTGCGCCAGCGCTGGGAGACGTTCCAGGAGCTCCCGCCCGAGCGGCAGGCCGAGATCCGCGATCGCCTGGCGCGCTGGCGGGCGCTGCCCCCCGCTCAGCGCGAGGCGATCCTCGAGACCTGGAGGACGTTCCGCGAGCTGCCGCCCGCCGAGCGGCGCCAGATCCTCCAGCTCTTCCGCCGCTACCGCGAGATGACACCGGAGCGCCAGGCCCAGGTCCGCTCGATGTTCCACAAGCTCGTCGACGCTCCGCCCGAGGTCCGGCAGCGCTACCTCGAAAACCTGAGCAAGTGGCGCCAGCTCTCCCCCGAGCAGCGCGACCAGCTCCGGGAAACGTGGCGCCAGCGGCAGAAGCGGCCCTAACATGCACCGGTGTCCTCACTCGTCGCCCTCGCTGCCGCGGCGCTCGCCGCCGCCGGACCGCCCGAGGACACCCGCTTTCCCGACCTGAACGGCGAGGACCTCTGGGCGCGCGCCGGCCTGAGCCTGCGCTTCACCGCCCAGGCCGCCATCCCCTCCGACAGCGTCCTCTTCGACCCGACGTCCCGGACGTTCGCGGCGAATCTCTTCCTCGCCCCGCAGGCCACCGACGTCTACCCCTCCGGGATCCTCTTCTTCTCGGGGGGCTGGGAGGCGACCGGGTGGCTGGGGTTCCGCCTGGACGTGGACACGGGCCTCGTCCAGAACCAGCAGCTCCCCACGAGCGTCCAGGTGTGCTTCTCCAACCGCTCCCCGTCGGGGATCGTGGTCGCCACCCCGGCGGCCTGCCGCCTCGGCGCCCCGGGGGGCGTCGTGACCGTGCTGAACGGGCCGCTCCCCACCACCGAGCTCGCCGCCCCGGTGATCACCTCGAACGGCCAGCCGATCGGGGACGAGTTCGACCAGACCCTCTTCATCCGGCAGCTCTACGCCGACTTCACCGTCGGTCCGGCAGGATTCTTCCGGGCCCGGGTGGGGCGCCAGCGCCTGCGCGTCGCCGAGGGGCTCGTCTACGACGACTGGGGGCTCGGAGTCGACCTGGACGCCGACATCGGCGCCGTCGGTCCTCCGCTCGCCGCCAGCCTCTCGGCCTTCTACCCCACCCGCGGCTGGCCCACGCCCAGCCAGTGGGCGAGCCCGGTGCTCGCGGCCACCCTCGACTGGCTCCCCGCGCTCGGCCAGTGGGTGGGAGTGTGGGCGGCCTTCTCCCACGACGAGACCGGGGACGCGAACCAGGTGCTGCGGCAGGGGTTCATCGCCACCGAGGTGTCGGCGATCCTCTCCACCACGCCCGGCTCGGCCGCCTACATCCGGGCGTCGCGCTCGCTCGCCCTCCTCATCGCCTCGCCTCCCTTGAGCACTTCCAACCTGGGGTGGGCCGGCATCTCGGGGAGGATCGACGTGGGCGACCGGAACGAGGCGCGCTTCACGCTCGCCTCCTCCTTCGGCACGGTGAGCTCGTACGGGGCGGGCGATAGCGCCCTTTCGCGCGCGGTCGACGTCCCGGTGCTCGGCTGGGGGGTCTCGCTCCGCTGGCTCAGCCAGCTCGGCTCCGGCTTCAGCCTGAGCCCGTTCTTCATCTGGCTCACCGGCGACGATCCTGGCGAGGAGCAGAAGGCGGCCCTCGGCGTCCCCCGCAAGCACACCGGCTTCCTCTCCATCTCCCCCTTCATCGGCGCCACCAACCTCTTCTTCCAGGGGGGCATCTCGGAGGCCTACTCCGACCGCCGGGTGGCGTCGTCGGGAGTGAATGCCCGTGGCGTCGTCGCCCCCGGGCTCGAGGCCGGGTGGGCGCCGGTCTCGAACCTGGACGTGGGCCTGAAGGGCGCCTGGCTCTGGTCGGATACTCCCGGCCCCTACGGCGGGCAGGTGTATGGTCCGGAGGTGGACCTGAACGTGTCCTGGTCGCCGTGGCCGTTCTTCGCCGTGCTCGGCGAGTTCGACGTGCTCGCCCAGGGCGACTTCTTCCCGCAGCGAGCCCTCGGCCGCCAGGTGATCCTGGGGGTCGACCTGACCACGCCGTGAACCTCGCCGCCGCCCTCCTCGCCGCGTCGCTCCTCGGCGCCGGCGGCGCGGTAGGGGAGCCTCCGCGCGGCGGCGCCCCGGACGGCGGCCCGCGCCGGGACCCGGACGCCGAGATCATCGAGAACCTCGAGCTCCTCGAGCAGATGGATCTCCTCGAGAACCTGGAGCTCCTCCAGCCCAGGCCGGGAGACGGGAAGGCGACCGAGGAGAAGGAACCGGCGAAGGAGAGGAAACCTCCCTCCCCGGGGCGGTAGCCGCGCTACGAGGCGCGGCTCGCGAGCATTCCGCAGGCGGCGTCCCGATCCTGCCCGCCGGAGTAGCGCCGCACCACCGGCTGGCCCGGCAGGTGCCGCGCGAGCGCGTCGCGGAAGGCGTTCCACTCGACCTCCGAGGGGGGACGGAAGCGGCCGCTCGCGTCGTTCACCGCGATGGGGTTGAGGCGGACCGGGATGCCCGCGAGGAGCCTCCCCAGCGCCGCCGCGTCCTCCTCGCCCACGTTCACCCCAGCGATCATCACGTACTCCACCGTCACCCGCCCGCGGCGGAGGGCGTGCTCGCGCACCGAGTCCACCAGCTCGGCGATGGGGTGGCCCCGCTCGATGGGCATGAGCATGAGGCGCTTCTCGGGGAGGGCGGCGTTCAGGGAGACGCAGAGCCGGAACTTGTGCCCCTCCGCAGTGTAGCGGTGGATCATGGGCACCACCCCGGCGGTGGAGATCGAGATCCGCCGCGCGTCGACGCGTCCGCCGGCCGGGTCGCAGAGGAGGTAGGCGGCCTGGAGCACCGCCTCGTAGTTGTGGAAGGGCTCTCCCTGCCCCATGAACACCACCCCGGTGATGGGCCGCTCGGAGTCGTCCCGGACGGCGAGCCACTGCGCGACGATCTCCCACGACTCGAGGCTCCTCGTCAGGCCGAGGCCGCCGGTGGCGCAGAAGGAGCAGGCGAGCGCGCAGCCCACCTGCGAGGAGAGGCAAAGGGTGTGGTGGGTGTGGAAGAGCGGGATCCGGACCGACTCCACCCGGGCGCCGTCGCGGAGCTCGAAGAGGTAGCGGCGGAACCCGTCGGAGGCATCCACCGCGGCGAGGGTCCGCAGCCGTTCCTGGGAGAGGGCCTCCTCCGCGCGCGCGCGCACCTCGCGCCGGACGTTGCGCGCCTCGCGCAGGCTCTTGCCGCGCCCGACGGCGGCTCCGATCAGGCGGCGCGCGTCGGCGAGGTCGATATCGAGCAGGCGCGCGAGCGCCCGGCTGTCCTGGCCGGCAACATGGAGCACTCGCGGAGGATAGGGTAAATGGGGAATCATGCCAAAGGCGGCCCCGGTCCTCGTGCTCCTCGCCGCCGCCTGCTACGTCGGCCCCCCGCGCTACTACCAGGGCCCGCCGGCCGCGCCCGCCTCTGCCTCCGCGCCCGCGCCCGCACCGGCGCCGAAGGCGAGCCCGGCGCCGAGCGCGGCGGCCCACGCGAGTCCCCCGCCCGCGAGCCCCCCTCCGCCGGCCGCCAGCGGGACCCCGAGGATGCTCGTCGAGTCGGAGGCGGTCGCCACGGCCACCACCTACGCCCGCTCCCGCGGCTTCGTCGTGGGGAGGGTGAGGCACGTCCACCTCGACGGGGCCGGGCGCTGGCACGTGGACCTCGTCGGGGAGAATCCGCAGGAGAAGGCGCGGCTCCTCGTCGACGGGTGGACGGGGCAGGTCCTGAAGGCCAGCATGGGCCAAGAGGACGACTAGGCACGCTCTTCGGTTCGCGCGCGGCCTCGCCGCTCGTCGCCCCCCGGGCTCCGGCGCGCTCCGGTGCGTTGACGGGCGCGACGTGCGGGGCGATCCTGCTCCGAGTGCTGGGGGGCTTCATGCGCGAGCGCGGGAAGGTTCTGGTGGTCGGGGGGCATGGATTCATCGGTTCGAACCTGGTGCGCGAGCTCCTCGGGGCGGGGTATCAGGTCCGGATCCTCGACCTGAGGCGCGAATCGGCCCTCGCCGATCGGACCGAAACCGAGTTCCTGGAAGGCGACTTCAGCAACCAAGCCCTGGCGCGGCGAGCGCTCCAGGGGACGCAGGCCGTTGTCCACCTCGCGAGCGTCACCACACCGCAGTCGGGCACCAACGACCCGGTACACGACGTGACCGAGAACCTGGTGGGGACCCTTCGCCTCATGGACGCCTGCCACGAGACGGGAGTGCGGCGATTCGTCTTCGCATCGTCCGGCGGGACCGTGTACGGCAGGGCCGACCGAACTCCGATGGACGAGGAGCATCCCGAACGGCCGCTCAACTCGTACGGGATCGTGAAGCTCGCCACCGAGAAGTATCTCAGCCTCTACGCCATGCTCGGGCGCCTCGACCCCATCGTGCTCCGCCCCGCCAATCCGTTCGGGCCCGGTCAGTACCCGCTCGGCAGCCAAGGCGCGGTGGCCGTCGCGCTCGGCTGCATCCGAGACCAGAGACCCTTTCAGCTCTGGGGCGATGGCTCGGTGGTCCGCGACTACCTCTTCATCGACGACTTGGCGAGGGCGTTTCTCGCTGCGGTCGAGGCGCCCCAGGGCACCCCGAGGGTGTTCAACATCGGGAGTGGAACCGGTCGCTCCCTCTCCGACATTCTCGAGGCCTGTCGGCGCGTGACCGGCAGGCCGCTCGCGGTGGAGCGCCTCGCCGGCAGGCCCATCGACACTCCCGTGAACGTGCTCGATTGCGCCCGTGCGCGAACCCACCTCGGTTGGGCTCCGTCGGTCTCCCTGGAGGACGGTCTCGAGCGCACCTGGCGCTGGATCCTGGGAGCGACGCGGGCCCCCTAGAGTCCCCATTTCATGCGACAGGGACCGTATCCCGATCGGGGCCTCGCCGTGACGAGCGTATCGGCTCGGCTACACTGAGTCACCTTCACGGCGGGGGTGCAGGCGATGAGCAGCTCGGAGCGCACGCTGCCCATTCAGGTCGTTCAGGTTCTCGATGTCGCGATTCTTTCAGGGGCCGCGGCCGTGGCGAGGGCCGTCACCGGGCCCGGGTTTCGCGCCCCGCCCTCGGCCCGCGACCTCCTCGACGTTAGCGTCCCGGTGCGGGCGGCCGTCGCGGCAATGGCGCTCGTCATCTCCTGGCACCTCATCCTCGCCTCCCGAGGCGTGTATTCGTCCCGGCGGCTCCTCCGGTTCCGGAACGAGGCGAGGGATCTCTTTTTCGCCACAGGGTCGGCCACCATCGCCTTGACCCTCGTCTCGTGGCTCGTCCGGGGGAACCTCCCCCGACCCGACCTGCTGGCCGCCTTCTTCGGCGTCGGCACCGCGGCACTCATCACCAGCCGAGCGGTGGCGAGGGGCATCGCCTACGAGTTGCGCCTGCGCGGCCGGGACCTGCGGCAGGTGGTCATCGTGGGGACCAACGCGCGGGCTCGCGAGTACGCCGCCCACCTTCGCGCCAGGCCCGAAATGGGTTACGTGGTCGCCGGCTTCGTCGACGAGCCGGCCGCCTTGCCCGCGGTGGCGGGAGTGGGGGGCCTTCTCTCGAATTTCGATTCCTTCCCCGACTTCCTTCGCCAGCACGTCGTCGACGAGGTGGTCCTCTTCGTTCCGGTGAAGTCCTTCTACGAGCGGATCTCTCGCATCGTCGCCCTCTGCCAGGAACACGGGATCACCGCGCGGGTGCGCGCCGACCTCTTCGATCTGAAGCTTGGAGACCTGCGAGTGGAGGAGATCCCTGGCTTGCGCCAGCCCCTTGCCACCGTGCGCACCGGCCGCATGCGCGGTCCACTCATGGCGGTGAAGCGCTTCATCGACGTGGCCGGTGCGCTGAGCCTGCTCGTGATCACATCCCCGTGCCTCCTCGGGGCAGCGCTCGTCATTCGCCTCGCCTCCCCCGGGCCGATCTTCTTCGTGCAGGAGAGGCTCGGGCTCAACAAGCGGCGGTTCCGCCTCCTCAAGTTCCGCACCATGGTGCCGGGGGCCGAGAAGCTCCAGAGCGATCTCGCCGCCCGCAACGAGGTTCGCGGGCCGGTGTTCAAGATCCGCGACGACCCCCGCATCACCCCCATCGGGCGCTTCCTGCGGCGGACGAGCATCGACGAGCTGCCGCAGCTGCTGAACGTTCTCAAGGGCGACATGAGCCTCGTCGGGCCGCGACCACTTCCCATCCGCGACTACGAGGGCTTCTACGAAGATGCCCATCGGCGCCGGTTCAGCGTGCGCCCCGGACTCACCTGCCTCTGGCAAGTGAGCGGGCGCAACCAGGTGCCCTTCGATCGCTGGATGATGCTCGACATGCAGTACATCGATACCTGGTCGCTCTGGATGGACATCACCATTCTCGTGAGAACGGTCCCCGCCGTGATCCGCGCCACCGGCAGCTGAGCCTGGAAGTCATGCGCGTCGCCATCTACCATCCTTGGATCTACGTGAGGAGTGGGCTGGAGCGGACGATCATGGAGCTCTATCGGCGCAGTCGGCACCGATGGACCATCCTCACGAGCCACTACGATCGCGACGGTACCTATCCCGACCTCAAGGAGATGGGGGTGATCGAGCTCCCGCGCGTGTCGGTGCGGCGGCGCTACGGCGCGGTACTGAAGGCGGCGGCCACCATCGCCGCCACCCGCCTCGACTTGTCCGGCCAGGATGCCCTGGTGGTGTGCTGCGACGGCCTGGGAAGCCTCCTCAACTTCCGCAACCACGCCGTCCCGAGCCTCTGCCTCTGCTTCACCCCGCTGCGCGCCGTCTACGACAGCGAGTACCGGGCCCGCCATCTGGCCCGGCTCGGCGCCGCGCGCCCCCTCGCGCACCTGTTCGAGGTGGGTTTCCGCGCCATCGACCGAAGGGCTTGGCAGCGCTACTCCCACGTCTTCTGCATCAGCGAAACGGTCAAGCGGCGGGTGCTGGAAGGCGGCCTCTACCCACCCGACGGCATCGACATCGCCTACGCCGGGATCAGCGGGGAGCGCATACGCCTCTGCGACACCTTCGAGCCCTTCTTCTTCCTCCCCGGTCGGATCGTCTGGACGAAGAACCTGGAACTCGGCATCCGGGCCTTCCTGGCGCTCCGCGCGCGGACCGGCTTCCGCTTCGAGCTCGTCATCGCCGGGATGGTGGACGAGAAGAGCCGGCCCTACCTGGCCCGTCTCGAGGCCCTTGCCGGCGGGGATCCGGCCATCCGAATCCTCCAGGACGTGACCGACGACGCCATGGACGACCTCTATGGCCGCTGCCACGCAGTCCTGTTCACCTCCTTCAACGAGGACCAGGGCCTCACACCGCTCGAGGCGGCGGCTCACGGGAAACCGGTCATTGCCGTGAACCGCGGCGGCCCCACCGAGACGGTCCGGAACGGGGAGACCGGACTGCTCGTGGACGCGACGACCGATGCCTTCCTCGAAGCCATGGAAAGGCTGGTGAGGGACCCGGAGCTGGCGCGGTCGCTAGGCCGGCGAGGAGCGGAGCGCGCCCGCCTATTCACTTGGGCCAACTTCGTCGAGAGCATCGACGGCTACCTCGACCGCATGGAAGCGGGGCGAGAGCGGGCGTCTCTGGGGGCCCGCAGCGCGGTCGGGCCGGGTGCACGTCCGCCGCGAGAGGATCCGGCCGCGGAAGCGTGAGGCCTCCGACCGGGCTCGCCGATGCCGCGTTACCTCAGCTCCTGGAACGGGACGACCGGCCGTGGGCTGGGCCTTGTCGTCCTGTTGCTCGCGACGATGTCGGCCGTGAGCCTGGCGGGGCTCGCGACCCCCCTGTGGTCGGGGCTCGCCCTGGGGACCGTCGCGGGCATCGCGCTCCTGCTCACCCTGGCCGCGCTGGCACCGTCGCACTTCTGCGACGCACTGTATGCTGCCTTCCTCGCCACGGCGTCGATCCCGGTCGACAAGTACTTCGCGTACCAGCCGCACGTCGGAGGCTGGCCCGGACTGCGGTTCGCCCTGGCGGACATCCTCCTCCTTCTTCTCTCGGTCCTGGCGCTCCTCGCCGTCCTGCTGCACCGAAAGGGGGCGCGGTTGCCGGCTGCGCTCGCCGTCCCCTACCTGCTGCTGCTCGGCCAGTACGTCGTGTCGATCTTGAGAGCCGACCAGGCCGAACTGGGGATGTTCGAGCTCGCCGGCGCCGCACACGCGCTTTCGGTGGCCGTCGTGGTGGCGGCGCTCTTTCGACGAAGCTCGGTGAGCGCCGCCTTCGCGGTCGCCAGCGTCATGGTGGTACTGCACTCGTCCGTGGCTTTCTTGCAGATCGCGACCGGCCGGCCGATCGGCGCCGGGATCTTCCGACCCCACGAGGAGGTCATGCGCGAGATGCTCGTCACCGGGTCGGTGCGGTTGCGGCCGTCGGGGCTCTTCGACCACCCCATCGTCTTTGCGGACTTCATCCAGGTCAGCCTCCCGCTGCTGTTCGCGGCAATCATGGTCGTGAAGCACCGGCTGGCGCGCGCGGGCGTTCTGGTCGCTCTCGCCATCGGGACCAGTGCCCTGATTCTCACCCTGGCGCGGGGGGCGTGGATCGCTTCCTCGGTTTCCGCGGCCGTTTTCGTCCTGCTCGCTGCTCGGCTCCGCCTCCTCGGACGTCGCCAGCTCTTCCGGTTCGTCGGCTGGGCGTCCGCGGTCACCTTGGCCATCGCCCTCCTCGTCGGCCCGCGCATCTACGAGCGCTTCACGGAGAGCCAGGAGGGGAACCTCCGGGTCCGTCTCGAACTCAACGAGATCGCCCTATCGATGATCGCCGACCGGCCCCTGGATGGCGTGGGCCTCAACAACTTCCTCCCCGCGATGGCTCGATACGATCCCAAGGACGTGATGCGGTATTTCCCCGGCACCGTCCACAACCTCTACCTGCTCGAGGCCGCCGAGACCGGACTCCCGGGAATCCTCCTCTTGCTGGCGTGTGGCGTGGGACTGGTGGTCTGGTCAAGCCGCCGTCTCGGGCTGATCGCGGACCCGGCGCGACAGTGGCTCGCGGTGGCTGTCTTGGCCGGGCTCGCGGGATTCTCGGTGTCCCAGCTCGCCGACTTCAGCTACCGGCTCGAGCCCCTCAGAACGGTGCTGTGGTGCGAGGTGGGGCTGCTCGTCGGAGCGTTGGGCCCCGCGGACGGACGGGGCGCTTCGTGACGGCACCGACCGACAGCGGCTGTCGTCACCCGGCAACGGAGTCTCTCTACGGCGGGCTCCTCTCCCGGTGTCGGGCTTGCGGACTGGTGCGAACGGCAGCGGGCCCGCAGGTGGAGTACGCCGAGCCGTACTTCACCGACGGGCGACAAGGCGGTTACGACTTCGAGAGCGCCTTCGCCCAGGCACACGATGCCGCGCGCTTCCTTCCCGAGCTAAGGAAGCTGGAGGCCGCCGGGCTGCGCGGACGCGTGCTCGACGTCGGCTGTGCAACGGGCTCCTTCCTCGGGCACGCGCAGCGGCGCGGCTGGACCGTGGCGGGCGTCGAGCCCGCCCGCTATGCGCGGGAGACGGCGGAGCGACGGCTGGGAGTCCCGGTCGCCGCCTCCCTGGACGCCCTGCCGGTCGGGGCGCGGTTCGAGGTGGTCACGCTCCACCACGTGCTGGAGCACGTCGACGAGCCCCTGGAGTTCGTGGGCGACGGGCTTCGTCGACGGGTCGGCCGGCGGCTTCTCGTCGAGGTGCCGAACTTCGGCTCGGCGGGCGCCCGGGTGCGCGGCTCCTCGTGGCGCGATCTGCGTCCGGATCAGCACCGCTGGCACTTCGACCGCGCCACGCTGCCCGATCTCCTCCGGCGAGCGGGTTACCGCCCCATCTCCGTCTACACGCTGTGGGAGCCGCTCTGGAGCCTTCGCGCTCTGCGGGAGCTGCTCGTCCAGCTCTGTGGCCTCGCCATGGCGCCCGGCGTCACCGCCGCCTCCGAACCGGCGCCGGCGCCGGAGGACTCTGGCGCCTACTTCCCCCCCCGGGGGATGAAGCGCGCCCTGGTGGAGTTCACGCGGCTCGCCTGTCGGCCGCTCGTCCGCACGCTCGAAGGAGCCGGCCTTGGCGAGCGGCTCGTCGTCGAGGCCGAGCCGGAGGGGAGCGCAGGGTGAGCTCGCTGGTCGCCAACGGCCTGGCCACGCTGGCCGCACGGCTCGTCGGGCCGCTGCTCTCCTTCGCCATCGCCATCGGCGTGGCCCGCGTCTGCGGACCCGAGGTCCTCGGCTCCTACGCGTACCTGCTCGCGCTCCTGGCGGTCTTTCAGACGGCCGCCAGCGGGGGGCTCACCGGCCTGCTCACGCGCGAGTTCGCCGCTCGGCCCGAGGACACCGTCCGATACCTGCGGAGCGGCCGAACGCTGGCTGCCGCCACCGGAACCGTGGCTGCCATCGGATACGTCGCGGTGGCGAGGCTGCTGGCCCGGACCGACAACCTCGCCGCGACTCTGCTCCTGGCGACGACGCTCGTCCCCTCCGCCTGGATCAGCGTCCACGAGGCCTACTTCATGGCAACGAGGACGCATCACCGCTTGGCGCTCGTCGCGGCCGGCGAGAACGCGCTCAAGCTAGGTCTGGCTCTCTTGACCTTCCGGGGGGGGGGAGGTCTCGCCTATCTGTGCGCCGGCGTCGCCGTGTCCCGAGCTCTGGCGCTCGGGGTGAGCACCGCCATGGTCGCCCGGGCCGGCGCCCGCGGAGGCTGGCGCCCGGCTCCCGCGGTCGAGGTGAGGAAGCTCGCCGTCGAGCTGGCCCCCTTCGCGCTCGTCCTCGTATTCTCGATGACGTACTTTCGCCTCGACGTGCTCCTCGTCGAGGCTCTCCTCGGCCCAGGCCGCACCGGCGTCTACAGCGCAGCGGTGGCCTTCTACACGGCCGCCCTGGTCATCCCCGACAGCGCGATGGCGGCCGTCTATCCGCGTCTCGCGGCCCGCTTTCGTGAATCCAGCCACAGCTACGCGGACGCCACCCTCGTCGCCGTGCGGCTCGTGTCGGCCGGCCTGGTGCCCGTCTCCATCGGACTCATCTGCTTGGCGGGCCCGCTGCTTCGACTCAGCTACGGCGGCCGCTACGCGGACGCGTCTCCGGCGCTGCGGCTCCTGGCAGCCTCCCTCCCCATCCACGCCGCGAACGCGGCGCTGGGGCAGGCGCTCCTCGCGGGGCGCTTGCAGCGGGCGATGGCCCGGATGACCTTCCTGGCCATGGTGGTGCACGGGGGGCTCACCCTCGTCCTTCTGCCCCGGGTCGGCATCGTCGGCGCTCCCATCTCGCTGGTGGCGTCGTCGCTCCTGTTCATGGTGGGAGCGGGCTGGGAGTTTCACCGCGAGGTCTCGCGCCTGGTGCTCACCCGGAGCACGCTGGCGCGGCTCACCGTCGTCGCGGGGCCGATCGTGGTCACCCTCCTCTCCCCGGCCGGCTGGACCTACCTTTCGGGCGCCGCCGGCCTCGCCGCCCTGGGGCTCGCCGCTCCCGGGGTGCTCCTGCGGGGGACGGGGGTGGTACCGTGGGCGCCCGCGGGGTTGCGGAAGGGGCCGGCGTGAGGGTGGCGATTGTTCACCCGTATCCGGTGCACGCCAGGGCCGTGGGCGGCACCACGCGCGTCTACGGACTCGTCCGCCACCTGCGGGCCTCCGGCCACGAGGTCACGGTGCTCGCCCACTCCTCGGGCACCTCCGACGCGGATCGCGTCGCCATCGACGACCTCGCCGGGCTGGGAGCGGTGCAGAGGCTCTTTCCGCTGCCCCGGCCGTCGCTCCTGCGCCGCGTGCCCTGGGCCTTGGGGCGCGTCCCGTACTTCGTGCGCCGCAACCGCAACCCCGGCCTGGAGGCGGCCTTGGTCGCCCTGGCTCCCGAGGTCGTCCACGTCGAGCATGCCCTCCTCGCCCCTCTGCTGTCGGGCGTACGGGCAAGAGCTCCCTGCATTCTCGCCGAGCAGGAGACGATGTCCGTGGCCATCGAGCGCCTGCGGGCCGCGACTGGCCGCACGCCCTACGAGTGGTACCTGCTGTCGCAGCGCCGGAAGGTCGTGGCCTTCGAGCGTCGGGCCCTCTCCGGGTACGATCGCATCTGGGCCATCACGCGGCGCGAGGCATCCTACCTGAGCGAGCTCGCCGGGCGGGAGGTGGGGGTGCTACCCCACGTGGTGGACACCCGCGTCTTCGCCCCGCGTGAGCCCGACGCGGGTGGGGCGCGACTGCTCTTCGTCGGGAACTACGCGCACCGGCCGAATCTCCACGGCATCCGCTGGTTCGTCGAGCAGGTCTGGCCCAGGGTCCGCGCCGCCTCCCCGGAGGCTCTCCTGGAGCTGGCCGGGCCGGGTCTCGACGGCGCTCACCGGAATCTGGTGGAGCGCGCCGGGGGGCGGATCCTGGGGAGGGTCGAGGACCTCCCGGCGGCCTACCGGGCGGCGTCGGTGGTCGTGAACCCCATACGCTCGGGCGCCGGGATGCGCGGCAAGGTCCTCGAGGCGTTCGCCTGCGGTCGCGCCGTGGTCTCGACCGCCCTCGGAATGGAGGGCATCGACGCGCGGCCCGGCGAACATTTCCTCCTGGCCGATCCCCCCTCGGCCTTCGCGGAAGCGGTGGTGCGCTACCTCCGCTCCGCCGCCCTTCGGCGACAGCACGGCCTCGCCTCCCGTGCGCTCGTGGAGCGTGCCTACGACACGCGGAGGGTCTACCCGCTCGTCGAGGCGGGTCTGGCGGCGGCGGTCGCGGCGCGCGCGGGGGCGGCCGCATGAGCCGACTCTCGGTTCAGATCGTGACCTGGAACAGCGCCGCCACCATTGAAGCGTGCCTGGATAGCTTGCGCGCCCAGGAGCGGCAGGATTTCGAGGTGGTGGTGGTGGACAACGCCTCGACGGACAGGTCGCTGGAGTTGGTCCGGACTGCGCTCCGTCCGCTGGGGTCGAGGGCCCGAATCGTGGCCGAGGATCACAACCGCGGCTTCTGCGGCGGGCAAAACCGCGCCACCGCGCTCACCCGCGGAGGCTGGGTGCTGTTCTTGAACCCGGATGCCGAGCTGCCGCCCTCCTTCATGGACAAGGCCCTCGACTGCATCGGCGCCGCGCCGGGGGACGTGGGCTCGCTCGTCCCGAGGATCCTCCTCCCGGACGGCCGCATCGAGTCGACCGGCCTGGTTCTCGATCGGTTCCGGCGTCTCCGCGACCGCGGCCAGGGCCTGCCGGCGCAGGGCGCGTTCACCGAGGAGGAGGACGTGATGGGGGGAACCGGCGCCGTCATCCTTCATCGAAGGGCCATGCTCGATGACGTTGCCGTGGAAGGCCAGCCCCTCGACGAGAACCTCTTCGCCTACTACGACGACCTCGACCTCGCGCTGCGGGCACGCGGTAGAGGATGGCGCTCCCGGTACGTGCCGTCGCTCGAGGCGGTGCACCACCGGGCCGGGCGCAACTCGCTCCGGGGTCTGCCGCGCCGCCGGGTGGATGCCCGAGCGCAGGCACTCACCGTCCGCAACCGGCTCCTGGTGATGGCGAAGCACGAGCGGATCGCCGACCTCCTTCGCGACCTCCCGCAGCTCGCCGCCTTCGAGCTTGCCCGCATCGGGTACCTGTCTTGGAAGTCCCCGGCCGCGCTCAGGGGGTATGGGGCAGCGTTCGCCGGCCTCCCCGCCGCCGTGCGCGCCCGGCGAGAGCTGCTGTCCCGGACCCCGAGGGTGCGATGAAGGTCCTCCACCTGATCGACAAGTCGTTCCTGGGAGGGGGTCAGGCAGCGGTGCGCAGCTTGATCGCCGCTGCCCGCGGGAGCGCGGTGAAGCCGCTACTCGCCTGTCGCGACGGCGGCCCGCTCGTGGAGGCTGTCCGGTCCGCCGGCGTGACGGTGTTCCCCATCCCGTTCGACAAGCGTTTCCGGCCGGGACCGGCGCGCTCCATCGCTCGGATCGTGCGGGAGGAGGGGGTGGACCTGCTTCACGGGCACGGCCTGGTCGCGACCACGTTCGCGACGCTCGCTCGCACCTTCTTCGGCGCGCGCGTCCCCCTCATCTACCAGCAGCACGGGTTTCACCACCACAACTACGGTCCCTGGACGGTAGGCCTCAGGAAGGCCGCGGAGCGAGCCGTGTGCCGCCGCGCCGATCGGGTCGTCGCCGACTCCCGTGCGGACGCCGCCGAGCTGGTCGCCTCGGGCTACGCGCGCTCGGACCGCGTGGGCACGATCTATGTGGGCATGCCGGAGCCGGAGGTGTCGGAGGCGGCCAGCGAGGCGGTGCGCGGGGAGCTCTGCCTCGAGCCGTCCCGCCCGCTCGTCGGGTTCGTGGGTCGGCTCCACCCCCAGAAGGGCGTCGACGTGTTCCTTCGCGCGGCCGCGCTCGTGCGACGGCGCATCGCTGGCTGCCAGTTCGTGGTGGTCGGGGATGGTGCGCTCGAGGCAGAGCTGATGTCGCTCGCTACCGAGCTTGGCCTCGACGGCGCGCTGCGGTGGGCCGGGGGTCGTCCCGACGGTCCGTTCCTGCCGCTCTTTGACGTCGCGGTGCTGACCTCCCGTTGGGAGGGGCTGCCCCTCGTGCTCCTGGAGTACATGGCCATGCGCCGCCCCATCGTCACCACGGCGGTAGCCGGCTGCCTGGAGGCCGTCGGCACCGACGCCGCGGAGGTCGTGGCCATCGACTCGCCCGAGAAGACGGCCGAGGCCATCGTGAGGCTGCTCTGCGCGCCCGATCGCGCCGCGGCGCTCGGCGAGCGAGCTCGGAGCCGTTACCTGGAGCAGTTCACACCCTCCGTCACGGCGCGGCGCTTCGAAACCCTCTACCAGGAGTTGCTCTCGTGAACGCGTGGTTGCCGATGCTGGCCTCGATCCTTGCCGGGCAGGGAGAGCTCCTGGCGAACCCCGGCTTCGACGCCGAGCCGGGGCCTCCGGGGACCCTCGCCGGCTGGTCGCATCAGGGCGATGCCTTCGGTGCGGCCCGGGTCGTCGCCGAGCCTGTGGTCTCTGGCCCCCGGGCGCTGGAACTCACCGTCTCGGCGAAGGGATCCACCGGCCAGGACTCCTTCATGGTCTTTCAGGTCCTCCCATGCGCCGACCTGCGCGGGCACCGACTGCGCTTCGGGGCCCGCGTGAAGACGGAGGGGGCGGGCGCGAACCTGGTGCTCTACACGCCGGAGGGGATGGCGAACGACCTCTTCTCGAACCCCTGGAGCGGCGATTTCCGCGAGCGGTCCGCGGTCCTCGACGTCCCGAAGAACGCGTCCTTCCTCTCCTTCGGAATCCAGGTGCTCGGCAAGCCGGGGACCCGGATCGTCGTGGACGAGGCTTTCGTTCGGCTCGACGAGCCGTCCCCCGGGAAGGTCGGCGCTGCTGCCGCGGGGGAGGACGCCTCCGGCGCGGTCCGCGTCGAGGTCGAGGCGCAGCGCGTCGAGCGAGAGGTGAGCCCCTGGCTATTCGGGATGCACATCGAGTGGGTGGAGGGCGGGCTCGGGCTCCTGGAGCCCGACCGGCCGGAGTTGCGCGCCGCAGTGATGGAACGGCTGCGCCCGCTGCACATCCCCCTCTTCCGGTTTCCGGGCGGCATCCTCGCCGACTACTACGATTGGCACCTCGGTGTCGGCCGAGCCGACGAGAGAGGTCGGAGCGACAACGTCTTCACGGGAAAGCAGGAGGTACACCGATTCGGGACGCCGGAGCTCGTTTCACTCCTGAAGGCGAGCGGGGCCGCTGCCCTGATTACTTCCAACTTCGGGACCGGCTCGCCCGAGATGGCCGGCCAATGGGCCGCCCTTCTGGCGCGGCAGGGCGTTCCGGCTCCCATGTGGGAGGTCGGCAACGAGATCTATCTCAGTGGGCCTCACACCGAAGGCCCCAACGGAAGCCGCATCTTCAAGCCCGGCGAGGCGTACGCCCGCTCCTTCCCCGCGTTCCGGGACGCCATCCGCAAGGCCATCCCGACGGCCAAGGTGGGAGCCATCGGGAATCTGGAGACGGGAGCCTTCCCGATGGCGCCAGCGGAGAATCGCGACTGGACGAAGCAGATGCTTTCTTCCCTCCGCACGCCCGTGGATTTCGTGGCTGTCCACGACGCCTACGCGCCGGTGATCATCGACGACTCGGGGGATTTCGGGACCGAGGCGGCTCGGAAGGAGGCCTATCGCAGCCTCTACGCAGCGGCCGAGCAGGTCCAGGAAAACCTGGACCAGGTCGCCGGGCTCGTCGACCGACTCTCCCCCTCTAACCGCGGCGTCCCTCTCGCGGTCACCGAGTACGGCCCGCTCTTCGGGGTGAGCGGCAGGCCGGGCCCCCAAGCGATCTACGTCGACCAGTCGCGGACCCTCGCGGCCGCGATCTACGTCGCGTCGGTGTTGGACGTCTTCCTCGGCAACCCTCGTGTCCTGGCGGCCTGCTACACGAACCCCATCCACCGATGGTACGGCAGCCTGCTCACGGACACCGACCAGGGCCTGGTGCTCACCCCGACGTATCACCTCTTCACTATGTACCGGGAGAGGTTCTTCCGGAGGCTCCTGCCGGTCCGAGTGGCGAGCCCCACCTTCGCGGCGCGGGGGTTGGGGCTCGTGCGCAAGCGGGAAGGGGTGCCCGAGGTGGTGGCGAGGGCGAGCCTGAGCGACGACGGCAGCCGCGTCGGCATCATGCTCGTGAACCGAAGCGTCGACCGGGAGCGCCCCGCCGAACTGGTGCTCAGAGGCCCGTTCGCGGCGTCGAGCTTCGACTGTCGCGTGCTGACGGGGCCGTCTCCGGCGGCTGTCAACGGCCCCCGCCTCACCGCGACGACCGTCGCCGGCGAGATCGCCCCTCGCCCGCTCGCGTGCGGAGGAGGGGCCGTCCTCGCGCTGCGTCTGCCGCCCAACTCGGTCGTGAGTGTCATCGCCGAGAGGAGGAAGTGATGTGAACCCATTCGCCCCCACCGGGGTATGTATCCCCGATCGGGATCCCCCGGGCGCCATGGAACACCCGTTGACGGGGCATGAGCGCGCCGACATACTACGCCCATACCCCCCAAAAGGGGCCATAGGCGCTATGCACGAACGCGAGCCTCGGGCGCTTGCCTCCATATGGCCTGAAGGTTTTTTGGGCGGGCTTCGCTGATGCGACCAGAGGCGCCAGGCCGCCCCATGCAGGGCCACCCAGAGCCCGCAGCGCCCGCCTGGAGCGCCCTGGGAGGAAACGTCGCGCGGTCGTTCCCGCCGCCCCGGGGCCCGTCGAGCGGAGACGGCCTGGAGCCCATCGTGTCGCGGGCGCGCGAGGTGATTCGCCGCAGATGGAAGGAGGCCCTCGCGGTCGCGGCGGCGACGTTCCTGCTCACCCAGGCCCTGGCCTTCTTCTGGCCAGGCACGTTCGCGGCGCAGGCGAGGCTCCTCATCCAGAAGCCCCGCGCCTCGGTCACCCTCACCGGAGACGTCGGGCAGGCGCCGACGGTCGTCTCGGCCGGGGTCACCGAGGAGGAGGTGAACTCGGAGATCGCCATTCTCACTTCCCAAGAGGTCCTGGAAGCGACGGTGGCCGCGACCGGCCTGGAGCGTGCCCCCACCCCCTGGTACGCGCGCGTCCTGCTCGCGCCGGTGCGCTGGTACGACTCCTTGTACGCGCGATATCAGGGCGTTCCCGAGGCGACTCCGGCGCAGAGAGCGGTGCAGTCGCTCGTCCGCTGCATCAGCGCGGAGCGCATGAAGGCCTCGAACATCATCACCGTGACGCTCGAGGCTCGCGACCCGGACGGAGCCGCCGCCCTGCTGGGCGAGCTATTGAAGCAGTACCTGCGGTGGCACATCGACGTGCTCGGGCGCGACCAGATGATCCCGCTGCTTTCCGGCCAGGCCGGGGTGATGGAGGGAAAGCTGGCGCAGGTGGAGGAGGCGTTGCAGAAGGGGAAGCGGGAAGGTGGGACCATCGACCCGGGCCTCGAGCGCGATGTCCAGCTCAAGATCGACGCTGCCCTGCGAGAGGAGGCGGAGGCTCTCCTGCGGCGGAAAGCGGAGCTCGACGGGAAGCTGCGCGCCTTCGCGTGGGCTCAATCCCAGCCGATGAAGGGACGCGAGGCCAGGCTGGCGCTCGATAACGACAGGACGACCGCGATGGTCGAGCGCGCAGGCCTCGCCGCGCGTATGAAGATCTTGGACGAGCAGATCGTCGCCTCCCGAGAGCGGCTCCTGGATCTCGATCGACGGGCGATCGATGTGACCCGCAACCAGCGCCACGTGCGAGCGCTCGAGGAGCGCTACCTCGCCTACCTCTCGCGGAGCGAGCAGGCGCGGATCGACTCCGCCCTCGACCAGAACCGAGTTACCAACGTCTCCGTGGTCCAGGCAGCGGCGGCGTCCACCAAGCCGCTCCGGCCGAAGCGACCGATCGTGCTCGTCGTCTCAATCGCAGGAGGTCTGCTCGCGGGAGTGCTGTGGGCGGCGGCGCGCGAGCTCCGCGCCATGGGCCTCACCCGGGTTCTCGAATCCGTCGCGCCCACGCGGAGTTGAGATGTCTCCATCGCGGCCCAACCCTCCCGCGTCCGCGGTCCCGACCGCCGCCGGAGAGGGGGGCGCTCGCACCCGCGCGCGGCGCGTCGAGCGGGGCGACACGCTCCGGGAGCGCCTCCGGTCCAAGGTCCACGGACTCCTGGCCTTCCTGGCGAACTCGATCGTCGGCCACATCCCCGTGCGGTGGGCGCGGAACCTCTTCTATCACCACGCGCTGAAGTGGGAGATCGCTCCCGGAGCCACGATCAACACCGGACTCAAGATCTTCGGGGGACGCGGCAAGGTCTCCATCGGACGCAACTCGACGATCCAGATCGAATGTCTCTTCGCCGGCGTGGGGATGGCGGACCTCCGAATCGGTGAGAACGTCGCCATCGCCTACCGCACTACCATCGTCCTCGGTTCCCACGACGTGCACTCTCCCGACTTCTCGGGGGTGGTTTCCCCGGTGACCATCGAGGACTACGTCTTCATCGGCGCGAACGCGATCGTCAACGCCGGCCTCACAATCGGGCGCGGCGCGGTGGTCGCGTCCGGCGCCGTGGTCACCAAGGACGTTCCGCCGGGCGCCATCGTGGCCGGCAACCCGGCGAAGCCCATCGGTCAGCGTCGCACGGACCTCGCCTACTCCACGGAGTCCTACTGGTTCATGCACTAGCGGAATTGAAGGGGGCAATCCGTGAAGTTCCGGTCGTGGGTAGAGCATGCTCGATCCCGCTACCACGACATGGTGGCGATGGGCCCCCGGCTCAAGCCCTGGCGCGCGTACTGGAACTGGGCCCTTGCCAACGCCTCCATGCTTCTGAGGACCACCCGGCTGCACGCTCGCCCCCTCAAGCTCACCTTCGACCCCACCAACATCTGCCAGCTGGCGTGCCCGCTGTGCCCGACGGGATTGAGGATCCAGGATCGCAAGCCTGACTCTGCTCCGCTTGGCGCGTTCGAGCGCTTGATGGACGAGGTCGGGGACTACATCTTCTTCCTCGACTTGTACAACTGGGGCGAACCGCTCCTGAATCCACAGCTCCCGGACATGATCGGCATCGCCGCCCGCAAGGGGATTGTCACCTGCGTGAGCACGAACCTGAGCCTGCCGCTGCCTGAGGATCGCCTCCGGGCGCTCCTCACCTCGGGGCTCTCCGAGCTCATCGTCTCCATCGATGGCGCCAGCCAGGCGACCTACGGCACCTACCGGCGGCGAGGAAACTGGTCACTCGCGGTCGAGAACCTCCGACGCCTGGCGGCGGCGAGGAAGGAACTGGGGCAGGGGCGGCCCCTGCTCACCTGGCGCTTCTACGTCTTCCGATTCAACGAACATGAGATCGACCGAGCGAGAGCCATGGCCGAGGAGATTGGCGTCGACCGGATCGTCTTCGGCACGCCGTTCCTGGAGGACGCCCGCTTCTCGGCTCCGGAGGGCATCGTCGACATCGACCGGGGATGGGCCTCCACCATCCCGGAGTACAACCGCTACCAGCCGGGGCACCCCGAGTACTCGCCCCCGGGTACCGCCGCGGTGCGCAAGAGGTGCGACTGGCACTACGTCTCCACCGCGATCAACCCGGACGGGACGGTGTCCCCCTGCTGCGCCGTCTACGGCATGCAAAACGATTTCGGTGTCCTCGACGGATCGCAGTCCTACATGGAACTCGTGAACGGTCCGCGGTTCCGGGCCATCCGCGACCGGTTCGCGGGACGCCGATCGGATTCCACCGGACTCGTCTGCGAGCGGTGCCCGACCCCTTCCATCATGAACTACGGCAGCATCCTGAACCGGCAGATCGCCCTGCTCACCGTCGCTGCGCTGTGGCGCGCGGTCTTCCGGGCCGGCGAGCAAGGGGGGCAGGCGCCGAATCCCTCCCCGCCCTCGCGCCTTCCTCAACGCACCACCGGCAGCGGCGCGCCGGAGATGTAGTAGATGTCGAAGAGCTGCCAGATCCCCTGGATGGTGGGCAGGATCTGCGACATGAGCCGGTTCCAGTTCGCGACGTCCTGCGTCGAGACGAAAACCACATCCCGCGGAAGGAGCGGGAACTGCACCGCCAGAAGGAACGCGTCCGCCGAGCTGGCGTCGAGGCGGTAGAGGTCCGGGGCGTCGTAGTGGCCGCGGATGACGTAGATCTTCGCCGGGTTGGCGGTCACGGGATCGAGCCCGCCGTTGTCGCCGAGGGCCTCCGCCAGGGTCATTCTCCCGTTCGTCATGACCCGGACCGCGGGCGCCTTCACTTCTCCCATCACGATCACGATGTTGGTCTGGCGCCGATCGGGGACGTAGAGGAAGTCGCCGTCCTGCAGGAGCCAATTTTGCGAGCGGTCGGCCGCCTCGTACACCGCCAGCATGTTGAGGACGTAGACGCGGCCGTCCCGGGTCAGCGTGACGTGCTGCAGGTCGGCCTCAGGGGTGAGACCGCGCGCTTGGGCGATGGCGTCCTGGACTCGCATCGGCACGTCGGTGATGTAGAGGGTGGAGGGCGCAAGGACCTGGCCCGCGACCTGGACCTTCCTACCCCGGTAGGCGGCGACCCGGACGTCGAGCTGGACGTTCTTCATGTGGAAGGAGATCCGCTCCGTGAGCATCGCCCGGATCTCCTCGACGGTCTTGCCCGCGACCTGCACCGTCCCGACGTAGGGGTAGAAGATCCGCCCGTCGACGGTTACCAGGTTGCCGCTCGCCTCTGCGGAACGGAACTCGCCGGCTGGGTTGGTGAGCTCGGGGTGATCGTAGACGGTGACGCTCAGCACGTCGAAGGGCGCCACCCGATACGCGTAGTGGAGTGCCTCCTTCGCCAAGGGGTCGGGCAAGGGATTTCCCCTCGCCCACGCCCGCTCGCCTGCGAGATCGGTGACGAGCTTGGAGGTCACCGGCTGGACGTGCCATTGCTTCGCCGCCCCGGGGCCGTAGTTGGCCCGCACGCGCGCCTCGGTGGCGCTCTCGTTCATCTGCATGGCTGCGCAACCTGCCGAGCAGAGCAACACCCATGGTGCGAAGTGCTTCAACGAATATCCCCCCCGGCAGGCGCCTTCCGGCAGGACGTCGCGCTCCGACGTGCTCGCTGTCCGGGCGGACGCCCCTGGGCTGCGAGTCCCGCCCCGTCGAGGTCGCGAATTGTAGACGCTCCGGGCGGGGCCGTCGAGGAGGAGAGTCGGATGTCGCGCGGAGGCGTGAGGACGCCGCGGGGGCCTCGGGCTCACGCTTCCACGGAGGGCCTCGAAGGCCTCCTCGCGCGCCGGCGGTCGTCCGCGGACGTGCCTTCACCGTGGGACACGGAGCGACGACATCGTCCGCCGCAAAGGCGCAAAGAAAGGGGCGTTGCCGGGAAGGCGGGGCCCGGTCGGACCCGTGCGGGTCCCGCCTGGTTCGCTTTCGACTGCGCTATGCTTCGCAGGAAATGATTCGGGGGGCAAAGGGGCGAGCTCTTGCCGCGCCCATTCTCATCCTCGGCTCGATGGCGTGCGGCGCCCGTATCCTTCCCGAGGCTAGCCTGGCCAATCGGGCCGAGCGCGTCCTCGCCGAGATGGCCGCGCGGGTGGGCGTCGAGGCCGCCCTCGAGTCCCTCCGCCTCTCCCAGCCCACGCGGGCGCAGGTCCAGGGTCCCCAGGGCAGCGCCGACGCAATGCCCGACGGCACCCTGCTCGGCCGCCTCCAGCTCGGAACGGTGGGCACCACCGCGTTCGACGTCATCGCCTACGCCTCGAGCGGACTCGTGGTGGCAGGGCTCATCTGCTATCCGGATGACGGCCAGGTCCACTCGGCCGTCGTGCACGTTCACGGGGGAATGGGCGGGCTCTTTGACGGCAGCGATCCCGGGATCCTGCAGGCGTGCTTCGATTGGGCGAACCTGTACCAGCGGACTGCCTTTCTTCCCTCCCTGCGCGGCCAGGACGGAGGCGAGGGCCAGCTCGAACTCTGCCTGGGCGAGGCCGACGACGTGGCTGCCGGCACCGTCATGCTCCGCGCCCTGGAAATGACGGAGCCCGAGCGGGTGGCGCTCGTCGGCGGGTCGATGGGCGCTTGCGTCGCCCTGCGCGCGTCCGCCCAGATCCCGGGCTTGAGCGCGGTCGTGGCCTACGCCCCGCCGCTCGACTGGAAAGGGTTCGTCGACTTCCATCGCAACGGATGGGCTCCCGCGACCGAGACCGCCTGCGACGGGAGCAACATGCTCTGGAATGTCGGCGGGCCGAGCTACGCCGACACCATCGACGACATCATTTGCGGGCATCCGCTTTGCGCGGACGCGGACTACGACGCGCGCTCCCCGCTCCCCGGGGTGCCGGTGCAGACGGCGCCGACGGTCATCGCCGCCGCGGGCTCGGACAACATCGTTCCGGCGGGCCAGCAGGTGCTCTGGTCGGCCCTGCGGCAGAACCTAGGCCACCCGGTCCAGACTTATGTCATCGCGAAGTGCGACCCCTTCGGAACCCCGCCGCCCGCCATGGACATCCTCCTCTACGTACCCGACGGCTATCACGACCTCAGCCCGAACGTGGTGAGCACCGGCCTCCTGTTCCTCATGCAGGAGTTGGATCGACCGAACCTCTCGGTGCTGCCGTAGGAGACGGGATGTCCGCAGGGGGCCCAGGCGCACCGGAGTGCTCGAGCGGCCCTTGGCGCGGGCGTGTCTGCCTCCCCCTCCTTCTGGCGTTCGCCCTCTCCTGCAACCACTCCTCCGCTCCCCTCTGCGGGAACGGGCGGATCGATCCGGGCGAGGCCTGCGACGACGGAAACCGCTCCGACGGCGACTGCTGCTCCTCGTCGTGCCAGCTCACCCCCTGCCCTGCCGCCCAAGCGCCGCTCGTGTCCTGGGAGGAGGTCGGGCCGTTCTCGATCGGCGGGCGAGCGAGCGCGCTCGCAGTCGATCCGCAGAACCGGCAGATCCTCTGGGCCGGCACGCCGGCGGGAGGGGTTTGGCGCAGCAGCGACGGCGGGCAGGACTGGGCCATGGTCTCCCCCTGGCTGGCCACCATTCCCATTAGCGCCCTCGCGGTCCACCCCAGCGACTCGAAGACGATCCTCGCCGGCACTGGATCCCTCGCCGACGGAGGGACGTCCGTCGCCGGCGCGGGGATCCTGCGCACCTCCGACGGCGGCCAGAACTGGTCGATCGCTCCGAGCACGCTGCCCCCGTTCGTGGGTGCCCTGCTCTTCTGGCAGGAGGAGCCGGACGTCGTCCTGGCCGGTACCGACAACGGGGTGCTGCGATCCGCGGACGGAGGGGCCACCTTCGCGGAGGTGCTGCACACGAACCGCGTCGCGGCCCTGGTGAGGGACCCGTTCGTGGCCGACGCGCTCTATGCCGCCGGCGCGACTGGCCTCTATCGCAGCAGCGACCGGGGCCAGACCTGGGCGGCGCTGGCGCCCTGGCCCTTGCTGGCGAGCGACATGAACGGCGTCGGAAGGGTGGCGCTCGCCGTATCGGCCCAGACGCCCGCGCTCCTTCTTGCCTCGGTCCAGGTGCTCGGGGCCGGCGACCAGACCGATCGGGTGCTCCTGCTTCGCTCCACCGACGGAGGGCAGAGCACCGCGCCCCTCGCCGGCTCTCCGAACCTGTGCCCCACCCCGGCGTCCTGCGGCTTCGCGCTCGCCATCGCCGTCGATCCGGCGAACGACGCGCACCTCCTGGTGGGAGGCGACAAGCTTTATGCGTCCGCGGACGGCGGCGCCACCTGGAACGACCTGGGGACCGCCGCCTTCGGAATCCACTCCATCGCGCTGGACCTAGGCGGCGGCTACGTGGCGGGCGCCTTCGGGGTGGCGGCTCTCGACTCTGCCTGGTCGTCGGCCGCGCTCCGCAACCACGGGCTCGCCATCGCCCGGGTGCTCGACCTCGACGTCTCGGCGGACCTGCCCACGCGGCTGGTCGCCGCCACCGGCGACACCGGAACCCTGCTCGCCACCGGAACCACTCCCGACTGGAACGTCGTCTTCGGCCAGGGCGAAGCCGCCGGACCGGCGCGCTTCGACCCCCTTTCGTTCGACCGCCTCTACGTCTCCCAGCTCGGAGGGTCCCTGTTCCGCTCCGAGGACCGGGGTGCGACCTTCGGGTCGATCGTCTCCGGCCTCGACCTGACGCAGATGGCGGTCCCCATGGCTCCGGTCGAGCCGAGCCGGCTCGTTTCTGGGACCGCGTACGCCGGCCGAGCCCAGGTCTTCTCCACGACCAACGCCGGCGACAGCTGGTCCCCCTACCGCCCGTCGGGCTCGCCGCCGGTAGCGTGCATCGCCCCCTCCCCCATCCGGCCGGGGCGCGTCTACTTCTCGCTCGCGACCGGGCCCTCCATCTACAAGGCCGACGGCACCACCACCGACGTCCTGACGCCGCCAGCGGACCCTGCGATGACGGTCCACTCCATCTTTCTCGACCCGGGCGCGGAGAACGTCCTCTACGTCGCCGGCGCCACCGCCGACGGGAGGGGCCACGTCTACAAGTCCCAGGACTTCGGAGCGAACTGGACCGACATCACCAGCCCCGACATGCACGCTGCCTACAGCATGGTGAAGGATCGGTACGGCGCGCTCTACGTCGGGACGGCGACCGGGGTCCTGCGCTCCGCCAACGACGGCCTCACCTGGTCCCCCTTCAACTACAGCCTCCTCGCCGGAGGCGTGACGAGCCTGAGGCTGGCGAGCGACTACCTCTACGCCGGGACGGACGGGCGCGGGGTCTTTCGGATGTCCCTGCATCCGCTCGCCACCATCGACAGCATCCCCCCCGGGGGGCGCTTCCTGGTCGACGGCGTCCTAGAGACCGGGCCGATCCTAGCCTCCTGGCCAAGCGGAACGTCGCACACCGTCGTGCCCTATCTCCTGCAAACCGCGGACACACGCCAGCAGTTCGTGGGATGGATCGACGGTGGGTCTTCCTCCCGGGAGGTGACGGGAACGGGGGCCAACCAGACCCTCACGGCGGTCATCCGCACCTCGTACCTGCTTTCTCTGTCGGCCACGCCGCCGGGAAGCGGCGCGGTCGCGCCGGAGCAAACCTCCCCCGACTCCTTCTACAGCGAGGGCAGCGTGGTCCAGCTGGTGGCTTCACCCGCGAACGATCAGCGGTTCGTGGCCTGGCAGGGAGCGCCGGACCTGGCGTTGGACGTGCTCGCCGCGGTGGTGATGGGCGAGCCTCGATCGATCTCTGCGACCTTCGAGCCGTTGCAAATGAAGGTGCTGACCGATCCGCCCGGGCTCCCGCTTCGCGTGGACGGCGTGGGCGCGGCGACGCCGACGACGTACCAGTGGAGCGTCGACTCCGTGCACGCGCTCGAGGCCCTCGCCACGGTGGACCTCGACCCGACCGATCCCGTGGTCCTGGTCTTCGACCACTGGAGCGATCTCCAGCCGCGCGCGCATCTCTTCACGGTCCGAAGGGACACGTTCGTCACCGACCTCACCGCCACCTACATCTCGACGGTGCCGTCCATCGGCGTCCCGGCGGGCGGAGCGCAGGTCCTCCGGACACCGGGGGAGGCGAACGGGCCGCGGGTCGTCTCGCTAAGCGTGACCGCAGGCGCGGTCCCGGCGCCGGAGACCGCCGCGATCCTTAGCGGCTCGATGAGCGGGGTCCGGACCGTGGAGGCAGTGCTGTCCCCGGCGACTACCGTGACGGAACTCGACACCTTCGTCGAGGGCGGATCGACCCGCGGCCAGACCCGCCTGGTGATCGAGAACCCGGGGAGCGGGCCGGCGACGGTCAGCCTCCTTCTCCGCGATCCCGGCGGAGCGGGCATCGTCGGGGTCCCCGACGCCTTCTCCGTCGCTCCGCAGACCACCTTCGTGGGAAACCTCCAAGATGTCATGCTCCTCTCCCCGGTCTTCGAGGGGCTGCTGAGCGTCATCTCCGACCAGCCGGTCCATGTGTCGGTCCAGTCGATCCGGACGAACCTCCGCCCGTCCACCCTCCTCGACCCCGTCCTCGTCGTTCCCTTCACCACGGCTGACGCGAACGTACCCAGGGATGCGCGCGTCCAGGTCCTCCTGCTCGGCGCGGACACGGAGCAGCGCCTGGTGCTCTTCAACCCGGGCACGGCGCCGGCGACCGGCACGTTGAACGTGCTCGACGAGCAAGGGGCTCCCTTGCCAATCGCCCTCGGGGCCACCTCGACGATCTCCTACGCCATCCCTCCGGGCGGGTACGCACCCTACCGGTACACACCGCCGGCGCCGGCTCCGGGAACGTCAGCGCTCACCACCTGCCGCGCCGAGATCACGCCCGACGCCGGCCAGACCGCGCCGCGGCTCCTCCTCGTCGAGGAGCACACCTACCCGCCACCCTCCGACGCCGTTCCCGGGCCCGTGCTTCCCCGGGCCGTACCTCCCTCCCGCCTGGCGACGACTTTCCTAGTCCCGGTCGACCTCCCGGCTCGCGACAGCGGGGTGGTGCTCACGAACCCCGGCCCGTCCAGCGTCCTGGTCTCGGTGTCGCTCCGCGGGACCGCCGGTGACGCCGTCGCAACCACCGCGATCACCGTGGCGCCGGGAGGTCAGGTTCCCCTCCTCACCTCGGAGGTCTTTCCGGCCGCCGGGCCGGTCGAGGGAGTCCTGGAGGTCGACGGTGCGGCCGAGGTATGGGGCGTAGGCGTCCTGCGCAGCGTGAACGCGCGCGGGGAGGAGATCCTGGCCGGGTTCCCTGCCTTTGCGGGCGAGCAGGCGTCCGCGACGCTCCGGCTACCCTACCTGGTGGACGGGGACTCCTGGTCGACGAACCTCTGGCTCCTCGGAGCGAGTCGTTTCCTGCAGGCAGGTCTCGCCACCCGAGGAACGGACGGCGTCTCCGTGGCACTTCCCATGGTTTGGCCATGACTTCCAAGATCTGGACGCGAATCGCCGCACTCGGATTCCTCCTCGGTGTCGCCGCGCCGCGGGCCGGGGCACAGGATGCGACGAGCAGCATCACGGTGGCGTTCGGGTCGGTGCAGCGCCCGGTGCCGGCGCTCATGTTCGGCCAGAACCTGGAGACGGTGAACAACGGGAATGGGCTCGTCCGCCCCGACGGAACCTTCGACCAGGGGATCATGGCCTTGCTGAGCGAGGCGCGCGTGACGAGCCTCCGCTACCCGGGTGGAACCGCGGCCGACTACCTGCACTGGTGGCAGGCGGTCGGCCCCTTCTCCTCTCGCCCGCAACAGAGCCAGGGTTACCTGAACGAGAACTACACCCCCCTCGCCGGCCCCGACGAGTTCATCCGGGCCGCCATCGCCCTTCGGGCCACCTCGTTCGTCGTGGCCAACACCGGCACCGGAACCTCCGACGAAGCCGCCGCGTTCGCGACCTTCTTCGCGTCGCGCGGGTTCCCGGCCGCATTCTGGGAGATCGGCAACGAGATCTACTTCGAGGGGATTACGGCCAACGGGCTCGCCGGCCTCCCGCCCGACACCTACGGCCAGAAGGTCATCGAGTATGCGGCCGCCATCCGGAAGGCAGCACCGGGGGCCAAGGTCTGCGCGGCCGGCGTGGTCGGCCCGGAGCAGCAGTCCAGCTACTGGAACGCCGTTGTTCTCGGCATCGCCGGGCCCTACATCGACGGGGTCACCCTGCACAACGCGTACTTCCCGCTCTATGGCTACCTGCCGGATGGGACCGTCCCGCCCGATGCCTACCTCTACACGGCCATGCTGGCGTCGACCCAGGCGGTGGAACTGTCCCTCTCGGTCGTCGAGGGCCAACTCGAGTCCCTGGGTGTGCCCATCCCCATCTTCGTCACCGAGTACGACGGCATCTTCTATCCGAACGCGTCCATCGAGGACGTGAGCGTTACCCTGCGGCGGAACCAGACGCTCTCTTGCGCGCTGTTCAATGCCAGCGTCCTGAACCTGTTCCTGCGCCACTCGCGCGTCCAAGGTGCCCATCACATGGCGATGGCCGGCAGCGAGTACGGCAGCTTGGTGGGGGTCGACGGTGCTTCACAGTTCCGCAATCCCCAGTTCTACGTCCACAAGGAATACGCGCGCGAGGCAGGGAACCTCGTCGTGCAGACCACCGTCGACCCACAGACGGGCGTCTTCAGCTCCGGGCCCATCGCGCTCTTGTCGGCCCAGAGCAACGTCCCCATGCTCGACGCCGTGGCCACGCGCAGTGGCGACGGCCGCCGCTACGCGCTCTTCGTGGTGAACCGGAGCCTGACCACGGCGGTGAGCACCCGGGTCCAGGTCGATCGGGGCGTGCCGGCCGCCGGGACCGCGACCGTGCTCACCGGCCCCACCTTCGATGCCCGCAACAGTGCCCAGAATCCCCTGCTGGTCTCCCCGGTCACCCGGCCCGTCGGGGTGAGCGCGTCGTTCTCGTATCGGTTTCCACCGTACTCGCTCACGATCCTCCGCTGGACCCACTAGCCCCGACGCCGGCGCCGACGCTCCCAGGAAGCATCCTCGGCGCGCACCTTTCCCCCTGCCCGGGCGGGCGTCCCCCTCCGCCTCCCGGAGACGGCGGGATTCCCCTCGAGGAGGAAGCGCCAGGGGCGCTCCGCCCAGGGCCCGGCGTAGGCGACGTTCACCCGCGGCGTCGCCGTCACCCGCTCCCGGGGCCGGGGTGCGTCCTCCACGAAGAGCACGTCGCCGGCGAGGTCGAGCCCGTTGTGGCGGGGCCGGTCGATGGCGAGCGCGCGGCACAGGTTCCCCGGTCCGCGGGTGGAGTGGAGGCAGTTCTCGAGCGGCTCCGCCGAGCGGATGAGGACCGCGGAAGGGTAGCCCTCTTTCCCGGTCACCGCGTTCACGCAGTGAGAGAGGCCGTAGACGAGGTAGACGTAGGCGTATCCCGGCGGCCCGAACATGATGGCGGCGCGCGGGGTGCGGCCGAACCGGGCGTGGGAGGCCCGGTCCCCGGGCCCGTGGTAGGCCTCCACCTCGACGATGCGCGCCGCCCGCCTGACGCGCCCGTCCTGGTGGACGAGCACCTTGCCGAGGAGATCGCGCGCCACCCGCCTCGCGTCGCGCGCGTAGAAGGACCGTCCCAGCCGGGCCGCCATGGACGGGGGAAGCTAGCCGCGGGCTCGCCCCGCGGCAACCGGAGCCCACGCAGGCCCCCGCCGGGCCACCGCGCCCTCCCTCGCGCCCCGGACGAAATACGGCCCCCGGCCGGGAAAGGTGCTAGGAAAATGGGGCGATGCGCCGAGCCAAGATCGTCTGCACGCTCGGGCCCGCCTGCGAGGCGCCCGACACCATCCTGCAGCTCGTCGAGCGGGGCATGGACGTCGCCCGCCTCAACTTCTCCCACGGCACCCACGAGCAGCACGCCGAGGTCATCGAGCGCATCCGCGCCGCCTCGCGCCAGCTCATCCGCCCGGTGGCCATCCTCCAGGACCTGCAGGGACCCAAGATCCGCACTGGCCCCCTCAAGGCCGGGCGGGCCGGGGTGGCGGTAGCGGCTGGCGCCGAGATCGTCATCACCACCGAGGGAGAGGTCGAGGGCGACGAGAAGCTCGTTTCCACCACCTACCCCTTCCTGGCCCAGGACGTGCACCCCGGGGACCGCCTGCTCGTCGACGACGGGCTCCTCGAGTTCCGGGTGCTCTCGACCGACGGCGTGCGCGTCCGCGCCGAGGTGGTGGAGGGCGGGGTCCTGAAGGAGCACAAGGGGATCAACCTCCCGGGAGTCTCCCTGCGGGTGGAGGCGCTCTCGGAGAAGGACCGCGCCGACCTGCGCTTCGGGGTCGAGCACGGCGTGGACTACGTGGCCCTCTCCTTCGTGCGCACCGCCGAGGACGTCCACCAGGCGCGCCGGGCGCTGGAGGAGCTCGGACGGGCGCTCCCCCTCGTCGCCAAGATCGAGAAGCCCGAGGCGCTCGAGAACCTGGACGCCATCGTCGAGGCCGCCGACGGCCTGATGGTCGCCCGCGGGGACCTGGGCGTGGAGGTGCCCCCCGAGCGCGTCCCCATCCTGCAGAAGTCCATCATCGAGAAGGGGCGCCACGCCGGAAAGCCCGTCATCATCGCCACCCAGATGCTCGACTCGATGATCGAGCACCCGCGCCCCACCCGCGCCGAGGCGAGCGACGTGGCCAACGCCGTCTGGGACGGCGCCGACGCGGTCATGCTCTCCGGCGAGACCGCCAGCGGCCGCTTTCCCCTCCTGGCGGTCCAGATCATGGATCGCATCGTCCGCGAGGCGGAGCAGAACTTCTTCCTCTCCCGCCCTCGGCCGGTGGAGACGCCCTCGCCGCCGCTCGCCTTCAACGACGTGGTGGCCTCGGCGGCGGTGCGGGCCGCCCTCGAGTCGGACGCCCGCTGCATCGCCTGCTTCACCGTGGGCGGCACCACCGCCCGGCTCCTCTCCCGCTACCGCCCCCACGTCCCCATCGTGGCCTTCTCCCCGGAGCAGAAGATCCGCCGCCGCATGACCCTCTACTGGGGCGTGACCCCTCGGATCATGGAGCCCATCCGCGACCCGGACATCATGGCCCAGCTGGTGAGCGACCGGCTCCTGCAGGACGAGCTCGCCAGGCCCGGGGACAGCGTGGTGGTCGTCTACGGCTCTCCGCTGGGCGAGCCCGGTCACACGAACTCGCTGCGCCTGCACCAGATCCCGCTCGAGCCCCCCCGGGGGAAGCGCTACCGGGTGCCCATCTAGCGACCGCGTCCCTCCCCCCGCGGACCGAGAGTCAAGGGCCGGCCAGCGTGGCGCCCCGGGCGGCGGCGGGCGAGCGTTGCCGCCGCCGCGGCGGAGGGCTAGATCGATCGCATGGACATCCCCGCCCTGCAGCGCGTCCTCTCGGAGCAGAAGCTCGACGGCTGGCTCCTCTACGACTTCCACGGGCAGAATCCGACCGCGCTCGCCGCCGTCGGTCTCGGCGGCCACCTGCTCACGCGCCGCTGGTTCTACCTCGTCCCGGCGCGCGGCGAGCCGCGCCTCCTCGTCCACGCCATCGAGGTCGGCTCGTTCCCGGCGCACGTTCGGGGCGCCCGCGAGAGCTACTCCTCCTGGCAGTCGCTGCGGCAGGGGCTCGAGAGGCTCGTCGCCGCGGCGCCCGGGCGCCGCCTCGCCATGGAGTACTGCCCCATGGCCGAGATTCCCTACCTGTCGCGGGTGGACGCCGGCACCGTCGAGCTCGTCCGGTCTCTCGGGGTGGAGGTGGCCTCCTCGGCGGACCTGGTCCAGCGCTTCCTGTGCCGCTGGAATGCGCACCAGCTCGCGAGCCACGTGCGGGCGCTGCGCGCCATCGACGACGCGAAGGACGCGGCCTTCGCCTACGTGGGGGAGAGCCACCGGCGCGGCTACGAGCCGACCGAGGACCAGGTGCAGGACTTCCTCATGAAGCGCTTCGCCGACCGGGGCCTCGCGACCGACCACCCGCCCATCGTGGCGGTGAACGCCCACGCCGGCGACCCCCACTACGTCCCCTCCAAGGAGAGGGCGACGCCCATCCGCAAGGGCGACCTCCTCCTCATCGATCTGTGGGCGAAGGAGCCGCGCCCCGAGGACCCCTACGCCGACATCACCTGGGTGGGCTTCGCCGGCGACCGCCCGCCCCCGAAGGCGGTGGAGATCTTCCGGGTCACGGCCGACGCTCGCGACCTCGGGCTCAAGGTGGTGCAGTCGGCCTTCCGGGAGCGGCGGCCGCTCGCCGGCTGGCAGGTGGACCGGGCGGTGCGCGACCACATCGCCGCGAAGGGGTACGGCGAGCGCTTCCTCCACCGCACCGGCCACTCCATCGGCACGGGCGCGGTGCACGGCGACGGCGCCAACCTCGACGACCTCGAGACCCACGACACCCGCGAGCTCCTGCAGGGGACCGCCTTCTCCATCGAGCCGGGCATCTACCTGCCCGAAGAGGGGCTCGGGGTGAGGAGCGAGATCGACGTGGTGCTCACCGAGGAGGGGCCGCAGGTGTTCTCCAAGGTGCAGGAAGAGCTGGTTCGCATACAGTGAGCGAGGCAATCGCTGGCATCCCGCCGGCCCCTCCTCCGGCCCGGCCCCGCGACGCCGCGGCGGTGATCCTCTGGCGCGAGGGGCCGGAGGGACGGGAGGTCTTCTGGGTCCGCCGCGGAGAGGGCCTCCGGTTCGCCGGCGGCTTTTACGCCTTCCCCGGGGGGCGACTCGACGACGAGGACCGGCGGGTCCCCGTCCCCGGGCTCGCGGGAGAGGAGGCGGCGCTCGTCGCCGCCGCCTCGCGGGAGCTCTTCGAGGAGGCGGGCGTCCTCCTCGCCCGCGGCGCCGAGCGGCTCGACCCGGCGGCGCGCGACGAAGGCCGCCGGGCGCTCCTCGACGGGAGCCTCGCCTTCGCCGATCTCCTCTTCCGGGAGGGGCTGGCGCTCGAGCCCGCGCTCCTCTCGCCGGCGGGCCGCTGGGTCACCCCGGAATTCTTCCCGGTCCGCTTCGACGCCCGCTTCTACCTGGCCCGGCTGCCGGAAGGCCAGGAGGCGCGGGTTTGGCCTGGAGAGCTCGCCTCCGGGGAGTTCATCCCCACGCGCCGGGCGCTGGAGCTCTGGGAGCGCGGGGAGGCGCTTCTCCACCCGCCCAACTGGTGGGGCATCTCGGCCCTCGACCGCGCGGAGCCCTCGAAGGCGCTCGCGCTCCTGCGGGAGCCGCCCCGCGACATCCTCATCGAGTTCCAGCGGGGGGTGGTCCTCGCGCCGCTGCGCACCCCGACCCTGCCGCCGGCGACCCACACGAACTGCTGGCTCCTGGACCTGGGCGACGGCGTGGCGGTCGTCGACCCCGGCTCTCCCGACCCCGGCGAGCAGGGAAGGCTCGAGGCGCTCCTCGAGAAGATGGCGCAGGAGGGGCGGCCCGCGCGCGAGGTCTGGCTCACCCACCACCACGGGGACCACGTCGGCGGCGCGTCGCGCCTCGCCGCGCTCGGCCTGCCGGTGCGTGCGCATCCCGAGACGGCGAGCCGCCTCGGAGGGTCGGTGGCGGCGACCCCGCTCTCGGACGGCGACCTCCTGCACGGGCGCTGGCAGGTCCTGCACACGCCCGGCCACGCCCCCGGCCACCTCGTCTTTCTCGATCGCGCCACTCGGGCCCTCGTCGCCGGCGACATGGTGAGCACGGTGTCCACCGTGGTCATCGATCCTCCCGAGGGGGACATGGGCGCCTACCTCCGCCAGCTCGAGCGGCTGCGCGACCTCGGCGCACGCACGCTCTACCCGGCGCACGGGGCGCCGGCTCCCTCCGCCACCGCCAAGCTGGAGGAGTACCTCGGCCACCGCCGGATGAGGACCGAGAAGGTGCTTCGGGCCCTCTCGCCCGGGGGGACGCTCGCCGAGGTGACGCGCGCGGCCTACGACGATACCCCGCCGTTCCTCCTGCCGGTGGCGGAGCGCAGCTGCCTCGCCACCCTCATCATGCTGCGAGGGGAGGGGCTTGCCCGCCAAGTGGGGGAGGGCTGGGCGGGGGGGTAGCGAATGCTTGCGCGTCCCACCGTGCACATCTGTGTTCCAAAAAGCCACGGTCCCCGGCGCCCCCTTTAGGGAATTCGTCGGCATTCCTGGGTGTTGTACAAGAGCGATTCACGGGCATGGGCATTGCAGCGGGACTAGGAACAACTCTCAGGCCACCCATGCGAACCCTCCGCGCGATCGCCATCCTGTCCATCGCCTTCCTCGTCGGCGCCGGCTCCGCCGAGGTGGCGGTCCGCTCGAAGGGGCCCGGCACCGGCACCGATCCGGCGCCGATCGGGAACTTCGTGTCGCTCGAGCTCCGGAGCGAGGGCGCCACCATCGCCCGCAGCCAGCTCGTGAGCCCCCTCGGAAAGCCGGCGAAGATGATCCTGCGCGACCCGGCCGACCCGAGGACGGTCCGCATGGTTCTCAGCGTCTCCACCGCCCGGGAGGCCTCCGGATCGGTGTGCGTCGACTACTCGCTCCTCATCCCGGACCTGGACGTGGCGCGGACCGGGCGCGTGTCGGTGAAGCCGGGCGTGGAGCAGACCCTGGCGCTCGGGCCCGACCTGACGGCGGTCTGGAAGGCGGTGCCGGTGCCCTCGCGCGCTTTCGACGACTGGGTGCGGGCCGAGCGGGCCCGGAAGACCCCGCGCGCGAGCTGAACCGACGCCGCTCCCCTCCTCGCGACCTCCGGCGCCGCGCGCCGCCGTCCGCGCAGGGCGGCGCGCGGGCTGGAAGGGACGCACCCGCACCCTCCTCATCGCGCTCGCCCTCGCCTCGCTGCCCCCCTCGGCGAAGGCGCAGGTGGAGGTCGGTCTCCGGGCCGGATACGCCTTCGGCCTCGGGGACGCCGCCCGGTCGAGCCCGATGTCGGCGAGCCTCGCCGGCGAGGCCCCGCTCGAGCTCGACGTCGGCTACCGGGTCCTGCAAAGGCTCACCGTGGGCGTTTACGCCTCCTACGGCCCGGTCCTCGTCGGCTCGGTGTGCGGCGGCAACTCCTGCTCCGGCTCGGTGGTGGCCACCGGCGTCGGGGCGACCTACAGCTTCGACCGCCTCCTCGGCCTCGCCCCCTGGGCGGGCGTCTTCTTCGGCTACGAGTGGGCGAGCTACCACGCCGGGTCCGGCTCCGACCACCTCGACGTCTCGCTCCGGGGCTTCGACTTCCTGGGCCTCGAGGGCGGCGCCGACTACCCCCTCGGCGAGCACTTCGCGGTGGGACCGTTCCTCTCCCTCTCCCTGGGAAGCTACGCGAACCTCTCGGTCGCGAGCCCACTCGGGGAAGTCTCCGGCGGCGTCCCGTCGCCGTCGACCCACCTCTGGCTCGGGATCGGCGTCCGCGGCACCTACGGCTCTTAGCCCCCGCTCTTTCGCCCCGGGCTCAGGGGGTCCCCCGGATCTCCTCGTAGACGACGGTGCCGAGCAGGGCGCCCTCCTCGTTCCAGGTGGTCCAGGTGCGGCACTGCAGCCCCAGGCAGAAGGTCCCCTCGGTGCGCTTCTTCCCGTTCCGCCACCACTGCACGAAGCGCCCGTGCCGGCGGCCGAGGTCGAAGCTCACCTCCTCCTCCACCTTCCCTCCCTCGTAGTAGTAGGTCCAGGCGCCGTCCTTCTCGCCGTCGCGGTATTGGCCCTCGGCCGCCTTCCGCCCGTCGCGGTGGTACTCGACCCAGGGGCCGTCGAGCTGGCCGTCCTTCCAGGTCGACTCGACGTGGACGAGGTCGGGCTCGTAGTAGTCCCGCGCCGGCCCGTGGCGCCTCGGGTTCCCGTCCGGGCCCGGCCGCTCGCACCACTCGCCGTTTCCGAAGGGGGGCGGCGCCCCGGCGTGGGTGGTCCCGGGCGGGCACTCGAGCATCCCGGCGGCGAGCGCCAGGACGACGAGCGCCGTCATGCCGCTCCCTCGGACTGGAGGACGGGCGCCGCCCGGCCGCCCTGGTTCACGGCGCGGCTGTGCGAGAGGAGGAAGCGGAGCAGCACCGGGTAGACCTCGAGGGGGGCCTTCTTCCCGAGGAGGAGGTCGACGTGGCCGTAGTCCGCGCAGTGGCCGTTCGCGAGCGAGAACTCGACGAGGTCCTTCGGCCCTCCCCAGAGGTCGAAGGACCTGCGGACGACGGCCGGAGGCGCGAGGTAGTCCTTCACCGCCGAGAGGAAGAGAGCCGGCTGGTTGCAGGAGGCGAGCCCGGCCCGGTAGTCGACGACCTTGTCCGCGGAGCGGCAGGTGTCGTGCATGACCCAGTCCGCCATCTGCAGGAAAACCGGGCCGGGGATGTTCTCGATCGAGTTCGAGAGGATCCGCTGGTAGACGGGGCGGTCGACGTTCCGTCCGTTGATGGCGAGCTCTGCGGCGACCGGGTGCAGGACGCCGGCGAGCGGGGCGATCATCCGGCTCAGGTGGCGGTTGGCCCGCCCGTCGATGAGGAAGCCCCACCCCAGGTAGCGGGCCACGAGCCCCTCGGCGTCGAAGCTCATGGGGCCGGCCACGGAGGCGATGGCGGCGACGCGCTCCGGGTAGAGCTGGCAGGCGACGAGCCCGGTGACGGCGCCCAGGCTGTGGCCCACCCACAGGACCTGGTCCGCGCCGGTCGCCCGCTGGACCGCGTCGAGGGCCGCCGGGACGTCCTTTCGCACGTAGTCGTCGAAGTCCCAGTCGCCGGCCCGCTTGGGCGCGTCGCGGGAGTCGCCGTGGCCGCGAAGGTCGAGCGCGAAGGTCCTGAAACCGTGGCGCGCCAGGTAGGCCGCGAGCGAGAAGCTCTCCACGCCGGCGTCGAGCATCCAGCGGTTGGCGGAGAGCCCGTGGACGAGGAGCACCGGGGGCAGCCTCTCCCCGCCCCGCGGCAGGCGGATCCCGAGCGCCAGCCTCCAGCCGTCGGACGTCTGCGCTCGCACGATGCCGTCGTCCCGGATGGGCTGGCGCAGCTTGCGGGTCCAGAAGGCGTAGTGGAGGAAGGCGAGCACCGCCAGGACGGCGGCGGCGGCCACGATGGCGAGCGCGGCTTCCGTCATGATGCCGCCCGAATCTACCGCAATCCCCCGGCGGGGTGGCACAAAGGCGCTCGCACCCCTGGCGTGGGGGTTGCAGATCTTGCGGAGCGTGGCGAGCCCCGCCTGCGGCGGGCCGGACCCGATGCGGCAGGAGGCCTGTCACGGTGGGAGCATGGCCGAGGAGGAGGTCGGGGTGTCTCGAACGCGAGCAGCGCCGCGCTCGATTACCGGGCAGGGGAGTGCTCAGTGCTTGACCGATTGCCGCGCGGGAGCGTAGCGTCGAAGTCCGGTCTTTCCATCCACAGGGGTGCGCCGTGAAGAAGGTCGAGGCGATCATCAAGCCGTTCAAGCTGGACGAGGTGAAGCAGGCGCTGTCCGAGATCGGGGTAGCCGGCCTGACCGCCACGGAAGTCAAGGGGTTCGGGCGCCAGAAGGGGCACACCGAGCTCTACCGCGGCGCCGAGTACGTCGTCGACTTCCTTCCCAAGGTGAAGGTCGAGGTGGTGGTGGCCGACTCCCTCGTCACCAAGGTCGTCGAGGTCATCGAGCGGGCCGCCAAGACGGGCCGCATCGGCGACGGGAAGATCTTCGTCGTGCCCGTCGAGGAGGTCATCCGCATCCGCACCGGAGAGCGGGGAGAGGACGCCCTCTAGGCGACGGGGCGAGCGGATCGCCGCGGGGGCGACGTGTCCCGAGCGACCAAGGCTCCTCCCCTTCCGGCGGCGCTGGCGCGCGGAGCCCTCGACTCCCTCTCGGATCCCGTCGTCCTCATCGGATCGGACGGCGGGGTCCTGCACCTCAACCCTCCCGCCGAGGAGCTCTTCGAGCGCAGCCGCGAGCGCGCGGTGGGCCTGCCGGTGCGCGCCCTCCCGGGCGGCTCGCAGCTCGAGGCGCTCGCCGAGCGCGTCCGCAAGGCGCAGGAGTCCACGAACGTCGCCCTCCCCGGCCCGCGCGACTCCTCGACGCCCATCTCGGCCGAGGGGAGCCCGCTCTTCGACGGCGCCGCCTGCGTGGGGACGGTGCTCCTCCTCCGCGTCCACCGGCCGAGCGAGCGCTCCCTCGACTTCGAGGCGCTCGCCGCCGGCCTGGCGCACGAGATCAAGAACCCTCTCGCGGGGTTGCAGGGGTCGGCGGAGCTGCTGGCGCGCGAGGCGGAGGGGACGGCGCGAGAGTACGCCCAGGTCATCGCCCGGGAGGCGAAGCGGGTCGACGGCCTGGTGCGCGAGCTCCTCGACCTGGCGCGCCCGGCGACGCTGCAGGCGACCCCGGTGAACATCCACGCCGTCCTCCGGGACGTGATGCTGCTCGCGAAGGGAATGCCCGGCGGCGAGCGCATCCGCTTCACCCACACGTTCGACCCCTCCCTCCCTCCGCTCCAGGGCGACGGCGAGAAGCTCACCCAGGTGATCCTGAACATCGTCCGCAACGCTGTCGAGGCGGTGCGCGAGGTCGAGACCCCGGAGATCGTCTTCGAGACCGGCGTGGCCTCGGTCCGGCTGCGGCAGGCGAGCGGCCGGACCCGCCCGCTCGCCCGGGTGGCGGTGCGGGACAACGGCCCCGGCATCCCCGAGCCGATGCTGCCCCGCCTCTTCACCCCCTTCGCCACCTCCAAGGCCCAGGGCACCGGGCTCGGGCTCGCCGTCTCGAGGCGCATCGTCGAGGCCCACGGGGGGCGCATCGAGGTCCGCAACCGCAACGGCCACGGGGCCGAGGCGGTGCTCTACCTCCCGCTCGAGGCGTGAAGGCCCCCGGCCACCCGGTTGCCCGAAATCAAGACATGCCACCTGCTCGGTGAACGGGCACAATAGCTGCATGACCGAAGCCCCGATGCGAAAGGTTCTCATCGTCGACGACGAGCCGTCGGTCCGGTTCGTGCTCGCCCGTACCTGCGAGCGGGTGGGCGTCCCGCACGCCGAGGCGGGCAGCGCCGAGGAGGCGCGCGAGGAGCTGGCGCGGAGCGGCACCGGGCGGCACGGGGGCATCGGCCTCGTGCTCCTCGACGTGAGGCTCCCCGGCGACGACGGTTTCACCCTCCTCGGCGAGCTGGCGGTGCGCTCCGATTCTCCCTTCGTGGTGGTGATGACCGCGGAGGACACCATGCGCTCGGCGGTGGAGGCGATGAAGCGCGGCGCCGCCGACTACCTGGGCAAGCCCTTCGACCTCGCACGGGTGGAGCGGATCGTCCGGGACCTCGCCATCGGGCCGGACCAGGAGCGCGAGGAGGAGCGCGCGCAGCAGAGGGGCGAGGGCGACCGGAGGCGCGAGGGAGCGTCCATGGAGACGCTCATCGGGCGCTCGCCGGCGATGGTGGAGGTGTTCAAGGAGATCGGGCGCGTGGCGCGCACCGAGATGACGGTCACGCTCATGGGCGAGAGCGGCACCGGGAAGGAGCTGGTGGCCCGGGCCATCCACTCCAACTCGGCCCGCGCCCGCGGCCCTTTCATCACCGTCAACATGGCCGCCATCCCCCGCGACCTCATGGAGAGCGAGCTCTACGGCCACGAGCGCGGCGCCTTCACCGGGGCCGCCGAGCGCCGCCCGGGCAAGTTCGAGCTCGCGAGCGGGGGGACCCTCTTCCTCGACGAGATCGGCGAGATGCCGGTGGAGCTGCAGGCGAAGCTCCTGCGGGTGCTGCAGGAGCGCGAGATCGACCGCGTGGGGGGCTCCCGCCCCCTGCCGGTGGACGTGCGCATCGTCGCCGCTACCAACGCCGATCTCACCCGGGCGGTGGAGGAGGGGCGCTTCCGGCGCGACCTCTTCTACCGGCTGGCGGTGGTCCCGATCCGGCTGCCGCCGCTCCGGGAGAGGGACGCGGACGTGGTTCTCCTCGCCCGCCACTTCGCCGCCAAGTATGGGGAGCAGCTCCGCGGCCGGCCGCTCACGCTCGCCCGCGACGCCGAGCCCCTCCTGCTCGCCCACTCCTGGCCCGGGAACGTCCGCGAGCTGCAGAACGTCATCCAGCGCGCGCTCCTCAAGCTCCCGGGGAACCGGCTCGCGGGGAAGGACCTCGCCCCGCTCCTGCCCACCACCGCGGCGCGCGAGAAGGGGCTCGAGGGCTTCGTCGAGTCCGTCCTCGACAGTCCCGCGCCCGAGACCGGCCGCTACCAGGCGGCGCTCGCGGCGCTCGAGGCCCCGCTGCTCGCGGCGGCGATCGCGCGCACCGAGGGAAACCAGCTCCGCGCCGCGGAGATCCTGGGCATGAACCGGAACACGCTCCGCGAGAGGATGAGGGTCCTCGGCCTGAAGCCGCGACCGGAGGAAGGTTAAGGCCCTCCCCCTTCCGGGATCGTCCTCCGTCCCTGGGACGCCGGGGCCGCTCCGCGGCCCTCCTCCCCCGGGAGCGCGTCCCTGCGGACCAGGCCTTCCTCGTCGCGCGCCCACGGGACTGCCGCCGGGAGCCCTCGATGGCCAAATATTCTCCTCGGGTTCGCCTCTCTCTCTCCGGGAGCGAATGGTGCGGGGGCTAGACAGGGCCGGGTCACCCGGCCCTGTCTTTTTCTGCGCGGGCGCCGGCCGCGCGGCCTCCCGGCGCGGGCCCGGAATCAGGGCCGCTTCTCGAAGAGCACCGTCGCCTGCAGGGTCCCCTTCGGCATCCCGGCGAGCGCGCCGCCCAGGCGGACCGACTTCTCGCTCCCGCCGCTCGCCCCGCGCACGGCGCTCTCCACCTCGTCCCAGCGCGACGGCGCCGGCGTGCAGACGGCGTAGAGCCGCACCGGCCCGGCGCTGCCGTCGAGCCGGGCCTGCGCGGGCAGCTCTCCCGCCCCGTCGAAGAGCCCCGCCTCCGCGCCCGGCGGGTAGAGGCGGGAGACGCCGCCCTCCGCCGCCGCGGCGAGCCAGAGGTGGCAGGGCACCGCGGTCCGGACGCGGAAGTGGAGCTCCTGCCCCGTCGCGACCCTGGCCCCGTCGTGGAGCGCCCTCCCGTCCTCCCCGCGGACGGCGAGGCCGAGAGGGGCGATCTTCGGCCCCATCTCGTCCGAGGCCAGACGGGGTGCGAGGAGGAGGAGCAGGCTCACCGAGGTGGCGAGCCCGGCGAGGGGGAAGACGACGAGGAAGCGGCGCCGCCAGCCCCGCGACCAGGGAGCGAGCGCCGCCTCCATCACCGAGTCGACGGTCGCCGGGTAGACGGCACCGCGGAACTCCTCCCCCTGTCGCTCCATCGCGAGGAGCCGCTCGCGGCAGCCGGGGCAGGCCTCGAGGTGCGGCGGCTCCGGCCGGCGCCGCACCAGCACCTCCTCGAGCTCGAGCTCGGACGGGCAGCCGGGCGCGTTCCGCCCTCGCTCCCGGGAGCGGTCCCCGCGGTGCCCGAGGAGCCTCTGGCAGTGGCCCGCGGCGCGTCGGTGCACGAGCGCGATCCCGCCCGGCCCCTCCAGCGCGGCGAGGTCGGAGACGAGCGCGGCAAGCACGTCCCGGGTGGCCGCGCTCGCCTCCTCCGCGCTCCCGAGGAGCCCGAGCGAGCACCGGTAGGCGACCGGGCCGAGCTCCCGGTAGAGCCGCGCGGCCTCTCTGCGCGGGTCGTGCATCGCCGAGGTCCATATCCGGGCCCGGGCGAATTGGCCTGCCTAACCGACGAGCACGGGGTGCTCGAAAGACGAGCAGCCCCTTCCCGGGGAACTGCCCATCCGGTCCAGATCGGGGCGTTCCCTCATGGCACGACCCGTGCTATCCCGACGCGCTGCAAACCCCCCGGCACCGTCAGGAGAATCTCACACGATGGCCAACATGACCCCGAAGCAAGTCCTCGAGCTCGCGAAGGCGAAGAACGCGGAGTTCGTCGATCTGAAGTTCAACGACTTTCTCGGCATCTGGCAGCACTTCACCATCCCGCTCGGGGAGCTCTCCGAGGCGGTCTTCGACGAGGGCCTGGGCTTCGACGGCTCCTCGATCCGAGGCTGGCAGGCGATCCACGCTTCCGACATGCTGGTGATGCCGGATCCGGCGACGGCGGTGATCGACCCGTTCATGGCGATCCCGACCCTGTCGCTCATCTGCACCATCGTCGACCCCATCACCAAGGAGCCCTACACCCGCGACCCGCGCAACATCGCCATCAAGGCGGAGAAGTACCTGAAGTCGACGGGCATCGGCGACACCGCCTTCTTCGGGCCCGAGGCGGAGTTCTTCATCTTCGACGAGGTCCGCTACGACACCGGCGTGAACCACTCCTTCTACAAGGTGGACTCGGTGGAGGGGCAGTGGAACACCGGCCGCGAGGAGCCGGGCGGCAACCTCGGCTACAAGCCCCGCTACAAGGAAGGCTACTTCCCGGTGGCGCCCACCGACAGCCAGCAGGACATCCGCTCCGAGATGTGCGCGGTGATGGAGTCGATCGGCATCAAGGTGGAGCGGCAGCACCACGAGGTGGCGACGGCCGGCCAGGCGGAGATCGACATCCGCTTCGACTCGCTCGTCAACATGGCCGACAAGCTGATGTGGTTCAAGTACATCCTGAAGAACGTCGCCCGCCGCCACGGCAAGACGGTGACGTTCATGCCGAAGCCGCTCTACGGCGACAACGGCTCGGGCATGCACACCCACCAGTCGATCTGGAAGGGCGGAAAGCCCCTCTTCGCCGGCGAGGGCTACGCCGGCATGTCGGACACCGCCATGTGGTACATCGGCGGCATCCTCAAGCACGCCCCGGCGCTGGCGGCCTTCTGCAACCCCACCACCAACAGCTACAAGCGGCTGGTGCCGGGCTTCGAGGCCCCGGTGAACCTGGCCTACTCGGCCCGCAACCGCTCCGCCTCCATCCGCATCCCGATGTACTCGCCCTCCCCGAAGGCGAAGCGCATCGAGTTCCGCTCGCCGGATCCGGCCGCCAACGGCTACATCGCCTTCGCCGCCATGCTGATGGCGGGGCTCGACGGCATCGAGAACAAGATCAACCCGGGCCAGCCGCTCGACAAGGACATCTACGGCATGACCCCGGAGGAACTCCGCGACATCCCCAAGATGCCGGGCTCGCTCGACGAGGCGCTCGAGAACCTCCGCAAGGACAACGCCTTCCTCTTGAAGGGCGACGTCTTCACCGAGGACGTGATCGAGACCTGGATCCAGTACAAGTACGACAAGGAAGTGAATCCCATCCGGATGCGCCCGAGCCCGCTCGAGTTCGCGCTCTACTTCGACACCTAGAGCCTCCGGGACTCTCCCGCTTGCATTAGCCACGGCCGCCCGGAAGGGCGGCCGTGGTCGTCCGCGGCCCTTAGAATCCCCGGACCGTGACTGCCGGGGTGGCGAGGATCGCGCGGGAGGCGCTCGCGAGCAGTCTCCGCGCCGCCGGGGGCGGCCTGCCGCGCGCCTACTGGGCGCTCTGGGCCGGCATCCTGGTGAACCGCCTGGGGGGCTTCGTCGTCCCCTTCCTGGCGCTCTACTTGACCCGCATCCGCGGCCTCTCCGTCGACCGGGCGGGTGCGGTGGTCTCGCTCTTCGGCCTCGGCGCGCTCGGCGCCGGCCCGGTGGCGGGGCTCCTCGCGGACCGGGTGGGACGGCGCGCCACCCTCCTCCTCTCGCTCGTGGGAGGCGGCCTCCTCACCATCGCCCTCGCCTTCGAGAAGGAGCCCGGGCCGCTCGCGGTGCTCGTGTTCCTCACCGGCTTCGTGGGGGAGATCTACCGTCCCCCGGCGCACGCGGTGGTGGCGGACGTGGTGCCGCCCGCCGATCGGCGCCGCGCCTTCGGCCTCCTCTACTGGGCCGTGAACCTGGGCTTCTCCATCGGCCTCGTCCTCGCCGGCCTCCTCTCGCAGGTGAGCTTCTCCCTGCTCTTTGTCGCCGACGGGGTGACCACCCTCGCCTTCGCGTTCATCGTCTTCCGGAACGTCCCCGAGACCCGGCCGGCGGAGGCGGCGCGGGAGCCCGCCGGGGAGGCGCTCGCGGGCATCCTGGCGCCGTTTCGCGATCGCGACTTCGCGCTCTTCTTCGTCCTCCAGTTCCTCCTCGTCGTCGTCTTCATGCAGTTCAGCCTGGGGCTGCCCATCGACATGACGTCCCACGGCGTCTCCGCCGCCGGCTTCGGCTCGCTCGTGGCGCTGAACGGCCTCCTCATCGTGCTCCTGCAGCCCGCGGCGGCGCGCTTCGTCGCCCGCTTCGACGGGGCTCCGGTGATGGCGGTGGGAGCAGTCCTCGTCGGGACCGGGTTCGGCATGAACTCGCTCCACGACACCGTCCCCTGGTACGCGGCCGGCATCGTGGTCTGGACCTTCGGCGAGATCCTCACCCTCCCCATCGCCTCCGCCATCCCGGCGGAGCTCTCGTCGCCGGCGCTCCGCGGCCGCTACCAGGGCGCCTTCGCCATGACCTGGGCGGGCGCCTCGGTCGTGGCCCCGGTCGTCGGCTCGCACATCATCGCCCGCTTCGGCGCCCCGGCGCTCTGGACGTGCTGCTTCGCCCTCGGCGTGGTCGCCGCCGCCGGCCACCTCGCCGTCGGCCCCGCCCGCCGCCGACGCCTCGCGGGCCTGCGGGCCGCTTCCACCCGGATCGAGGAGCCGGGGCGCGCCTAGCTCCCGCGCTCTCCCCCCCGATGGTCCGGTCGAGCCAGGAGACGGCAGGGAGGGAGGGCGCCGCCTCCGCCTCGCCGTCGCCGCCCGCACCGGCCGGGAAGGCCGGCCGCGGAGGGAGGCGGGCACTCCTCGCCGCACTCCTTCTCGCCCCCCTGGCGGCGGCCGTCCTCTACTCCGGGCACGTCGCCCTCCTCCTCCGCCGCGAGATGCGCCCGGCGCGGCTCCCGGTCCGTGCGGTCCTCGGGGAGAGCGAGCTCTCGGGTTTTCGCGAGGTGTCGTTTCGGACCCGCGACAGCACGGACCTGTCCGGCTGGTGGCTACCCCCCCGGAACGGGGCGGCGGTGATCCTGGTACACGGCCTCGGTGCAACCCGGGAGCAGATGCTCCCGCAGGCGCGCATGCTCCGCTCGGCGGGGTTCGGGATCCTCCTCTTCGACCTGCGCGCGCACGGGAGGAGCGGGGGCTCGGTCTCCACCTTCGGGGACGGGGAGCGGCTCGACGTCCGGGCCGCCGTCGACTTCGCCTCGGCCGACCCGGGCGTCGCGCCCGGCCGCCTGGGCGCCCTGGGATTCTCCTTGGGCGCGCTCGCGGTCGCGGCGGAGTCGGCGGAGGACGAGCGCGTCGGCGCCCTGGCTCTCGAGGCCGGCTACGGCACGATGGAGGAGCTCCTCCGCCACAAGTACGGGAGGGCCGGCGCCTTCTCGGAGCTTCCGGCCCTCGCCGCCGCTCGCGGGTTCGGCCTGCGGGTGGGCGAGGTGCGCCCGCTCGACCGGCTCGGGAGCCTGCCCCCGCGCCCGGTCCTGCTCGTCTACGGCGAGCGGGACCGGGTCACCCCTCCCGCCGTCGGCCGCGAGTTCCTCGCAGCCCTGGGCGGCCAGGCCGAGCTGTGGGTGGTCCCCGGGGGCGCCCACGGAGGCTGGGAGCGGCTCGCGCCCGACGAGCTCGAGTCCCGCCTCGTCCGCTTCTTCAAGGCGGCGCTGCTCCGGTAGGGTGGCGCTTCCTCCTACCGCCTCCGGCGCGCGGAGCGCTCCTCCCAGATGGTCCTCCACAGGAGCGGGAGGAACTGGACGTCGTCGACGAGGTACCGCCGGGCGAGGCGCCTCGGCTCCTGGAGGAGCCGGTAGAGCCACTCGACGCCGGCGCGCTGCATCCAGCGGGGGGCGCGGCGCACGCGCCCCAGGTAGAAGTCGAGGCTCGCCCCGAGGTTGACCACCACCGCCGGGCGGATCCGATCCCGGACGCGGTCGCTGAAGAGCTCGCTCTTCGGCGCTCCCAGGAAGGCGAGGACGAGGTCGGGGCGGGCCTCGCGAATGCGGTCGGCGATGCGGTCGTCGTCGGCGGAGGCGGTGAGCCCGATGACGGAGTCGTCCCACCCCACCACGTCCACTCCCAGCTCGGAGCGCAGTCGCTCCGCTCCCGCCGTCACCACTCCCGGAGCGCCCCCGAGGAGGAAGACGCGGAACCCGCGCGCCGCCGCGCGCTTCAAGAGCGGCAGGAGGAGGTCGGAACCCGAGACCTTCTCCGGCACCCTCTGGCCGACGAGCGGCGAGAGCCAGACGAGGGGCTGCCCGTCGCAGAGCACCAGGTCGGCGCGTCCGTAGGCCTCCCGGAAGTCCGCCTGCCGGGCGGCCTTCACGACGTGGTCGATGTTGGCGGTGAACACCGCCCCGCCCTGGCGCGAGGCGACGAGGCGCTCAATGACCTCGAGCGCGCCGTCCAGGGTCACCGGGTCGAGCTCGACGGGACCGTAGCGCACCCGCCGACGGAGCGAGTGGCCCGCCGACAGGGCGGAACCGCGGGCGTCGGCGCCCGGGGGCTTCACCAGGGCGAGCCCGGTAGGAGACAGGTTGGGTGAGGATTCCAAGCGTACCCGCCTTCCGTCCCGCGATGCGCGGGTCGACCTGGGCGATCTCGTATATCCGCCCGCAACCCCGCCCGCTCCTCTAACGTCCTCGATGCACGCGGCCCCGCCGCCGGGCGGGGCCGTCTTCCTGCGCCACGAGAAATCGGACCTCGAGGTCCCGGGGATCGCTCCACCGACCCCGCGGCCGTCGCCACATCATTCTTCGGAGAAGGTGTGGCTTTTGGGAAGTACCATGGAGAGAGGGCGCACTCGCGGTCCCGGTGCAAATCCATGAAAGACCTGAGTGATCCCGGGGACGTCGCGCCCCGGCGAGCTCACCGGCGGTCCAGCCGCTCGAGAAAGTAGGCGATCGTTCGCTTCAGGCCTTCGTCGAGGCCGACCTTGGGCACCCAGCCCAGCTTGTCGCGCGCGAGCGAGATGTCCGGGCGGCGCTGCTTCGGGTCGTCCTGCGGCAGCGGCCGGAACGCGATCTTCGACCGGGAGCCCACGAGAGCGACGATCCGCTGCGCGAACTCGAGGATGGTGTTCTCCGCCGGGTTCCCGAGGTTGACGGGGCCGGTGAACCCGTCCGCCGCCATCATGCGGATGAGCCCCTCGACGAGGTCGTCGACGTAGCAGAAGGATCGGGTCTGGGAGCCGTCGCCGAAGACGGTGACGTCCTCGCCCCTCAGCGCCTGCAGGGTGAAGTTGGAGACGACGCGCCCGTCGTTGAGCGCCATCCGGGGGCCGTAGGTGTTGAAGATCCGGACGATGCGGATGTCCACCGCATTCTGCCGGTGGTAGTCCATCATGAGCGTCTCGGCGACGCGCTTCCCCTCGTCGTAGCAGCTGCGGATGCCGATGGGGTTCACGTTTCCCCAGTAGCTCTCGCGCTGCGGGTGCTCCTGCGGGTCCCCGTAAACCTCGGAGGTGGAGGCCTGCAGGATGCGCGCCCGGAGCCGCTTCGCGAGGCCGAGCATGTTGATGGTGCCCATCACGCTCGTCTTGATGGTCTTCACCGGATTGTGCTGGTAGTGGACGGGCGAGGCCGGACAGGCGAGGTTGTAGATCCGATCCACCTCCAGCAGAATGGGCTGGATGAGGTCGTGCCGCACCAGCTCGAACCGGTGGTCGTCCATCAGGTGGATGATGTTGTCCTTGCTGCCGGTGTAGAAGTTGTCGAGGCAGATGACGTCGTGGCCCTCGCGGAGAAGGCGCTCGCACAGGTGAGACCCGATGAACCCGGCTCCGCCGGTGACTAGGATGCGCATTCGCCGCCTCTCCCCCGGGAGTCGGTCCCGGCCTTTCCTAGTCTCTAACTCGGTCGGGAGGCGCGGGGAAGGGTCGTCTCCGGTCCCTCCTCCGCCGACCCGGGTCGCCCGGCATTGATCCCTGCTCGGAAAAGCCTGCTCCTCCTGCTCGCCGCCGCCGCCGTCGCCTGCGGCTGCGATGGAGCCTCGGCGTGGACGAGCGCCAAGGAGATCGCCAAGCGTGTCGCCGGGTACCCGGCCTGGAAGCGGCGGGCGGCGGAGCGGCGGGCGGAGCCGCCGTGCCTGGCGGCCTCCCAGGTCGGCTACGCGCCGCAGATGCGGAAGCTCTTCACGTCTCCCCGCCCCTTCGAGTCCTTCCGGGTGGTGAGCGAGGCGGACGGCAGGGTGGCGTACCAGGGGGGGCGGCCCGCCCGCAGCGTCGAGACGGACGTGCTCGGCCCCCTCCACGTCGCATGGGTCGGGGACTTCACCCCCCTCGCCGCGCCGGGGCGCTACCGGGTGGTCCTCGCCGACGGCCTGAGCAGCCATCCCTTCGACGTGGGCCCGAACGTCTTCACCCTCCCCGTCCGGGCGGTGCAGCGGGCGCTCTACTTCCAGCGCGCCTTCACCGCCATCGAGCCCGCCTACGCCTTCGGCCCCTGGACCCACCCGAACGACGCCGACCGCGCCCCCCCGGGCGTTCGCAAGGGCTGGCACGACGCCGGCGACCTCTCGCTCTACAACTCCACCACCGCGAGCACCGTCTTCTGGCTCCTGTCGTCGTACGCCGACTTCTCGCCCTCCGCCGACGACACCGGCATCCCCGAGTCGGGCAACGGCGTCCCCGACCTGCTCGACGAAGCGCGCTGGGGGCTCGAGTGGATGCTCTCGGTCCAGGACGGCTCGGGCGGTTTTCGCAACTCCACCTGCCTCGAGAGGTACGGACCCTATGGAACGAACCGGCCGGAGGCCGCCGCGACCTACGTCGCGGGCGAGGTGGGCACGCTCCCGTCGGCGCGGGCGGTGGGCACCCTCGCCTTCGCTGCCCGGGTGTTCCGGGACCACGACCGGGCGTTCGCCGAGCGCTGCCTCGAGTCGGCGCGCCGCGGGTACGAGTACCTCGGGGCGCGTCCCGGCGAGAGCTCGGACGGCCCCACCTGCCCGGCCTTCCGGCTGGACGGGAACGCCGAGGTCGGCCGCGACGTGCGCATGTACGCGGCCGCCGGGATGCTCCTCGCCACCGGCGAGCCGCGCTTCCGGGAGGACTTCGAGGCAAGCTTCCAGGAGCTCGACAACGACGACGCCAGCACCTTCCGCATGAACTGGCAGGCCGCGCTCCTCTACCTGCGCGCGCCGGCGGGCACCCCCTCCCGCAAGGCGCTCATCCTCCGGCAGCTCCGGACGCACGCCGACCGGGCGCTGCGCGACGGCGAGGAGAGCCCCTTCGGATGGGCGACCCGGTACGCCTGGAGCTCGATCCAGGCGGGGTTCCAGCGCTCCGACGTCTTCAGCGTACCGGCTTGCCTGGCGGACCCGCAGGGCGCCGCCCGCGACTGCGAGCAGGCGCTCGCCAACGTCCACTACGCGCTCGGGAGGAACTCCCTCCACCTCTGCTACGTGAGCGGGCTCCCCGGGGTGACGCACGGGCGCCGCCACGCCTTCCACCAGTGGCTCGCGGCGCTCCGCGCCGAGCCCTTCCTCTTCCCGGGCATGGTCGCGGGCGGCCCGGTCCGGACCCCCGACCCGCACGACGCCTCCTATCCGCACGCGCGACCCGTCCCGGTCTGGGGCTACTTCGGCGACCCCGCCATGCCCCGGGACGACTCGACGCCGGTGGACGGCCGCTACACCGACAACGACAGCTGGTGCACGAACGAGGTCGACATCGAGTGGCAGGCGTTTGCGCTCTACGCCCTCTACTTCGCGCAGTGGCGGGCCGCCCAACCCTGAGGGGAGCGCGGCCCGGGGGAGGAGCGCCCGAAGAAAGGGGAATGCCCTGGCTAGCGCCTCGCCATGGCCAGGACCGGTATCCCGTAGCCGTGCTCCACCTGCCAGCGCTCCACCAGCCTCTTGCTGCGCCGGTCGGCGATGGTGGAGGCGGCGATGGCAGCCACCAGTCCGACCAGGAGGCTCGCGAGCACGATCTGCGCCCGGTAGTTCTTGATGGGGCCGCGCGGCAGCTGCGGGGGGGTGATGACGCTGTAGCGGTACTTGAACGCCGCCTGGGCGGTGTCCATCTCCACCTGGGCCGCGTCGATGCGATCGAGCAGGAACGCGTGCTGGCGCAGGAGCAGGTCGACCTGGCTGCGGTCGTAGTCGAACTGGGGGTCCTCGTTCTCCCGCAGTGGAGGCGGCTCGAGCTGCTGCTGTCGGGGAGTCTCGCGCGGGACGGCGGCGGGCGCGGACGCGACGGCATAGCCGGTCTTGCGCGCCATCTCCGCCTGGAGGTCCTCGACCTCCGCCTTGAGGTCCTCCACCTGGCGGGAGGGCCGGCTGAAACTCTCGATGGCCTGGGTGGTGTTGAGAACCTCGGGGTGCCGGGGAGCGTAGATGAGTAGCTCCTTGGTGAGCTGCGCCTGGAGTTCCTCGAGCCTCCTCTGACGGAAGCCCTCGAGATCGGTGAGGGCGCGTTGCTTCGCCGCCAGGATCCCCCGCAGCCGCGTCACGTTCTCGTCCTCGGTGACCCGCGCCGCGGCGATGCGCGGCGCCGAAACGATCCGCGGAGCCGCCTGCGGCAGCCGGGGGCGGTTCGCCTTCCGCTTCTCGGTCAGCTGACTGATGCTGGCCGCGATCTCGTTCTGCAGCTGGGCGTCGTGGCTGCGCAGGATGGCGATGGTCTCCCCCACCGCCGAGATCTCCGAGGCGTAGCGGGACTCGAGGAAGCTCTGCACTGCCGCCTGGACCATCAGGCGAGCGGATTCCGGGTTCGACCACTCGAAGCTGATGGTGACCGTGCCCTCCTGGCTGGTCGACACCTTGAGCCGATCCTCGAGCGCGTCCACAAGGTTCTGGAGCACCTTGTCACGGTCGGCCTCCTTCTTGCCGAGGCGCGCGGAGATCCAATCGCGCAACCGCACCGCCGGGGCCCGCTCGGTCAGGTAGCGCTCCACGAAGTTCGTCTGCTTGCAGAGGGCGATGAGGTTGTCGCGCCGGACGAGGATCTCCCGCGCCGCCACGGTGGGCGCGTCCCAGTTCCGGTTCAATCCCGGGTTCGAGAGCGCGCTCATGACCGGGTTTCTCTGGGCCAGGATCCTCGCCTGGACCTGGTAGCGGAACGGCAGGACGTACACCGCAACCCCCCCGAGCGCCATGACGAGGAGAAAGGCGACCGAGGCGAGCACCTTGTGGCGGAGCGGCGCCCGGAGCGCGAAACCAATGGAGTTGCTGAGGAACCGGTAGTCGAAGAGGTCGGCGCTCTGGGCCGGAGCGCCGGGCGCGGACTCCGGGGCCGGGGGCTGCGCCGGGAAGGGCGCGACGGGAGCCGGCTGGCTGGAGCCCTCGCTCGACATGCGACCGACACTAGCACGAGCCTCGCGGCGGAGTGTACCTGCGCCCGGCAGGGGCGCGGGCTTGGGCGCGCCCCCCCCCCGGGGGCTCGC
>DATJZG010000103.1:0-44481 GCA_035499295.1 Anaeromyxobacteraceae bacterium
GGTGGCGCCGGGCGGGCGCCCCGGCGCCGGCCCGCCGCCAACCGCCCGTGCCCCCGGAGGATCGCGCCGTCCGGCGGTGGCACTCTCCGTGCAATTCCCGGCGGAGGTGATGGGGAGCCGCGGCGGAAGAGTGCCTACACGTGACGACCCCGGCGCCGGCGAGCGCCGGCCGGGGCTCGTCGCCTGGGTCCTTCGCCGCGAGATCGCCCTCTCGCACCGCTCCCACTGGCGCTGCCACGGACCGTGGAGCGTGCTCTGCGCCGTCCTCCTCTACCCGCTGTGGGTCGCGGTGGAGATGCCGCTCGCCGCCGTTCTCGGGCTGGTGAAGGTGGCCGTCATCGCCGCCATGCTGGCGGCCCTCGGCGCCGGCGTCTGGAGCGCCTCGCGCGCCCTCTCTCCCCAGCCGCTGCCGCTCCGGGGGCGTTCCTCCCCCCCGCGCCGGCACTGAGGGCCGCCCCTCAGTTCGGGGGGTAGCGGGCCCAGGAGCCGCACTGCCCGCCCTGGCAAGGGACCGTCCGGCTGCCGAAGTGCCGGTGCAGGTCGTCGGCCACCTGCTCGATGACGTCCCGCAGCTCGAGCCGCTCGAGCCAGCGCGGCGGGATGGCGTGCTCGCCGAGGGCGAGGCCGAGCAGGTTCCCGGCGATCGCTCCGGTGGTGTCGCTGTCCCCGGAGTGGTTCACCGCCAGCAGCACGCCGTGCTCGAAGCCCTCCGCCATGAGCGCGGAGTAGAGCCCGATGGCGAGGGCCTCCTCCGCCACCCAGCCTTGCCCCAGCCCCTCGAGGTCCTCGGCGGTCCCGCGGGACTCCCGGGAGAGCGCGAGCGCGCGCTCCACCGCCAGCGAGGTCTCCTCGTGGCAAGGCTGGCGCGCGAGGACGTCGAGGGCGCGCAGGGCGCCCTCCTCGATGCCGCTCCCCTCCGCCACCTCGTGGACGAGCTGGGCCAGGTACCCCGCGGCGAGCCACCCGGTGGGGTGCCCGTGGGTGAGGGCGGCGAGCTCGCAGCCGAGCCGGAAGGGCTGGCCGGGAGCGAAGCCGGCGGGGGCGATCCGCATCACCCCGCCACAGCCCTTGCTGTCGTTGAGCGGGCGGGTCGCAGTCCCCATGCGCCCCTTCTTCAGGCCGTTCGTGCAGGTGACCCCGGGGGCGCGCCGCACGTGCAGACCCTTGAGCGTCACGAGCCACCCGTCCTCGTCGGGGAGGCCGCGGCGCTGCACCACCTCGCCCTGGGTCACGAGCCAGCGGAGGTAGGCGTGCCAGGCCACCTCGACCTCGTCGCACTTCGCCCGCCGCACCCGGCAGTGCTCCGCGCGCAGGAGCGCCTCGGCGGTGAAGAGCGCCATCTGGGTGTCGTCGGTGATGGCGCCCAGCCGGCCGTAGGCGACGCTGTAGTCGCGCAGGCCCGCCGGTCCGAACTCCTCCCGGATCTCGTTCAGCTTCTTGAACTCGATGGCCGCCCCGAGGGCGTCGCCGACGGCTCCGCCGAGGAGGCAGCCGCGGACATGTCCCCGGGTCCGCCCCCCCCTGATTCGTCGCGCTCCGCTCACCCCGCCCACCCCCATCCGAGTCTGCGACATTGTCGCACAAGGTCGGCAAAGCACATCTCCCAAGGGTGGCAAAGGGCGCTCGGGCGGGGCTCCAAGACGGGTGGCACCGGCGCCGGGGCACGGCCGGGGGGGAGGCGCGCGGCTTCCGGGCGGTCAGTTCTTCCAGATCGCGTCCGCCGCCTCGAGGGCGTGGGCCCCGAAGGCCTGCGACAGCCAGGGCGGGGGCGGCAGCGGCGCGAGCTCGTGGTTCGGGCACTGCTGGAAGCGGCCCGGCAGGATGGTCAGGTAGGCGTCGGGATCCACCTTGGCGGGGTCGAGCTTCACCACGCTCTCCCGGTCGACGAGCACGTCGAGCACGTACTCCACCGCCCCGGCCTCCGCTCCCTGGCGGTAGCCGGCGAGCTGCACCTTGCGCAGCCTCGGCGAGGCGGCGAAGGCGGCGCGCGCCAGCAGGAGCGCCACGCCGGCGACGTGCTCGGCGTAGGTCTCGTGCCGCTGCGCCTCGTCGATGAGCACCTCCGCGAGCGCCAGGTCCTCGTCGACCTCGGCGCGGGTGAGCGGCACCACCGCGTCGAGCGGCGGGAGGTCGACGAGGAGGAAGGCCGTCTCCCCGTCGGTGGCCACCTCGCACGCCGCCTGGTACGGGAAGTCGAGGTCGGCGAGGGTGGCCTCCAGGCAGTCCCGGGACGCGTCGAGGTCCCCGGCGCGGAGGCGGCGGACTCGGCCGACGCGTTCGAGCTCGACCGCGTGCCAGACCACCCGCGCCTGCGCCCTGCGGAGGTCCCACTCCGCCCAGGCAAACCGGAAGGCGGCGGAGGCCCGTTCCTCGTTCACCGGCCACTCGGCGTCCAGCCGCCGGAGCGCGCTGCGCTCCCGGCACCACCAGGAGGCGCGCGCCGTCGCCGCCAGGAGGGCCGCGCCGGTGGCGGCGCCGACGAGCGCGCCGAGCGGGGCCGAGAGCGCCCCGGCACCGAGCCAGGCGAAGGCCACTCCCGCGGCGATGGACAGCCCCACCCCGAGGAGAACGGCGGGCCAGGCTCCGGGGCGAACGCGGTCGCGCCGCACCTCGCTCCGGACCCGCTCCTCGAAGGCGGCCCGCTCCTCCCCGAGGTCGGGCGGGCAGGGCGGGTCCTCCTCGAACTCGAACGGCCGCGCCGCCGCGGCCTCGGCGAGGCCGCCGGCGCTCGGCACCGCCGGCATGTCCCGCCAGAAATGGACCATGGAGTCGAGCTGCTGCATGGCGCCGGCCGCGGCGGCGGCGGCGTCCCTGCGCTCTTCCTCGGCGCGGCGGAGGAGCCGGAGGACCTCGGACTCGCGCCCGCTGAGGGACGGCCGGGCCTTCCCCTCCTTCCCGAGCAGGCGCGCGGCCGAGAAGGAGACGTCCCGGATCCAGGAGTAGCGGCGCCCGGGGAGGCCGAACGTGGCCCAGGCACTCCGCGTGGAGAAGCGGAACCGCTCGCCGCGCGGGCCCAGGCGGACGTTCGTGCTCTCGAGGCCGGCCGTCGCCGGCAGGAGAAACAGGCGCGGTCCGCGTTCGCCCACGTTCGCTCCATCCTCTTCTTACAAAGGTATGGCTTCGAGGCGGGCACACCGTGATGGCCGTCAAACGGTCACGCAAGGGACGCGCCGGGCCCCGGGGCCGATCGCACCGGACCCGCCCATTCCCGCCGCGTCGCCCGGATCCCGAGCGGGGGGCGCTCCGCCGGGGAAGAGTCCCGGAGCCCTCGACGCCCTGGGTTGCTAGACTCCGCGTCCATGCCCCCGGTCGCGGCCCCGCTCGTCGCCCTGGCTCTGGCCGCCGGCCCTCCCTCCCCGGCCGCACCCGCGCCGGGCCCCTCCCCGCTCTCCCTCACCGTCAGCGGGGGAGTCTCGCTCGGCGCCTACCAGTCCGGCTTCCTCTACTACGTCGCCGCCGCCAACCAGGTGAACGCGGCCCGGGCGGCCGAGGTGAAGCTCGCCACCGGGGCGTCGGCCGGCAGCGTGAACTCGCTCCTCGCGCTGCGCTACTCGTGCGGAGGGCTGCCTCTCGATCCCCGCAAGAGCCTGTTCGCGCGCGTCTGGCTGCCGGTGGGCTTCCGGGAGCTCTTCCGTCCCGCGGATGCGGAGGCGCTCGGCGCGCTCTCCCGCTCCGCCCTGGAGAAGAGCGCTCACCTCGTCGAGGAGGAGCTCGAGGCGGGGCTCCCGCTCGGCTGCGACGTGGTGCTGGGGGTCGCCGTCACCCGCGTCAAGCCCCGCGAGCTTCCCCTCGCCGGGGGGCGGACCACCATTCCCAGGACGGCGGAGAAGTTCGTCCTGCGGATCGAGGGGCGGGGGCCGGGGGCGATGCCGCGCATCACCAACTACCTCGACCTGGAGAGCGAGGTGGCGCAGCCGGCGCTCCCGGAAGGACCCGATGGCGCGGTGGCCTTCGCGGAAGTGCGGGACCTGCTCCTCGCGTCGGCGGCCTTCCCGGTGGCCTTCCCGCCCCAGTCCATCCGCCACTGCCTGGTGGAGACGAAGGGGAAGAAGGCGCCCTTCTGCCGGCCGGAAGAGGCGACGAGCGCCCTTTTCATCGACGGAGGGGTCTTCGACAACGACCCCCTGCGGCTCGCGGCCCAGGTCGCGGCCGGCGGCCTGGAGGCGGGGCCGAAGGGGCTCCGCTGGCGGGAGGGAGGGTTGCGCGAGGGCAACCGGACCCCGCGGGACCTGCAGTTCGCCTTCGTGTCCGCGGACGCCACCGCCTACCCGGTGGCGCCCGCCCGTCCGGCGGGGACGCGCCACGACTCGCTCCTCTCCTACCTGGGGGAGGAGCTCGAGGCCTTCATCGCCACCGCTCGCTCGAAGGAGCTCGACCTGCTGCTCGCCGAGTACCCGCACGTGAGCGACGCGCTCATCTATCCCCAGCGCCACTACCCGGCGGCGAGCGAGCCCATGTTCGCCTTCTTCGGGTTCTTCGAGAGATCGCTGCGCGACTTCGACTTCACCCTGGGGATGTACGAGGCGCGCCGCTACCTCGTCCGCTTCTCCATCCCGCGCCTCCGGCGGGCGGGGTGGCGCGGGAGCTTCGTCCTGCCCGAGGAGACCGAGGAGGCGCTCGCGGCCGGGCCGGCGTGGCAGCCGCTCGCCTGCATGCGCGCGGTCGTGGACGGCGAGGGGGAGGCGGGGCCCCTGTGCGCCGGGCCCGACCTGGAGCAGTTCCGGTCGCTCCTGCAGGCCTCGCTCGATCGGCTCTGGAACGACTGCCGGATCGCCTCCGCCGGCCCCAAGCCCTCCTCCTTCCGGGCCTGCGAGCCCGTCCTGGCCGGATCCGCCGAACCCCGGGTGCCGGGCCTCGCCGCCGCCCCGGCCGCCCGCGCGGACTCCGAGTCGGACACCGAGTACGTGGTCCGGCTGCTCGCCGCCTACGGCTTCGACTGGCGCGACATGGGGTACGGGCGCTGCGACGCAACCCGGGCGATGACGGGGCTGCGCCGCGACCTGGGGGCGGCCGGCCGCGCCCTGGCGAGCGCCCAGCCGGACCTGGCGGCGCGCAGCGCGGTCGGGGCGGCGGCCTCGCTGGGGATGGACCTCTTCTACTACCTCCCTCCCCGGGACGCCGTCTGGGCGCTCCTGGGGCGGGCGCTGGAGCTCGGAGGGGCGGTGGCGCCCTTCGAGCCCTACTGGTGGCGGGTGGGCGGTGCGCTCAAGGTGCAGAACCTCTTCCAGAGCCTGTCCTCCGACCCCGCCACGGTCTCCCTCTTGCCGGTGGCGGGCTTCGAGTTCGTGCCGGCCGCGCTCGGGTCGGCCTTCTTCCAGCTGAGCTTCCTGGCGCGGGGCGGCTACCTGGTGGCGCTCCAGGGCGACGGCTCCTGCAGCGGGAGCGCCGGCAAGCAGATCGGCAGCTGCTCCCGGCCCGAGGTCGAGGCGGGGGCGGCGGCCGCGGTCGCCGGGCTGCTCCGCATCCAGCTCGTCGCCGAGTGGTACCCGCCCGCGCGCGGGGCGCCGGGCCTCTGGGCCATCGCGCCCGCCATGGGGCTCCAGGTGAGCTTCTGACGGGGGCGCCGCCGCGGGCCAGGGACGAGCCGCTCCCCGCGAATGGTGCTATGTCTCCCTCGGCTCGCCGGGGCGTGGAACGCGACCCCGGCCTCGGCTAAAGGGCGATCGGCGTCGCCAAAGGGGCGAAGGGGCAAGACGCGTGAACGTGCTCGTGACCGGCGGCTGCGGGTTCATCGGATCGAACCTGGTTCGCCTCCTTCTCCGGGAGCGCCCGCAGTGGCGGGTGGTGAACCTCGACAAGCTGACCTACGCCGGCAACGCCGAGAGCCTGGCGGACCTCGCTGGCCACCCGCGCTACCGCTTCGTCAAGGGCGACATCTGCGACGGCCGCCTCGTCGCGAGCCTCCTCGCCGAGGAGGCCGTCGAGGCGGTGATGCACCTCGCGGCGGAGAGCCACGTCGATCGCTCCATCCTCGAGCCCGCGGTGTTCATCGACACCAACGTCCGCGGTACCCAGGTGCTGCTCGAGGCCTGCCGCGAGCTCGGAACGAAGCGCTTCCTGCACGTGTCGACGGACGAGGTCTACGGGTCGCTCGGTCCGACCGGCCTCTTCACCGAGGCGACGCCGCTCGCGCCCTCCTCTCCCTACTCGGCGTCCAAGGCGGGCTCCGACCTCCTGGCGCTCGCCTACGCGCACACCTTCGGGCTGCCGGTGCTGGTGAGCCGCTGCTCCAACAACTACGGCCCCTACCAGTTCCCGGAGAAGCTCATCCCGCTCATGATCGCCAACGCGCTCCGGGACGAGCCCCTTCCCGTCTACGGCGACGGCATGAACGTCCGCGACTGGATCCACGTCGAAGACCACTGCCGCGGGCTGCTGGCGGTCGTGGAGGGCGGGCGCGCCGGCGAGGTCTACAACCTCGGCGGGCGGAGCGAGCGGCACAACATCGACATCGTCCGCCAGGTGCTCGCGCTCCTCGGCAAGCCCGAGTCGCTCATCCGCTTCGTCAAGGACCGGCCCGGCCACGACCGGCGCTACGCCATCGACGCCACCAAGTCCGAGCGCGAGCTCGGCTTTCGGCCCCGGCACCGCTTCGAGGAGGGGCTCGCGGCCACCGTCCGCTGGTACCGGGACAACCGCGGCTGGTGGGAGCGCGTGCTCTCCGGCGAGTACCGCGCCTACTACGAGCGCCAGTACGGCACGAGGACGTGAGGAGGGCGGGATGAGGGTCGCCGTCACCGGCGCGAACGGCCTCCTCGGGGGCGAGGCCGTCGACCTCTTGCGGGGGGGCGGCCACGAGGTGCTGGCGCTCGGGCGCGGCCCCTGCCGCCTCCCCGGGGGCGGGTTCGCGTGGGAGGACGTCGACCTGGGCGACGGCGCCGCGGTGGGCCGGGCGCTCCTCGACTTCCGGCCGCGGGCGGTGCTGCACGCCGGCGCCATGACCGACGTGGACGCGTGCGAGCGCGACCCGCGCGAGGCCTGGCGGGTGAACGCCGGCGGCAGCGAGGCGGTGGCCCGGGCCTGCGGCGAGCTCGGCGCCCGGCTCGTCGCCGTCTCGACCGACTACGTCTTCGACGGGAGGGCCGGACCCTACCGCGAGGAGGACGTGCCGAACCCCCAGGGAGCCTACGCCCGCACCAAGCGGGTGGGGGAGGAGGCGGCGCTGCTCCTCGCGCCCGACAGCGCGGTGGCGCGGGTGGCGGTGGTCTACAGCGGCCGCCCCGGCGCCAAGCCCACCTTCGCCACCCAGGTGGTGGAGAAGCTCGGCCGCGGCGAGACGGTGCGCGCCTTCCACGACCAGCTCGTCTCCCCGACCCTGGCCCGCAACGGCGCCGCCATGGTGCTCGAGCTCCTCCTCGAGACCGACTACCGGGGGATCCTCCACACTGCCGGCGCCACCATCCTCGACCGGGTGGACTTCGCGAGGCGGGTGGCGCGGCGGTTCGGCCTCGAGGGGGAGATCCTCCCGGTGCGCACCGCGGACGTGAAGCTCCTGGCCCCGCGGCCGCTCCGGGCTGGCCTCTCGGTGGAGCGGGCGCTCGGCCTGCTGCGCACGAGGCCCCTCCCCATCGACGAGGCGCTCGACCGCTTCCACGAGGAATGGGGGAGGCGGGCGAGCTGACGGGCGGCGCCCGCCGGCACCGCTGCTCTCGCCCGCGACGGCGAGGCCCCGCCGCGGCGGGGCCCTTCCCTTCCGGAGAGACGCGGTGCGTCCCGGCGAGGGTCCGCCTCCCCCCGGCGCGAACCGACCCGCCGGGAGGCGAATCCTCCTAGTCCCAGCGCCGGGCGCGCTCGGCCTCCTCCCGCGTGGGAGCGAAGCCGAGGGCCGAGGCCATCCCGCCGCCCAGGGCGGAGAGGCCGACCGCCAGCACGAGGCCGACGAGGGCGTAGCCGACGCCCATCACCCCGAGGGGGCCGATGACGATGCCGACCGCGAGCGCCATGCCCAGGTATTTCATCCTCCCCCGCCTTCCTGCGCGCCCGCGCGCGCACCATGGGTGCAACTCCTCCCGGTGGAGCAAGGAGGGGGCCAAGTCGCTGGCGGCCCTGTCGCACAGCGGCGCCATCCGGCGAACCGCCCGCGCCGCGCGCCCTTTTCGCGCCGCCGCCGCGGGGCGGCCTCCGGCGAGGGCGGACCGCCGGCTTGACCCAGGGTGTCTGACCCCGCCCACCATGATCGGGGTCCCCGCGTCCGGGCCGGCGCCTTCGAGGCGATGTGGGAGGGCCTCCTCCGTGCCTGCGCGGAACCGTGCTAAGCTCCGGCCTCCGGCCACACGGGACGGGCGCTTCGCAGGAGAGGATCATGAGCCAGAAGAGATTCCGCGTCGGCGTGCTGGGCGCCACGGGCATGGTGGGGCAGCGCTTCGTCTCCCTGCTCGAGAACCATCCCTGGTACCAGGCGACGCTCGTCGCCGCCAGCGCCAACTCCGCCGGCCAGCGGTACCGGGACGCGGTGAAGGGGCGCTGGTCGCTGGCGCGTCCGGTCCCGGAGCGGGCGGGAGAGCTGGTGGTGCAGAACGCCTCCGACGTCGCCCGCATCGCGGAGCAGGTGGACTTCCTGTTCTGCGCGGTCGACATGAGCAAGGAGGAGACCGCCAAGCTGGAGGAGGACTACGCCCGCCGCGAGACGCCGGTGGTCTCGAACAACTCGGCCCACCGCTGGACCCCCGACGTCCCCATGATGGTCCCGGAGATCAACCCCGAGCACGCAGCCGTCATCGAGGCGCAGCGCCGGCGGCTCGGGACGAAGCGGGGGTTCGTGGCGGTGAAGCCCAACTGCTCGCTGCAGAGCTACGTGCCGGCCATCCACCCTCTCCGCAAGTTCGGACCGAAGCGCATCGCCGTCGCCACCTACCAGGCCATCAGCGGCGCCGGGAAGACCTTCGAGGCCTGGCCGGAGATGGTGGACAACGTCATCCCCTTCATCAAGGGGGAGGAGGAGAAGTCCGAGAAGGAGCCCATGAAGATCTGGGGCGCGGTGCGCGACGGCAAGATCGTGAACGCCGCCGAGCCCGTCATCTCGGCCCAGTGCATCCGGGTGCCGGTGAGCGACGGCCACATGGCCGCGGTCTTCGTGCAGTTCGAGCGCAAGCCGGCGCGGGAGGAGATCCTGGAGCTGTGGAGGACCTTCGAGGCGAAGCCGCAGGCCCTCTCCCTGCCGAGCGCTCCGAAGCCCTTCCTGAGCTACTTCGAGGACGACGCCCGCCCGCAGACCAAGGTGGACCGCGACCTCGGCAACGGCATGGCGGTGGCCATCGGCCGCCTGCGCCCGGACGCCCTCTTCGACTACCGGTTCGTAGCGCTCTCGCACAACACCGTGCGCGGGGCCGCCGGGGGCGCGGTGCTCACCGCCGAGCTCCTCACCCAGGACGGCTACCTCGCGCCGAGGTGAATCGGCGGCGCCTGGGTCCCTTGACCCAGCCGGCCTGCCGCCCCGCGTCATAAGCCCCACTGGCCGGCGCCCGCGCCTGCACGGGCGGCCGGAAAAGGGCAGTGGTTCCCCGGTGTGCACCCAGCTCGGCTTGGCACCCACCTTGCTCCCGGGGAGAGGAGGGACCGCGGCAGGGCGTCGCAGGTAGGCTCGCGCGGGCTGGCTTTTTGTGCGTCGGCAGGGTGTGGCGGTTTCTGGAGGGGGATCGCCAACCCCGGCGACGCGAGGCGGCGGGGGTCTCCCCCGCGGCACCCCGGGGTTCACCGGGAGAGAGCCGGCCTCTAGAGCCTACCTCCGCGCTGTCGCGGTCCCGAACCCTCTTCCCGCCCCGCCGGGCGGCAGGGCCTCAGTCGCGGCGGCCCCCGAAGATGCGCAGGATGGCGAGGAAGAGGTTGATGAAGTCGAGGTAGAGCGCGAGCGCTCCGTTCACCGGCAGCGCCGCGACGTTCGCGCCCGCCGCCGCCATCCGGCGCAGCTTCTGGGTGTCGTAGGCGGTGAGGCCGGTGAAGACCACCACCGCCGCCGCCGACACCACCCAGGAGACCATGTCGCTCTTCGTGAACACGTTCACCACGCTGGCGATGACGATGCCCACGAGGCCCATGAAGAGGAAGGTGCCCCAGCCGGTCAGGTCGCGGCGGGTGACGGTGCCGTAGACGCTCATGGCCCCGAAGGTCCCGGCGGTCACCGCGAAGGCCGACGCCACCGAGGCCCCGGTGTAGGCGAGGAGGAGGATGGAGAGGGTCGCCCCGTTGAGCGCCGAGTAGAGGAGGAACAGCCCCCCGGCGACGCCGGCGGAAAGCCTGGCGACGGCTGCGGAGAGCCCGATCACCAGGCCGAACTGGGCCAGGATGAGCCCCCAGAAGACGATGCGGTTCCCGAAGACGAAATGGAGCGCGCCGGGCGTGCTCGCCACGTACCAGGCCACTCCCGCGGTCACGAGGAGGCCGAGCGTCATCCACCGGTACACCGCCGACATGAAGCGGCGCTCGACGTCGGCGGCGCCGCGGACCAGGACCTGCGCATTTCCGTATTCCATGGCGTGCAGTGTAAGGCGACCGCGGGGCGAGCGCCACCGCGAAACCCGGGCTAGCCGAGGCGATCGAGGACGGCGAGGACGTCCGCCGCCCGGGCGGCGAAGGCCCTGGGCCGCGCCGGCTCGAGCTCCTCTCGCGTGAACGGTCCCCACAGCCCCGCGACCGTGGCCACGCCGGCGCGGTTGCCGGCCACGACGTCGTGCGGGGAGTCGCCCACGAAGGCGGCCTCGGGGGCGCTCGCCCCGAGGAGCGAGAGCGCGCGTCGCACCGGCTCCGGATCCGGCTTGTGGCGCGAGGTGGCTCCCAGGCCCACCACCGCCCGGAAGTGGCGGGCGAGGCCGAGGCGCACGAGCGACCGCGACGCCGACGCCTCCAGCTTGGAGGTGACGACCGCGAGGAGCGTCCCCCGCGCCCGGAGCCGCTCGAGCAGCTCCGGCACCCCGGGGAAGGCGCTCACCATGGCGTCGTGGTGCTCCCGTTGGTGGCGCTTGTAGCGCTCCTTGAGGAGCGCCACGTCAGCCTCGTCCTCGGCCCAGCGCCGGATCATCCCGTCGAGAGGGGTGCCGATGCGCGCCACCCATTCCGGCACCGTCGGGGCGCGCGCCCGCCCCGCGAAGGCGTGCTTCATCGACTCCACGATGAGCGGGATGGAGTCGATGAGGGTGCCGTCGAGGTCGAAGAGAACCGCGCGCGGTGCCATCTGGGCCGCGATCCTAGACTTCCCCGGGGCCGCCGTGCAGCGGAAAGCGAAGGGCCCCGCGCCGGCGGGGCCCTCCGTCCGCGGCGGTGCCGCCCGCGGGGCGGCCTAGAGCATCCCGGGCTTGCCCTGCTTGAAGCGGTTGTACTCGGTGGCGAGGAGGTCGACGTGCTCCCTCTCCTCGGCGGCGAGCTCCTTGTAGAGCTGCTTCTCGGCCGAGCCCTCCTTCGCCTGAGCGCCCTTCTCGTCGAAGAACTTCACCGCCCGCTGCTCGAAGGCGACGGCGATGCGGAAGAGGTTGGCGGGGTCCTGCGGGTCGTGGTCGATCCCGGCGTAGATGGCGGCCCGCTCGGTCTTGAAGCCCTCGGCGCTGTGGCGCACCTCGGCGTGGTAGCGGCGCGAGAGCGTCTCCATGTGCTCCTGCTCCATCTTCGCGAACTTCCCGAAGAACTCGCGCAGGTAAGGGTCCTTCGCCTCCTGCGAGGCCCGGGTGTAGAAGGCCATGCCGCCGAGCTCGATCTCGAAGGCGGTGCGGATGGCCTCGAGCGCGTTCGCCCCCTCGATGGTGCGGTCGGCGAGCGGCTTCAGCTTGCCGCCGCAGGCCGGGCACTGCCCGTACGGGAAGGCGAAGCCCTCGCTCACCTTGGAGCACTTCTCACAGCGCCACTGCGCCTGGGCGCCGGCGCAGCAGATGTACTCCTCGTCGCCGTCGATGGGCTGGTGGCACTTCGGGCAGAGCTGGCCGCCGGAGGGCATGGGGGTCGCTTCCTTTTCGTGGCCGTTCCCGCCACGGGAGATCGCTCCGGGCTCGGGGAGCGGCTGGGCGGGGACGAACGCCTCCGCCTCCTCCTTGGTCACCGGCCACTTCACCTTGCCGCCGGCGAGCCAGGTGGCGATGCCCTTGGCGGCGCGGCGCCCGGCTCCCATGGCGAGGATCACCGTGGCTCCACCGGTGACGATGTCGCCGCCGGCGAAGACGCCGGGGAGGTTGGTGCTCTGGGTGGCGTCGTCGGCGACGATGTTGCCCCACTTGTTCAGGCCCAGCCCCGGGGTGGACTGGGTGACGATGGGGTTCGCCTTGGTCCCGAGCGCGTAGATGACGGTGTCGCACTCCAGGTCCTTGAACTGGCCGGTGGGGACGGGCTTGCGACGGCCCTTCTCGTCGGGGTCGCCGAGCTTCATCTCCTCCACCTTCATGCCGCGCACGTTGCCCTCGGCGTCGACGTAGATCTCCGCCGGCGCGTGCAGGAAGAAGAAGTCGATCCCCTCCTCCTTGGCGTGGCGGATCTCCTCGATGCGCGCCGGGGCCTCGGCCTCGGTGCGGCGGTAGACGCAGCGGACGGTGGCGGCGCCGATGCGCTTGGAGACGCGCAGGCAGTCCATGGCGGTGTTGCCGGCGCCGATGACCACCACGCTCTTGCCGATGTTGATGGGGGTGTCGAGGTAGGGGAACTTGTCGCCGCCCATCAGGTTCACGCGCGTCAGGAACTCGTTGGCGCTGTAGACCTGACCGGCGAACTCGCCCGGGATCCCGAGGAACGCCGGAGCGCCGGCCCCCACGCCCAGGAAGACGGCGTCGAAGCCCTTCTCGCCGATGAGCTGCGGGACGGTGAAGGTCTTGCCGATGACCTTGTTGGTCTCGATCTTCACCCCCATGTCCCGGAGCCGGTTGACCTCGCGCTCGATGATGTCGCGGGGGAGGCGGAAGGAGGGGATGCCGTAGCGGAGCACGCCGCCGACCACGTGCAGCGCCTCGTAGACGGTGACGTCGCAGCCGTAGCGGACCAGGTCGGCCGCCGCCGAGAGCCCCGCCGGGCCCGAGCCCACCACCGCCACCCGCCCGAGCTTGCTCGCGAAGCGGGGCGGCGTGGCCTTGGGCGGCCGGGCGTTGTCGCCGACGAAGCGCTCCATGCGCCCGATGGCCACCGACTCCACCTTCTTGTTGATGATGCACTGCGCCTCGCACTGCGTCTCCTGCGGGCAGACCCGGCCGCAGATGGAGGGGAAGATGTTCGACTCGTAGATGGAGGCGAGGGCGCCGTCCAGGTCGCGGACGAGGAGGTGGCGGATGAAGCGCGGGATGTCGATCTGCACCGGGCAGCCCGCGATGCAGGTGGGCTTCGCGCACTGGATGCAGCGTTCCGCCTCGCGGAGGGCGTCCTGGAGCGAGTAACCCAGGTTCACCTCCTTGAAGTTGCGGGCGCGCTCCTGCGCGTCGCGCTCGGGCATGTGCACCTGGTGGGGCTCGAGCTCCTTGATCTTCTTGTAGTTGCGCTTCTCCTCCTCGAAGAGCTGCTTCTCCAGGTTGCAGACGTGCTCGTAGTCGGTGTTGGCGACCTGCTCCTGCCCCTTGAAGCGCTTCTGCCGCGCCAGGAGCTCCTTGAAGTCCACCTTGTGGCCGTCGAAGTCCGGCCCCTCGACGCAGGCGAACTGCACCTTGCCGTCGACGGTGACGCGGCAGGAGCCGCACATGCCGGTCCCGTCCACCATGATGGCGTTCAGGGACACCATGGTCTTCACGCCGAACGGGCGGGTGGTCTCGACGCAGGCATTCATCATGGGGAGCGGCCCGATGGCGACGACCAGGTCGGGCTTCTCCTTCTCGACGATCTCCTTCAGCGCCACGGTGACGAAGCCGCTCTTGCCGTAGCTCCCGTCGTCGGTGCAGACGACGAGGTTGTCGGAGTAGCGCTTGAACTTGTCCTCCCAGAACACCAGGTCCTTGTTGCGGAACCCGATGACGCTCGTCGTCCGGTTGCCGGCCTCCTTGAAGGCGCGCAGCTGCGGGAAGACGGGCGCGACGCCCAGGCCTCCGCCGACGAGCACCACGTGGCCGAACTTGCCCACGTGCTGCGGCAGCCCGAGCGGCCCGACGAAGTCCTGGAAGGTGTCGCCCTGGCGGTAGTTCTCCATCATCTCCTTGGTGGTCTTCCCGAGCGCCTGGATCACCATGGTGATGGTTCCGCGCTTGCGGTCGTAGTCGGCGACCGTGAGCGGCACGCGCTCCGACCCCTCGTGGAGGCGCAGCATGACGAAGTGGCCCGCCTGGGCGGACTGCGCCACGTCCGGAGCCTCCACCTCCCAGAGGAAGGTCGTGGGGGAAAACACCTGGTGGGTGACGATCTTGTACATGCGCAGCCGTCCTCTTTGGGCGAGATGAGCGCTTGGGACGCTCGGAGGGGATCGCGTTGGTAGCAGGCCGCCGCATAACCCGTCAAGGGGTACCGGGTGGCGGGCGGGAGGGGGGGAGGGGGCCGGGGCCTTCCCGGAAAACCAGCGGGATCCCATGGCGTTAGCGAGCGGCGCTTGCGCCGCGCTCCCGGCCGCTACAGGTAAGGGACATGGCCAGCGAGCGATCCGCCACCCACCTCGCACCGGGCTTCCTCGTCGCCGCTCCCTCGCTTCGCGATCCGAACTTCGAGGGGGCGCTCGTCCTCATGGCAGGCCACCGCCACGAGGGGGCAATGGGCTTCGTCGTGAACCGCCCGGCGCCGGTGAAGGCGCTCGACGTGCTCGCCGGAGTCGACGACTCGCTCGTGGTGCTGGCCCGCCGCAGCGGGCGCGCCGAGCACCCGGTCCTCGTGGGCGGCCCGGTGAGCCAGGAGCAGCTGTGGATCCTCTACCGGCCCGGGTCGTTGGAGAGCGTGGACGAGGAGGAGGAGGGAATCCGGGTGGGCCGGCGGCTCGCCATCGGGAGCTCGCGGCCGCTCCTGGAGGCGCTCCTGCGCTCCCGCGAGCCCGGCCCCTTCCTGCTCATGATGGGCTATGCCGGCTGGGCCCCCCTGCAGCTCGAGAACGAGATCGCCCACGGCGCCTGGGTCCCGCTCGCCTTCCAGGAGGACCTCGCCCTCTCCATTCCCTTCGAGACCCGCTGGGAGGAGGCGGTGAAGCGCCTGGGGATCGATCCCCAGGCCTTCGTGGTGGGCGGCGGCGGCGCGATGGCCTAGAGCGCGCTGGGCGCCGCGCCCGTTCCCCTCCGCGGTACCTCGACGGGGGGCAGGCACGGCGGCCTCCGGCGACTACACTACCGGACCCGACAGAAGGCCTTCCCCCCGGCGACCCGCGTCGCCAGAGCGGCCGCCACCGCGAAAGGACGAACGACAGATGGCCACCATCACCCTGAAGGGCAACACCATCCACACGAACGGCGACCTTCCCGCGGTCGGAGCCAAGGCTCCCGACTTCAAGCTCACCACCGTCGACCTGAAGGACGTCTCCCTCGCCGACTACCGCGGCAAGAAGAAGATCCTGAACATCGTCCCGAGCCTCGACACCTCGGTGTGTGCCACCTCGACGCGCAAGTTCAACGAGAGGGGCGGCTCCCTGCCGAACACCGTCGTGCTCGTCATCTCGGCCGACCTGCCCTTTGCGATGAAGCGCTTCTGCACCACCGAGGGGCTGAACAACGTGGTGAGCCTGTCCCTCATCCGCGGCAAGACGTTCGCGAAGGAGTACGGCGTCCTCATCGAGGACGGGCCGCTCGCGGGCCTGACGGCGCGAGCCGTCCTGGTGCTCGACGAGAGCGACAAGGTCGTCCACCGCGAGCTCGTTCCCGAGATCGGCCAGGAGCCGAACTACGACGCGGCGCTCGCCGCCGCCCGCTAGCTCATCGCTCTCGCTCGCGCCCCGGGGAGCCGGGGCGCCTCCCGGGTCCGGCCCTCCCCCGGTTCACTGACCGGCAACCCCGCGCAGCCTCCGCTTCCTGCGCTCCTCACCGGGGGTGCGCGAAGGTGAGAGGGCGGCCCCGGGGTGGTCGAGCCCAGGCGCGCGCGTCACCCCTCTTTGGGTCCCGGCCGGCGGCAGGGGCTCCTCCCGCGGCGACGGACCCTTAGGATGAAGGGGTCGCATCGCGACGAGCCCAGCGAAGAGCCAAGAAAGGGACCGTTCTCATGAAGACCCTTCCCACTCGCACCCTGGCACGGACCGCCGCCCTCGCCCTGGCGGCGATGCTTATCCCCGGAGCCGCCGCAGCGGACGGCAACAGCTACGTGGTCCTGAAGGGCGGCGTGTACGTGCCGACGGCCTCCAACGTGGTCGGCAGCATCAACTTCAGCTCGTTCCCGCCGTCCGGCGACATCGAGCTCGGGGTGGGGACCTCCCTCGGCATCCTCGGCCTCCAGCTCGACGCCGGCTACCTCTGGACGAGCAAGAACCAGGACGCCGGCTCGGTGCAGGTGAGCGGCGTCCCCATCACCGGGGTCCTGCAGCTGCGCTTCCCCATCGCCATCGTCGTCCCCTACGTCGAGGCCGGGGTGGGGCTCTTCATCAACACCGCCAAGCTGACGGCCGTGTCGAGCTCCTTCTCGAACACCAAGGTGGCCTTCATGGCGCCGCTCGGCGGGGGAATCGACGTCCTCCTCGGGCCCATCCTGGTGGGGGCGGAGGCCCGCTACCTCTACATCAGCCCGCAGAGCTACACCTTCGGGACCTTCCCCGTCTCCACCCTGCACATGGACGGTGTGGTGGTGACCGGGAACCTGGGCTACCGGTTCTAGCCCTCGCCGGCTCCGGGCGGGCCGCCCTCAGTGCGGGGCGCCCGCCTCCACCTGGGCGGCGTCCTTCGGCGAGACGCGCGCCAGCACGGCGAGTTCCATGTCGAAGTCGCGCCACTCCCGGCCCACCCCGATCTCGCCGCTCGGGTTCTCCTGGATGGCGGTGATGCGGACCTGGCACCCGTCGATGCCCTCGGGGTACCCCTTCACCCGGTAGCGGCGCCGGTCCTTCGTCCAGTCGGTCTCGGCCTCCAGGACGCCCTTCGAGTTCTCGGTGGTGGCGTGGCCGGCGGAGAAGGTGTTGCCGAGGAAGCCGCGCTCGTCCTGGCCGGTGCGCTGCCGGTCCGATCCGGTCATCTCGTACCCCTGCTGGGCGATGACCTTGAGGGCGTCCGACCAGAGGGCGCGGCAGGTGGCCGGGAAGACCCGGTCGGCCATCTGCTCCTTCAGGTAGGAGTCCCTCGCCTGCTCGGCGCTCAGGCCCGCGCACCCGAAGGCACAGAGGGCGAGCGCCGTCCGCCACGGCCTCGTCTTCATCGTCCGTCGTCCTCCAGGCGTCGCAGGAGTCCCTCGAGGCCAGTGAGGTCCTCGGACCAGAGCAGACCGAGCTGCACCTCGCCCTCCTCGCTCCCGGTCGCCCCGGTGTGGTAGCAGACCTTGAGCCGCCAACGCTCCTGCTCGCAGGCCTTCTTGATCTCGAATCGGACGTCTCGGCCGTTTCGGCGCACGAGCTCGAGCGCGCGGGCCGCGTCCGGGGGCAGTTCCATGCGGGCGGAGTAAAGCACGAGGCCGACCGGCGGCCAATCGCCGCGAGCCCGCGGGGCGCGACGACGAGTACCCCGCGCCGGGTACAGGTGGGAATTCGTCCTACGTCCACGGGATGGCGGCGAAGTTCCCCCTTTTGCAGGATGGGTCGGCCGGTGAGCCTCGCGCGTCGCCGATGGAGGGAGATGACGGACCAGGTACAGAGGGCGCGCCGAGCCCTGCAGCGCCGGGTTCGGGAGGTGCGCTGCGACCTCGCCGAGCTGGAAGCGGAGATCGTCGACCTCGGGCCGGGGGAGCGGCTGCCGGGCCTGCACCTCGTCCTCGAGGCGGGCGGGCGCAGGGCGCTGCTCTCCGCCTCCCAGGTCGACGAGATCGGCCGGGCGCCGGACCTCTCCCCGGTCCGCGGCGGCCCGCCGGAGGCGGCCGGGCTCCTCTCCGCGAACGGCCGATCGCTCGTGGCGCTCGACCTGGCGGCCTTCCTCGGGCCCCGCCGGGCGCCGCCCTTGGATTCGGTGCTGGTGGTCTTTCACTCCGAGGTGGCGGTCGGGCTCCTCGCCGACGCCGTCTCGCCCGCCCCCGGCCCGGCGCTCCTCGTCCCCGACGGAGACGGCGGCGACGCCGAGGCGCGGCTGCGCCACTCGAGCGCGCTCGCGCGGGTGGGCGACGAGATCCTGCCGCTCCTGGAGGTGGAGCGCCTCGCCCGCGTCCTGGAGGGAGAGGCGGGCGCGCGCCGCGCCGACGCCCAGGTCTCGCGCCAGCTCTCGCGACTGGAGGCCCGCCTGGAGGGGCGCGGCCTCAAGCTCTGCGACCGGCTCCGCTCCCGCCTGCGCTCGCACCTCGGCGGCGTGGCCCTCGAGCTCGGCCTGGAGGTCGAGCAGGTGCTTCCGCCCATCCTGGCGGGGGACCCGTCGAGCATCTGCGCGCTCCTCGAGAGCTCGGCCGCCCACGAGACCTACTTCTTCCGCCACCCGCAGCAGTTCCACGCCCTGCAGCGGCTGCTCTTCTCCTCTTCCGATCCCGGGCGGGCGCTGCGGCTGTGGTCGGCCGGCTGCGGCAGCGGCGAGGAGGCCTACAGCCTGGCGGCGCTCCTGCACGCCTCGGGGCGCTCCCGGGCGAGGGACCGCGTCCTCGCCACCGACCTGTCGGACCGGGCGCTCGAGCACGCGCGGGCCGGGCGCTACGGGCGCTGGTCGTTCCGCGGCGTCGCCCCCGAGCTGGAGGCCCTCTTCGCCGGAGCTCCCCACGGCACCGCCGTCGCCGAGCCGCTCCGGGCAACGGTCGAGTTGGGAACCCACGACGTGCGCGACCCCTCGCCCGAGACGGGCTTCGACGCGGTGCTGTGCCGCAACGTCCTCGCCCTCCTCGATCCGCAGGACGTCGCTCCCACTCTCCAGCGCCTGCTCGCCGGAGTGCGGCCGGGCGGGTACCTGGTGCTCGCTCCCGCCGAGATGGCGCTCGCCGACGGCCTGGACCTGGAGCGGGTGGAGTCGGACGGGACGGTGCTGCTGCGCCGCCCCTGGTCGCGCGCCGAGGTCTTTCCCCTTCCCGCCTCCGCCTTGGGCGCCCGCCACCGCTGAGCGGCCGGCGATCAGTCTACGGGGTCGCAGCGCATCCGGCCGATGAGCGGGACGTGGTCGGAGAGGCCGGCGAACCGGCTCGCCCGGTCCCCGTAGGGCGCGGTTCCGTCCAGGTCGAGGAAGCGCACCCCGTTGCCGTAGAAGATGTGGTCGAGGTGCATGCGCATCCGCATGAACCCGGCGGTGGGGTAGAGCTCGCTCGAGCCGTCGACGAGGCCGAGCTCGCTCTCGGCGCAGCGGAAGCCGGCCGCCCCGGTCAGGTAGTGGAACACCGGCGAACCCGGGGAGGCGTTGAAGTCCCCGCACACGACGAAGGGCTCGCCGCGGGAATGGCGGTGGACGTAAGCCGCGAGGGTGTGCGCCTCGTGGAGCTGGTTCACTCCCCAGCCCATGCGGGCCCGGCGCGTCCAGAAACCGCGCGCGAACGGAGTCGGGAGCGAGAGGTGGGTGTTGAAGACGTGGAGGGGGTGCTGGGCCGAATCCACGAGCTTCATGTGCGCGCAGATCCGCCCCTGCTTGCGGGCCCGGAAGAGCTCGACGTGGTGGTGGGTGATGCGGGCGGGGGCGTCGACGTTGTGCGCCTCGACCTTGAGGCGCCGGGTGTTCACCAGGATGACGAGCCCGTGGGTGGTGATGCTGAGGTTGAGCCGGCGGATGCGGTTCGCATGGGCCCGGAAGTAGAAGCCGGCGTAGGGAAACGTCCTACCCGCCTGGACGAAGGCGTGCTCCAGCTCGGTCATGAACGAGTCGAGCTGCGTCTCCCCCGGCTCGGCGCGCCCGTGGGCCATCCGGGACCGCACCGAGATGGTCTCGATCTCCTGCAGGCACACCACGTCGGCGAGGGGGTCGAGCAGCGCCAGCCCGGCGGCGATGCGCCGCTCCGAAGAGCGCGTGCTGGCGAGACCTTTCAGCGCGTGGCCGAAGTAGCGCACGTTGTAGCTGATCACCCGCATGGGAGTGGATCGCACCAAGCGTCATCATGCGCCCGACCGGCAGCCCCGACAACCATCCTCCCAGGTATGGGGGACAGGCCCCGCGGGCGCCTCCGGAGCGGCGAGGGGCCGACTGGGATAGGATATCTCGTCGATGTCCCTCGAAACCAAAAGCGGGGAAACGACCGACTCGTGGTCCCTCGTCCCGCGCGGGCCCCAGGCGGACCGGCGACCGTACCTGCTCGTGCTCTCGGGCCCGCAGCTCGGCGAGATGTTCCCGGTGGAGCGCGGGGTGGAGCTGGTGATGGGGCGCGACGCGGACTGCCACATCCGCCTTCGCGACCCGGGCGCCTCCCGGCGCCACGCCAGCTTCTTCGCCTCGAGCGACGGGGCGCGCGTCCGCGACCTGAGCAGCCAGAACGGCACCTACCTCGACGGCACCCGCGTCTCGGATTGCCGCGTGCAGGAGGGGCAGCGCATTCACATGGGGATGCACAGCACCCTCAAGTACCTCCTCTGCGACGACCTCGAGCTCGAGTACCAGAAGCGCATCGCCGAGGGGGCGCTCCAGGATCCGCTCACCGGCCTCTACAACCACCGCCACTTCAAGCAGCGGCTCTCGGCGGAGCTGGCGGCGGTCCAGCGCCACGGCCGCCCGCTCTCCGTCCTCCTCGTGGACGTCGACGACTTCCACCGCGTCAACGACGCCCACGGCCAGCTCGCCGGGGACGAGGCCCTGAAGATGATCGCCCACGTCATCAAGGGGGCGGTGCGCCGCGAGGACGTCCTCGCACGCCTCGGCTCCGAGGACTTCGCGGTGCTGGCCCGCGAGACGCCGGCCTCGGGCGGCCGGGCGCTCGCCGACCGGATCCGCAAGGCGGTGGAGCGATCGCGGCTGTCCTTCCGCGGTCAGGACCTGGCCCTGACCGTGACCGCCGGGCTGGCGGTGGTGACGAGCATCGCCACCTACGAGCCCGGAAAGACCGACCGGGCGGTGCTCGCCGCGGCCGAGTCGGCGCTCAAGCAGGGGAAGCAGGCCGGGGGGAACGGCTTCGGCTCCGCCCCGGCCGCGATCTCCGCCTAGCGCCTAGTTGTTCGCCTCGGAGTACGCCCCCACCGCGTTCAGGAGCCGCAGGGTGGCGAGGTCCACGTTGAGCGACTCCGCCACCAGGCTCACCTCTGCCTGCCGCAGGCTCTGGATGGAGTCGGTAGACTCGAGGTAGGTGGCGGCCCCCGCCTTGTAGGCGACGTCGACGAGGCGCGCGTTCTCGCGGGCCAGATCGGTGCGCTCCTGCGCCTTGGCCCGGTTGGCCACCGCCGCCTCGAGCTCGAGCTGCTGCTGCTTCACGTTGGCGGTGGTGTGGACGTCGAGAGAGGCCTGGGCCGCCTTGGCCTCCGCGATCTTCGCCGTCTGCTCGCGGATGTTGGCCTCGCGCAGCCCGCCGTCGAGGATGGTCCAGGTGAGGGCCACGCCCGCCTGCCAGGTGTAGAGCTGCCCGGTGAAGATGGTGATGTTGCTGTAGCGGTAGTCGAAGAACCCGCCGATGCTCGGCAGGTAGCGCATGATCTCCATGGTGCGCTGCCCCTCGGCGAGCTTGACGCTCTCCGCCGCCGCCTTCACGTCGGGCCGCAGGTCGAGCGCCTGCTGCTCCAGGTCCGCCCCCTGCGGCGGCTTGGGCGGGTCGGGGTTGTCGATGTCGAACTGGTCGTCGCGGTAGAGGATGGTGGCGAGGGCCAGCTTCGCCTTCTGGTAGTCGATCTGGGCCCGCTTCAGGTCCTCCTCCGCCTGGGCGCGGTCGATCTCGGCGCGGAGCAGCCCCACCTTGGGCGAGGTGCCGGCGTTGTAGCGCACCCGGGCGTCCCGCTCCCGCTCCCGGGTGAGCTCCACCTGCCGCTCCTGCACGATCTCGAGCTGCTTCAGGCCGGCAAGCCCGTAGTAGAGCTGCGCCACCTGGAAGAGGATGTCGCGCCGGGCCTGCTGGGCGTTGTAGTCGACGACGCGCTCCCCCGTATAGGCGTTGGCGATGCCGAACCACAGGGTCGGGGCGATGAGGGCCTGGTTGAGGCCGACCTGCCCGTTCCACTGGTTCAGGATCTGCACCGCCTCGTTCTGGAAGGACGAGGGGACGATGGTCTGGTAGGTGGTCTGCTTCTGCCCCGGGGCCAGGGTCGAGGTGGGAGGACCGAGCTGTCCGGTGTCGGTCACGTAGTAGCTCACCGGCAGGGAGATGTCGGCCTCGAGCTGGTTGCGGGTGTAGTTCACCCCCGCGGTGATCTGCGGCAGGTAGTAGGACCAGGCCTTCCAGGAGAGCTGCCGCGCCTGGTCGACGCGGGCGTTCACCACCTGGATGTCCTGGTTCTGGCGGCGGGCGAGCTGGAGCGCGTCGCGCAGGCTGAGGACGGGGAGCGGCGGCGCGGGCGCCAATGCGGTGGTCACCGAAGTCGCGAACACCGGAGTCGGGGGCGCGCCCTCGGCAGGCGGGGGCGGCTGGGTCAGGGTCAAGGTCACGAAGAGGCTGGCTGCGATCATGCATCCTCCAACTCCGATGAGCATGCGAGGTCTACACCAAGAGGGGCGCTGGTGCTGCGAAGAATTGTGTCGGGCCGTCCCCCGCGGGTCGCCTTGGCCCCTGTGCCGGTCTCCTCGCCGGCTCGGCGCCAGGCGCGAGGCGGGCGGAGACGCCCGCCCTTCCGCCGCCCCCCTCCTAGCCCCCCAGATCCTCGATCTCGCGCTCCACGTCCTTGCGGTCGTCGGCGTCGGGGCGCCCCTTGAGGTAGGCCTTGAACTCCAGGACGGCGCGGGTCTTCTGGCCTCGCTCCTTGTACGCGTACCCGAGGTAGAGGTGGGGCATGGGGTTCTCGGGATCGCCCTTCAGCGCCTGCTCGTACCAGGGCACCGCCGCGCGCAGCCCCTGCCCGGCGTGCACCGCCTGGGCGATCTTGTAGTAGGTGGCGACGAGCTTCGGATCCCGCTGCAGCGCCTGCCGGTAGAGGGCCACCGCCTCGGCGTGCTTGCCGAGGTGCTCCACGGCGTCGCCGAGCTCCACCCGGATGCGCTCCGCCTTGGGGGCGGCCTCCAGGGCCTTCTGCAGCTGGATGGCAGCGTCCGCGTAGGCGCCCTCCCCGGCGTAGAGCTGCCCCAGGCGCTCGTAGCCGTCCGGGACCTTCGGCGCCGCCGCGATGGCCGCCCGGTAGGCCTCGGCCGCGTCTCCCTGCTGGCCGAGGCGCTCGTAGCAGAGCCCGAGGAACAGGTGGTGGGCGGGCTCCTGCGGGCCGAGGGCGGCCGCCTTCTGCAGCCGCTCGAGCGCCTCCTTCGACTCGCCCTTCACGAGGAGCGCCCGGCCCAGCCAGAACTGGGCCTCCGCCAGGCCGGCGTCCAGGCCGGTCGCCAGGTCGAGCTCGTGGAGCGCCTCGGCGGTCTGCCCCTGCTCGAGGCGCAGCGCGCCCAGGCGCGCGCGGGCGAGGGCGTTCTTCGGGTCGAGCACCACTGCCGTCTCGATCGCCTTCTTCCCGCCCTCCAGGTCGCCCTCCCTCCACAGGATGGTGCCGAGGAGCAGCTGCGCCTCGGGCCAGAGCGGGTCGAGCTTCACCGCCTGCTCGAGCAGCCGGCGGGCCGTGGCCAGGTCGCCCCTCGCCAGCGCGATGCGGGCTTTCCCGGTGAGGGCGCTTGCGCACTCGGGGTCGATCTCGAGCGCCTTCGCGTAGGCGGCCTCGGAAGCTGCCACGTCCTTCTGCGCGAACCTGAGGTCGCCGAGCCCGGCCTGCGCCTCGGCCTCGCCGGGGGCCTTCTCGGCGACGAGCGACAGCTGCGCCGCCGCCTTGGAGAGGTCGCCATCGGCGAGCGCCAGGCGCCCCAGGGCGAGGTGGGCGCGCCAGTCTCCCGGCGCCCTCTCGGCGGCGCGATCGTAGAGCTTCATCGCCTCCGCCCGCCTCCCCGCCTGCTGCTCCAGCCAGCCCTTCATGAGGGTGAGCCGGGCGTCGTCGGGCGCGCGCTGCACGGCCGCGTCCACCGCCGCCTGCGCGTCGGGGAGCTTCCCGGCCCGCACCAGCGCCCGGGCGTAGAGGAAGAGGACCTCGCGGTCGGGCGAGCCCGCCACCACCGGCTTCAGCCCCTCGGCGGCGCGGTCCGCCTCGCCCCGATGCAACAGCAGCTTAGCCAGGGTGACCCGCGGTGCCGGGTTCCCGGGCTGCGTCTCGATGGCCGCCTCGAGCTCCGTCTGGATGGCCTTCGCCCAGGCATCCCCGCCGGGCCGGCGAGAGAGGAGCTGGGCGAGCAGGATGTGCACGCGGGCCCGCTCGGCCGGGCCGAGCCGGGCCCAGCGATCCTTCTCGGCGAGGAAGCGCAGCGCCGCCTCGGCCTCGGGGTCGCCGGCCCGGTCCATGAGCGCCGCCAGGTCGAGCGCGGCGGAGGTGTTGCCCGCGTCGCGCGAGAGCGCGGTCTCGAGCAGGGGGCGCGCCGCCTTGTCGTCCCCGCGCTGCACCGCGAGCAAGGCGCGCGCCCTCGCCAGCCGCGACGAGTTGGGCTGGAGCGCGTCCGCCCGGTCGAGCCAGGTCGCGGCCTTGCGCCAGTCCCCGTGGGCCGCCGCCGCCCGCGCCAAGAGCAGCGCCACCTCCACGTCCTTCTCGGCGCCCCGGACGCGCTCGAGCGCCGCGGCCGGCGCCTGGGGGTCCGCCCCCGACCCGAGCGCGACGGCGAGCACGCTCGCGTGTCCCTCCACTCCTTCCGGCACCCGCGCCTCGAGCTCCCGGGCGAGTTCCCCGGCGCGCGCGAGCCCCCCGTCGCTCCCGCGCTGCGCCAGGGAGCCGGCGGCGAGGGCGAGGAGGAAACGCGCCTGCGGGTCGAAGGAGTCGCCGGCGAGGGCGCGCTCGGCGACCTTGCGCGCCTGCTCGTCGCCGGGAAACACGTCCTGCGCGAGCGCGGCTCGCCCGGAGGCGACGAGCCTCGCCACCTCCGGGTCGGTGGAGCGCCCCCGCAAGGCCTTCCAGAAGAACGGCCCGTAGCGGGTGAGGCTCCCGCCGAGCCCGGCCCCGCCGAGCAGGAGGAGGAGAAGCGCGACCGCGGCCGCGAGCGCGCGCTTCTTCGGCGCGGGCAGCTTCGCCACCTTCTCCTTCAGCCCGCTCTCCATCCGCGGCTTGAAGGGCGCCGGGATGCGCGAGGAGTCCTTGGCCTGGACGGGCTGGGTGACGACCGGCGCGTCGTGCAGGCGGCGCACGGCGTCCGCCAGGTTGGCGACCGCGCCGATGGGCGTCCAGGTCTCGCCGCCGTCCGAGGAGACGTCCTCGTTTCCGAGGAGCTCGCCCTTCCCCAGCATCTCCATCACGTCGCGCTCGGCGAAGGGGCCGAAGACCTTCCCCGACGGCCGGCGCACCTTGAAAGAGACGGCCCCGTCGGCGCCGCGCGCCGGCGCGGGGGCCTCGGCCTCGCCGCCCGGCAGGCCAAAGAGCATCTCGAGCTCGTCCTCTCCCTGGGGCGGCGGCGCGGGAGGAGCCTCCTGGGCCACTCTCGCGGGAGCCGGCGCCGACGGCGGCTCGTCGCCGCTTCCGAGCCCCTCGAAGGAGAAGGTCTCCACCGGCTCGGCGGCGCTGTCGAGGCTCGAGGGCACCGCCTCTGCCTCGGAGTGGGCGGCCGGGCCCGGCGGCGGAGGCGCGGGCTCCTCCTCCACCGCCGGCCACAGGTCGCTCTCGGACGCCGAGGGATGGGGCAAGTCGTCGGGAGACGGAGGGGACGGGAGCGCCACCGCGTTCGCCGCCGCCGGCTCCTCCGCCGGGGCGGACCCGGGAGACGGCCCCGCGCCGGGGAGCGGGATCGCCGGTCCGCGCTCCGGAGCCGGCACGTCGGGAACGAGCGCCGCGCCTCCGCCCGGCTCCTCGGGCGGAGGCGGAAAGGGAGCGCTCCCGATCAGGGTCGCGCCCGGGAGCGGCACCGACTCCCCGGCGAAGTCGAAGTCCGCCGACGGGATGCCGGCCGCGACCGGCGGCGGAGAGGCGCTCGGCAGGGGGACCGCCTCCTCGGGCGCGGAGGGGGTGCCGATGAGGGTGGCGCCCGGCGGGGGAGGAGACCCGGCGCCGCCCGGAAGCGGGACCGCCGGGGGGATGGGAGAGGGCACGCCCGCCATCGTCCCGCCCGGCGGCGCCCCCACGGGAGTGGCCGCGGGCGGCCGCGCGGCCGGGCTCGCCCCGGGGAGCGGGACCGCCGGCGGAGTGGGCGCGGGCCTCCCCACCATCGTCGCGGACGGCGCGGCCGGTGGCCTGCCCGCCCCGGCGCCCGGGCCGCCCGCGTGGGGGCTCGCCCCTTCCGGAACCGGGACGGCGGCGGAGGTCCGGGGAGGAGTGGCGGCGGCAACCGCGGCGCCGGGCCGCGGCGCCGGGGGAGAGCCGACGAGGGTGGCCCCGGGAGCGCCGGCGCCCGGGAGCGGCACCGGACCGCCCGGTCGCGTCGCTCCCGGCCGGGGCGGCGGCGGGGAGCCGGCGAGGGTCCCGGGCCCGCGCGCCGACGGGCGGACGGGCGGAGGCGTCGGAGTTCCGGCGATCGTCGCGCCGGCGAGCGTGGCGGGCGGCACTCCCACCGCGGTCTGTCCGGCCGGCGCCGGCCTCCGCACCGGGAACACCTTCTGGCACTTGGGGCAGCGGACCTTGAGCCCGGAGGGCGGAATGCGCGTCTCGTCGACGTCGTACTCGGCTTGGCAGTGAGAGCAAGCAACCCGCATTCTTGGTCCTGGCCTCGAGCGCCCGCACGTCTGGCGCGGGGCGGCACCGCATGCTAGCTAAGGGGTCATCGTACCGCCGGCCGTGAATTCCGCGCCACCTAACAGCGACGTCCTCGTCCTGGGGGCCGGCCTCGCGGGACTCTCCGCCACCCTCGAGCTCGGCGGCCGATATCGGCTCGTCGAGCGCGCCGATCGGCCCGGCGGCCTGTGCCGCACCGACGAGCGCGGCGGCTTCCTCTTCGACGCCACCGGCCACTGGCTCCACCTGAGCCGCCCGGAGGCGCGCCGGCTCGCCGAGGACGTCCTTCCCGGCGGCTGGCTCACCGTCGAGCGACGCGCCGCCGTGTTCTCGCACGGGGTCTTCACCCGCTACCCCTACCAGGTGAACACGCACGGGCTCCCTCCCCGGATCGTCGCCGACAACCTCCTCGGGTTCGTCGAGGCCCACTACGGCGAGCGCGGCCGGGCGCTCCGGGAAGGGGAGCCGCGCACCTTCGGCCAATTCATCCTGCGCCACCTGGGGGAGGGCTTCGCCCGGAACTTCATGTTCCCCTACAACACCAAGCTCTTCACCGTTCACCCGGACGAGCTCGACGCCGGCCCGATGGAGCGCTTCGTGCCGCGGCCCACGCTCGCCGACGTGGTGCTGGGCGCGCTCGGGCAGGGCGGGGACGCGACCGGCTACAACGCCTCCTTCCTCTACCCGCGCCAGGGCGGGATCGAGACCCTGGTCCGCGCCCTGGCCTCGCGCCTCGCCCGGCCGCCGGAGTGCGGCCGCTGGCCCGTCGCCATCGATCCGGTCCGGAAGGTGGCGACGCTCTCGACGGGCGAGGAGGTCGGCTTCCGGGCCATCGTCTCCACCATCCCGCTACCCGAGCTGGTGGGGCTCGTCTCGGGCGCACCTCCCGCGGTCCTGGAGGCGGCCTCGGCGCTCCGGGCCATCGCCGTCACCTACGTGAACGTGGCCGCGCGCGACGTGGGCGCTCCCGGCTTCCACTGGGCGTACCTGCCGGAGGAGAGGTTCCGCGCCTACCGGGTGGGCTCCGCCTCCGCCGCCGTGCCCTCGTCCGCCCCGGCGGGCTGTCGGAGCTTCTGGGTGGAGTTCAGCGCCCGCGAGCCGCTCCCCGCGGCCGAAGTGGAGCCCGCCGCCGTGCAGACGCTCCTCGCGCTCGGCTTCCTCCGCTCCCCCGGGGACGTCCTCTTCCTCGAGACCCGGTCGATCCCCCACGCCTACGTCCTCTGCGACCGCGCCTGTGCACCGGCGCGCGACCTCCTCCTGGGCTGGCTCGAGGACCGCGACATCCTCGCCGCCGGGCGCTACGGCCGGTGGGAGTACTCCTCGATGGAGGACGCGCTCCTGCAGGGCCGCGCCGCGGCTCGCCGCCTGCGCTAACGGCCGGCCCGCGGGCCGGCGAGCCGGTTCGCCGCCTCGTCGAGCCGCACCCACTCCCCCCCGAGCCAGCGGGCGAGCCCCTCGATGCGCGCGATCTTGACCGCCGCCGGGACGCGCAGGTCGAGCTGGCGGCGGGAGAGCTCCGGCGAGACGTCGGAGGCATCGAGGAAGTCGATGCCGTGCAACTCCACGTTGAGGAGCGGCAGGGAGCGGGTTCCGGCGCAGAGGGAGCGGGCGACGGCGCCGGGGAGGGTCCCGAGAAAGGTGCCCACGAGCGGGAAGCCGAGGAGCCCGGTGGCGACGGGAAGCTCCAAGATCTCGAGGTCGCCGCGCGCGTAGGGCTCGCGCTCCGAGGGGTGGTAGGGGACGCGGGGGGCGAGGAGCGACCGGGCCCGGTCGAGGATGGCCTCCGTCCTCCGCCCCCGGAGCGCCATCATGGCGATCACCCCCGCCTTGGCGAGCCAGTAGGGCGCGGCCGGAAAGGCGGACGAGTCGTAGCGGTACCCCTGGCGCGCGAGCTCGCAGAGGAGGGGCCCGGAGAGGGCGTAGCCCGGCGCCCGGAAGCCGAGCGGAGCGCGCCCGGTGGCGGCGGCGACCGACTCGGCTCCCCGGCGCACCTCGCCGGCCATCTCCGCCGGCCCTCGCCGAGTGAGCCGGTAGTCGTGCGAGAAGCCGTGGTTCGCCACCTCGTGGCCGGCGCGAGAGAGGCGGCGGACCCACTCGGCCGCTCCCGGGTCGAGGAGCCGCTCCCCCACCGCGAAGGCGGTGGCCCGGATGCCGAGCCGCCCGCACAGGTCCCCGAACCGCTCGAGCGCCCTGCCGTACACCGGGTCGGGCCCCGCGGGCGGCGGGAGGCCGTGGAGGCGGTGGTAGCAGTCGAGGCCGTCGAGGTCGACGGAGAGCGAAGCCACCCTCATCGCCCGCCGTCCTCCCCCGCCCGGGCGCGGCCCGACGGGGCCCGCACCCGCATCGCCCAGACGAGCCGAGCGAGCTCCCGGAGCACGCTCGGGACGCGCTTCAGGAGCCCCACCGACGGGGGGCGCTTCTCGCGGAGGGCGACCGGGATCTCCACCACCCGCCTCCCCTCCGCGGCCGCGCGCAGGACGAGCTCGCTCGCGAACACGTCTCCCTCCACCACGCAGCGCCCGGCGACGGGGGCGATGCTCTCGCGGGCGAAGGCCTTCACCCCGTGGGTGTCGGTGCCCTCGAACCCGAGCGCCAGCCGCAGGAGCGTGTTGTGGGCCCAGGTGGCGGCGCGGCGGTAGGCGGGGCGCCGGTCCGAGGAGCCGGGGGCGCGCTTCGAGCCCACCACCATGTCCGCCTCGCCGCGGCGCAGGATTGGCAGCGCCCGGTCGTAGAAGGAGAGGTCGAGGAGGTCCACCTCGTCGGTCACCACCAGGCGACCGCGGGCCGCGAGGATGCCGCGCTTGAGCGCGAGCCCGTAGTTCGGCTCGCCGGTGTGCAGGAAGCGCACCCGCGGGTCGGAGGCGGAGAGGCGCTCCAGGATGGCGAGGGTGCGATCGCGGGACCCGTTCTCGGAGAAGAGGAGCTCGAAGGCGAGGCCGCGCGCCGCGAGGCCGGAGCGGAGCTCGAGGCAGGCCTCCTCGAGGATCCGCTCCTCGTTGTAGACGGGAACGACGACGGTGAGCTCGGGCGCCCCGGGCATCGCGATCCCCCTGCCTATCACGATGGGCGCAACCGCCCAACGGCCGGGGGCCCGCGGCCGCTCTCGGCGGAGGCTCGTGGGCGTGGTAGATCCTCGGCGATGGCCGCCCTCACCGAGGAGATCAAGGAACGGCTGAAGCGCTGGACGGTGGAGCTGGGCGGCCCGGGGATGCGCGAGCGGCTGGAGAAGCTCACGCCGCCGCGCAACGAGTTCGGGGTCGACCCCTACGGCTTCGACGTCGACTACCTTCAGGCCGCGGTCGCCCCCTTGCTCTGGCTCTACCGCAACTACTTCCGGGTGGAGGCCCACGGCCTCGAGAACGTCCCGGCCGAGGGCCGGGTGCTGCTCGTCGCCAACCACTCGGGGCAATTGCCCTTCGACGCCGCCATGGTGGAGGTGGCTTGCCTCGCCGACAAGGACCCCCCGCGCGCCGTGCGAGCGCTGGTGGACCGCTGGGTCCCCACCCTGCCCTTCGTCTCCACCGTCTTCGCGCGCTGCGGCCAGATCGTGGGGACGCCCGAGAACTGCCGGCGGCTCCTCGCCGCAGACGAGGCGCTGCTCGTCTTCCCCGAGGGGACGCGTGGCCTCAACAAGCCCTTCGCCCGGCGCTACCAGCTGCAGGACTTCGGGCTCGGCTTCCTGCGACTGGCGCTCGAGAGCGAGGCGCCCATCGTCCCGGTGGGCGTGGTGGGCGCGGAGGAGCAGGCGCCCGCGCTCTTCGACCTGAAACCGGTGGCCCGGCTCTTCGCCTTCCCCCACTTCCCCATCACCCCGACCGTCCTCCCCTTTCCCCTCCCGGTCCGCTACCGGCTCTGGTTCGGGGAACCCATGCGGTTCGGCGGCAGTCCCGACGACGAGGACCCGGTGCTCGAGGCCAAGGTGGCCCGGGTGAAGGCGGCGGTTGCCTCCCTCCTGGCGCGCGGCCTGGAGGAGCGCCGCCACCTGTTCTGGTGACCGGATGATGCCCCCCGAGAGCCCGAGCCCGGAGAGGCTGGCGGCGCGCCCGGAGTCGGCCCCGCTCCCGAGGAGCGTGGCCCTCACCGGCATCGCCGGCAACCTGGGAAAGAAGCTGGCCAAGCTCCTGCACGGGGAGACGAGGATCGTGGGGGTCGATCGCCGCCCCTTCCGCGAGAAGCCGAAGGACGTCGAGCACCACCAGCTCGACATCCGCAAGAACCGGGTGGAAGAGGTCTTCCGCCACGGGCGGGTCGAGGCCCTCGCCCACCTGGGGCTCATGCACGATCCGCGCGTGCGCTCCTCGGAGGCGCACAGCTTCAACGTGGCCGGGACCCACAAGCTCCTCGACCTCGCCGCCCGGCACGGCGTGAAGAAGGTGGTGCTGCTCTCGAGCGCCAACGTCTACGGCCCCCTGCCCGGGAACCCGAACTTCCTCCCCGAGGAGACGCCCCTGCTCGGCGCCGCCCGCTTCCCCAACGTCCGCGACCTCATCGAGGTCGACATGTACGTCCAGTCCTTCATGTGGAAGCACCCCGAGATGGAGACGGTCATCCTGCGCCCGGTGAACATCGTCGGACCGACGGTGCGGAATGCTCCCTCCAACTACCTGCGGCTGGAGCGCCCCCTCACCGTGCTGGGCTTCGATCCCATGGTGCAGCTCATCCACGAGGACGACGTGTGCCGAGCGGTGGCGCTCGCTCTGCGCCCCGGCGTCCGGGGCGTCTACAACGTCGTCGGTCCCGGGGAGGTGCCCCTCTCGGCCGTGCTCCGGGAGCTCGGCCGGGAGCCCATCCCCGTCCCCCACTTCGTCATCCGCCCGCTGGCGCGGCGGCTGTTCGAGGCCCGGCTGTCGGACTACCCTCCCGGGGAGATCGACTACATCCAGTACCTGTGCGCGGTGGACGGCTCCCGCTTCGCCCGCGACGCCGGCTGGACCCCCAAGTACTCGCTTCGCGAGACGATCCGGAGCGTTCTCTCCGCGCGCGGGTAGCGGTCCGGCGCGCTTTTTCCCCTGAATCGCCGCCCCCAGCCGCTTATCCTTGCTCCGAAACCGCATGCGCGACGCCCTCTTTCGCGCGCTCCTGCGCTCCTCCGATCTCCGGGTGATCTGCGTCGAGAACACCGATCTCGCCCGCATGGCCCGCACGCTGCACGGGCTGGCGCCCACGAGCGCCGCCATCTTCGCCGAGGCGCTCGCCGCCGGCCTCCTCCTCGGGGCGCTCCAGAAGGAGAAGACCCGCGTGAACCTCCACCTCCAGGTCGACGGCCCGATCCAGGGGCTCCTCGTGGACGCCGACAACGAGGGGAACATCCGGGGGCGGGTGCGCAGCCCGCACGTCCACTTCCCCGGCGACCCGGCCATCGGCCCCCGCGCTGCCCTCGGGGGCGGCGGGACCCTGTCGGTGCTGCGCGACCTCGGCAAGGGAGAGTTCTACCGGGGGTCGGTGGAGATCGGGGCCGGGACGCTGACCGAGCACCTGCGGCGCTACTTCGCCGAGAGCGAGCAGGTCCCCACCGCCCTCGACGTCCGGGTCCTCCCCGCCGCCGACGAGCCGCTCGGGACCGTGGCCGGGGTCCTGGTGCAGAAGCTCCCCGGAGGGAGCGCCGAGGCGCTCGCCGCGGTCGCCCGCCGCCTGGGGGAGGGCGCGCTCGAGAGCGGGCTCGCGCGCGGGCTCCCCATCTGCGCCGCCGCCGCCGAGGCGCTCGGCGAGCGCCCCGACGTCCTCGAGGAGCGGGAGATCGCCTACCGCTGCGCCTGCAGCCGCGACCGGGCGGTGAACGCGGTGACGGCGCTGGGGGTGGAGGGCATCCGCTCGGTGCTCTCCCGCGAGCGGGAGCTCGTCATCGACTGCGAGTTCTGCAAGCAGCGCTACGTGGTGGGCGAGGAGGAGCTCCGCGATCTGGCCCGCCGGCTCGCCGCCGGGGGCTCCGGCCAGGCGAGCGCCTAGGCGGGGAGTGAGGTACGGCGCCCCGGGGGTCCCCGTGGTAGATTCCTCTGGCCGCGCCGCGGCCACGACCCGGAGGCCCGCCATCGCCGCCCAGAGGAAGAAGAAGACCCCGCCGTCGCCGAAGCGACGCCGGAGCGCCGCCAGGGGCGCGAAGCCCCGCTCCGGCCGCAGCCCCCCTTCCAGGCGGGGGAAGAGGGAGCAGCCGCTCGGGGTGGGGGTGGGCGACGCCTTCGCGGTGCGGCGGCTCGGCATCCCCGCCGGCCGCCCCCAGCTCAAGGCGGTGCGGGAGATGTCCTGGATCGAGTTCGGCGAGGTGGTGCGCGAGCTGGCCGCGCGCATCGCAGACCGGTTCGAGCCCGACCTGGTGCTGGGCGTCGCGCGCGGCGGCATCGTGGTGGGGGGCGCCTTGGCGAGCCCGCTCCGGGCGGAGTTCCTCCCGGTGCGGGTGGAGAAGCGGGCGCGCGACCGCCGCGGCCCGGCCACCTTCCGGGTGCCCGAGGCCCGCGGCCGAAGGGTCCTCGTCGTCGACGACGTGACGAACTCCGGGGCGACGCTGGAGAAGGCCCGCAAGCTGGCGCAGCGCTCCGGCGCGCGCGAGGTGCAGACCGCCGCGCTGGTGACTCGCCCGGGGAGGTTCCGGCCCGACTGGGGCTCGCTCGAGACCTCCCAGCTCGTCGTCTTCCCCTGGGACTACCAGCTCGGGGAGAGCACCGGGCCCGCGGGCGACCCCGGAGCCCTGGGCGTCTAGCGTCTCGTGAAGCGCGTCGTCATCGGCACGGCCGGCCACATCGACCACGGCAAGACGTCGCTGGTGAAGGCGCTCACCGGCATCGACACCGACCGCCTGGCCGAGGAGAAGCGGCGCGGCATCACCATCGAGCTCGGCTTCGCCCACCTCGCCCTGCCGGGCGGGACGGTCGCGGGGGTGGTCGACGTGCCCGGGCACGAGCGCTTCGTCCGGGCCATGGCGGCCGGCGCCGGGGGCATCGACCTCGTCGTTCTGGTGGTGGCGGCCGATGAGGGCGTCATGCCGCAGACGCGCGAGCACCTCGACATCTGCCGGCTCCTCGGCGTCCCCCGCGGCGTGGTGGCGGTGACGAAGAGCGACCTCCTCGGCGAGCTCGGGCCCGACTGGCTGCCGCTCCTCGAGCAGGAGATCCGCGTCGCCACCGCCGGCACCTTCCTCGAGGGGGCCCCCATCGTCCCGGTCTCGGCGCGCACCGGGGAGGGGCTCCCCCGCCTGCTCGAGGAGCTCGAGGCCCTCGCCGGGAAGGTCCCGGAGCGCCCCGCGGACGGCCCGCTCTTCCTGCCGGTGGACCGGGCCTTCACCCTGAAGGGCTTCGGGACCGTGGTCACCGGCACCCTGCTCTCCGGGACGGTGACCGAGGGCGACGCACTCGCCTTCGTCCCTCCGTCGCCCGGGATCGGGGCGCTGCGCGCGAGGAGCATCCAGGTCCACGGCAAGCCGGCCCGCTCGGCCCTGGCGGGCCAGCGAACCGCCGTGAACCTCCCCGGCGTCGAGCCCCAGTCGGTGGAGCGCGGCCAGGTGCTCGCCCACCCCGGGGCGTTTCCGCCCTCGTCCATCCTGGACGCGGAGGTGACGTTGCTCTCGGTGGCGGCGCCGCTTCGCCACCGGGCGAGGCTCCTCCTCCACGTGGGCACCGCCCAGGTGGCCTGTACCGTGGCCCTCGTCGACGGCCGCTCCGAGCTCGCGCCCGGGGGCACGGCGCTCGCCCAGCTCCGCCTGGCCGCCCCGGCAGCGGCCCTGCCCGGCCAGCGCTTCATCCTGCGCGGGTTCCGCGCGCTCGAGGGACGGGGAAAGACGGTCGCCGGCGGCCGCGTTCTCGCGATCTCGGCGCGCAACCGGAGGCGCGGGCGCCCCGAGCAGCTGGAGCAGCTCCGGCTCCTCGCCGGAACCGACTGGGAGGCGCGGGTCCACGCGGTGCTCTCGATGGCGGGACCCGCCGGCCTGTCGGCGGAGGCGCTCCCCGGCCGGACCGCGCTCTCGCCCAAGGCGGTGCAGGCCGCCCTCGACCGGCTCGGGGCCCGGGGGATGGTCGTCCTCTTCGACCGCGAGCGCCGCGGGTTCGTGGCCGGGGAGGTGGCGCGCGGCCTCCAGGAGCGCCTTCTCGCCGCGCTCCGCGCCTTTCACGAGGCGCACCCGCTCGCCGCCGGCGTCGGGCGCGAGGAGCTGCGCGGCAGCCTGCCCCCGGTCACCGACCCCCGCCTCTTCCAGCGGCTCCTCTCGCAGCTCGCCGAGAAGGGCGAGCTCGTCGCCGACGGGGACCTGGTGCGCCGCAAGGGGTACGCCGCCGCCGCGAGCGGCGGCGGCAGCGCGCTGAAGGAGAGCGTCCGCGCCATCCTCTCCGGCGGCGGGCTGACCCCGCCCTGGGTGCACGAGATTCCCGACCTCGCCCGGGCGACCGGCGAGGACGTGGCGGCGGTGCTGAAGCTCCTCGCCGCCGAGGGCGCGGCGGTGCGGGTCTCGCCCGACCTCTACTATGACGCGGCCGCGGTGGCCGGGCTGCGCGAGCGGCTCGTCGCCCACCTGCGAGCCCGCAAGGAGATCACCACCCCGGAGTTCAAGGACCTGGTGGGAGCGACGCGCAAGCACGTCATCCCGCTCGCGGAGTACTTCGACCGCGAGCGGGTGACCCTCCGGATCGGGGACAAGCGCGTCCTGCGCGGAGACGGGGGCCACCCGTGAGCGCCGAGAACGGCGACGACCTACCCGTCCCCTACCTCGCGGTGCGCGAGGGCCGGCTCGTGCGCGCCAACCGCGCGTCCTCGGCTCTGCTCGAGGCGGACCCGCCGGAGCTCTTGGGCGCGCCCCTGGAGCGCTTCCTGCCCCCCGAGAGCATCCGCTCCATCGCGGAGCAGGTCGCCTCGGGCGAGGGGGCCGAGGCGATCCACGACACGGTGATCGCAACCGCCCGGGGTCGCATCGTCCCCGTCGAGGCGCGCGTGGTCCGCCGGGGTCCGGAGCTCTCGTTCGTGCTCCTCGCCCGCGGCGACCGGCCCGCGCGCCGCTCCGAGGAGGCGCTGGCGCGCCTGGGCGCCCGCCTGCAGCGCGAGCGCACCCCGGAGGCGATCCTCTCGGCCGTCCTGGACGGGCTCGCGGCGCTCGGGCTGTCCTCGAGCCTGTTCCGGCGGGTGGCGGGGGGGTACCGCCACCAGCGCCAGGTCGCGACGCCCGAGGTCGCGGCCGCCCTGCAGGGCACCGACCTCGTCGACCAATCCTTCGAGCGCGTCTGGGCGGTCGCGCTCGAGGGAGCCTGGAACGAGGGGGTCGACTTGCTCGACGACGTGCCCGCCGAGATGGAGCGGTTCTTCGGGGCGGAGCGCGGGCCGATGGCGCGGCAACTCCTCCGATCGATGGGACTGGAGAAGGCGATCGCCTTCCGGGTGGACGGGCCCGGCGGGGAGGGGATGGCGTGCGTGGCCTCCGGCCCGGGCCTCGCCGCGGCCGACCTCCCCGCCTTCCGCCTCTTCGCCGCGCAGGTGGCGGCGTCGCTCGGGGCCGCCCGGGCGCTCGCCGACATCGCCGCCCGGGAGGCGGAGCTCATCGCCCGGAACCGGATGAGCGAGGTAATAGCCACGGCGCCGACCGCCTCCGAGTTCTTCGCCCGCGCCGCCGCACTGGTGCAGGAGACGGTCGGCTGCCAGGCATTCGCGGTGAGGCTCGTCGACGCGGAGCGGGAGGAGCTGGTCCTCGCCTACCAGGTGGGCGGGCCCGAGCACCTGGCGGCGACCTTCGCCCGCGTGCCGGCGACGGGGGCCGCCCTCGACTGGCTCCGGAGGCTCCAGGCACCCGTCCTCCAGGGCTACGACGAGCTGGCGGAGCCCCTGCGGGCGCTCCTCTCCACCGCTCCCTTCCGCACCTTCGCCTCGGTACCGCTCCGCATCCGCTCCCACCTGGTGGGCGTGATGCACGCCGCCTACGACCGCACCCTGGACGCGGGCGGGGCGCGCCTCCACCTGCTCGAGGTGTTCGCCGGCCCCGTCGCCGCCACGGTGGAGTCCCATCGGCTCCTCGAGGACGCGCGGCGGCGGGTCCTGGAGCTCGAGCTCCTGAACGACATCGCGCGCGCCTCGGCAGCGGTGGACCCGCGCGCGCTCCTCACCGCCGCCCTCCCCCGGGTCTTCGAGACGGTGGGCGCCGACGTGGGGGCCGCCTTCCTGCTCGACAAGGACGTGCTCTTTCGGCAGGTGGCCATCGGGATCTCCGACGAGACGCGCGGCGCCTTTCCCTCGCGCATGCCGGTGGCGGGTGCGCTCGCCGAGGCGCTGCGCACCGGACGCGCGGTGGTGGTGCCGGAGATGTCGACCGGCTCCTGGCAGGCTCAGCTCCTGCGGGAGCGGGAGGGGGTGCTGACGGCGGCGATCGTCCCCCTCACCGTGAAAGGGGAGTCCCTGGGGATCCTCACCGTCGGCCGGAGGAGGCGCGAGGTCTTCGGGGAGCGGGAGCTCGGCCTGCTCGGGGCGGTGGCGGCGCAGCTCGGCGTGGCGGTGGAGAATGCCCGGCTGCTGCGAGAAACCCGCCGCCAGGTGGCCGGCCTGGAGGCGGTGAATGCGGTGGCGCTCTCGGCCTTCGACGCCGCCCCCGCCGCGGGTCCCGGCCTGGAGGCGGCGGCGGCGGAGAACGTGGCCAAGGCGCTGGGCGCGAGCGCGGCGATGCTCCTGATGCTCGACGGGCGGGGGGCGATGCGGGCCGTGGCCACCTTCGGCTCCCCCGTCTCCCCGGGCACCGGCTTCGCGGTGCCGGTGGAGCGGGCCTGGCTGTCGCGGGAGGTCCTCGGCACCCAGCGCCCGGCGCAGTGCGAGGACGTGAAGAGCGATCCGCGCTGCGCCATGGCCGGCGTGGCCGGCGGCCCGAGCTTCTCCATGCTGCTCGTGCCGGTGAGCTCCCGGCGAGCGGCGCGCGGGGTGCTGGCCGTGGTGGGGGAGCGGGGGCGTCGGTACTCCGACTCCGAGGTGGCCCTGGCCTTCGCCATGGGGACCACGGTGGCGATGGCGCTCGAGAACGCGGAGCTGCAGGAGGAGACGCGCCGGCGCGCGGACGAGCTCGCCCTGACGGACGAGGTGGGCCGGCACATCGCCGCCTCCCTCGACCTGGCCGAGGTGCTGCGCCAGGGGGCGGAGGCCACCCTCCGCCTGGTGGAGGCGTCCCAGTGCCTCGTCACGCTCGTCGACCGGGACCGCAAGGAGCTCCGGCTCGCCGCGAGCACCGGGGACGTCGGGCGAGTGGCCGAGTACCACCAGGCGCTCGACGGCGACGGCCTCTCCGCCACCACCGTGCGCCGGAAGGAGCCGGTGCAGTGGGCGGAGGCGGAACTCGCCCTGGGCTCGAACGCCTGGGTCTCCGGGGAGCTGGGGGTGAAATCGGCCCTGGGCGTGCCGCTCATACGCGGCGGGAACGCGGTGGGGGCGCTGGTGGTCGTCCAGCGCCAGGCGCGCGTGTTCACCCCGGCAGAGGTGAAGCGGGTGGTGGCGGTCGCGAACCCGCTGGCGGTGGCGGTGGAGAACGCCCGTCTCTTCGAGGAGCTGCGCCGCAGCTACGCCGACCTCTCCCGCACCCAGAAGCGGCTGGTGGAGCAGGAGCGGCTCGCGGCCCTGGGCGAGCTCTCGGCGGTCGTGGCCCACGAGGTCCGCAACCCGCTCGCCGCCATCTTCAACTCGGTCGGCTCGCTGCGGCGGATGCTCGAGCCCACCGGGGACGCGGAGCTGCTCCTCGGGGTCATCGACGAGGAGGCCGACCGCCTGAACCGCACCGTGGGCGACCTCCTCGACTTCGCGCGCCCGGCGCAGCCGAGCCTGAGGCCCGAGGCGCTCGACCGCCTGGTCGAGGAGACCCTGGCCGTCGCTCTGGCCCGCGAGGGCGGGATCCAGGTGACGCGCGACTACGCCCCGGTGCCGCCCGTCCCGCTCGACGCCCGCCAGGTGCGGCAGGCGCTCCTGAACCTCGTGGTGAACGCCGTCCAGGCCATGCCGCGCGGCGGGAGGCTCCACGTGCGCAGCCGGGTCGACGGCGCCTACGCCCGGCTCGAGATCGGCGATTCCGGGCCGGGCATCCCCACCGAGATGCGGAAGAAGGTGTTCGAGCCCTTCTTCACCACCAAGGCCACCGGGACCGGCCTCGGCCTGGCGGTGGTGCGCCGCATCGTCGAGAGCCACGGAGGGACGGTGGAGGCTCTCGACGCAGCCGGCGCCGGCGCCCTCTTCGCATTGCGCTTTCCCCTCGTCCCCCCCTCCGACGTTGAAACCCTGGGACCGTTCCAGTGAGATCGACACCCATGCCGAGCGCCAGCCGGGAAGCGAAGGTCGCCGCCGCGGGCCGGATCCTGGTGGTGGACGACCAGCGAAACATGCGGGTCACCACCGCCTTCGTGCTCCGGCAGGCGGGCTACGAGGTGGCCGAGGCGGAGGACGGCGCCGCCGCCATCCAGCGCGTGGCGGGCGAGCCCTTCGACGTGGTGCTCACCGACCTGCGCATGGGCGAGGTGGACGGGATGGAGGTGCTCCGGAGCGTGGTGGAGCTCTCGCCCCTCTCGCAGGTCATCGTCATGACCGCCTACGGCAGCATCGACTCGGCGGTGGAGGCGATGCGACTCGGCGCCTACGACTACATCTCGAAGCCCTTCAAGGAGGAGGAGCTCCGGGTGCGGGTGGAGAGGGCGCTCGAGAAGCGGCGCCTGCTCGGGCAGGTGAGCCTCCTCGCCGGCGACTTCCGCGACCGCTACGGGCTCGAGAACATCGTGGGGCGCTCCCAGGTCCTGCGCGAGACCCTGGACCGCGCCGTGCGCATCGCCCCCACCGACGCCACCGTGCTCCTCACCGGCGAGTCCGGCACCGGCAAGGAGCTGGTGGCGCGGGCCATCCACGCCGGCAGCCGGCGCAGCGACCGCCCCTTCGTCCCGGTGAACTGCGCCGCCATCACCGAGACGCTGCTCGAGTCGGAGCTCTTCGGCCATGCCCGGGGGTCCTTCACCGGCGCCACCCGGGCGCGCCGCGGCCTCTTCGAGGAGGCGAGCGGCGGCACCCTCTTCATCGACGAGGTGAGCGAGACCGCGCTCGGCTTCCAGGCCAAGCTCCTGCGCGCCATCCAGGACGGGGAGATCCGGCGGGTGGGCGAGTCGACGTCGGTGCGGGTGGACGTGCGCATCATCGCCGCCACCAACCAGGACCTGAAGCGCGCCATCGCCGAGAAGCGCTTCCGCGAGGACCTCTTCTACCGGCTCAACGTGCTGCCGCTGCGCATTCCGCCTCTGCGGGAGCGGCGCGAAGACATCCCGCTCCTCGCCGCCCACTTCCTCGACCGCTTCAACCGCCGCGGCGCCACGTCGAAGAGCCTCTCCCCGGAGGCGCTCGCGAAGATGATGGCCCACGACTGGCCCGGCAACGTCCGCGAGCTCGAGAACATGGTGGAGCAGGCGGCGGCCCTCTCGGAGACCGCCGTCATCCGGCCGTCCGACGTCGCCTTCGCCTCCGACCCGGGGCGGGAGGAGGTCGGCTCCGGGACGCTCGCCGAGGCGGTGGCCGCCGCGGAGCGGCACGCCATCGAGGCGGCGCTCCTGCGCTGCCGCGGAGATCTGGGGCTGGTGGCGAGGGAGCTCGGCGTCTCCGCCACCACGCTCTGGCGCCGGATGAAGCGGCACGGGATCCGCCCCGGGCCGGTCCCGGAGGGGAAGGGCTCCTAGGAGGCGCGAAAGGCTACAGCCGCGTCGCCGCCGCCCGCGCCAGCGTGGCGATGGACTCGGGCCCCACCCCGAGCGCCACCACCGCCAGGGCGGCGAGCGCGATGGCCACCGCCATGGGAACGGGCGCGTGCTCCGCCTCCTCGCCGTCCCGGGCCGGACCCATGTACATGGCCACCACCACCCGCAGGTAGTAGTAGGCGCCGAGGACGCTCGTCAGGACGCCGACCACGGCCAGGCCGTAGGCCCGCGCCGAGACGGCCGCCTGGAAGACGGCGAACTTGGCGACGAACCCGGCGGTCGGGGGCACCCCGGCGAGCGAGAACATGAAGATCGCCATGGCGAAGGCCAGCCCGGGCCGGCTCTTGGCGAGGCCGGCGAAGCGCGAGAGGTCCCAGGGGTTCGCCGCCTCCACGTCCGGCGAGGGCGTGACGCGCTCGAGCGCCGTCACCACCGCGAAGGCTCCGATGACGGTGACCGCATAGGCGGCGAGGTAGAAGAGCACCGCCGAGATCCCGGACTGCCGGGAGGGCTGCGAGCCGGCGGCGAGAACACCCACGAGCAGGTAGCCGGCGTGGGCGATGGACGAGTAGGCGAGCATCCGTTTCACGTTCCGCTGCGGGAGCGCGAAGAGGTTGCCGACCACCATGGAGAGCACCGCCAGCAGGCCCAGGACCCCGCCCAGCTGAGCGCCGGTGCCGACGGAGGTCCCGGCCACCATGGCGAGGAAGCCGCGGGCGAGGAGCGCGAAGGCAGCGGCCTTGACGCCCGCGGCCATGAAGGCGGTCACCGGGGTGGGCGCGCCCTCGTAGACATCCGGGGTCCAGGCGTGGAAGGGGACGGCCGCCACCTTGAAGGCCAGGCCGGCGAGGACGAGCGCCAGGCCGGTGGCGAGGAGCGCGCCGCCGCCCCGGCCGATGCCGGAGAAGAGGGTGGTGCCGGTCGCCCCGTACACGAGCGCCGAGCCGTAGAGGAACAGGGCCGATGCGAAGGAGCCGATGATGAAGTACTTGAAGGCCGCCTCGGAGGGGCGCTGGCCGCGGCGGGGATAGGCGGCGAGCGCGTAGACGGCGAGGCTCATCACCTCGATGGCGATGAAGGCGAGGAGGAGATCGGTCGCCATCCCCAGCAGCGCCATGCCGCTCGTCCCGAAGAGAGCCAGGGCGTAGTACTCGCCTCGCTCGATCCCGCGCCGCTCGAGCCAGCCGCGCCCGAGGAGCACCGAGAGCGCCAGGCCGGCGCACACCACGCAGATCACGAAGGACGAGAACCCGTCCGAGACTGCCTGGCCGCCGGGGAGCGTGCGCTCCGGGGCCACCGCCGCCGCCAGCCCGGCGGCCACGGCGACCAGGAAGGCGAGGCCCGACTGGTAGGCCCGCCTCCCGGAGGTGAGGTACACCTCGGAGAGCATCAAGGTGAGCGCGCCGGCGCCGAGGAGGATGACGGGCAGGAGCGCCTGCAGGTCCAGGGTGGACATGATGTCAGTTGCTCCCGTGCGGAGAAGGTGCGGGTTCGGGGGCAGGGCCGGGCGCCGGCTCGGCCGGGGGCCGCGCCATCGCCACCGCCGGCGGCTCGGTACCGACGAGCGGCCGGAGCCCCGGCTCCGCCTGCCGCAGGCGCAGCTCCGCCGCCTGCATCCGCCCGAGGAGCCGGTCCACCGAGGGCCGCGCCGTCTCCAGGAACGGCTGGGGCAAGAGCCCCATGACGACGATGAGGACGAGGATGGGGACCATGACGAACGCCTCGCGCAGCGACAGGTCCGGGATCTTCCGGTTCTCCGGGTTGTCGAGCTTGCCGAAGAAGACGCGCTGCACGAGCGTCAGCATGTAGACGGCGCCCAGGATGACGCCGACGGCGCCCAGGGCGGCGTACCAGGCGGGCGACTTCAGGCGGCTGAGCCAGGTGCCGGAGAGGATGAGGAACTCGCCCACGAACCCGTTCGTCCCCGGGAGCCCGATGGAGGAGAGGGTGACGATCACGAAGATGGTGGCGATCCACGGGACCTGCTTTGCGATCCCGCCGTAGTCGGCGATGAGCCGGGTGTGGCGGCGCTCCTTGAGGAGGCCGACGAGGAGGAAGAGCCCGCCGGTGGAGACGCCGTGGTTGAGCATCTGGTAGACGGATCCGGTGACCCCCTCGGCGGTGATGGCCATCATCCCCAGCATGACGAAGCCGAGGTGGGAGACCGAGGAGTAGGCGACGAGGCGCTTCATGTCGGTCTGCACCATCGACATGAGCGCTCCGTAGATGATCCCCACCACCGCCAGCGCCGCCACCAGCCCGCGGAACTGCAGCGCCGCCTCGGGGAAGAGCGGGAGCGCGTAGCGGAGGAAGCCGAAAGTCCCCATCTTGAGGAGGACGCCCGCCAGGATCACCGAGCCGGCGGTGGGCGCCTCGGTGTGGGCGTCGGGCAGCCAGGTGTGCAGCGGGAACATCGGCACCTTGACCGCGAAGGCGAGCGCGAAGGCGGCGAAGAGCCAGACCGCCGCGTCCCGGGTGACCGACAGGGACTGGCGCGCGGCCACGTAGTCGAAGGTGCCGCCGTCGTGGAAGTAGACGTAGAGGATGGCGACGAGCATCAGCACGCTGGCGGCGAAGGTGTAGACGAAGAACTTCACCGTGGCGTAGATGCGGTTCTCCGAGCCCCAGATGCCGATGAGGAGGTACATCGGCACCAGGATGGCCTCGTAGAAGACGTAGAAGAGGACGAGGTCCAGCGCCGCGAAGGTCCCGATCATCGCCGTCTCCAGGAAGAGGATGGCGATGAAGAACTCCTTCACCCGCTCCTGCACGTCCTTCCAGGCGGCCAGGACGACGATGGGGGTGAGGGCGGTGGTGAGCATGACGAGGAGCAGCGCCACCCCGTCGAGCCCGACGTGGTAGCCGATGCCCAGGGCCGAGATCCAGGGGACGTGCGTCTCGAACTGGAACTCCGGGCCGGAGCGCGCGCCGTCGAAGTTGAACCAGAGGCCGAGCGAGAGGAAGAAGGTGACCAGGCTGACGAGGAGCGCCCAGCTCTTGTGCTGGGCCGCCTCGCCGCGGGGGAGGAGCGCCGCGGCCAGGGCGCCGAAGAGCGGCAGGAAGAGGACGACGTTGAGGAGGATGGCCATGGGCTAGTGCCCTCCCACGCCGCTCAGGAGGAACAGGATGCCGGCGGCGGCGATGGCGATGGCCGCCGCGTACCGCTGCAGGTTGCCGTTCTGCCAGGAGCGCAGGGTGTCCCCGATGGCGTACACCGCCTTCGGCACCCCGTTCACGAAGATGCCCTCGATGGCGAAGACGTCCACCACCTTCCAGAGCACCGTCGCTCCCACCTGGATGGGGCGAAGGATGACCGCCTGGTAGAGCTCGTCGACGCGGAACTTGTCGGCCACCAGGCGGTAGAAGGCCGGGAAGGAGGCGACGAACCGGGCCGGGAAGCCCTGCAGGCGGCCGGCGTACATCATCCAGGCGAGGCCGCCCGGGACGATGGCCAGGAGCCAGGCCACCGCGAACGGCCAGAGCGCCTCGCTCTCCTCCACGTGGAGGACGCGGTAGGCCTGGGCGAAGACCGGGTGGGTGAACTGCCGGAAGAGCTCGCCGGCGTGCTCGCCGAAGACGGCGGTCGGCAGGCCCAGGCCGGCCGCCACCACCGAGAAGAAGGCCAGGATCCACAACGGCACCGTCATCGAGGCCGGCGATTCGTGGGCGTGCGCGGCGGTCTTCGTCCGCGGCTTGCCGGCGAAGGCGAGCGCGAACGCCCGCACCATGTAGAAGGAGGTGCCGGCGGCGGCGATGGAGCCGAGCGCGTAGGCGATGGGCCCCACCGCCGGCCAGGCGTGGTTGTGGCTCGCGAGCGCCGCGGAGAGGATGCCGTCCTTCGAGAAGAAGCCCGAGAGCGGGACGATGCCGGTGATGGCGAGCGTGGCGACGAGGAAGGTGAAGGCCGTCGAGGGCATCTTCTTCCACAGGCCGCCCATGTTCCTCACGTCGATGTCGTCGTGCATCGCGTGCATGACGCTGCCGGCACCCAGGAACAGGCAGGCCTTGAAGAAGGCATGGGTGACGAGGTGCGCGATGGCGGCCCAGAAGGCGCCGGCGCCGACCGCCAGCACCATGAAGCCGAGCTGGGAAACGGTGCTGTAGGCCAGCACCTTCTTGATGTCGTTCTGGGCGAAGGCGATGGCCGCCGCCACCACCGCGGTG
>DATJZG010000104.1:0-2965 GCA_035499295.1 Anaeromyxobacteraceae bacterium
AGACGAGCGCGTTGCGCCAGCCGCTCCATGTCCGCGGGAAGCACGCTCAGAGGAGGCGATCGGCTACCTTGATGCGGCTTACGTGCCCGCGGCGCTGGTAGACGGCGAGTTGGTGACGCAGAGCGAGGACCTCAAGCTGGAGGGTGGTTCGCGACCGAAAGCCGGCGCGGAGGGAGGCGGCGAGGGCGAGGAGGCTGCTCTCATGCAAGCTCCACGTAGCCCGTCTCGGAGGTGGCCATGGTTGGCGCCCGAACCGATGTGATTACGCTCGGTTCAGTGTTTTCGGGACGGACACGTACCAGATCCCGGGCCAAGGCCTACGGGCTGGGGCTGAGCATGCGTGACGTTCCCGATGGGTCGGGAGCGCGGGTCTACTACCACGGCGGCAACGACGGTTGGTTCGCGGCCAGCGTGTCCCTGGTCCCGGAGCAGGGCTTCGCCGTGGTCGTCCTCTTTAACGAGACCGCCAGCGACCCGGCGGTCGTGTCGCAGAAGGCGCTCGAGCTCGTGCTTGGCATCCGGGAGGCCGGGGCCCGGGTGTGAAGATCAAGGTGCGGCAGATCGCGAGGGACTACTCTTAAGATGCCGACCACCGGCATGAACCTGAACTTCTGGTTCGAGGAGGATCCGGAGGTGGCCCGGTACGCGGTCACCCGGACCGGCGTGTTCACGCGCGCGGAGTAGACGTGAGCCGAAGCCGCGCGGGCTGCGGGGGCGGACCTCTCTGCGGTATACTGGCAGACAGGACAAGGTTGCCGAGGCTCCGCCATGGCGTGGTGGAAGTGGCTTGGCAAAGGCAAGAAGGCCTCCAGGAAGGCGCTCCGGCCGCGCCCGACCCCACGGCAGACTCCGCCGTCGGAACGGGCCGAGGAGATTCCCGTAGAAGCGGAACAGCTCCCTCTGGCGTGGCGCGCGGCCACCGGCCGCCTGGTCGTCACCGTCAAGAAGCCGGTTCGCATGGGAAAGCGAGCTGCGGTCAAGGTGTCGGGCCCCGGCAGCGTCATGGCGCCGCTCACCGGCGCGATCACCAATCTGCAGGCGCTCGGGAGCGAGTTCAGCGTCGAGATCAAGGTGGACGAAGATCAGCGCGCCGCACTGAAACGCATGCTGAAGTCCTTGCAGACGGGGGTTGACCAGCCCAGGGCGCGCGCCTCGCGCTACCAGTTGAGGCTCCCTGCGGTCGTCTCGTGGCAAAAGGGCAACACCTACATGACCACGTTCTCGGTTTCGCGGGGAGGATGCGGTCTCGCCTGGAGCGGGGAACCACCGCCGGTCGACAGCTTCTTGCAGGTGCGCCTGGGAAGCGGGAAGGGCTCTGCCATGCTCCGGGCCAGGGTTTGCTGGGTCACGGAGCATGCCGGCCGGCGAATGGTCGGGGTCCAGTTCGTGGCAGGACAAGAGGCCGCCCTGATGGCGCTCATCACGGGGTCGCATACCCCGGCCGAGTAGCCTGTCGTTGGCCAAGACTCGATCGAGACCGCGTGCGGCTCCAGGAGATAGAGGGAGTGACGCAGGCGGGGTGGTGGCATCTACCATCGGCGCTAGATCGCGCGAAGCGCTGCGATCAACGGAGGGTCCCCTCGGGGCCACCAGTGAGCACTCTTTGTTCGCCTGCATCTGGTTCTGAGGTCGAAACACGCTATCGCTACGTTCTCGAGAAGGGTGAGCACGGCTCTGCGCGAGGAGAAGGAGGTGAAGACGATCCCGACCACCGCGGAGTTCCAAGGCGCGCGTCCAGGTGGTAGTCCCCAAGCACGGGAATGATCTAAACGACCGATCGCGATCCTGAAACAGCGACCGCGGTCCTGAGTGAAGGGTTGAGAATCGTTCGGCGATTGTAGGCGCGCAAGAAGGCGACGACGTGAGCCATCAGCTCTCCCATCGACTTGCACCGGTGATTGCGCGTCACGTTGGCGTGCAAGTCGAGCCACACGCGCTCGATGCGGTTGTCGTCGGGGCAGTACGGCGGCAGGAAGTGAAGGACGACGCGGCCCCCGAACTGGGCCAGGAAGGCCTGGGTCTTCTTGCTCGCGTGGATGATGTAGTTGTCGAGGATGAGGTGGATGCGCCGAGCGCGGCGGTGCTCGGTGGCCAGCTTCCACACCAGGCGGCAGAAGAGATCGCTCGATTTGGTCGTCCCCTCGACCCAGGTCAGCTTGCGGGTGGTGGCGTTCAGGGCCCCGGCGACGAAGTGCTTCTTGTTCTTGCCCGGTGTAACCACCCTGCGCCGATGCCCGGGAACCATCCAGTCGCGACCGATCTTGGGGTTGAGATGGACGTCCATCTCGTCTTCGAAGAAGACCGGCTGGGCGCCAGTGGCGCTGTTGGCGAGGTGGCGCAGGCTCGCCAGGACCCGCTCCCTGCGCTTACGATCCCACGGGCACAGCACGATGGGCTTGGGTGCGGTCAGTCGAGCGCCGATGGCACAGAGGGCGCGGCCCATCGTGCAGTCGGCGACTCGGGGAAAGCCCCGCTTCGACATCTCCAGCGCGAGCAGCTCCCTTGTCCACGTCGGCCGCTGCCAGCCGAACTCGGTTGGGACCTTGAGCAGGACCTGCCACAGCTCGGCTCGGAAGCGCGCGTCCACCTTGGTGCACCCGTTTCCAGCGCGCTGGTCGAGGAGGCCCTCCTCGCCCCCCGCCCGGTACCGCTTCCAGGTCCGCACGACGCTCGCAGGGGCACACCCGAGGTCGCGAGCGACCTGCTGGCAAGAAAGGCGTTCTGCGAGCTTCACGATCATGAGGAAGCGAAGCGCGGTCTGCGGGTCCTTGGTCTTTCGTCCTCGATGAATCAGTCGGCGTTTCTCGGCTCGATCGAGCCGGGGTATTGTCTCCACGGGAAGGCGACCTCCATCGGCGTGTGTGGCCTCGCAACCGCCACGATCGATGGGTTGGCCTTCCCGTTCAACTTTCTCCTCACGAATCCGGCTCCTTCAGGTGATCCAGATTCGTGCACGGTCGTTTAG
>DATJZG010000105.1:0-21502 GCA_035499295.1 Anaeromyxobacteraceae bacterium
CCACCCAGGTCAGCTTCCTGGTCTTGGCGTTGAGCGCGCCAGCGACGAAGCGCTTCTTGTTCTGGCCGGGCGTGAGAACGTAGCGGCGGTGGCCTGGCAGCATCCAGTCGCGGCCGATCTTGGGGTTGAGATGGACGTCCAGTGCGCCAGGGAAAGCCTGGCTTGAGAGGAGGGTAGGACCGATGCCGACCTGAAACTCAAGAGTGGAACCCAGCGGGTTCAAATCCCGTCCGGCCAAAGCCTAGCCAGCGGGCCGGCAGCGAGCCTTGCGCGAGCCCTGGGGTGACCCAGGCCGCGAAGCGTAGGCAGCGAGCAACCGGGCCGCGCTATTGAGCCCCGAAATCATCTTGTGGTGGACGCCGACGACTTTGGACGACTTGGAAGGCAGCACCAGACGCTTCGCTAGAGGCGAGAAGCGGCTGGGCCACCGGGGTCAGAGAACGTGGCACGGGTGCAGAGGGTTCCCCAGGAACCTGAGGAGGTCTTGTCGTCTTCGCCGAAGCGGGCGGTACCAGCGTGCAAGGGACAACTGAAGCACGACGGGATGGACGGCAAGAAGTCGGAGCAGCCCGAGGGTACCGGCGAGGCAGGGGAACCCACCCGAGGGACCCTGCGGAGGGAAGGGGCTGCCGGAAAACACGGAACCGCAGGAGGGAAAGATGGCCGGGATACCAGGCTCGGGAACCATCTCCACGAAACGAGAGCGGATAGCGACACTGGCGAGAGAGGCACCTGAGCTGGCCTTCACCTCCCTGTCGCATCACATCGACATCGAATGGCTCCGGGAGGCCTATAGGCTGACCCGGAAGGACGGAGCACCAGGAGTAGACGGCCGGACGGCAGCGGACTACGAGAAGCACCTGGAGGAGAACCTCCGGTCACTGCTCGAGCGAGCGAAGTCCGGCACGTACTTCGCCCCGCCGGTGCGGCGGGTGCATATCCCGAAGGGAAGTGGAAAGGGGGAGACGAGGCCAATCGGTATCCCCACCTTCGAGGACAAGGTGCTTCAGAGAGCGGTCGTCATGGTTCTGGAGTGCGTCTACGAGCAGGATTTTCGCAGCTGCTCCTATGGCTTCAGACCAGGGCGGTCGGCGCACCAGGCACTCAAGGCCTTCTGGGACCAGATGATGGCGATGGGAGGCGGCTGGGTGATCGAGATCGATATCCGGAAGTTCTTCGATACGCTCGATCACGGTCAGTTAAGGAACTTTCTCGGCAAAAGGGTGCGCGATGGGGTGCTGACGCGACTCATCGGAAAGTGGCTGAACGCGGGGGCGATGGAGGAAGGGTGCGTGACGTACTCGGACTCCGGAAGCCCTCAGGGCGGCGTAGTGTCGCCTTTGCTGGCGAATGTCTACTTGCACGAGGTGCTCGACACATGGTTCGAGGATGAGGTGAAGCCGCGTCTCAAAGGGCAGGCGCACCTCGTTCGCTACGCGGACGATGCGGTTATCGGCTTCTCGCTGGAGGAAGATGCGCGCCGGGTGATGGAGGTACTACCGAAGCGACTCGGAAAGCACGGCCTCACCCTCCACCCGGAGAAGACGCGGTTGGTGCCGTTCCGGCCGCCGCGCGTTCACGGACGAGATGGGCCATCGGAGGGCAGTGGGCCTTCGCGGTCTGGCTCGTTTGACCTGTTGGGCTTCACCCACTACTGGGCGAAGAGCCGGCGGGGACACTGGGTGATCAAGCAGCAGACAGCCAAAGGGCGATTTGCCAGGGCGTTGAAGCGTATGGCGGAGTGGTGCCGCCGGACCCGGCACGAGCCCATTCGCGATCAGCATCGCGACCTCAGCCGGAAGCTCAGGGGCCACTACGGTTACTACGGGATCACCGGGAACCGGAAATCCCTAGGTCGCTTCCGACACGAGGTCGGCAAAGTCTGGCGGAAATGGCTGGGGAGACGGTCCCAACGGAAGCGAAGCTGGGACTACTTTAGCCAGGTAATGGAGCACTTTTCGCTCCCGGCCGCTGCGGCCGTCCGCCCGACTCGGCGCTAGCGCAGCAAACCCGTGACCGAAGAGCCGGATGCCTTAATCGGGCACGTCCGGATCCGAGGGGGGGAGCAGGCGAGGACACCCACGGAGGCCGCTACACGGGCACGAAGGCGGAAACGCCGGATACAGCCAAGCGGTCGTCCTTCCCGGATCCTCCTGCTCCCTACCCGACTCTCGTCCTCGTACGGGACCGGCTCATCCGGGGTGGCGTTCCGGGCGAGCCGCTTCAGCCCGGCGAGCCTTCGCTCTCTTCGCTCGGTATTCCACGGGCAATTCGTGGGCTTGGGCATAGCCAGCCGCGCTCCGATGTCGTGGAGCGCACGCCCATCGTGCAGACCGTGATCTTGGGAAAGCCCAGCCGCTCCATCTCAAGGCACAGAAGCTCGCGCGTCCAAGTGGGCCGTTGCCAGCCGTACTCGGTGGGAACCCCCAGAAGAACTCGGCGCAGTTCGGCCTTGAAGCGCTCGTTGGCCTTCAGCTCTCCGTCGCCGGCGCGCTGGTCGAGAAGCCCGTCGTCGCCCAAGCTCAGGAAGCGTTGGGCCACGGCGACGACCGTCGCGGGGGCGCACTGGAGGTCCCGCGCGATCCGCTGTCGGGGGACTCCTTGGTCGAGCTCGAGGATCATGAGGATACGGAGGGCGGTGGCGTGGTCCTTCGTCTTTTCGGCGCTTTCATCAACCGGCGTCGCACCGGTCGATCGAGTCGGGGTATGTTTCCCACGGAAAGGTCATGTCCTTTCTCGAAGGTGGTTGTCTGGCGACGTCCACGATCGATCGGCTGACCTTCGCCGCGGATTACGAACTGCCGTTTAGTACTACCTGGTCACTTTCTTGCAGGGGATCGCGGTGCGTGATCTACCGTGGGCATGATCGCCTACGTGAAGAAGCTCGACCGTTCACTGGAAGCGTTCGCTGATGCGTTGTTCGAAGGCATGGGGCGGCCGGAACGCCGGCGTGCCATGGCCTGGTATCTCGAAGGCCTGCTGCTCGACGGGACTCGAAAGAGCATCGAGCCGATGGCGGCTCGGCTGGTCGACGAGCCCTCCGGCATCGAGGCGATGCGGCAACGCCTGCAGCAGTGCGTGTCGGTCAGCGCATGGTCCGACGACGAGCTCCGCGCTCGGCTGGCGCGCAAGGTCCAGGATGAGCTTCCGGAGATCGAGGTGCTGGTGCTGGACGACACCGGGTTTCCCAAGCAGGGGAAACACTCGGTCGGCGTGGCGAGGCAGTACTCCGGGACGCTGGGGCGAACGGCAAACTGCCAGGTCGCGCCGAGCCTCCACCTGGCAGGCGAGCGCGGCAGTTGCTGCATAGGGATGCAGCTCTACCTTCCCGAGGAGTGGACGAGCGACCCGCAGCGTTGCCGCGAGGTCGGCGTCCCCGAAGAAGTGGGCTTCCTGCGCAAGTGGGAGATCGCGCTGCGCCTACTCGATGATGCCAACCGGTGGGGCATCGCAAAGCGGTTGCTGCTTGTGGACGCCGGTTACGGCGAAATCACTGAGTTCCGAGAGGCGATCGCTGCGCGAGGCTATTCGTACATCGTCGGCATGGGTGGCGACCCGGTCGTCTGGAAACCAGGCACTGCTCCCACAGCACCCGCTGACTGGCACCGGCCGAAAGGCCACTCTGGCCCCGCCCGCACCCGGTACCGCGACGGCAAACACTCGCCGGTCACGATCCTGGAACTGGCCAAGTCGCTCGGCCGCGCAGCATGCCGTTCCGTCCGCTGGCGCGAAGGCGCCAAGGGAACGCAGCGATCGCGGTTTGGCGCCGTCCGTGTACGGACGGCCCACAAGCACGCGCAGGGCCGCGCCCCCGGCCCCGAGGAGTGGCTCCTCTACGAGTGGCCTGCGGACGAACCAGAACCGACCAAGTTCTGGCTCTCAAGCCTGCCCGCCAAGACGCCGCTCAAGGAACTCGTCCGGCTCGCCAAGCTCCGCTGGCGGGTCGAGCGCGACTACCAGGAGCTCAAGGAGGAGATCGGGCTCGACCATTTCGAGGGCCGCGGCTGGCGCGGATTCCACCACCACGTCACCTTATGCGCGGCTGCGCACGCCTTCCTCTCGCTCAATCGAGCGCTTTTCCCCCCGGCGCGCCAAACGCTGGACTCTGCCGATGGTGCGGCGACACCTCCAACTCGTCCTTCTCCGCCGCATCGGCTGGTGCCCGCTCTGCCGACAACGCGTCGACCCCGCCACACGACCGCGCGGTCCCTCAAGGATGTGATCGAGTGTTAGGCAGTCACTGCCTCTCCCAGAGTCTGACTCCCCCGAGCAGTCCGGAGACGTTGTCCACACGCCTAACATTCGGCGGGAGCTCAAAGGTTACCTTGGCCGAGTTTCCGCCTCCGACGTAGAGGACTCGGTAATTGAACGTCCACTCGATCTGGTCGATGGCACGCGCGAGCATCCGGTTCCACTTCTTCTTGCCAAGGCGGGCAAGGGCCTTCTTCCCGAGCTCGTCCTCGTATGTCCTCCCCTTTCGAAACGGGTGATGCCCGAGCTCGATGTTCGGAACGTAACGACCATCGACGAAGAGCGAGAACCCGAATCCCGTTCCCAGCGTGATGCATGCCTCCACACCGCGGCCTGCGATGACTCCATGACCCTGGACACCGGCGTCATTCAGCACCCGGGTGGGCTTGCGAGTGAACTTGCGGATGCCTCTCGCCAGATCGAATCCGGCCCAGGAGGGATCCAGGTTGGGCGCCGTGCGCACTACCCCGTCGACAACGACGCCCGGGAACCCGACGGAGATGCGGTCATAGGCTAGAGGTTGCGGGACGATTGTCTTGAGTGCCGCACTTATGGCCCTCGGTGTGGCCGGATGAGGGGTAGCGACGCGGGTGCGCTCGCTGAGCGGCTTCCCTTTCTCCGACACGACCATTGCTTTGATACCCGTGCCGCCCACGTCAATGCAGAGGGTCCGGGGTCCTCGCCCTCGCGTGCTCTTGCGGGATCTCATCGGCTCCTCCGTGGTCTCGGGTCCGCAGTCGAGCGCCAAACTCCAATTCACATGGCAAGAAGGGTCAAGCGGCGAGTGCCAAGCGGAGAGAACGAGCAGAGGAGATCGGGGGGCGCGCTCGTGTCCGCCTGCGTCTTGTGCGCCCTTTGTCCACGCGCCCGCTCCTCCCCGTCGCTGCTTCTTCCAGCCTCCCGCCCCGAAGGCAGCAGCGCGGCCCGCTGGAAGAAGGCGATCGGATGACCACACCCGCGCTCCCGGGATCACCTCCAGCCTTGAGGCTAGAGGGACTCGGCCCATTCCACAGCCATTTCATCCAACCCAGAAGGGTGCCGACCCCGGGCAGCAGCGGAGTCCGTGGCATGGCCAGCGGGGGCGCGGTTTACGGCCTTGCGGTGGCGCTCTGGACTCGCCCGTACCTCTCCTGGTTGGACACCGTAAGCCGGATGCCGCGCTGTGGGCACCTCGGCATACCAGGGAGATCAAAGAGCCCGCGAGTTCCTCTGCCGACGTGACGCTGAGCTTGCTCGCTGGGATCCAACGCTGACCTCTTTACGACGCACGATCTATCCGATGGCGCCTGGTCCGGGGGGAACTGCGCCCCGGGGAAGCCGGAACGAAGCAGAATAGGACCAACAGCGCCCCAAGACTGACCCGGAGTGGCTAGTTTCCGGCTGAAAAGACGCGGGGCGAGGCGTAAGCTCGCAGCCCAATGTGCCTCTCCAGCCTGGGAGCTGGCTCGGCGAAGGGGGGACGCTGCATGGCGACGGGCAGCCCGGGGCCGTCGGGCGTACGGCAAGAAGCGAGGAAGGAGTTGGTGGAGTACGTTGCCATCTCGCTCTATCTCAGCATGTTTTTCGGAGCGCTCCTCAACTACCGGCGCGTCGCGCTGGCGGAGGTTGACATCCGCTACACACACTGTGGGTACGCCATCATCGAGGCGCTCGTTCTCGCGAAGGTCATCCTCATCGGTGAAGTTCTTCGCCCTCATCCCTTTCTTCCTGGTGCGCGAGGCGGGCCGCCACCTTGGCGAGGAAGGTTTCCTGAGTCTCCTCTTGCGGCGCCCGGGGACGGTGAGGGCCGTTAGTGCAGGCGCCGCTGAGAGCGCGACCGGCAGCTGATCAACAGCCGCGACTAGAACCCAGGCGTGTCATGTTGCAACCCCTGCGCAAGCGCCTTAGTACGTTTCCTCGCGTCCCGGTCGCGTTGACCGGGATCGTGGCCGCGGCGGTACTTACCGGCGGTCTACTTCTGCTATTCGGCGCCCCCCCACGGACCGTGACCCTTGCGACGGGGCCACCCGGAAGCGCCCATGCAGCCATCGGCGAACGCTACAAGGCGATCCTTGCTCGATCTGGGATCACGCTGAAGCTGCTGCCGACGGCCGGCGCCGAGGAGAACCTGTCGAGGCTTCGCGATCCACAATCAGGCGTGAGTGCAGCGTTCGTCATCTCGGGGCTCCCCGGGGCCCGCGCGGTATCCGGGCTCGCGAGCCTCGGTACGATCGCATACGAACCCTTATGGCTCTTCGAGCGCAGCGCGGCGCGTGGAATAGCTGAGGGAGTGGCGGGGAAGAGGATTTCGCTCGATGTGGTAGGGAGCGGTACGCAAGCGCTCGTCCAACGGCTCTTCCAACTCACCGGTCTGAGCGTGAGCGGCGCAGAGGTGCTGCACCTTTCACCGGCCGATGCGGCGGAGCGGCTTCTTCGTGGCGAAATCGACGTCTTGGCACTACTGGCCGCGTGGGACTCGCCGATAGTGCGGCATCTGGCGGCCGATCCGCGCGTGTCGATCTTCAGCTACCGCCGTGCCGATGCTCTCGTCGCGCTGAACCCAGACCTTCGCAAGCTGACGCTTCCGGCCGGCATCGGAAACTTTGCGGCCAACTTGCCTCCCGCAGACGTGACGCTTGTAGCACCCAAGGCGAGTCTCCTCGTGAGAGAGGACCTGCACGACGCCATCCAGTACCTGCTCCTTGACGCTGCGTCGAAGGTGCACGCGGAGCCAGGCATTTTTCACCAGGCCGGGGCGTTCCCTGCCGCCGAGGCGATCGAGTTTCCGCTAAGCGACGAGGCCACGCGCTACTACAAGTCAGGGCGCCCATTCTTGCAGCGGCACCTCCCGTTCTGGGCTGCGGTCTGGGTGGAACGCCTGCTTTTCGTAGTGCTTCCACTCCTCGGCATCCTAGTCCCGGTGGTCAGTGGCGTAGGGAGTGCGTACCGGAACCTCATGCAGCAGCGGATCCTCGCGTTTTACGGCGAACTGCGGCTCGTGGAGCGCGAGATTGCGGCCGGCCCGAAGCCCAATCATGCCGACCTCCTGCGACGGCTCGAGGACTTGGAGCATCGCGCTAGCCGTCTACGCGTTCCGGTTCAGTTTGCACAGATGCTCTACTCGCTCAGGAGCCACGTTCAGGAGGTTCGCGATCGGCTCGCCACCGATCGGCCGGGACAGACTTAGGGTTGTAAGTGGCGCGGCTGTCGGCTGGGCAGCGCCAGGTGGGGCGAGGCGTTCCCGGCAACGTAGGTGTACAATCCATTCCCGAGTGCCAGCGGGCCAGACAGAGACGTCGGGTCATCAGCGCTGCACTCTGCCGGTCGCTGTCGGAGGAACGCCATTGGACGAGCTAAAGGCTACCCCGCGTACTACCTTGCGGCGGCTTCCGGCCCGTGGCTCCTATGACCGAGCGCTCATCTATGCCATCCTGGACGAAGCGCTCCTCTGCCACGTTGCGTTTGCCGAAAGGGGCGGCCAGCCCTACGCACTGCCCGTCAATTATGCTCGGGTGGGCGGGCATATTGCGATCCACGGTGCGGCCGGGAGCAGGCTTCTGCGCGCACTCGCAGGTGGGGTGCCGGCTTGTGTCAGCGTGACCCTGGTCGATGGGTTGGTGCTGGCGCGATCCGCCTTCCACCACTCCATGAACTATCGGTCCGTTGTTGTACTCGGTCGCTTCAAAGCCGTGTCCGATCGCGAGGAGAAGAGGGCCCTGCTCAGGGCGATCGTGGAGCATATATTGCAAGGACGCGCTGCCGACACGCGTCCCCCAACGATTGCAGAGCTCGATGCGACGCTGGTAGTGACGCTTCCGATCGTCGAGGCTTCGGCCAAGATCCGTGCCGGCCCGCCAGTGGATGACCCGGAAGACATGAGCATCCCGTGCTGGGCCGGTGTCGTACCGATGGCGCTCATCCCCGGCTCGCCGATCCCTGATCCGGCGTTGGCTCGGGGCATCAAGTTGCCTGATTCGATCAGGGCATACCGTCGACGAGGGCGATGAGGTGACGAGTGCCATCCACAAGGAGCGCTGCGAGGCGGGCGGTGAGGACTGTTCCGTCGGCAGCTTTACCGGACGGCGAGCGAGAGGTGCGTCTTCGTGGATGCCGAACGAATCGCGGGTGACGAACGCTGCCTTTCCCGGTTCGTCGATCCAGGTGTAGCCGTACCCCGCAGGCACCTTGCTCAGCTGACCGGTCGTCGAGTCTCGGACCGTCCGCTGGCCGAGGGCCGTGTCCACCCAGTCCGAGGCCACCGCGTGGTTCGCGGCCCAGGTCTGCTGCGTGCGCGCCGTGTTGATGGCCGAGCCGCGATTCAACACGGCCATCTGGTCTTGGTGCGTGCGTTGCTGCGCGGCCATGTTGGCCAAGAACTGATCGTGCTGTTGCTGCTGCAGGGCCATCGATCGGTCGAATTGGTCTTTCTGTGCCTGGAGCGCGGCTTGCTGATCTCGCGCGGCAACATTGCAGCGTACGCCTGGGCCCAGGCGAGGTTTCCAGTCCCGCGCGCCGGATCCATCTAGCAACTCCACGGCCGCATCGAGCTTGCCCTCGCGCGCACGGACAATCCGAACCGTTCCCTCGCAGGTCTCCGAGCAGATGCTCCCTCGACCCGCCGGGCTCGCCCAGCGTTGGTAGATGATCCGAGCGGTGAGGAGCGCTTTCATGGGGAAGCACCCCGTGTCAAGTAAACCATCGGATTCTCCCTGGGAGGGGCGGTCTCGAGGGTGTCCCTGCGCGGGCACTCTCAGATGAGACCTGAGGCGACCGGCTTGGGGCGTAAGAAAACGTTGAGCCCGTGTGAAGACGACTGCGGATCGGCGAGACAGCTCTGCGGGAATCTGAATTGACTTACGGTGCTGACTTGGGAGCCCGCCGACGTGATCGCGTGTGTGGCCGGCGCCGCCGAGACGGGGACGAGCGGCATTCATTCCTCTGCGGGAACTGGGGACCGACCGCTTTTGAATGGCTCTCGGCTATCGAAGGCCTCCACGAACCGGGCCCGGGGCGGGTAGCGCAGCCGATCGCCACGGCTTCGGCAGTATAGGCTAGTGGCTTGGGCAGCCCAGAGCGATCCCCGGGTCTCTCTGCCGAGGTAGCATGGCGGTGGCATGAACGCTGCTGCCCGGGACGAACTCGGAAAGGTCGAGCTTGTTCGCCCCTCGAACGACAAAGGGGATGCCGGTACCCGCGTCATCATCGTGTACAAGGCCCTGAAGGCCTTCGCGGAAGTGGTCCTGCTCGCGATCATTGTCTGGCTCTCTCGAGGTGAGGAGCACAGCTGGGCTCGGGGACTCGCGGAGTGGGCCCAGCACCACCTCGCGAGCTGGTGGGCTACGTCGCTTTCGCGGATGGCGAACTCGGCGCTGACGGGCCATGGCCTGCACGTCGTCGAGCTTGCGCTCTTGCTGGATGCGGCGTGGACCGGCCTCGAGGGATGGAGCCTGTGGAGAAACTTTCGGTGGGCCCCGTGGTTCGTGGTCCTCGCTACGCTCGTCCCGCTCCCTTGGGAACTCCTGCGGGTCCTGAGGCGCCCGAGCATCCCCAGGATAGCCGTCCTCGCCGGAAACGTGGCGATCACAGCCTACCTAGCGAAGCGGATCGCAGGCAGCAGTCGGCGAAACGGCAGCAAGGATGGGGTAGCGGAAGGTAGTCAGGTTATCCGGCCGTGAGAATGAGCCGACAAGTTCCACCGGCGGCCCGCCGCAGGATGCGACTCCCCGATAACCCCGTGTGTCTCGGGCGGACGGCTAACCTCTCGGCCGGGTGCGCTGAATGCCCCACATCGGTCGCTAGGGCCGGGAACAAGCGCTCTTAAGCCCTCGCCTCCGCTGAGTGCGGCGCACCGGCCGGAGATATATGCTCAACCTGGAGCGAGCATGGGCCTGCGAAGAGCCACTGGCGTTTGGACCAAAGCGGGAGCCCTTGGTCTCGTGCTCGCTGTTTCCGCACCCACGCCGGGAGCACCGATCGCGCCACGAAGCTCTAATGAGAGTGGCCTCGCTGGCAAGCTCCTGGTCGCCGGACCCCGGATGGTCGACCCTCGGTTCTCGCGGACGGTCATCTACATGGTCCAGCACGACGCGAATGGAGCCATGGGCCTCATCGTGAACCGGCCCTTCAAGGAAGCCTCGATCGCTAGCTTGCTAGAGCAGTTGGGCATGGAGCATAAGGGGGTTAGCGGGGCGCTGCGCATGCACTACGGAGGCCCCGTCGGAGCGGGAACTGTCTTCGTGCTTCACACCGCCGACTATCGCGGTGCGCGAACGAAGGTGGTCCGGGACGGGATCGCTCTTACTGGAAGTCCGGACGTGCTCCGCGCCATTGGGTCCGGTGTTGGTCCCCGCAGGGCGCTCCTGCTTCTCAGCTACAGCGGATGGGCGCCCGGCCAACTCGAGCAAGAAATCCACGCCGGCGCCTGGGTCGTGGTCCCGCCCGACCTCGCCCTGATATTTGATGATGACTACGAGACGAAGTGGGAAAGGGCCCTTGCGCGGCGGGATGTCGACCTGTAACGCCTCTGGTTGGCAACGTGCGTTCCGGCACGGCCGGGACGTTCCCACTCCAGCTTCGGATTACGGCAACGGCGAGCCGACAAGTCGCATCGCTGCGGACCGGCCGAAGTCCGCTTACGTACGACGGGTTTCGCTGTCCAGCGCGGAGGCCAAGTCATTCATGGAGACCTTGCCCCGGATGGACCGCCCTCCTGCAGGGGCCTCCGTGGCGTGCAGATACGACGGCAAGCTCGGTGCTCGACCCTAAACCGTCGCGAAGACGACCTCGACGGTCTTCTGCCAGGCGGGCCTGGCGAAGGTTCGATTCAGCCAGGCGCGTACCGAGGGGTAGGACGTGAAGTCGAACCCTCCCTCCATAAGGAGCCAGAAATGCGGGGCGAATGCGATGTCGCCCAGGGAGAAGGTGTCCTCCAGCCACTCCTTCTGCAGGAGAACGCTCTCCAGCACAGGAAGCCACCTCGCTAGTTCCTTCCTACCGGACTCAGCGGCGTGCGGGTCGCCTGTCAGGCGCCAAAACTCCTGGACCCTGCGATTGATGACGCGAAAGACGGGCACGCAAGCCGGAGTCACGTGGGCAGCCTGGAAGAAAAGCCAACGCTGCACCGCCGCACGCGCCTCGATTGTGGCAGGGAGGAGCCCCGTTGCCCGGTACTTCTCCGCCAAGTACCAGTTGATGGCGTTTGACTCCCATAGTTGGAAGGCACCGTCGACGAGCGCGGGGATCTTGCCCATCGGGTTCACGGCCAGGTAGTCGGGGGCGCGATTTTGACCGTTTCGCGTGTCGAGGAAGCGCAAAGTGAACGGCAGCCCTGCCTCATAGAGCGCGAAGAGCGAACGGGCTGAATTCCCGGAGAAATGGCCGTAGAAGAATTCCATGATGGAGAGCGTATCCCATTCGCTGGCCCTGGGCAGTCAAGTTCGAGCCGCAGGATTGTCCACTCCACCCGGCCGACTTTCCCATGCCGGCGTCGTGATCTGTTCCGACCTGCCCCGCGGCGCACGGCAGCGCGTGGCGACACCCGAGAGGCCCCCATACGCCGTCGTGCGCTCGTGCGTCACCGCCCACTACCGCGAGTCTAGGGTGTGCCTCGCGCCCCTTCATCCGCTTGGATCTGATCGGAGTGGCCCAATCGAACGCCTCCTCGCGCTAGCGGGAGGACCGCGACCGAAAACCACCCTGGAAGGGCTTTGCATCGGGCCGCCCGAACCGTAGGTATACGCCGTCCCCACATGCACTCGGGGCGAGGTCGCGGGGAAGCGCACACGGGGATGCCTCCGAAGAGAGCAACTTCGCCGAGAAGGCCAAACAAAATTGCGGAATCCGGGGCGCCCACTACCGCCCCCCTGGGACTAGAAGGGATAACACTGATCGTGAGATATTTCGTTGCGTAGTCAACGCCATGACATGAATCAAGACGAAGCATACGATCGGCTCCGAAATCTGGCCCCGCGCGCGGTTGGCGATCGCGATGGGCCGCGCCCTGGTGAAAGAGAAGCCGTCCGCGAGCTAAGCCACGGAACTCTGGCTCTCCTAGGTGCGCGCGGACGCGCTCCGGTAGGTCCCTGCGAAAAGGCCGATCGATTATCGGCGTCGGGGCAGGTGGACCTGGCAGACGCGACCGATGAGCTCGGCCTTCTCCTCGTGCGCGCGCCCAACCCGTCTCACGTGGGGACGTACCATGCCCTGGACAAGGCAGAGGTTGTCATCGGCCGGGCCGGAGGAACGGCCGACGTCTGCCTGGGCGACCCCGGGGTGTCGCGACGTCATGCCAGGGTTATCCGTGAGGGTGGCGAACTCGTCGTCGAGGACCTGGGCTCCACCAACGGGACCTTCCTGAACGGTGCGGAGATCGGAAGGGCCGTCCTCTCCCGGGGCGACAGGCTTCAGGTTGGGACCTCGACGGAGTTCCTCGTCGGCACGCCGTCGGACAACACATTGGCCGAGCTGCGTCTGCAGCAAGCCATCGCGACGGCCGGCGCTGGCACCTGGGAGTGGCACGTGACGTCCCGGGCCTTTCGGGTTTACGGGGGCGTCGCTCGCTCTCTGGCCTGCGACTGGAACCTTGCCCGCTCGACCAGCGGGGATCACTGGTCCTGCGTGCACCCCGCCGATCGGGAGAAGCTGAGTGCCGGCTTGGCCGCCGTGCTCGAGCAAGGTGGCGCGGTCGACGTGGAGGCCCGGATCCTGCGCCGCGGCGGGGGTTTCCTGTGGGTCGCCATGAACGGCGAGCTCTTCCGTGACCGCGGCGGTCGACCGCTGCGGATCGCGGGCGCTCTGATGGATGTGACCGAGCGGCGGCGTGCCCAGGGTGAGCTCATTCGGCAGTCAAGCGTGTTCGAGGCCCTGGCGGACGCAGTTATAGTGGTCGGATCTGGTGGCACCATCCTCGACTGGAATGCTGCCGCTGTCGGTCTGCTCGGATGGGCCAAGAGCGAGGTCCTCGGGCTGCGGCCGGAGGTACTCCTCGGGACCAGCGGTGGGCGCCGGCTCGACGAGGCGTTGGTGCAGCCTGGGCGAGGAAGTGAGCGACGCTCAGAAGAGATCAGCCTCACCAGCAAGGGCGGCGTGGAGATCCCGGTCGAGATGGTGACGTTCTCGATCCCAGCCGAGGAGTCGGGGCTGGCGCCTCGAGTAGCTGTCTTCCGGGATTTGCGGGAGCGCAAGCGACTTCAGGAGCGCCTGCTGTTCGCTGAGCGTCTCACGACCCTAGGGACGCTGGCCGCCGGGGTCGCGCACGAGGTGAATAACCCATTGTCGTTCGTTCTTTCCAACCTGGAATTCCTCTCGCATCACCTGGATAGAGGCGCCTCGCCGCAGATGGCGGAGGTGCTCGGCGAGACGCGAAAAGGGGCAGAGCGCATCGGGATCATCGTGGACAGCCTCCGCGCCCTCAGCCGGAGAGTGGACTCGGTGGAGCCAGAGCCGCTCGATCCGAACGCAGCCTTGGAGTTCGCGCTGAAGGTGGTGGACCACAGGATTCAAAGCCAGGCGAGGCTGGTCAAGGATCTCCAACCGGTACCGCCCGTGATGGGCGCTCCAGGGCGACTCGGCCAGGTGTTCTTGAATCTGCTCGTGAACGCGGCGCAGGCCTTTAAGGAAGGGCAGGGAGAGGGTGCGATCGTCAAGGTGAGCTCCTGGTTCGACGCCAGGAGTCGGCGAGTGGTCGTCGAGGTCGCCGACAATGGCAGTGGGATTCCCCCGGACATCCTGCCACGCATCTTCGACGCATTCTTCAGCACCAAGCCCAGCGGGCAGGGTTGCGGACTCGGTCTCTTTCTCTCGCGAGGAATCGTGTCCGACCTCGGTGGCGAGATCTGCGTGGAGAGCGAGGCCGGGAAGGGCTCTACCTTCCGGGTCTCGCTGCCGGCAGCCCCTGGTGCTCTTGACGTCCGGCTCGAGGCTCGCGCTGCTGGCGATAGCCATCGTCCGACAATGATATTGGACGAGGCAGGAGACATGGGCCTGCGGCACCCCGAGCAGTAGTCGTCCTCCCGGGCCGCAGGAAACCGATCGAGCCTGTCGGCGGTCTCGAGGTTCTCGACCAGACGGGCAACGACGATGAGACAGTGACGGCCGGTTCGGGAAACCCGATCACAGGTCCGCGCCGGTGGGCGCCCCCGGGCGGTACCGTCCCTGTCGAACGCCTCTACCATTTGGGCAGCGCCCCTACTTCTTCGTGCCGAACGGCTCGTAGCCGAACTTCTGACCCCCGACACTCGCCTCGTACATGAGGCCGCCCTTCGCTACCGTGAATACGGCGACCCCGTTAGCATATTTTGCGTTGGCCGACGCGCCGGCGGCAGCAGCCACGGCACTCACCTGGGCAGCAAGCGCAAAGCTCCCTTTCTTGAAATCGGTGAGTGCGGCGGCAGTTTCAAAGAACACGACCTCCGAGTACGCCTGCCCACCAAACTGGAGGCCGACGGTGACCTGGGCGAGCGATGCCTTGCCGATGGCCTGACCCCGCTCGAAGAGGACTCCGGAGCCGCCGGCCCCGCCAACGCCGATGGCGCCCTTCGCCACGGTGGAGAACACAGCGTAGCCGGCCGCTTCCTCGAAAAACTTCGAGATTCCGGGGTCCGCCTTTTTGAAGACCGTAATGGTTTCTCTCGCCTCCTTTACGGGATCGTCCGCGTGCGGGCGTGCCGGGGATGCCACCACCGCAAGCGCCAACGCGCAAAGGACAATGACCACCCTCCCATTGTGGACCAAGGCGTTCATGGCGACCCTCCGTGAGCGAACGCTACCGCTGGCCGATCGACTGCACTCCGCCCCGTATGGGGCCAGATGAAGAAGACGACCCTTCTCGCGGTTGGGGTCGTCCGCTACAGCGAAGGGGGCGGGCCAATGGTGCCCAACTGTCAAAAGATCGCTCCTGGTGGGGCGATGGCCTGCGGCAGCCACCACCTCGACGCATACGTCCCATGTGGGGGACGAGAAAGAGGCAGCCGAGAAGGGGCGGCGGAGGCCGAATTGCAAGACTATGTAACGCGAGGAGCGCTCAATCCTGGAGGGGCATGGCCCCGCTTGCGGGGTAGGTCTCATGGGCGCGACGTACCTCTCCCCGGAGCGCCACGCCAGGCGGGACCCACTGCGCGACGGTTCCAAGAACCCGCGACCTTGTCACGCGGATCGCTCACGCTTGTCGCCTGTGACCCTCTCCTCAGGGCTATAGATTCGCTCGCGTTGGGGGTCGATAGTCCGGGTTCGAGAGCGAAGTGAGCGATTCCTTCCCAACAAGCCAGAAGGAGAGGCACTCATGCGCAAAGTGATAGCGAGTTCGTTGGTCGCAGCGGTGTTGCTATTCGGCGTCCACGCTAGAGCAGCGGATTCGATTGCCGACAACGTGAAGAAGGCTTGTCACAAGGAACTCACCACGTTTTGCAAGGGAGTGATGCCTGGAGAAGGACGCATCCTTGCCTGCCTCTACGCCTTCGAGGACAAGGTCTCCGACAAGTGCGAATACGCGGTCTACGACGCCGCCCTTCAACTCGAGCAGGCCGTCGCGGCCCTCAAGTTCGCGGCCAGCCAATGCAAGGACGACCTCATGAAGTTTTGTGCCAACGTGCAGATCGGCCAAGGGCGCGCGCTGGCTTGTCTCAACAAGAACGAGAAGGACGTGAGCCAGGGGTGTAAGGACGCCCTAAGGCAGACCGGGCTGAAGAAGTAGCTCTGGCGTCGTGGCAGTACCGAGTGGGCGAGCCGCGCCTCGGTCGAACACGGGGTCGCGCGGGGTGAGTCTCGTCCGCAGTGCCTGCCCGACGGCGGTGAGCTTTAGCCATCCCAGCGGCGCCGAAGGACGCCTCCAACGAGGGAGGCGAGCGCTAGGCGCTCGGACTGCCCCGCTTTGTTCGAACCCACCATAATGCGGAAGCGCCTTTCGTCGGTTCGAATTGGACGCGGCTCTGCGCTCGTCGACGAGATTGGGGCGCCATAGGGTTCGGCGCCGGCGGCCGTCCCGTCAATAACTGGGCGACGCGGCGCTCTGAGGCAGATGCTCGACGACCGCCCATCGCAGGCGACACGTGCAATGACAGCGACGAGAGGCCCGGGCCGTTCAATTCCCACGGTGAGGTGGGTGTGGTCAAGACCCAGCGCGCAAGCGATGTGGTAGCAAGGGAAACCATGACGTTCAAGGAACGGCTGCTCGAAGACCAAATGTCGGGCGTGCGCTTCGCGCACAACGTAGCGCTGGGGACCGCCATCGTCTGGCTCTCGTTGAGAGCCGTCGAGGACACGAATCCCATCTGGGCTATCGCATCCATGATCGCTGCCTCGGACCCGGTCTGGACACAGGCCAAGCGAATGTTTCGAGGGCGCGTCCTCAATGCGAGCGTCGGTGCGGCCGTCGGGCTAGCCTTCATCGCGATCGGTGAGCCGCGCCAGTGGAAGTTGCCCGTCGCGCTCGCCATTGCCACCCTAGTCTCGACCTACGTCGTGCGAGTGAAGACGATGTGGCGCCAAGCTCCCATCACCGCGGCCATCGTCATTGCGTCGGGTGTGGCCCACCAATCCAAGGCTGCGGGTATCCACGACGGGCTGCACAGGGTGATGGAAGTGATGTTCGGCTGCATTGTGGGTGTGTCGGTGTCCTGGCTCATGTCACGGGCGTGGCCAATTGCCCCGGTGCCTTTGGAGACCGCGCAGGGGCGACAGCCCTGAAGGGACATCGGAGGAGCACACGCTTGGCGACCTCGACTCGCGAGCGTGTCTTTCTGTCGACGGTTGGTGACTCGCGCTCCGGAAGCTCTGCCCGCCCCAGGTGATGACCCTGCGCCGGTGCAGCACAGCGGCTTTGCTCTCGGGCGAAGGGCGAGGTCGCCGTGCTCGGATGCCTGCGGGGACATGACAAGGAGCTAGCCCCCGATTGCAGAGCAGAACTATCGGTGTTGCTCAAGATAGCCGAGGAGTATGGAAAAGACCGCGAGGCAGATGCAAAGCGCTTCTGTGGGGGCGTTTCGGCTGGAGAGGGAAGGATCCTGCAATGCCTGAAGGGGAAACCTTCCTCTCCGCATCCGCGGACGCGCGAGAGACTTATTTCCCGACGGTGCGGCTGCCAGACCACGGCGGAGGAGCGCGCGTAGGAGAGTGTCCTCGAAAAGGGGCTCTATCTCAACTTTGCCGAGGTGTTCTAATGAGGCTCGCCCGGGGCCGGGCAGAGAGCCTCGTGGCGAGAGGCCTCTATCCTTCAAGAAGATCGTGCTGGCGCCGAACCTGATCGCGGCCACCTCGGACCTCCACGCGTTTGCCGCGTACTCGGCAGCCCTGCGGAACCTGGCGGCCAAACTGGTGAAGGTCAGCACCGACCTCCAGTTCCTGTCCTCGGGACCGCGGACAGGAATCTCCGAGATCGCGCTCCCGGCTGTGCAGCCAGGCTCGTCGATCATGCCAGGCAAGGTGAACCCTGTCGTGGCCGAGCTCATCAACAGCATCTCCGGTCCGGGAGCAGAAGCTACTCACGGAGGAGCAGATCAAGAAGGTGATGAACGTGAAGGTCCTCACCGGGCAGCAGTAGCGCGAGAACCGAGCGGGGAGCGACAGCCCCGCCGTCAGGGCTGTGTTCCTGGCGGCGCGGGCGAGGTGTGGTCGATCTCCCCGACCCAGGAGACGAGCAGGGTCCAGGTGACGGCCAAGACGACGGGCCCGACGAAGAGCCCCACCACGCCGAGCCCGATAAGGCCGCCGAGGACTCCGGCGAGGATGAGGATGAGCGGCAGATCGGCGCCCTTCTTGATGAGGAAGGGTCGCAGAAAGTTGTCGAGCACGACGGCGGAGAGCCCGAAGACGAGCATGACCGTGCCCCGCCCCGCCGAACCGGACGCGTAGAGCCAGATGGTGGCGGGCGCCACCACGAGGAACGGGCCTATCTGCGCGATGCACAGCACGAGAACGACGGCAGTCAGCACGGCGGCACCCGGTACGCGGGCGAGCGCGAGGCCTGCGCCGGCCAGTACCGTCTGGACGACCGCCGTGACGACGACTCCGAGCGCAACGCCCCGCACCGCCTTGGCCGCGAGGATGCCAGCGTTCTCCCCGCGCTTGCCCGCGAGGCGGTAGAGGAAGCGGAGGATTCCGCTCGCGGCTGCTTCCCCTGATGCGTAAAGGATGCCAGAAACCACCACGGTGAGCAGGAACTGGAGGACCAAGCTGCCAAGGCCGCCAGCCTTGGAGACGAGCCAACGAGTCGCATCGCCCAGGTGAGGAAGGAGGCGGGCAGCGAGGGAGTCCGGGTGGCCCGCTAGAGACTGCCACCCTTGGGCTATTCGCGGACCGGCGAGCGGTATGCGTTCCACCCAGTTCGGAGGTGGCGGCAGTCCGTGGCCGGCGAGCGACTGCGCGAGTTGCACGACCCGGTCCGCGTTCTCAACGATAGCCCAGATGCCCAGACCGACGGGGGTGAACAGGAATCCGAGCAAGACGAGAACCATCACCACTACCGCAGGCGCCCGTCGCCCTCCTAGGCGCCTTTGCACCCAGAGGAGGATCGGCCAGGTCGAAATGACGATCATGGACGACCACACGACCGCGGCCACAAAAGGCCACAGGACCCAGAGGCTCGCCGCCGCCATGCCGACGAGCGCGAGCGACGCAAAGACGATGCGGGCAAGATCCTGGGAGAGCGGACGGTCGGTCATTGTCGAACCCGGCGCGATTCTGCCACGGGGCCGTCAGAGCCCTCCGGCAAATCGCGAATCCATCGGGGATGACCCCCTAGGGGTAAGCATTTCGTTTAAGGAGCACCCTTCGGGCCTTTGCGTAGTCTCTCGCTGAATAGTCGGCGAGGCGACCCGGGAAACGAACACTGGTAACAGCGAAGGGCGGACCGCTATAAGGCTGGTCGGAACCAGGCAGCGGCTGCTACCATGTTTGTCCGCAGGGCGTTGCGCGGCTCATCGTAGTGACGGGAGGTGCGCGTTGCGATGCCGTGAAGCCGCTCACCCGGTGCAACGCAGCGCCGGTCGCTCACGAAGGCCAGCCCTCTTGCTCTTGGCCTCGTTGGCGCTGCCAATGCGCGCGACCGGTCTCGAACAAGCTCCCCAGGCCCCACCCCCGACCGGGATGCCCGAGACGGGGACAGCAAAGCCGGCCCAGCCCATGCCTGCCCAGGGTCCCAAGGGGGAGGAGAAGGCTCCGCCGAAGCTCAAGTCCGACCAGCTCGACGCGCTGGTGGCGCCGATCGCCTTGTACCCTGATCCGCTCCTCAGCCAGGCGCTGATGGCTTCCACCTATCCGCTCGAGATCATTCAGGCGCAGCAGTGGCTCGCGAAGAACCAAACGCTCAAGGGGGAGGAACTCGAGAAGGCCGTGAAGGCCCAGACCTGGGACCCGAGCGTCCAGGCGACGGCGATGATCCCCGACCTCCTCAAGCGACTCGCCGAGGACATCACCTGGACCACGAACCTCGGGAACGCGTTCCTCGCCCAGCAGCAGGACGTGATGGACTCGGTCCAGCGCCTGCGCAAGAAGGCGATGGATGGGGGCAAGCTCGAGTCGAACGACAAGATGAAGGTAGAGACGAAGGTCGTCGAGAAGGAGACGGTCGTCGTCATCCAGCCTGCGAGCCCGCAGGTGGTCTACGTCCCGGCCTACAATCCCACGGTCATCTGGGGTCCCCCGCCCGTGTACGCCTACCCTCCGATTTACTACCCACCACCGCCACCTCCGGGCGCGATGCTCTTCTCCTTCGGGATGGGCATGATGATGGGTGCTGCGATGCACGGAGGCTATTGCTGCGGGTGCGGCTGGGGCCACAGCAGCACGGTGGTCATCAACAACAACAACACCTTCGTCAACCACTACAACAAAACCAACAACGTTCGGACCGGCAGCGGCAACTCGAACTGGCAACACAACGCGCAGCATCGCGGGGGAGCGCCTTACGGAGACCGGGCAACCGCCACCAAGTACGGGGGCAATACCCGCGGTGGTCAGCAGGGCCGACCGAGCGCCTCGACGATGGACCGCGGCGGGCCCGGCGCGGGGACGGCGAATCGGGGCGGTGCCTCCGCGGCGAACAGGGGAGGTCCTGGGGCGTCGACCATGGATCGCGGCGGGGCTGGCCGGCCGTCGACCTCCGATATGAGCCGTGGCGGGGGCGGGGCCAGCATAGGGAACCGATCGGTCCCGTCCTCCCCGGGAGGAAGCGCCTTTGGCGGCGCTGGTGGGGGCGCCGGGCGAGCGCAGGCCAGCAGTCATCGCGGCACTTCGAGCATGGGCGGGCGGGGCGGCGGTGGGCGAGGAGGCGGGGGCGGCCGTCGCTAGGGAGGCGATCTCGATGAGTGCAATCCAGGTAATAGCAATTTTGCTGTCTGTCGCTCCAGGCTCGTTGAAGGCCGCTCCGTCGCCGGCGAGGGCCTTCGACTCGCCGCAGGAAGCCGCGAGCGCGCTCGTCGTGGCTGCCGGACAGCAAGATGTGCCTGCACTGGTCGCGATCTTTGGCTCCGACGGATCGAGCTTGGTCGTCTCCGGGGACGACGTCCGAGATCGGAGCGACCGGTCCGCGTTTGCCGAGTTGGCGCGCGAGAAGCTCGAGGTCGTCAAGGATCCGAAGAATCCGCACAAGGCAACCGTCGTGGTCGGAAACGACGCGTGGCCTTTCCCGGTGCCCCTCGTCGAGCAGAAGGGCAAGTGGCGCTTCGCTACGGCCCAGGGGCTCCAGGAAGTACTCGATCGCCGCATCGGATCCAACGAACTCGACGCCATCGAGATCTGCCGCGGTTACGTGAACGCCCAGCAGGAGTACGCCCTGGAGGACCGGAATGGCGATGGTGTCCCGGAGTACGCGCAGAGGGTGATCAGCACCGAGGGAAAGAGAGATGGCCTGGCTTGGAGGAACCCCGACGGATCCATCGAAGGGCCCATCGCGGAGGGGATCGCCGATGCGATCGCGGAGGGCTATACGGACAAGACGCGTCCGTACCACGGGTACTACTTTCGAATCCTCAAGCGGCAAGGGCCTTCGGCCCGGCTCGGGGAGATGGACTACGTCATCAACGGCAGAATGATTGGTGGGTTTGCGCTCGTAGCTTGGCCAGCCGAGTATGCGTCCTCGGGCGTGAATACCTTCATCGTCGACTACGATGGCGTGGTCTACGAGAAGGACTTGGGAAGCGACACGGCCAAGATCGTCGCTGGAATGGACCGCTACAACCCGGACAAGTCGTGGAGACCCGTCCAGTAGCCCATGCCACAGCGTTGCCGCGCGCCCCTCGCGGTCGATGGACGGTCCTACGGCAGTTGTGAAGGACCAAGG
>DATJZG010000106.1:0-7618 GCA_035499295.1 Anaeromyxobacteraceae bacterium
TTCATGGAGCTCTTGACGTTGTCGATGCGGAGGTTCCCCTTGCGCATTTCCTTGCAGTCAAGACTTCCTGTAAACGAACTGCCGCGGATGATGCTTCCTGAGGTACTCCCAATCACGAGATCGTTGATCGCAAGATTGAGATCTCTGAATTCGGTCTTTTCCCCGGTCTTTTCGTCGAGATGGACCAGTACGCCGTTCGACAGCTTGAGATCGTTCAAGCTGAAGGCTGCTACTGGGGGACCTCCGGTCGATCTTGTCCCGCCACCCTGGAAGTTGAATGTTCCGTCCGCGGCCTTGACAATGGTGACGGTAGGCTTTTCCACATCACAGCTGGTGACCCTGAGCTCCTTCTTCAGCAGGGGCATCAGCTCGACCCCCAGCCTGATGCGCTCGAGGGAAGCGATTTCGGCGCCCCGGTTTTCAACGTGAACGTCGTCGGCCGAGAGGCCAAGCGGAAGGAAGGAGATCGCCATCTTCCCTTGGATCCGGACGTCCAGGCCGGTCGCCTCGGAGGCAACGGATTCGATGCGCGGCTTGCAGAAGTCCGCGGCGAGGTTGACGGCGAGTAGGAGGGCTGCGAGAACGAGGGCAACGAAAGCGCCGCCGCCGAGAATGAGGATTTTCTTTTGTTTCGCGGTCATTGAAGATGCCCAAGCCGATCGCTTACACGATGGGTCTAGTTCTCACGCCCCCGCCAGTGATCGAGGCAAGGCTCCTGGAACTCGATGGTCGCCCCATGAGGGGCGGCCTTCCCGCGCGCTGAATGGCCGACCGCGCTATCGACCTCAGGAAGCGCTTACCCAAGGGAATCGACTGGCTCATGCCACCATGATAAGAACCGCTGGCGCGTCTCGCGCGACATCTCGGTCGCAAGGCATGTTTGCGCAGGTCGCCGCTCCGATGCCGCTCAGAGATAGGGCGACAGCAACTTGGCCGTGCCATCGCGCAGACGGGCCGGGAGGCTCCGGCCATCCACCTCCTCCATGGTCACCGTGTGCGACCTCGCGAAGCAGTCCTCGAAGTGGCGTGCCAACGCTCCTGTGGTTGCCTCGTCGTAGACTTCGAGGTCGAGCTCGAAGTTGAGGCGCAGGCTGCGGGGGTCGAGGTTTGCAGAGCCGATCAGGCTCCAAAGGTTGTCCACCAGGAGGAGCTTGGTGTGGACGAACGGGGGCGGCTGATAGCGGACCTGGATCCCGTAGGGGAGGAGCTCCCAGAGATAGGACCGCGTGGCCCAGTGCATGAAGAGCAGGTCTGTTCGTCCAGGGAGCAGCAAGCTCACTTCCACGCCACGGAGCGCGGCCGACCCATGGCAGCGGTCAGCGCCCGGTCGGGAATGAAGTAGGGAGTCATGATCTGCACCTTGCGGCGGGCACAGGCGAGCGCGCCCAGCACGACCCAGTGGAGCTCGCGAAACTCCTCGTCGGGGCCGGCATCGATGGCCCGCGCTGCGCAGCCTCCGGCCGCGGGTATCCGAGGGAAGCACCTCACGTCGTCGTGGAGCTCACCCGTGGCGAAGAACCAGTCTTCGAGGAACACGCGCTGCAGGTCGGCCACGACGGGGCCTTCCACCTGGAAGTGGATGTCCATCACCGGCCCTCGCGGGCTGGGCCGGCCCACAAGGTGACGAGCGCCGATGTTCATTCCGCCCGTGAAGCCGTGCAGGCCGTCGGCCACCAGGATCTTCCGGTGATTGCGCAGATTGATGTAGCCGCCACGGTGCAGTGGAAGGAAGCGGCCGATCCGAGCAGACGTCCGTTGCAGGAGGCGCCGCGCCGAAGGCCGCGCGTATCTCGCGCCGAGGCCGTCGATGAGGAGGCGCACGTCCACGCCGCGCGCCGCCGCCGCCGATAGCGCGTTCGCAAAGCAGAAGCCGGTCTCGTCGCCGTCGAAGATGAACGTGGACAGGTGGACCGAGTGCCGTGCCGCAGCGATCGCCTCGAGCATGACGGGGTAGGCCTGCTCGCCCCCGTGGAGCGGGACGAAGCGGTTCCCACCCATCAGCGACCGGTGGCTGACTCGGTCGACCAATGGGCGCAGCGGGTCCAGATGCTCCGTGCCGGACCCGGGGGGCAGCGCCACCGCGGAGGCAGCGCCAAAGGCACCCCTGCCGGTGAGGCGGCGCCCGGCGGCCTGCCACTGTCGCGCAGTTCGGCGGACCCGATTCACACCGAAGACGAGATAGAGCAATGGGCCGAGAAGAGGCAGCAAGAAGGAGACAGCGATCCAGCCCAGCGCCGACCGGGGATCGCGTTTCCAGGCGAGGGCGTGGCCGGCGGATGCCACGGACGGCGCTGCGATGCCGAGGGCGAGCACTCCCCAGAACACGGCGCTCACGCGAACACGAGCAGCTTCCACGGGATGTACATGCGCAGTTTCCAGCTTCTCCCATCCAGCCCCGCGCCCGACTTCGAAGACCGCTTCGCGGGCGACTCGCCGAGTGTGCTGTTCAGCGGCCGGGCACGCACAGCAGGTGCTCCCCAGAGCGCCCATGGCACCCCGTCCGGCGGCGCCCAGACGATCGTGGTGGTGACGCCCACGAGGCGCCGCCGCTGGCGGCAGCACCAGGCCCTGCGCGCCCAGTCGCCGATCGCAGGGATAGATCTCGCCAACCGCTGCAGGAGCGACCGCATGAAGTCCTCCTCCCGGCCAGCCGGCTCCGGGTCCGCGTCGTTCGAGGCGCTGGCTGGGCGGCGTGTCGAAGGATGGATCTAGCGCCGGCGGCTCCCGGCCGCGACCCGTAGTGCCCGATCTCGCGAGGAATCGTGGGCGCAGTCGCCCTCGCGCGGACGAGGAGGCCCCGGGGCTGTCCCGGAGGCCTCTCGATGCGTCCGGCTCGGAATAGCTACATCCCCATCCCGCCCATGCCACCCATCCCGCTCATGCCAGCGCCGGCCCCGTCGTCCTTGTCCTTCGGCCGGTCGGCGATAATGGCCATGGTCGTGAGCATCAGCGATGCCACCGACGCGGCGTTCTGGAGAGCCGTGCGCGCAACCTTGGTCGGGTCGATGACGCCCGCCTTCACCAGGTCCTCGTACTCGCCGGTCTGGGCGTTGAAGCCGAAATTCTGCTCCTTCGACTCCTTCACCTTGTTGACGATGATCGAGCCCTCCCAGCCGCCGTTCTCGACGATCTGGCGCAGGGGCTCCTCGAGGGCACGTTTCACCAGGAAAAGGCCGGACCTCTCGCCCTCTGTGACGTCGACGTTGTCGAGCGTCTTCAGACAGCGCAGGTAGGCCACGCCCCCGCCGGGGATGATGCCCTCTTCGACCGCCGCGCGGGTGGCGTGCATCGCGTCCTCGACCCGGGCCTTCTTCTCCTTCATCTCGGTCTCGGTCGCGGCGCCCACTTTGATGACCGCGACGCCTCCCACGATCTTGGCGAGCCGCTCTTGCAGCTTCTCCTTGTCGTAGTCGCTGGTGGTCTCCTCGATCTGGGCACGGATAGCCTTTACCCGGGCCTCGATGTCGGCCTTCTTCCCGGCCCCGTCGACCAAGGTGGTGTTGTCCTTGTCCACGGTGATGCGCTTGGCGCGACCCAGGTCCTTCAAAGTGACCTGCTCGAGCTTTAGCCCTAGCTCCTCGGCGATCAGCTTGCCGCCGGTGAGGACAGCGATGTCTTCGAGCATGGCTTTGCGGCGGTCACCGAAGCCCGGTGCCTTGACGGCGCAGACGTGGAGCGTGCCCCGGAGCTTGTTCACGACCAGGGTCGCGAGCGCCTCGCCCTCGACCTCCTCGGCCACGATGAGGAGCGGCTTGCCGTCCCTGGCCACGAGCTCGAGCAGCGGCAGAAGGTCCTTCATGCCCGAGATCTTCTTCTCGTGGATGAGGACGTGACAGTCCTCGAGGGTGGCCTCCATCCGCTCTGCGTCGGTGACGAAGTAAGGGGAGAGGTAGCCCCGGTCGAACTGCATGCCCTCTACCACCTCGAGCGTGGTCTCGAGGCTCTTGGCCTCCTCGACGGTGATCACGCCCTCCTTGCCCACCTTCCCCATGGCATCGGCGATGATGTTGCCGATGGTGGTGTCGCCGTTGGCGGAGATGATCCCGACCTGGGCGATCTCCTTGGGGTCCTTGGTCGCCTTGGAGAGCTTCTTCAGCTCGTCGGTGACGCGCTGAACAGCCTTCTCGATGCCGCGTTTCAGCTCCATGGGGTTGTGGCCGGCCGCGACCAGCTTCGAGCCCTCGCGATAGATGGCCTGGGCCAGCACCGTGGCGGTGGTGGTACCGTCGCCGGCCACGTCGGAGGTCTTGCTGGCGACCTCCTTCACCATCTGCGCGCCCATGTTCTCGAACTTGTTCTCGAGCTCGATCTCCTTGGCCACCGTCACGCCGTCCTTGGTGATGGTGGGGGCGCCGTAGCTCTTCTCGAGGACCACGTTCCGGCCCCTGGGGCCGAGCGTCACCTTGACCGCCTCGGCGAGCGTGTTCACGCCCTTGAGGATGGCGTCGCGCGCTTGCTGATCGAACAGGATTTCCTTGGAAGCCATATCGTATTTCCCTTGCGGTGAAGCGTTCACTTCCCCTCGACGACGCCGAGGATGTCCTCTTCGCGGATGATCAAGTGCTCCTCGCCGTCGAGCTTGACCTCGGTGCCGGCGTACTTCGTGAAGAGGATGATGTCGCCGGCCTTGACGTCGAGCGAGCGCACCTTGCCGTCCTCCATCACCTTGCCGTTGCCCACGGCGAGCACCTTTCCCTCGATGGGCTTCTCCTTGGCGGTGTCAGGGATGATGATCCCACCCTTGGTCCTCTCCTCCTCGGCGACCCGCTTCACGATGACGCGGTCCTGCAGCGGTCGGATCTTCATGGATGCTCTCCTTCAAAGCTGCTTCCGGCGCCCAATCGCGGGCCGGCGTCAGGTTGTCTGGTGTCCCACCCTTCGGGATGGCGCGGGCAGCAGGCGACGTCGCCTGCCAGCACTCTCTTACCGTAGCCACGAACCAGCCGCTGTCAAAGCAGCCCCTTCCCGACCGCCGTGACGTGATCATGGAGCTGCTCCGACGCCGGCGCTGGTCGAGGGCGCCGCTGGGAAGGCAAACAGGGGTCACACCCCAACGGACGCTGCAGGCGACATGCGGCGGGCCTGGGGCTCAACGTGCCCCCGTCGATGCCGGGACGCCCACGCGTTCCAAACCATGCGCGTAAGTGAGAAGTGCTGGCGGCGCGGCAACCGCCCCGGAACGTTCGCCGACGTTCGCGAACGGCCCAGAGACTCCCCTTGGACCCGGCTGGCCTCGGGAATCCAGCCCCGTGCAGCAGGGGTCGAGGGGCACGGCGCGTGCACCCGACACAGGTGGGCCTTCAAGGCCAGTTGGAAGCCGAGCGGGAAGCGCTCGGCAGTGACTGCTCGAAAAGGAGGGAAGTAATGCTGAACCTCATCATGTGCATCGTCGTTGGTCTCATCTCCGGCTTCTTCGCCAACCGGATGCTCAACAGCAGCCGCGGGGGACCCATCCTCAACTTCGTCCTCGGGGTCGTTGGCGCCCTCCTCGCCAGCCAACTCTTCACGCTCGGCGGCGCGCGTGCCAGCGGCGTCACCCTCTGGAGTGTCTTTTTGGCCATCGCCGGAGCTGTCGTGCTCCTGGGCCTTAAGCACGCGGTCCTGGGGAATCACCCGGTTCGCACGTAGGGCGTCCAGCCTCCGTTCACGCCCGCTCGCGGCCCCCGGCGTGCGCTCGCTAGACGACCGAACGCCATCCGGAAACACCGGACGCGAGCCTGAGTGAGGGGTTGAGCTTCGAGCGTCGATTGTAGGCACGCAGGAATGCGAAGACGTGGGTCATCAGCCCCTGCGACCTGGGCACAAGATCTCCATCATCCCGCGCGGCATCGACGCACCCGCAACGCCCGACCGAGGGCCGCAGCCCCGAGTGCGACGGGCCTCGACGAGCGCCGTCCGTTATGTAAAGAAAATCCGAGTCGTACAGGATCTCTCGCTCTAGGCGCCAACTACCGGGGATGGGCCCATGACCAGCTATGACAGGAGCAGCTTCTCCGCGGGCCAGCAGTCCGGGGCCCGAACCGCCGCCTGCGTCGCGCGGCTGGCCGCGCTCGAGCTGGTCGGCGGCTCTCGCTGGTGGAACCGCTGGCGGCATCGACTGATGGCCCGCGCGTTGGTCGCTTGCGCGGAGGAGATGGAGCTCGCTGCGGACGAGGGCGAGGGGCTCAGTCCGGCGTCCGGCCGAACCGGTCCAAGCCTCAAGGCACCGCGGCGCTCCTACCAGAGAGCGCTGGCCGATGCCTAGCCGGCGAAGACCGGTGCAACCCGAACCAGCACCCAGAAGGTGCAGCATGGACGAGCGTTTTCCGTTCCAATCGCCCTGATCCGGGAGGAACGTTTCGGCGCCCACGCGCACGGCCGGCGTCCGGTTGTCAGGGCTCCCGTTCCTGCCGCCGCCGAAGCGGCTCCCCGGCTGGCCATGGCGCCGCCGCGGGCACGAGATCACGAGAGCAGTCGGCGCTTCTCCTCGTACTCGCTGCTATTGATCTCACCCTTCACAAGGCGCCGGTTGAGCGTTTCGAGTGGGCTCTCGACGGGCGCCCCTGGCCCTTGTCGACCTAATGCCGGGCCGCGGAACCTGACCGAGGCCCACAGGGCGATCCCGACCAGCAAGATCGGGCCGTTCGTGGCCGTCAACTGCGGTGGGTTCACCGAGGGCCTGCTCGCCAGCGGGCTATTCGGCTACGTGCGCGGCGTCACCGGGGCCGTCTCGGAGCAGCAGGGCCTGTTCTGCGCTGATCTCTACGGCCAGCTGGCGCAGTGGAACGCACGCCTCCGCTGCGCGAGCACCGCGAGGACATCCCGGCGCTCTCCCGCGCCCTGCTGACGCGGTTCGGCGTGGGGGAGCAGTCTCCCCCGACACCGGATTTCGAGGAGTCGCTGCTCCTGCACCCCTGGCCGCTCAACGTGCGCGGCTTCTCGAACATGCTGTCCATCGTGGTCATCGCCACCCTTCCCGGCCAGCCGTTCCAGTTCGGCTCGGAGGTACGCGAAGCCCTCCAGGACAATCGCATCGAAGGTCCGCCGAACCGACCGGCGGGAGAGCGCCCGTCGTGCTGGACCCGGCGCGCTTCGGGGAGTTCCTCCGCACCTTCGACTGCTGCGTGGCCGAGGTCGCCCGCCACGCCGGGGTCTCCCGGCCCAAGCTGCACCGGCTACTCTGGGCGGCAGGGTTCGGTCCGGCCCAGTTCCGCAGTCCGGTGAGAGATGGCATCCTCCGCGGGCTATCGACTCATATGGGGCGACCCCTCCTGGAGGCTCGGCGAAGAATACCCTGAACGCATGAGGACCAGAGCGAAGGAAAGCAGGCACTGCGTCATCCTCGGCCATCAGCTCGAGGTCTATCCCTCCGACGGCGGTCGATGGGGCGTGGCGGTGGACGGCCAGGAGCTGGTGACGAGATACGGCAACTTCTACGCCGCCTGGGCGGTGGGTGCAGCCGAGAGCTACCGTCAGGGCAGGGTCGCTGGCTGCCCGCCGATGCACGATTGATCCGAGGGCGCCCAGGCGCTCGCGCCCGAGCGTCCTTTGCCCCCTCGAACCACTGGCAGGCTCGGTGGAACGCGCGGCGGCGGCATCCCGTCCTACTTCACGATCAGGTCGTTTCTTCACGTCGGTG
>DATJZG010000107.1:0-36956 GCA_035499295.1 Anaeromyxobacteraceae bacterium
GGGGCAACCGAGGGGGCCCGCGAGTTGCGCGTGCTGACCGACACAGACCCGCGAGGACACGGAGTCTCGCCTACTTTCCTGGCAAGGGGTGGGGGCAATTTGGCCGCCACGCAGGGGGCATTTTGAACCGCCACTAGCACCCGTCCCATGTCCCCATCAGGATCACCTCGCTGGGGTTCGGGACACCGTCAGGGAACGTTTCCATGAGAGGCGTTGCCTGTCCCGAGGCGCCGTCCAGCACGAGAGAGCCCTCGCGGAAGAGGATCCAGAGACCCGCTTCGCCCGAGTCGGGCACTCCTGGCGTGTGGGGCTGGAAGCGGTGCTTGAGCGCGAGAGCGTTCAACGGCAAACAACTGGATTCGGGGTATCGCATGGCGTTCTCCAACCGGTCCGCTTCGATCCGCTTCCTTTCGCCGGAGCGCTCTTACAGCGTCAGCAAATAGGCGCTGAACAGGATGCCGACCACGAGATTCGTGCACCCAAAGTTCACGAAAATGCTACGCGGAAGCTGGAACCGACGATAGGCGATCAAGCTCGCGGCGAAAGCCCAGTACTTGAGGGCCATTCCAAACGGCAGGAAGGGCACGGCATACTCCGGGTGCAAGTAGAGGTAGACGTACATTGAGCCGAAGCAGAACGCGGTCCCGGCCGTGAAGAGCCGGTGAAGGGCATAGTCAGGCGGACGAAGCGCACCCACTCCCTGGACGAGCGGAAAGCTGGTTGGGAAGGTCACGACCATGGACGCGGCGAGGTTCAGACCGCCGACGTAGTTAAGTGCGGCGCCTACCAAGAGAACCCACTTCATAGCGACCCCTTTCCTCCGAGTACCCGACGGCCTGTTCGCTCGCTCAGGTTGAGATCTGCGGCCGGGTCAGACGATGTGCCGGGTGCTTCAGGCCAAGCGAGCGATACAGCCCCGCCGCCCAGCTTCGCATGGATGACGGGTTTAGGAATTCGCCCTCCTGCTCTTTGTTCGTGAGCGCAGTGACAATGCGCATATAGAGCCTCTCGTTGAGCGGCAACCTGCGTACGTTCATCCGCTCCTTGAAACAGGCGACCGACACGGGCTAGATGCCTGGCGTGAACCTCCTCCACTGGCGCTCGAAGCGACCAAGCGAGTGGGTCCGATTCATGACGGTGGCCCTGTTCGTTGGTATCGTGATCATTGCGAGGCCCGGATAGACGTAGAGCAAGGCTTCCGGAACGTTCTCCTCCGCGATCCGTACCACGTAGAGCATGCTGAAGAAGTACGCGACCTTCTTGCGCTCCAACTCGGCGCGATTCCGCCAGATGAATCTCTCCGCCCTGGACGTGAAGCCACCGAAGCGCATCGGGCTCCCGATGAGCACAGCGTCGTACTCCACCAGCGACGTGACGTCCGTCATCGGCGCGGTCACTACCTCGAACGCCTCCTGCAGGGCATCGCGGAGGATCTCGCCCATCGGCCGTGGAACCCGAGACCGTGTCGTAAACGATTGGCCAGCTTCTTCATCGTGCCCCCCCGCTTGTTCGAGGCTGCCCTCGTTCACGCGCGCTGCCGGGCTGATCGGGCCGGACGGCAAGCGAGCGCCACGCTGCATCCGCGAGCATCTCGATCACTTCCTCGGTATTCGTGCAGTCCCGGCCGGACAGGTAGTGGCGCGTGTGCTCCGTGTAAGGCCCCGCCACGAGCGCGATGTAGATGTCAGGAGGGAGCCGCCTCAGCCGGCCGGCCTCCATGTGCGTCGCGAACCACAGGGAGGCGCGCCGCAGGAACTCAGCGTTCAACTCCGCTAGCTTCCGTTCGGCGGCGGCTGTGAAGGCCGAGTGGCGCCTCTGGAAGAGGTAGCGCGCCCACGTCTCGTTGCTGCGAACCCACCTCAGGTGATGGCCGATCACGGCGCGAAGACCTCCCCTCGCGTCCGTCTCTCGCTCGAGGGCGGCGATCCATCCCGCCTGGTAGTCTGCGATGCCTTCGAGGAAGATCTCGGCCGCCAGGTGCTCCTTGCTCTCGAACTGGTGGTAGATGCTCCCCGTGCTCGCCTTTGCGCGCCGACGGATGTCCGCCATCGTCGTTTGGGAGAAGCCGATCTCAGCGAAGCACTCCAGCGCGGCGCAGAAGATCTCCCGGCGGCGCTCCGCTGTTCCCGGATGCAAACCTCTTCGCCGCATCCAGAGAAGTACATCCTAGAACTATATTCTAGTCAACTCGGAACAGAGCAGCCGACGCGTTTCGTTCTGGGAACGCAGAAGCTGCCGAGCACCTGGACGGGTGTCCTTGCCGCAATTGGCGGGGTCGCTACCCCAGGGCGTTCATGAAGGTCTTAGAAGGACACCCTATTGAGCAGTCCGAACCTGAGCAGCGCATCGGTACTTTTGGCCTCATGGTTCTGTCGCGTGTGCCTTTTCCCTTCCCCTGCGCGCTCTAAAGCGTTCAGGTACGTCTCGTCCTCACGGCGAAGACCGGTCAGCTAAGAGCTGTCCCGCAATTCGTTGCCGCGCGCGACGCTCCGCAGATTGTGGAACCGCCGGAAAGGAGTTGCCTCGTCGGCGGCACTCCCGGAGGACACGTGAGATCCCCTTGAAAAAAAACATTCATTACCTGCTAAAGTGTTCAGCATGTTGTAGCAGACTGGGGCGGCAAGACGCCCTGTCCGAGTAAAACTGCCGGTAGATGACGGCACACGCCACCTGGCGCCTCGGCGAAACGTCGGTAGGGCACTGTGCCCAACCTCGGATGAGACCGGCCCTGCGGCCGGACCACGTCGAAACGGGCATCGATGCGAAACGACCTGTCCTATTACGGGACAGCTCTTAGCGACACTGCGCGGAAAACCCGAGGGACAGGCGCTGGCGGAACCAGGCCTCGCGACGTTGCTGGAGCGCGGCGATGCTCGACGAACTACGCGCCACCTTCGGTCGCCTTCTCGAGCGCTGGGGCTGCGAGCGCGGAAAGTTCAATGGCGAGCCCGAGCACGCACCGACCACGTCCACCCGCTGCTGCGTTGTACCCATCTGGGAAGCCTTCGGTCTGGTGAACAATACCGTCTCGTCCCGCCTGCTCCGCCGCGACCATGGCAAGAAGCTGCGGCGGCATTTCCGCCGCCCGGTGCTCTGGAGCCGTGTCCTATTACGGGGAGCCTACGCAGGACGAGTCGTCTCTCGGTTTGCCGATTCCCCCTCTGTCAGCGGAGAGGACTTCTTGTTCACGTTAAGTGGTCTTGCGCGCGCCTACCGGCGCGTGGCGAACGTGTGTCCTCATGACGTCGGCTGCGTACTCCGGATTGCGAGTTTGTGCAGTTCATCCTCGTGGTTCTGGGAGTCCCGACATCCATCGGACGGCGGCCACGATACGAGCGCTCGAGGCGCCGCAACGAACCCGCCGAAGTTGCTCGGCAAGATGGAACGGTGGGGTCAGGTGCCACAACTCGAGCAGATCGAATGGGCCTGTCTGCTTGACTAATAGTCGATGGCCTTCGACGCGCTGTCCCTGGAACGCGCAGGTTGTCTGGGAGTACCGGCACCCGACCGCGGTCACAAGTTGGCCGCCCTTTGCTCGGGCGCGCTCATGGTAGGCTCGTGAGCCATGACCGAGATCCAAGGCATCGCGAGAATGAAGATCCACCCGGGCAAGCTCGGCGAGTTCAAGCAACTCGCCGCGAAGTGCATGGAGCTGGCGCGCACCAAGGACACGGGCACGCTGCGATACGACTTGTACTTCAACAGCAACGAGACCGAGTGCATCGTGCACGAGCTCTATCGCGACTCCGAATCGCTGCTCGCGCACGCGAAGAACCTCGGCGACACAATGACCGCGATCCTCGAGACGTGCACGGCCGTGGGGGAGATCCTGGGTAACCCGAGTCCGGCGCTGCGAAAGGCGCTCGAAGGCTCACCGGTGCAGATCTTCACGCCGTACCAGTCGATGTGATCACAGGGCTGGCTTGTACAGCCTCGGCGGCGCCATCGTCGATCTTGCCGTCGCCGTACGCGTACAGTTGATGCGGCCCTCGGCTTGTTCGCGACTCCCCCCTCGATGATGAGATTCCCCGACCGCTCGGCACAGCCGGAAACCATGAAGGCCGTCCACCGCCTTCTGCGGCATTCGCATGTGAGGGTACCGAGAGCTGAAGGCGCAGCGAAGCAGGGGAAGAGAGCGGCGCTGGAGCTGTGACGAACCACCAGTGGCAAGGCGGGCTCGCTCTGAGGTCACGGCGGGGGAAGATCTGGTTCTGGAGCGTCCCCTTCTCCAGGCACTGCAGCATGATCCTCTCGAATGTCGTCTCCGGATGGATGACCCTCTTCCCTCGCCGTTCCAGCCTGCATGCCCCCGTCCTACAGCTGAGAACGCACACGCCGCAGCCGAGACAGACGGAGGCGTCGACCCTCGCGATTGCCTTCTTCTCCGCCCCGGGGCCATTCGAGGCGATAGAGATCGCATCGATGGGGCAGGCCTTGGCGCACTTTCCGCAACCATTGCACGACTCGTCGCTGATCTTCGCAATGTAGTTCGAGGTCACGATGGCGTTGGGGTAGCCGTGTTTCCTCACATCCAACAGTGGAAGGCAACAGCACTTGCAACAGTGGCAGACAAACTTGGCGTTCCGCTTGACGTTGTCCGCGTTGAGAACGAGCCCCATCTCTCGAGACTGGGCGAAGTTCTCCTCCATCTCTGCGCGGCTCACCTCGCGCGCGAGCTCGTGCCGGATCAAGAAGTCGGCTGCCTTCCCGAAGGCGGAGCATTTCTCCAGGGGAACCTGGCACGCCTTCTCTCCGATATGGAGCTTCTCGTGCCTGCAGGAGCAGAGCCCGATGGCGAATCGGTCCGCCTTTCCGATGAGCTCCGACGCTCTCTCGTGGTCGAGCACCTCCAGGTGCGCCACGGACAGGGTCTCCTCATGTGGCAGGGTTCGCATGACTTGGACCTGTGACCCTCCCCCGTAGTTCGCCGCCTGAAATGCGCCACCGGTCTCGAGGTAGTCGTGGAAGAGCCTGGCCCACCTCTTCGAATCCGCGCTCGACCCCACGCGCATCATGGTGAACTCGAAGATCCCAACCACCATGGGGGAGGGAACGTAGTGATAGGCCTCGCACAGCCAGAGATCGATGACGAGGCCCTTGGCAGTCAGGGAGTCCAGGACCTTGCGGACCGCAGCCTCCTCGAGGCCGGTGGCCGTTACCACCTGGTCGAGCGTGGAAAGACCACAGGGCATCCTCACCAAAACGTCCGCCTCTTTCTCGGAGTAGAGTTCCTTCAGGAGAGCGTACAGCGAGTCGTTCCACGGGAGCCGTGTCTCCAACCCGTCCAGCTTCCGCCCGAGTTTCCTGAACACGTCCTTGCCGACCAGATGTCCCATGGCGTGACCTTTCCTGTGCTACGTCGTGGTTGCTTCCAAATGCGCCATCAATCGATGCGCTCTGTACCGAACCCGTTGCTCTCGAATTTCGCACTGTGCCCAACCTCGGATGAGACCGGCCCTGCGGCCGGACCACGTCGAAACGGGCACCGATGCGAAACGACCTGTCCTATTACGGGACAGCTCTTAAGCCTGCACGCGAGCAGTGAAGCTCGGTTCTTCGCTCGCCATTGCCGAACCACCAACCAACCCGGCCAAAACCAGGACAATGGCACACGCCCTCAGCGCAGGAATGATACGCTTCCACGTCTCGATTTGGGTATCCATCTCCGTTCCTTTCCTTGGCGCCTGACCGCGAATGGCAGGCGTTCACTATTGCCCAGCTCCTTCAGGAGCTGGGCTCATTACAATTACGATCTCTGCGCTCGCGGCAGTCCTGAGAGCGAGCCGCCCGATACACCGTTAGTGAGAACAATCCCGGTTGTCACCGCCTTGTCGATGGCTCAAGCACCGGGTCCCTTTCGACGCGCGGCGAGGTGGCCTACGGCGTGCTCCAGACCGATGAGGTTCAGCTCGAACATCGGGAACAGCTGGCCAATGGCGCTGATGGTTTCGTTGTCCTTCCAGAAACAGCGGGGCACTGGGTTGAGCCAAGCAGCGTGGCGGAACGTGTGAGCGAGCTGCTTCAGACGCTCCAAGCTCGGCTGCCGCCGCGTCCCATCGTCCAGAACCATGCCGCCCCTCGCATCGAACAGTTCCTCAGGGGCCATGCTTGCGTCTCCGACGAAGATAAGCCTACTCTGCGGATCTCGCTTCATGAGGTGCTCGATGGTCTCCGGGCGATCGCGCCGAGCGGGATCGGCCCATACCCGATCCGGGATGGTGTTGTGGAAGTAGTAGATGCGCAATTCCCGGAACTGGGCTCGGGCGTAGTGGAAGAGCGCCTGGACCGTCCCCACGTAGGGGTCCATCGACCAGCCCCCGTTGTCGATGAGGAGGAGCACTTCGAGCCGATCGGTGAGCCGTCGATCGAAGGCTATTTCGATTTCCCCCGCGTTGTGCATCGTTCGATGGACGGTCTCGTCGACGTTGATGACATCCCTTGCCCCCGCTGGCACTAGGTGTCGCAGCCGCTTCAGCGCCTCCCCGATCTGACCGCGGGTCAGCGGCGCGGTCTGCGAGTAGTCCCGGTATCGCCGCTCCAGCGCGACCTTGGTGGCGGAGCGCCTGCGCGAGACACCGCCCACGCGCAGGCCACCCTGATGATCGCCGGAGTGGCCAACGGGGGAGGTTCCCCCGGTCCCGATCCATCGCGCACCACCGTGGTGGACGCCGTCCTGGTCCTTGAGCCGGTCCAGGAAGTAGCGGACGAGTTCCTCGCCGGTCATCCGGTGCAGCTGCTCCTCGCTCAGTCCCAGCATCTTGGCGTCCGGTTCCTTGAGCCACTTGTCGAGAAGAGAGCGTGCGGCCTCGTCGATCGCCACCTTCTCGCTCACCTGAGCTTCCAGCCCGGAGAATCTCTCGGCGAAGACCTGATCGTAGGCATCGAAGTCTCGCTCGCTCTTGATCAGCACGGCCCGCCCTACCGCGTACAGGTCGTCGAGTGAAGTCACGAGGCCAAGATGCAGAGCCTTGTTTAGGCGCAAGAAGCCGGTAGGGGTGACCGGTACCCCGCGCTCCCTCAGTGCAAAGAAGAAGGAATCGAACATGACGGTACCATCCGTTCAGGCGGCGCTCCGTGAGGAGGCCCGCTCCAGGTCGCTGCTCTTCTTGAAAAGCACTCCAAGATGCGGCAATGGCCCCTTTCGCAGCCCCTTGGCTTGGAAGCCTGGGTCGGTCCTGAGCGCGCGGATCCAGTTGACAAGCTCCCGCGTGGCGGGCTTCTTGTCGACCCCCTCCATGTCACGCAGGCGGAAGAACGCATGGAGGCAGGCCTGTGCAAGCTCTTCGTCGAGGTCAGGAAAGTGCACGGCAACAATGCGGCGCATCATCTCTTGGTCCGGAAAGGCGATGTGGTGGAAGTTGCAGCGACCCAGGAACGGGTCCGAGAGGTCCTTCTTGGCATTGGAAGTGATGATGACAATCGGTCGATGGCGCGCCTTGATGGTCCGATCGATCTCGAGAATGTCGAACTGCATCTGGTCGAGCACGTCCAACATGTCGTCCTGGAAGTCGGTGTCGGCCTTGTCGATCTCGTCGATGAGCAGCACCACCTTTTGCTCGGACGCGAAGGCCTGTCCGATCTTCCCCATCCGGATGTAGGCCCCGATGTCGCTCACGTCCCGTTTCGAGTCGCCGAACCGGCTGTCGTTGAGGCGCGTCAGTGTGTCGTACTGATAGAGCGCGTCAACCAGCTTCATGGTCGACTTCACGTTGAGGACGATGAGTGGCATCTTCAGGCTCTCTGCGGCGGCGTGCGCGAGAAGCGTCTTGCCGGTACCAGGCTCCCCCTTGAGCAAGAGCGGCATCTCGAGCGCGACGGAAACGTCGACGATCTTGGCCAGCTCTGGGTCTAGTACATACCGGGTGGAACCAGTGAACCGCTCGATGGTCGGATTCGTCATGGTTTACTCCTCGTGGGCTTTGGGGTTTTCGGCAAGCTTTCACTCACCGCCAGGTGATTTGTGCCGGCCTGCGAGCCGGCATGCGGACGTGCTGAAACTCCGGATAACCTACAATTGCTCCACCACACATGCGGCAACCCGATGGGAGCTCCAGCGCTGAATGAACCCAGGGAGAGCTGTTCGCAGCTTGCTGGAGGAACCCTGCCCAGCAGGTGCCTAGGCCGAAAGATGGCGCCGCCAGCTCCAGGGTGGCGACCGCGATGGCCGCCGAGAGATTCACCGCAGGATCGTCGACGGCACCGCAAGCGACGATGAGGTGCGGGGCATTGCGCAGGATAGGATCGAGTCCCATGTCCCATGCCCTCAGCATGCCCTTCACTCCGGGCACGTTTTCGAGCCCGCGAAGCCAGTCCACCACCACCGCGGAAACCCGCTGGAGCTCCGCGGGGTCCAGGAGGACCAGCCAGCGAACGGACTGGGTATTCATGCCGGTCGGCGCGTAGCGGACGATGTCGAGCAGGCGCGAGAGCGTGGTCCGGTCGACCGGGTCGGATCGAAATCGCCTGCAGGACCTTCGCCCCTTGATGAGCTGCTCCATTCGCTCCGGGGTAGATCGCCAGTCGGGAGCGAGAGGCGCGCAGTCATCGGGCGTCATCCGGCAGTGGCTGAGCGCACGGACTGGGCAGACGGCAACGCAATGGCCGCAGGTGATGCACCCCTTCTCGATCTTCTGAACAGTCGTCGGGAAACCGTCTTCCTGGACGATGATCCCCACTGGACAGGCTCTCGCACAGAGCCCGCATTGCGAACACGTCTGCTTGTCGACCGCGATCAAGGCCATACCGCCTCCAGGTTGGTCTCCCCGTTGCGTCCGGCTAACGTCGGGGTCAGTAGCCGTTCTTCACGAGAGGAGAGCATGGCCTGTTCCAATGCAATTCCACGTCTCCTCGCGTGGTTACCGCGACGCTCGCAACGGGCCGCTAACAACGGGCTGTGATTTGCCATACGCTGTGACGCAACCGGGGGGCACCAGCGACAGGATGAGTCCACGCGCCGACTCGAGAAGCATCCTCGCGGCGGCCCCCCATCGCCCAGTGGAGCCTGGCGCACTCGGTCGCGATCTGGCGTTGCCGGCGAAACGCAAAGGACGACTTCGATGGCGAGCGCATTCCTGAAAGGCTTGGGTACTTCTTCAACCAACCCAGGCGTGCGCGCCACACGCCCCGTTCGGGCACCCTTGCGCTCTCGGTGCGCGCGCACTATTTAACGATTACGTTAATTAACAATCCAGTGATGCACCCTCGCTGTAAACACAGGGGTGGACGGCCCATGAGGATCGATCACCTGTCCGCTACCTTCGCCGCTCTGGCCGATCCGACTCGCCGCGCCATCCTGGCACGCCTGGCCGAAGGCCAGGCCAACCCGAGCGAGTTGGCGCGGCCATTCACGGTCAGCCAGCCGGCTATTTCCCGGCACCTCAAGGTTCTGGAGCGCGCCGGGCTCATTTCGCGCGGGCGAGAGGCGCAGTCGCGCCCCTGCCGCATCGAGGTGACCCGCCTGCGCGAGGCGACGCGGTGGATGGAGCGCTACCGTGCCTTCTGGGAGGGGAGCTTCGACCGCCTGGATCGTTACCTGGCGGAGCAGACAAGAGAGGAGAGCCGCTGTGAACGCAAACGCTGATTCCATCGCACCGCAGGCGCCCAACGAGATCCTGACCAGCCGCGTTTTCGACGCCCCGCGGGAGCGGGCCTTCGAGGCATGGACCCGCCCCGAGCACCTCGAGCGGTGGTGGGGACCACGCGGCTTCACTACCACTACCCATGCCTTCGACTTCCGCGTGGGAGGGCAATGGCGGCTCACCATGCACGGGCCGGACGGCACCGCCTATCCAAATCGCGTCGTGTACGAGGACATCGTTCCCGGCGAGCGGATAGTCTGGACGCACCACGGCGGCCTGGAGGGCGTGCCCGCACAGTTCCGCGCCACCGTCACCTTTGCATCCCGGGACGGGCGAACCGAGGTGACGCTGCGCCAGGTGTTCCACACTGCTGCCGAGCGCGACACGGTGGTCGAGCGCTACGGCGCGGCCAGCGGCGCCGAGGAGACGCTCGCCCGCCTCGGCGAGCGCGTGGCCGATATCGCTCGCGGCGTGCCCGACCTGCGCATGACCCGGGTTTTCGACTTTCCGCCGGAGCGCGTCTTCGCTGCCTGGAGTGCGGCGGAGCGCGTGGCGCGCTGGTTTACCCCGGCGCCGCTCACCACCTCGCGCTGTGAGGTCGACCTGCGGCCGGGCGGCGCCTTCCGGGTGACCATGCGAATGCCGGACGGAAGCGAGCACCCCATGGACGCCCAGTTCACCGATGTGATCCCCGGGGTGCGCATCGCCTTCACGGCGCGCGTGGCCGGCGACCTCGACATTCTCACCACTGTGACATTCGCCGACGAGGGAGGGAAGACGCGGCTTACCGCGCTCCAGACGTACTCGCACATCTCGGACGCGACGAAAGGCGCTCACGCCGGGTGGGCGCAGACGCTCGACCAGCTCGAGGTCGAGATCCGTCGGGCACCGTGAGGGGAGCTCCCTGCGGTACCGGAACCTCTCTGCCCGGGGTGGCCGGCTCCCGTTTCACAGCGAGCTGCGCGCGCGCCGGCGAGAGCTGACTCGCAAGCAACGGGGCTCGCGCACCCAGGCCAAGGCTCGTCAGCGCGTCGCTGCCCCGTACGAGAAGATCGCCAATCGCCGCCGCGACTTCTTGCGCAAGACCACCGCCGCCTGGTGATCCTGCTCGCACTCATCGCCACCGAGATCCTCGCGGTGAAGCACGTGACGACCGAGGGCGATGCCCGGAACAAAGCCCACACCGTCAGATGCGCCACGTCCCCTGCGCTGTTCCTCCAGATGCTGCGAGCCAAAGCGCAAGAGGCGGGGCTCGCCTGGCTCCCCACTCGCACCGTGAAGCCATCCCAGACCTGCTCGACCTGCGGACGGCAGGAGCGAACACCTCTGGCGCAGCGAGTCCATCGCTGCGCCTGCGGGACGGTGCTCGGCCGGGACGAGAACGCGGCCCGGGTGATGCTGAACTGTGCGCTCAGCGCCTGGCCGGGAGCCGGCCAGGTGTGGAGGGACCGCAGAAGCGGTCCTGTCGAAGCAAACTTCACCTGGAACTCCTGCTCAGGTGGAGAGTTCATGAGCTCTGGGACCCACTCGCCCTATGCCGGAGGACCTTCGTGACCCTTACCGAGCAGCGCCTCGTCTCTGTGGCGCTCATCGAACGCGGAATCCTTATCGTGCGCGGGCACAGGGTGATGCTCGATGAGTACCTGGCGTCCCTGTATGGCGTTGAAGTGAAGGTGCTCAACCAAGCGGTGAAGCGCAACGTCGAGCGCTTCCCCGCCGACTTCATGTTCCAGCTCACGGCCGAGGAGGCTCAGAACTTGAGGTCACAAACTGTGACCTCAAGTTCTTGGGGCGGTCGACGGTACCTGCCCTTGGCCTTCACCGAACAAGGCGTCGCCATGTTGTCGAGCGTTCTTCGCAGCGAGCGTGCAGTCAGGGTGAACATCGAGATCATGCGAGCATTCGTGCGCCTGCGCCAGGTACTCCAGAGTAATGCCGCCCTCGCACAGAAGCTCGCAGCCTTGGAGAGGAAGTACGACGCTCAGTTCAAGGTCGTCTTCGACGCGATCCGTGAGCTCATGGAGCCGCCCGCGAAGGCCCAGCGACGCATCGGCTTTCGAGGAGGGCGGTGACGCCCGTGCGACCCGCAAACTCGCCGCCGCCTACCCGCGTCTCGTCCGCCGCTGAGGACCGGGATGCGGCTCGCTGCGATCGAGCGACCGGCGCGAGAGAGGGACGCGAGAGGGCGACACGAGCGCGCGATGGTTCGGACAAGCGCAACACGCTGGACATGCTCAACAGCCCGGCGGCCGAGGTCGTTCTCGCGGCATCATCCATCACCCGCGATGCAGCGCGGCGTGTGCTCTTTGGCGAACTCCAGGACCAATAGGAGCGTCGACGTGCTCGGGTGCAGTGGGCCAAACAGGAGTCCACCGGTCGCCGCTCGCCACATCATCGCTCGAGGCAATCGGGCCCAGTGACCGCGAACGCGTTGCGTTTTGGCGCTCCAGGGTCTCTGCCCCCTCCCCTGCCGCGCGGGCTATGGCAGCGCTCCCTCAGCTTCCCGTAACTCCATGAGCATCTCGCCGGCGATGCCTCGAGCCTCCTGCTCAAGCGCCCTCAAGCGCCTCGCCAATCTGTCGTCTACCGGATAGCGCTCAAGTACTTCGAGCAGCTTCTCGGCGGAGAGGTACGCCGCACACCCAATGCACTCCAGACGCTGCAGCTCATCCTGGCGCATGGCCCATCTCCTATGGTCCCGGGACCTTCGAGCCCTTCTTAATCCACTCGCGCAGCACGCGCCGGAGAACGAGCGAGGCATCCGGCTTGGAGTGACCTTCACGTTCCTTCAGGAGCTCGGCTGCGTTGATGAGCGCCGCATGAATTCCGACAGTGATCCGAAACGTGGTGACGTAAACCGAGTCTGTGCTTTCGCTCGGATGGCGCTTCGATCCTCTCGCACTGGGCTTGGAACCACTCACCACCATCTCTTTGCCGGACTTGGATACCCCAGGCTTGAGATTTCTTGTCGCCATTCGCTACCTCCACAAAACGCACGTGACGCGTACTAAGTACCTAGCACGTACAATATATATATGCGTCACATCTATGGCACCTCCAAATTTCTGCGCTCTCTTCGCGTTGTAACGCGATTCCCCCACCCAAGCCGCTCAGCCCCGCCAGCCGACCGGCAAGAACCAACTTGGGATCCGGATATGGCAAAGGCATACGACCGCCGACCTTCCGGATCCTCTCCCCCGCGAGGGGTCAGAGCTCGTCTCATTGATGTTTCGCCGCGAGATTCGGCCGTTGCGCACCCTCCAACGGACTGGTTGTTCTCGATAGCATACGTAGGTATTGAGTAGGTGATTCAGGTCTTAATACGTATCTAGATTCATATGCCGTACCAGTATCGGGGGTCCGGGAACCGGCCAAGTAGCAGCCAACCGGTACGGCGCGCGGGGCTCCCCCAGGACAAGCGCCACTTCCAGATCCGACATGCCGCCAGTGCGCCACTGTTGTGCGGTTGCGTCGCCTCGTTCCTGCGCATTGACCCGGCGTTCCTGGCAACGAGCGAAACGCGGTGGGACCAGCCTGCTCGGATCCGCCAGCACTTCGGGTACCGTCACTTCACCGAACGGGCCGCATCCTTCCGTCTGCTGTGGCGGCTCTACACGTGGGCGTGAGTCACGAGCCCAGAGCCCGTCGACGCTCTTCGACTTCGCCACCGCCTACCCTCAGACCATGCTGCTTGCTCCCCGGGAGGTCGGTCGTGACGCTTCGCCGCGACTGCAACATCAGTTCCGCGCCACCACAAACCAAGATCGCGAAGTCGAGGCGATCACCGCCCTCCATCTCCCTCGTCTTCTCGAAGCGCCAAAATGGAAAATGGAAGGCAGGGCTCAACAGCTTCCACGACGAGGACAGGAGTGAGCTGCTTCACGGCGATACGGTTCGGCGTTGGCATGACACCCTTCACTGCGCTACGATTCCACGCCGTTTGGCCCAAACGAAGACTACAGTGCCAAGACTGCTTCGAAACCGTCAGGATGCCCGCCTTCTTCACGACCTCCGGGGGGTCGGGAAGGCAACCCTCACCGACCTTGCGCTACTCGACATTCACGACGTCGCGGCCCTCGCGCAGCAGGACCCCGTCCTCCTCTACGAACGCCTCTGCGCCAGAACGGGAGTGCGCCAGGATCCCTGCGTCCTCGATGTCTTCTCCTGCGCGGTCGCGCAGGCGCGGAACCCTGAGCTGCCCCTGGCGCAGCGAGACTGGTGGTGGTGGTCCCGCATACGCAAGGCGACACGGCGATGACGAAATGCACGGACCCGCGGCCGATCTCAGGGGGGTACAGGAATGGAACCAAGGGAGCAGGCGCGTGTGGCGATCGAGGAGATGGTGCATCGCGAGACCAGAGCCTGGGATCAGCAAGACGCCACTGCCCTCGTTGAACTCTGCCACGCGGACATGGTTTGGCCTTGGCCACCCACGGATCGGGACCATGATCCCGCGACGTGGGTCTTCGTCATGGGGCGCTTCGATCGGGATCGTTGGACGCGAAGCTGGCAGCAGCTCTTCGCAACCCATCACCTCGTCCACAACCACCGCGAGATCTGCAAGGTCGTCGTCACGAACGAAGCCGACGGCGGCTTCGCGGTCGTAGACATCGACACGCTCTGGCGCGACGGGCAAGGCCGAAAGAACCACTGGTGTGGGCGCGTGTGCAAGGTCTACACGCGGATGCGCGATGGTCAGTGGAAGCTGATCATGCACACCGGCGTCCTTGCGTACTAAGAGCTGTCCCGTAATAGGACGGGTCGGTTCGCATCGGTGCCCGGTTCGGCGTGGTCCGGCCGCAATGGCCGGTCTCATCCGAGGTTGCGCACAGTGCCCTACCGACGTTTCGCCGAGCCGCCAGGTGGCGTGTGCCGTTTTCTACCGACAGTTTTACTCGGACAGGACGTCTTGCCGCCCCAGTCTGCACAACGTACTGAACACGTTAGCAGGTAATGAATACTTTGACAAGGGGATCCAACATTCTCCGGGATTACCGCCGACGCGGGTGCTCCTTCCCGGTGGTTCCACCATCTGCGAATCGTCGCGCGCAGCTATGAATTACGCGGAGACCCACGACGCGGTCGTCCTCGCGATGCTAAAAGTTCCTTCCACGCTATCAGCTCGTCCAGGAGCTCAAGAGGCGCACGTGAGGCAATCCCCGCGCGGTCTCGACCGTCTCCTTGTTACTCCTGCCCTGGTTCCGCAAATGCGCGTGCAGGTCGATGAAGCCGGGACGACCCACTTGCCCCGTGCATCGATGGGCTCAAATCCCGCGACCCCAGGTCTACTACTCGCTGAAGAAGCCCCAGTCGCTGCGCTCGGTGCGAAGCTCCGCTGAAACCGGCGCCGGGGGGGGGGGACGCTCTCTGCCGCTCGCTTCGAGAGCGAGGGCTGGGCCTCTCAACAAGCCCCGGCCGCCGCGCCTTCCTCGACGCCGAGATCGCGCGCGAACGGGGCGATAGAGCCTCGGGAGGCGTTCGACACAGCACCCTCCCCTTCCCACGCAATCCTTGAAGCGTTCGACTCCCTGGCCTACCCTCCATCACCAGCTCGCCAGAGGAGGTGACAACACGGAACGGTAAAATTGGAACTGGGAGGATGCAGAGATGCGGTGGCGTGATCTCCTCGGTGAGAATTTGTCTGTCTCGCGCAAGAACTTGGAGATGTACCTCGCCCACTTGAATAAGCGAAGCAAGACCGCCTCTCGTCTACCGATAAGTTCCTGAAGCTGGTCTACGACGACAGCTACGAGGGCCTCCTCGCCAAGGCGGGCGCAAGTTCGACGTTCCCCTCGATCTTGTCCACCAGTCCACCGACCGAGAAAGCACCAATTGCGATCTACTGGACGACTACGCCGTGTGGTTCGTCAACAAGTGAACCTCCGGTTGGTTGGCGATATGGGGGGTCGCGCCGAAGGACAGCATCCACACTTCAAAACCGGCGGGCGAGCTGATGGCTGGCGAGGATGGCGATCCGAGTGGAAGCGACAGGCGACCTTGGGTTCGCAAGGGGGCTACCGGCAGGACACTTTGACCCCTTGGAACGATACTCGGATGTCAGTTGCGCTGGTGTCGGTATGAATGCCGCTCGGACCCCAGATGGAGCGAAAAGCATGCCCGGATACCGGCGAACGCGCGCTACCACACCCATGCTGGTAGACGTCCTTGGTGCGGTCTCCCTTTCGTTCGTTGCTCTGCTTGTGCTCGTCGTTCGCGGTGAACGGTCGTTTCTCGCGTGGGCCGTGTTGGCTGGAGCGGTGTACGATTGGTGGATGGTTGCCGTCCGCGCGTTGAGAGAGCGCAAGGGCGACCCGAACAGGTCCAGGCCACCAACCGGGTAGGCGGTCTCCCTCGCTCGCTGTCGCAGCAACCAGGTGCCGGATCAGAGCGCCTTGCGGTACATGAAAGCCGTCTCCTCGTAGTTCAGGGCGTCGAAGAAGGGCCAGCTCTCACGCGTGGCGAGGGCGACCATCCTCGAGCCGCGGGCGCGAGCCCACTCCTCAAAGGCGGTCAAGAGCTGGCGCCCAACCCCTTTGCGCCGCCACACGGAGCGGACCATGACCTCCTCGATCCAGGCCACCCTCCCGCTGGCGGCAAGGGTGAAGCGGTCGAAGCCCAGGCAGTAGCCGATCACGCCCGTTTCGCTCTCGGCGACGGCCAGCCAGGCGGAGGGGTCGCACAGGATGCTGTTGAGCGCGAGGCCGAACGCTCCCCGGCTCCGCCGCGCGGAAGCGGCGAAAGAATGAGTCAGATCGAAGAGATATTCACTATCGGTTGTTCTAGCGCTCCGCACGATCAGGCGCGGCAAGGGCCGGGGAGAGACGCGGTCGAGATTCATGGCGGCTCCCCGGCTACCCGAAGATCTCGGTGCGCGTCAGGGAGTAGACGTACGCGCCTTCGATGGAGGCGAAGGCGCAGTAGGAGACGAAGAATGCAAGGACGAAGGCCATGAGGTTGCTCCCTGCGTGGACCACCGCGAACGTCGCCGCGGCCACGACCAGGATGCGCGCCACGAAGGTCACGCCGACGACGCCAAGCGCCGCTCGGACCTTGCGGGCGCGGCCCAGATTGCGGCGGGCGCCCTGCCGCATAAGGATGAGGGAAATGAGCGCGGTGGCACTGGAAGTCGCCGCGCCGACGAGCGCGCCGTTGCGGTACGTACCGGTGGCGAGTGCAGCGCTGACGAAGGCGATGGCCAGCGCCGTGGCAACCATGAGGTGCTTCATCGGGGTCTTCCTTCTGCTGAGGCCGCATGCCGGCCTGATTGTGGGCTCAGGGTACCGGCAGCAGATGGTCCCGAGAAGCAACAGCGCTGTCACCTTGCCGACGGGAAGTGCGGCGAGCCCCGAAGTCGCGCGACCCAGCTGCGGCAAAACGGGCTCGACCTCCTGCGATCGTCGAGGGTTGAGCCGCTGAGCGGACCCGATTCGGTGGCCCTGGGTCCGACGCGCATACGCTATTTTGCGTAGACCACAATTTATGGACTCTTCCGGTGTGACATTGACTCACCGCGTCTCTGCCGAGCTGCACCGGCAAGCTGCGTCACGGTCCGTTTACGTGATTCCGGTACACAACCGCGCGGAAGACCGGGTCCTCGCGTTCAGTTTTCGGACGATTGTGAAGAGCTGGCGCTCGACGCCCTTGCGCCGCCGCGGAGCGCACCATGCCACCCTCCCACTGGCGGGAACGAAGACGGCAAGGATGAAGCCATGAGGTTGCTCCCTGCGTGGGCCACCGCGAACGTCACCGCAGCCATGACCAGGATGCCCGCCACAAAGGTCACGCCGGTGACGCAAAGCGTCGCCCCGACCTTGCGCGGCTCAGGTTGCGGCGGACGCCATGCGACCGAGCACGGTGGCGCTGGAGACCACCGCGGATGAGACCGGCCCATGCGGCCGGACCACGGCGAACGGGCACCGATGCGAAACGACCTGTGGGACAGCTCTTGGCAAACATGAGTCGCTTCATCGGAGTCCTTCGTTCTGCTGACCGCATACCGGCCTGATTTGGCGAGCCGCGGCAGACGGCACGACTTCCTGCAATCGTCGAGGGTTGAGCCTCTGAGCGCCCGATTCGGTGTCCCTGGGTCCGACGCGCATACGCTATTTTGCGTAGACCACAAATCATGGACTCTTCCGGTGTGACATTGACTCACCGCGTCGTTGCGGCATTCACGATAGGGCTCATATTCGCCGTTCACAAGAAATGGGATGATGCAATTCTGACTGTAGCCATATGCACGCCATGCAAGACCTCCTTGCCATGATGCTCTTCCTGCACCGGCACATTCCTTCACCATCACATCGTCGATCGTCACGTGCGATGGATCGGCTCGTAGCCGCTCAGCAATCTTGTCGACCGTCTTCCCGACGACGGGTCCAACCAGGGAGAGGTCGAGCACCGAATTCCCGTCCAGATGAACAGTCTCTTGAGCAGGCAGTTTGGCCGAGGATACCCTGGACGGTACTGCCTGTTGCGAAGCTGACGCCCTCCGGAAAGACCATTAGTGAAATTTGTCGCCCCCATACGGTTCACGTTTTCAGAATGAATCGCTCACGACGTTTGACCAGGGCGGCAAGACGCCCCGTCCGAGCCAGCCGCGCCAACCCATCAGTAGCTGGGATGATGGCTTCGGTGAAGAGTCGACCACGTCGGCACGGGCGCGGATTCGAACCGATCCGTCATCATTGTCATTGCGGGACAGCGCATTGGGGGGCGACCGGCGCGAGGCGGCGCCATCGCTCATCAGTGAACCGGAGTCCCCTGCCTCTCTGTTGCTTCCGGAGCACCAGCGCCCCTCCTCCGCTGGGCTGTGGCCGTTCGGGTGGCAGCACCGTGGACACGACAAGGCACGCCCCCTCTGCCCTGACCGGCGAGAAAGGTGGTCAGGTGCGCGAAACGTCAAGGCGCGAATCCGATTGCTGCCGTTCCTGGCTCGGGCGTGTCTGTTACCTCGCTATGTCTCACGAACCGTCGACTATGAGCAGCTGCTGCCCACTTCGTGAGCGCCTGAGACCGGGTGGAACCCTGCGAGCAACGCCACCGTCATCGGCGATCCGCGGATCCGCACCCGCGCCGCCACCAACTGCTGCTCTCAATCTGGTCTGCTTCTGACGAGCAGGAATCTCCGAAGCACCGAACCGTCTCCCGGCAAGCACCACGGTGATCAGCACCGTGTGAGCACCTGGGGATGGGGAATCCACCCCGCTCGCAGGTCCGTCCTGCTCGCTCGATGCCGCCCGTCGCAGGAGCGTTTTCGCACCCGGCCAGGCCACAGCAACCTGACAGGCACCGAGCGTGTCTTCAATTTCCAAAGAGCTTCTCGTTGCCACTCTTCCTCGGTCGCTGGAAAGCGCGGTTTTCCCGGCGGGATCCGGGTGATTTCCACATTAGGGGGGGGGGCCGTCGTTGGTGTTGGTACGGACACCGCTAAAACCCTACTGCTTCATCTTTAGGATCTTCGACGGGGTCGGGGGCGGAGCCGGCTTGAGAGCCGGTTTGACTGGCCGCGGAGCCGACTTGGCCGCGCCCTCGGCGTCGTCGACATTTGCCTTATCCCAGTCAGCCTGCGCCTGCCTGTCGTCATTCTCGCCCTCCTGCTTGAGCTGGCGGGCGTTCACCTCGTCGCGGGAGGCGTCGGCCGTATGCTTGCTGGCGTCGGCGGTGAGGGAGGCGGCAACAGTGGGCTGGTCCTTCACGATAACCGCTGCCTTGTTGAGCTCGGTGGCATCCTGCCGAGCATGGGCAGCGGAGGCCTCCAGGTTACGTGCCTCGGCTAGCTTCTTGTACGCCTCGTTCCACAGGCGCCGTGCCTCCTGGCGCAGCTTGAACGCTTCTTGGCGCCTCCCGTCGGCCTTCAGGATCTTCAGCGCCTGGGCGTTCAGGATCGCGGCATCGCGCTCGTCCTCGGCCGCCTTCAGCTCGTTGTCACCGATCTGGGTGAGCATGCTCTGGACGGCAGCCCGCAGATGTTGCGCCTGCGTTTCTAGCCCTCTTGCCTGGGCGAAGAGCTTGTCGGCAGCCGGATCGGCCCGCGCGGCCCCTGCTGCCAGGGACGCTGCGAGTAACAGTAGACTAATGGTCGTTCGCATTGTTCTTTTCTCCTTCTGAACACGAATTCCGGGGTCCCTCCACCACACAAGCAAGGGACGAAGGGGGCGACGTGGCTGCGGCTTTACCTTCCGGGAGAACTGCAATGCTGACTGTGCACTCAAACTCATGCCGTTGTCCGCTCGGGTCTGGTTCAGCAAATGGCGACCCCCGATAGCCAGGAACCCCGGAGGTACCTGGCCCCGATGTACCCTCGGGGCCAGCGATCTCTGTGCCGCAAGGGCCACGCTCCAGCCGTGCTACGAGCTCTTAAGAGAGAATGAGAGGCTTCGCGAGTGAAGGGGGCGAGATATGTCACCGAAAATGCCGCCGGGAAGCCCGCGCCTTCAGGCGTCGGGAGGAACGTCGGCCTGGTGATACGCTCTCAAGCAACTCCAGAATGGATTAGGTACCTACGTGCTGTGTACTGCGACCGGATGCATACCCCGCGTGGAGTACAAGAGCAGTCGGAACATCGTCTTTTCGTGTCAGTACCATGTTGTCTGGTGTCCGAAGTACCGGCGCCAGGTCCTCGTCCATGGCGTGGAGAAGCTCCTGAAGAGGACCCTTCCGGAGGTGGCAGTCGCGGAGCGTCAGGCCGAGCTGATAGAACTCGAGGTGATGCCAGACCACGTGCACGCGCTTGTGGAGGTCCATCCGCAGTATGGCATCCATCGGCTCGTGAAGACCCATGAAGGGTAGGAGCTGGCGCGCGCTTCGCGCCGAGTTCCCGTGGCTGAAGAGCTTCCAACGCTCTGGACTAACAGCGACTTCGTATTACGGCACCGCGTTGTAAATGTGCCCCACGGCCCGCAGCCGGGTGGCGAGGATCTTTCCTCGGCCGTCGTGGTCTGGAGCGGAAACTCCGCGATGAAGCTGTCGGTCTTAGCGGGGGCATCGGCTTTCAAACGTTCTTCTGGTTCTCGATGTGCTGCTTCATCACAGCAAGCGGCGCGACGCTCACCGTTGCTCGGTGAAGCCCTGCGCGTTCTCGACCTCATGCGGGAGTCGAAGAGTGGCAGGTCGCCCGGGCGCTCTGCCAAGACCCAGTAGGGCGAGCGGCGCACCGCCTTCAAGACGGTGCGGGCGTGGTTCGACTTCAAGTCGTCCATGACGGACCGCTACGCCATCCAGTGCAAGAACACTGGATCCGAGAGCACTTGGGCGCGGACGAGACCCAGAAGGTCGCGCTGCGAGCCTTCCAGGCCGTCGAGCAGTACGCCCTGGGCGTGCGTGGGCAGCCGCACTTCCAGCGCACCACCGAGTTCGACTCCATCGAGGGAAAGAAGAACAGCGCCGGCCTGCGGTTCAAGGCCGGGGCGCTGGAGTAGTTCGGCCTGCGGTTGCCGATCCTCTCGACCCGGTGGACCGCAACGCGTGGCAAGCGGAAGCGTTGAGCCGGTCGACCAAGTTCTGTCCTCCGCCGCCGGGTTCGCGGCGGGACCGCGCTGGTATCTCCAGCTCGTTGCAGGCGGGACAGCACGCGATGCTGCTCTTCTTCCAGGCCAAAACTGCTTCCTGCTCCAGCTTGGGTACCCTCATTCGGGCCACAGAGGGTGTGCCGTGTAGAGAAGGCCGGGCGCGCCGCACGAAGTGTCAGAGCTGTGAAGTACACAGGAGAAGAAGGGGCGGTACCGCGCCAACGGTCCGCCCCGAGAAGCGGGCACCTGAGGGGAGGCACCCGATGAGTGGCAGTATATCCACGCCATCTGACATCTCGCTGGCTGTGCGAGTCCCTCGCGAGCTACCCCATAGTCTCGAGGCGGAACAGGCAGTGCTGGGAGCGCTCCTCATTGACGAGCGCGCCTTCAGCTTGGTCCGGGATCGCCTCTCGTCCAACGACTTCTACCTGTGCGCGCACCAGCTGATCTATGCGGCTTGTGCGGAGCTATCAGAGAACGGTCAACCCCTAGACCCAGTCCTGGTGCACCAACTGCTCGAAGGAAAAGGTCTTCTCGGTACGGCGGTTCCGCGCGATCTTCCCTTCGCTCTCGCCAAATCGCTGGGAACCGCAGCCAACGTGGAGCACTACGCGCGCACGGTGATCGATCTCGCTGATGTCCGGCGTATCCAGTGTGCGGCCCAGGAGGTGCTAAGTCGCGGCTATCAGGCTGGGGCGGATGTCCCGAGTTACCTGGCTGAGAGCAACCGGAGCCTCCTTGCCATCCTGGAAAGACGACCGGCCACGACGCGCCTCAAGGAGCGCATTCGTCCCGTCGGTCTGAGCTGGCTCGACACGCGGCCAGCACCGCTTCCTTGCCTGCTGCGCTACGGAGATCGGGGTTTTCTGCCGCGCGGCCTCGTGGGAATGGTCGCAGGCGCCGGCGGGCTCGGGAAAACCTTTGCCTTGGTGGACCTGGCGCTCGCTGTCGCGACTGGTGGGGGATGGCTGGGCACGTTCCAGTCGGAAAGGCCGGGACGTGTGCTGCTGCTGCTCGGGGAAGAGGACCAGGCCGAGGTGCGTCGCCGTGTCTACTATGCTGCGCAAGCGCGCGGAATGGACGACAGGGATCGCGAGCTGATCGCGAGTAACCTCTATGCGCTCGGCATGCGTGGTGAGTCGGTAGCGCTCATTCGGTCTGCACACGAGGTCACCGCGGCCCGTGGCGATATGGCAAGCATCCACGACGTCGAAACGGACTTCGCACGCGATCTACGAACCATTCTCGAGGAACGCGGCCCCTGGGATCTGGTCGTTCTCGACCCCGTCTCACGCCTAGCCGCAAGCGACACGGAAATCGACAATAGCGCGGCCACCCGGTTCATCGAGTGCCTGGAAAGGCTCGCGCGGGTTCCCGGTGCCCCGTTTCTCATGGTGGCGCACCACACCTCGCAGTCTTCAAGGCAGACCATCCTCGCGGGCGGCTCTTCGGACGCCACCGCAGCCCGCGGTGTAACGGGCCTCACGGACGGGCCGCGCTGGACCGCGGTTCTTGAACCGGTGACCGCACCAACGAAGCCACCGACTGTGCTCAAGGGGCTGCTCCGGCTTCGCGAAGTGAAGCGCAACAGTACCGAAGAGATCGAACCTGTCTACGTGAAGCGCGGGGAGGAGGGCGCCTTGTTCCCGGCCTCGGCAGAGGAGGTAGAGAGCTACCGCCAGGAGGCCAGGCGCAGCGCCGAGCGTGACAACGGGGTATCGGCGACACCTTCAGCCAATGGAAGTCCCACCAAGAAGGGGTGTGGGTACCATTTCGAAGCGCCCAATCGAAAGGACTGGGAGTGACCCATGTCGGATTCGCCCGGGGCCAACCAACAGACCATCGCAGACAGATGGAGCAGCGAAGGCCTTGCACTCGAGGAAACTCGCGAGCTGCTCAAGGAACAGAATGAGCCTGGTGCCGACGCCGAAAGGGCCCTGCAAGCTGCCGTGGCAAGGTACCTGGCGGCTGCGCGCGCTGTGCTTGCCCCACCTGGTGCTTCCATCTCATTGGAGAATCGGGAGCGCAACATGCACCCCTCCGATGCCGCCGCCGCGAACTTTCTCGCCGGGCTAGGCGAGGAGGGTTCGGCGCTCCGCGCTATTGCGGCGGAAGCCGCAGATTCATGGCGTAAGAAAGCAAGGAAGGCATGGCTCCTCTTCACGCAACAGCGGGAGCTCCCTGGTATGGTGCCAGAGTCGCAGTCCTGGGCAAAATGGGAGGCACCGGATCGTTGGCAAAAGCGCTTCGCGTCCTACCTCGCAGCCGCACTGTGGCAGGGCGAAGTGCGCTCTCAGATTCAAGCGGCCCGCGAGCAGCAGCAGAAGCAAACGCCACAGCAGGCTGCCCAGCTCTCGTGTCTGTTCGTGGAGGACGTGAAGACCGTTTACTTGAATCCAGACAATACTGTCTTTGTGCGCGACCAAGGCGAAGGTCGCGCATCGGCACGTATTATCGACCCCAACGGGAAAATGCTGGCAGAGACACCGGTGCTCTACGCGGAACATATTATCGGTGCGCAGCGCGGAGTCCGTGTGTTTGGCTCCTACCTGGGCCATCGTGCTCTGCGTCAGATCCCCGACGCTGTGTGGCGTCGTCACTGCGCCGGCTGTCGCGATTATCAGGATCTTCACTTCCACGGACTGGAAGGCTTTCGCGAATGGCTCGGCTCGAAAGCCAAGAGCCAGGACCGAGAGGTACTCGAGTTGCTGCACGCCGGACAGGTCTTTCGTCGCACTTGGGGGAGGGTCGACAATGGCCGGCCCGATCGCGAGATCGCTGGCCTGTGGACTTTCATCCGCGACGACGGCGCGACCGGAAGAGGGAGGAGCGCGAAACTCATCCTCAGCGTCGGGCCCTACCTACGTCCATTTTTCGTTCGGGATATGCTCGATGAGAACGAGGACCGCCTGATGATGCCCATGCCGCCGCTACCGCCGCGGGTCGGGTCACCCAATCTGTGGGCACCGCAGGCGAGCCTCCAGCTCGGACTAGTGCGCTTTTTTGTTTGTGAACGTGCTCAGATGGTCAAATACGGTGGCGCTCTCGCCAAGCCCGACTTCCTCGACGCCTTGGCTGCTGCGCACCACCTCCCTCGTCGGCATCGACCGCGCGTCTTGGATCGTTGGCTGCAAGACGGAGACGACGGGCCCGCTATGCTCCAGCTCATCGAACGGGACCGATACCACCTGGCCGACAACGAACTCTACGGCCCCGCGCGCCGTGCGATTGATGCTACTGCTCGCCTCTTCTTGCGCCGTAGCGAGGCCGGCAAAAGGGCAGCAGCCAGGCCACATCGACAGCGACGTCGCTCCCCATGACTCTCCCAGCCATGCCTCCCCCCAAATCAGTGAGTCGGCCCCCGTTTTGGTCGATCGCTCCCTACAACTCGAAAACCGATCCCAACGAATTCACTGACTTGAGCTGAAGACCGTCCGGCAAAACCCGGCCAGTCCCCTTCTACCCCTCCCCTTTTTGGGCCGTCGGGGATCGCTCCCTACAACCCCTGAAGATCGCTCCCTACAACTCTTGTCGCGCCCCCCGTGATCTCGGCCGATCACTCCCTACAACTCGAAAACCGATCCCAACGAATTCACTGACTTGAGCTGAAGACCGTCCGGCAAAATCCGACCAGACCCCTCTACCCATCCCCCTTTTTGACCATCGACATCGCTCCCTAGAACTCGGGGGGGGTTTCCCTAGAACTCGGGGGGGGTTTCCCTAGAACTCGGGTCGATCGCTCCCTAGAACTCGAAAATCGATCTCAACGAATTCACCGGCTTACGCTGAAGATCGCCCAGCAAAACGCAAGGTCGCGTTCAGCAGGCTACAGGCTACAGCCTTGTAGTACGGGCCTGTGGCCCTGGCGCTTTAGGCGCCGGGCCCCCGGCCCGTTTTATGGATCGATCGGAGTAGACCATTCGGTGAAAGCCCCGACTGTGAACCGGAAGGATAGTGCATGAATCGACGCGCAGTTCTACCCCTCCCTAAACCTTCCCACAGATAGATCCGGGGGGTCCAAGAACTCGCGCATCATCTCGTCGATCGTTCCCATTGCCCTTGCCTTGCGGCTACGCCGCCGGCCACGACTCTCCGGCCTTGCGACCAATATCGTCTCTCTTTGAGGCGACACCCAGAGGCGCCGAAGCACTTGGAAATGGGGGAACCTCACCCCCGCTACCGCCCGTCGCAGAAGCGGTTTCGCATCCGGCCAGGCCGCAGCATCCCAGGTATTCGACACGACAGGGAGCCGCCGCTCCTCTCGACGCCTGAAAGCGCGGGTTTCCCGGTGGGGTCGGGGTGAATGGCATCGCAAACGAACAAAAGAGGTTTCAGAGCGACATCTTCGTCTCGAAACGACTGACCGCGGCGAAGACCTCCACAGAGTGAGCGCAGCTGCCATCGAGAGTGCAACCAATGCGTTTCAGATATTGCTCGCCGGGTGGTCATTCCCCAGTGGCCTCCCCTTCCCTCCACCGTGTCTGTCGGGTCGGTGTTGTGCCTTCGTCGTTGGACGATCTCGCAGGTCTGCGGCTCGCCTTCATTGCGCGGCTTGCCGCGCATCTTCACGAGCCCCAGCCCAGCCTTCGCCGGGCACAAGTCGCCAGCCGTCGCCATGCATCTTGTACCCCCAGCCGCTGAAGCGCTCGAGCGCCTTGAAGCGCGCGAACAAAAGGCGCCTCTCCGCCGCCGCGCACGCGCCGGAAGAACGCCTGGAAGGCCACGGTCGGACGAACGCGAGCAACGCCACGATTCCCTCGAGGAGGGTCGTCGCGGTGGAGCGGGCGGAACGAGACGGTCTTGTTCACCAAGACCGAAGGCTTCACGGCTGGGTGCAACGCGGCAGCGGGTGGACGCGGTCGGGCTCGCCATTGAACTTTCCGCGCTCGCAGCCCCAGCACTCGAGAAGCGACCTGATACCGTGTCGCTTGCATGGACCGCAAGGTCACGTACCGTCTCTATCCGACGCCACGGCAGAAGCGGCGATGACGGAGACCTTGCGACTTCGCCAGCAGCTGTACCAACGGCGCGCTCCAGCAACGCGCTCTCACGCCTCGGTCACCGTCGAGTGCACCCCGAAGCGCTGCCGCGACCAGCAGGGCGTCGGGCTCGACTGGGGTGTCGAGACCGTTGCCACGCTCGCCACTGAAGCGGGCAAGACGGTGCGCGTGGAGAACCCCCGCCTCCTGAAGAACGCTCTGGAGCGAGCTGCGTGCGCGCCAGCGAGAGCTGGCTCGCAAGCGGCGGGGCTCGCGCAACCGAGCCAAGGCCCGTTAGCGGGTCGTTGCCCTGCACGAGAAGGTCGCCAATCGCCGACAATTTCTTGCACAAGAAAACCGCCGCCCTGGTGAGCGTACTCGCTTTCATCGCCACTGAGGTCCTCGCGGTGAAGAAATGACGGCCGGGAGCGGTGCCCGGAAGAAGGGCCTGAATCGCGAGATCCTCGCCACCTCCCGTGCGCTGTTCCTCCACATGCTGCGAGCCAAAGCGGAAGAGGCTGGGCTCGCCTGGCTCAAGGTGTAACCGCTCGCGTCTCTTGACGCTGGTCGCTCACGATCGGTGTCGCCGCCGGCGCCGGCATGCACCGCCAGCAGCGATCTGCGCGGTGCCAGACCGACCGTAACAGCAGGATGAGGGGGAGCAGCGCCATGGCCCGGCGCGGCAGAGTCAGCACGGTCATCGGTTGGCGACCGTGCTGCGCGGCCAGTCAGGGTTCAGAAGTCGATGTCGTCTCCGCCACCGTGGCGGTCGTCACCGGCAGGCTGCTCGTCTTCAGCGGCCTGCTCGAAGAGCACATCGCCGTACGCCTCCCAGAGCAGGCGCTGGAGCTCATCGACGAAGTGGAGGAGCTGCTCGGCCTCGTCAGCGGTCAAGGCGGGGAGCGAAAGCCAGATGTTTTGCGGGGGCAGGAGCGGCGGTATCACGACCCCTCGAGCTCAAGCAGGGCCTGCTGGACGGCATCGGCGTCGACGAGTTTCTTCCCGCCCGAGGCGGCCGCGAGCATCGCTCCGAGGGCGAGGTTCTGGGCGAGGCGAGGGACGCCACGGCTGTGCTGGAAGACGAGCGTGACGGCGTCCGGCTCGAACAGGTTCGATTTGGCGCCGGTGGCACGGAGGTGCTTGTCGAGGAAGAGCGCTACTTCGCTGTCCGTCAGCGGGCGAATCCGTACTCGCACGGTGACGCGCTGGGCGAGCGCGTAGTGCTGCGGTTCGGCGAGGCGTTCGCGTAGAAGCGGCTGCCCAGCGAGAATGAGGGCGAAGGGGCTCTTCTTATCGAGGCTCTCGCCGGTGAGGAGGCGCAGGTCCTCGAGCGACTCGTCGGGCAAGAGATGTGCTTCGTCGATGACCACGATGGCCCGCTTGGATTGGCTGCGCAGGTGCGCGACCAGATCCTGCGCGGTCTCGCCCTTGAAACGCCGAGGCCGTCGCCCGAGCCGGCTCACCAAGCTCGAGAGGAGGCTGAACGGGCCCAGCGTCGACAGCGAGGCGTAGACGACGAGGTACGCCGTCGCATCGAGATCGCGAGCGAGGCAGCTCAGGATGGTCGACTTCCCGCACCCTGCTTCCGCCGTGAAAAGCGCGATCCCGTCGCGGTCGACGGCGAAGCGCAGGCGGTCGAGGGCGTCCTTGAGGCTTTGGTGCTGCAGCAGGGCCGATGCCTCGGCACTCTGCGGGAAGGGCGGGCGGTGAAGCTTGAAATGATCTTCGAGGATGCTCATGTCGTCGGTCCTTTCGAGCGGGCACGCAGGACGTGCTCGCGGAGTGCCTCCAGGTATTGGGAGGCGTGAAGGCCGGGGCCGAGGATGGCCACGGCAGTCCGCAGGGCGACGTCGGCGATGGCGATCTCGACCGGGGCGATGGCCTGGAGCACGGAGGCGGCGTGCTCGGCCTCGACATCCCCGAGGGCCCGGCCGCAACAAGCGCGCAGCCGCTCGACGAGGCGCGAGACGGTGAGCGCCGCGTCGTCGTCGGCCGCACGGAAGCGGATGGCCGCAACCTCCTGCGCGCGCCGGCGCTCGTGGTCACGCCGCAGAAGACCCAGGTAGTCCACGGAGGGCGTCGGCGCCTTCGTTTTCGGGTGCGCCGACACCGGCGGTTCCCCGGCGATCTGCGGGGTGGCACGCTGGATGCGGCGGCCATCGTAGTAAACGAGGACGCCCGAGAGGTCGTTCGGATCGTAGAGCACCTGTACGCGCCGCTTGCGCAGGGAGGTGTCGACGACGAAGGGGACGCCGCAGACCTCGACGCAGCTCGTCTTCGCGTGTACGGTGCGGTTGGCGCGCAGTCGAAGGACCTCGTCGAGGAGCACGGGGTCCGGACGACGCACCTCGGTCGTGGGGAGGAGCCGCTCCCAGCGCTCGAGCGGCGGCTCTCCGGTCTCCGAGTGTGGCGTGCGGTGGTAGCGTTCATCGAGCCAGGCGCGCCAGAACGCGTTCAGGTCCGCGAGCGTCGGGGCTTCCGGGCGGAGCCGTACCTCCACCTCGAAGGCCTCTTTCACTGTGCGGTTGAATCGTTCCACCACACCGCGCCCCTCGCTGACGTAGGGCTTGCTGTGGACAAGGTCGATGCCGAGCTGTAGGCACCCGAAGTGAAAGCGCTCGGCCTGGTATCCGGGGCCGCGGTCCACGTAGAGCCGGCGCATGAGCCCGTGCGTGATGCAGAATGCCCGGAGTCCACGGCGAACGTGCATGAGGTCCTCCACGAGGCCGTAGCGGGACTCAGGCACGTACCGGCTGCAGTGATCGATGAAGGCGCCGAGCACGGCCCGACGGATCTCACCGGTGGCGATCGTGACATAGGGGCCGGCGTGGAAATCGCCGACCACGAAGTCGAGGGGGTACTTGAAGGAGAGGCGTACGTGGCGCTTCGTGCCGAGGACGTGCAACATGCGGCGGCTGGCGCCGCGCCGATCGAGGTGGCGGTCGAGCGTCGAACGCTTGAGGCTCCCCTTGGCGACCTGCTCGGAACGCTCGAGGATGTCGATGATGGTGGGCGTGGAGCGTGCGGTCTCCTCCTTGCGCAGGGCGATGGCGCGGGCGATGGCCGCCTCCGTGATTCCGCGCGGGCGCCCCTTGTCCTTGCGTGGCGCGCGCTCCAGCCCAGCGAGCTTCTGCTCTCGGTAGCGCTCGACCCAACGTTGCAAAGTCCGCAGCGTGGCGCGCATCGGCTCCCCGTCCGGCCAGACGTGCTCCTCCTCCGCGATGTCGCGCAAGATCGCAGTCGCCTCGCCCCGCGGACTCTCCGTCGCTTCCGCTATGAGGCGGTAGCGAAAGAGCAGTCGTGCGAGCCGCGCCTCGTCCTTGGTCCCGTCGGGCATGCACCGGCGACGCTACGAGTCGCCCGCCCAGGTTCCGAGCGCCATCGCCGGGGAGAGCTGGCACAGGCCACCCACGAGTCCGTAGACGTCGCCGTGCGCCTGGTGCTGCCAGCTGAGCACGCGGCCCAGCCCGGTGCGGTCCACGAGTGCGACTCCATGGCGGACCAAGGCCGCCCCCAGGTGCTCGAGGCCTGCCAGCACCAGAGCCGCGGAGCGCGACGAGGGAGACGGCGCACTGGGTGCTGGCAGCCCAGCCCCGGCGGGCGCGTCGGGGTCAAGGCGCGCGGCCAAGGCCAAGAGCTCGCCGGGCCTGGCGAGCTGAGCCAGCCATGAGACCCAGCGCCGGACGCTCGTGGCGCTCGCACCTGCGGCGCAGGCCGCTTCCGCCGCGCTCTCGCCGCCAAGGGAGACCGCGGCCGCAGCCTCGGCGACGACGTCGAGCTGGTACTGCCGGCGCGGGTAGATGCCGGGCGGGTAGCAGGTGAACGCGTGCCGGCAGCGCGAGCACTTGGCCCGCGCCAGCGGCAGCTCCCAGCGCTCAACGAGCCCGACAATCGCGCCCGCGACCATCGGAGCGATGACCCGCCATCCGTTCCACCAGGATGCTCCCTGACAACGGCTGCAAGGGGGCGGGCGCTCAGCGCGCTCCCGCAGCTTCGCAATCGTGGTCACAGAGCCCCACCCGTGGCCGGACGCCCATCCAGCATGAGATACCTCTTCTGGCAATTCACATCCGGTCTCTGTTGGCTACTCTCCTCACGCGGGCGATGGAAGCGTTCACTTGGCCGATGGGATGCCAATTCGATGTGAACCGGTTCGCTCCGCCGGCCGAAAATCGAATGGTCTGCAAGACCTGACGAGAGTGGCGCCCCTGCGCGGGAGCTGTTTGCGCTCCGCACCTACGCCGACGCGGGAGCGCCGAGGTCTTCGTCGGGTCATGCCATCCCCGCGTGGCGGCCTACGCCCTCTCCTCCAGCCGCTCCCGCGCCAGCGCCGTCAGCCGCTCCGCTCGAAGCGATTCCACGGTGTGGCACTCGGCGCCCAGCGCCTGCGCCAGATTCCGGGCAAGGCCGACGCGGAGGAGGTCGCGCTCACCTTCGGTGTCCACGACGAGGAAGTCGCATCCGGGCTCGGCCGCAATCATGCGGGCCGCCCGGCTGGCCTCCTCGAGCGGCGTCAGGGCCCCCACAGCCTGGTTCGCCCTTCCGTCCGTGATGAGCACCACGAGGATTCGCGTCCTCGGTTCCTTGAGCCGCACGCGCCGGATCAGCCGGTGCGCCTCGAGGAGCCCAGCCGAGAGAGGCGTCCGCCCTCCGACGGGGAGCACCGCCAGACGGCGGCTGGCGAGGACCACGCTCGAGGTGGGTGGCAGGACCGTCTCGGCCCGGTCCTTGCGGAACACGATCATCGCCACCTTGTCGCGCTTCTCGTAGCAGTCGGCGAGCAAGGAGCTGACGGCGCCCTTCGTCTCGGTCATGCGTCGCCGCGCACCCATTGACCCGGAGCCGTCGACGATGAAGAGAACCAGGTGCCCCATCTTCCGTTCCCGCTGCCGGTACCGGAAGTCGTCGATCTCGATGAGGAGGCGGTCCTTGCGACCTCGCGCCGCCTGGAAGGGCGCACAGGCCCGCAGCGTCGCGTCGAGGGCCACGTCCCTGGATGGCGGGCAGAGCGTGCTCCGCACCGCGCGGCCTCCGCGACCCTCACTCTTGGTCGCCGTCCGCCGTCCGGTGGCCTTTCGCTTGAGCCGGTCCTTGCGGAAGGCGAGGCGGCGCACGGCGAAGGATCGCCCGACCTCCTGGACCTCCTCGCGAGCGCGTCCGGGCTGCGGGCGAGCGCGCTGGTCGTCGCCCTGAAGCCCCCGCTGGTGGTCCTCGGTGGTATTGCCTTCTCCTTTCGAGGGCGGCGGCTCGGACGACTCCTTCCCGGACTGCTCCTGGTCCGGATCGCCCGCGGAGCCAGCCTCCTGCTCGGCGTGCCCATCGTCCGGCGGCTCGGCTAGCTCGCGGCGGCGATGGGCAAGCACGAGCGGCGCCACCCGCTCGAGGTGGCCCTCCGAGACCTCCTTCACGCCTTCCAGCGCCGCCAGCGCCCGGCACGCGTGCCACAGGAACAGCTCGGCCCGGTGGCCCGCCGCGTGGCTCGACTGCGCCAGCAAGACCGCCCGATCCTCGATCGCGGCCGGCACCTTCACCTTCGGCAAAAGCTTCCTGGCAGAGCCAATTTGTGCCGCCAGCGCCAGGTCGGGCTCGGCCTCTCCGAACCAGCCGTCCCGGGCCAGCCGCAGGACCTCCAGCCGGCGGCCCGCGTCGTCAGGCCCCTCCATCACGGCGCACAGCCCGAAGCGATCGAGCAGCCCAGCCGGAAGCTCGACCTCGTCCGGCGTCGCGGTGGCCACGATGCAGAAGCGCGCGCTGCAGCGCCGGCTCAACCCCTCGCGCTCGAGGATCAGCTCTCCGCGCCCCTGCGCCTCGAGGACGAGCGCCCGGACCTCCGGCGAGAGCAGGTGCAGGTCGTCGATGAGCGCGAACCCGCCGTCGAGCCGCGCCAGGAGCCCTTCCTGGACGATGCGCCGCCCGCTGGCCAGGGTCGACTCCAGCTCGATCCCGCCCAGGAGCGCCTCCTCGTCTGCGTGGAGCGGGATTGTCACGAACGGGACACCCGGTTCGAGGAGCGAGGGCATGAGCCGCGCCAGCGTCGATTTCCCGCTCCCGCGCCCGCCCAGGAGGAGCGCCCCGCCGCAGCGGGGCTCGACCGCGTTGAGCAAGAGAGCGAGCTTGGCCGCGTCGTTGCCGATGAAGTCGCTCAGGCGCACGGCGCCAATTCCTTCAGGGCCCCTTCCAGCCGCCCGCCCTCGGCGCCGAGATCCTCGAAGGGCAGCCGCCGCATCCGGTGCGGCAAAGCCAGCCTGGCGGCCTCGCGGATGTCGGCTGCGGTGACGGCGTCGCGCTCGCGGAGGGCGGCGAGCGCCCGGGCGGCCTTCATGATGACGATGTCGCCGCGGTGCCCGTCGAGCTTCACCGCCGCCGTCACCGCGACGATCGCCTCCAGGGCCGAGTCGGGGATGGCGACCTGCGGCAGGCGCGCCGCGGCACGGGTGATCGCGGCGGAGAGTTCCTCCTGATCGGCGCGCCAGCGCTCTGCGAAGGCCGCCGAGTCGTCATCGAACGCCGCCTTGCGCCGCAGGATCTCCCGGCGCGCGTCGCGATCGGCCAGCGCGGACACCTGGACACAGAGACCGAAGCGATCGAGGAGCTGCGGCCGCAGCTCCCCCTCCTCGGGGTTCATCGTCCCCACCAGGATGAAGCGCGAAGGATGCGAGAAGGAGATGCCCTCGCGCTCCACCGTGTTCACGCCCATGGCGGCGGAGTCGAGCAACAGGTCGACGATGTGGTCCTCGAGCAGGTTCACCTCGTCGACGTACAGAAAGTTGCGATTGGCCGCGCCGAGCAGCCCCGGCTCGAACCGCTTCTCGCCATGGCGGATCGCCTGCTCGAGGTCGAGGGTGCCCACCAGCCGGTCCTCAGTGATGCCGAGCGGGAGCTCGACCACCCGCATTCGCCGCCGCGCCTCGCGGAGCGTACCCTCGCTGAGCCGCTCCGAGCACTCGCTGCAGAGACGGCCCGCGGGGTCGCAGGAAAAGCGGCAGGAGTCGACCACCGCGCGTTTGGGCAACAAATCCGCCAGCGCCCTCACCGCGGTGCTCTTCGCCGTCCCCTTCTCGCCGGTGACGAGCAGGCCACCGATGGCCGGGTCGATCACGTTGAGGACGAGGGCCGTCTTCATCTCTTCCTGGCCGACGATGGCCACAAAGGGGAACACCATCATCACAGGACCTCCTTCATCTTCGCCTTCCAGCGGGCCACGTCGTCCGCGGTCAGGATGTCGATGCTGCCCCCCTGGTACTCGCCGCCGGCGCCTTCGATGCGGTCCTCGATCCAGCCCTCGATCTCCAGGTAGATCTCCGAGAGCCGCTCCTGCACGTCCTCGGCGGGCTTCCAGATCCCCCGCTGCGCCGCCTCCAAGAGGCGTCGCGCCATCTCCTCCATGGCCCAGGGGTTGTTCTCCTCGAAGAAGCGGCGGTTCTCCTCGTCCATGAGGAACGTGCGCGCGACATCGTCGAAGACCTCGCCGTCGACCGCTTTCGCCGTCGCCTGCCAGCCGTAGAGCCGCCCCACGCGCTTCGAGATCTCGGCCGCGCCCTTGTAGCCGTGCTCCTTCATTCCCTCGATCCAGACGGGGTTCAGGATCTTGGCGCGGGCGATCCGGCGCACCTCCTCCTCGAGCGTCCGCACGCTCACCGAGCCCTGCTCGCGGGTGTCGCCGTAGTAGTTCTTCACCTCGCGGCCCGACAGGACGCGCGCCGCGTTGATCATCCCGCCATGCGTCCCGAAGTAGCAGCAGCAGCCGGTGAGGTCGTACTCGTCGGTCACGGTCCGGTTGAAGGTGACGTCGACGGTCCGTAGGCTCTGCTTCAGGTCCTTGTGCGCCTTCTCCCCGAAGACGCCCTTGCCATAGGCGTAGCCGTTCCAGAAGAGGAAGACGTCGGAGAGGTCCTGCTCGGTCTTCCACGCCGACGCGTAGACGGCGAGCTGCGTCCCGGCCGAGTAGGTGCCGGGCTGGCTCGCGAAGATCCGGAAGGAGGCGCGGCGCAGCGCCTCGGGAGAGGTGCTCCCTTGCTCCTCCAGGCGCTCCAGCGTGTGCTTGCGGACGAAGTTCTGCTCCGGATCCTCCTCGAGCGCCGCGATGCGCTGCACCGCCTCGTCGAGGAGGTCGATGGCGCCGGGGAAGTTGTCGCGGGTGATTCCCGAGACCCGGACGGCGATGTCGATCCGGGGCCGCCCCAGCTCCGCGAGCGGCAGGATCTCCACCTCCCGCACGCGGCCGTTGGATTGCCAGAGCGGGCGCGCCCCCATGAGCGCCAGCATCTGCGCCAGCCCCTCGCCGTCCGTCCACATGATGTCGGTCGACTGCCAGTAGAAGGCGATCGACTCCGGGTACTTTCCCTCGGCCTCCAGGTACTTCTGGAGCGTCTTCTCGGCGAGCTGCCGGCCCACCGCCCACGCCGCGGCCGTCGGGATCCGCTGCGGGTCGAGGGAGTAGAAGTTGCGCCCGCTGGGGAGGACGTCGGGCCGGCCGCGCGTCACCAGGCCCGAGGGACCCGGGGCGATGTAACCGCCCTCCATCCCGCGCAGGAGCGCGCCGATCTCGTCCGACTCACGTACCCGGCGAGCGATGTCCGAGAGCTGCGCCTGCAGCCCTGGCAAGGCAGCGCCCTCCGCAGGCTCAAGCGGCGCGACCCGGGAGAAGCTCTCCGCGAGCGAGGTGCCGCCGTCGAGGAACCCCGCGCAGGCCGCCAGGCCCAGCTTGCTCCCCTCGTCGACAGCCCGCTCCGGGCCAAAGGCCGCGCCGGCGCAGCGTTCGGCGATCCCGCGCAGGCTCCGCGGGCCTCCCTCGTACCTCGCCACTCCGTACACGAAGGCCGCGAACCGATCGCCCTCCGGCAGCTGCCCGAAGACGTGCATTCCCTTCGGGATGAAGGTGTTCTTGAGGAGCGACAGCCGCTCGTGGATGACCGGGACGAGGGCGTCGGCATTGTCATGGCCGACCTCCTCGTCGAGGAGCTTCAGCCCCTTCGTCTTCTCCGCGATGAGGTGCGCGATCGTATGGGCCTTCGCCGGTTCCATGCCGCGGGTTCGCTGATAGTCATCGAGCAAACGCTCCAGCGCCTCCAGGTCGCCGTAGAGCTCGCCGCGGACCATGACCGTCTGCATGTGGTCCACGAGCACGGCGTTGCTGCGCCGCTTGGCGACGGTCCCCTCGGGCGGGTTGTCGGCGTTGTAGACGTAGAGGTGCGGCATCACGTCGATGCCGATGTCGGGGAAGCACGACGAGGACATCCCGGTCGCTTTTCCGGGGAGGAACTCGAGGTTACCGTGGGTCCCGACGTGGACGAGGACGTCGGCGCCAAAGTCGCGCGAGAGCCACTTGTAGGTGGCCACGTATTGATGCGGCGGCGGCAGATCGGGATCGTGGAGGATCTTGCAGACTTCGCCGTCGCAGCGGGGGCCTGCGCAGCCGCGCTTGGGCTGGGCGCAGACCACGGCGTTGCCGTAGCGCACCCCCGTCACGACGATCCGGCCGTCGTGGACCATCGCCGCGGGGAGGCCATCGACCTCTTCGCCGGGCGGCGCGCCCCACGTCTCCGCCATGCGCGCGCGCGTCCGCTCCGGGAGCTCCGTGAACCACGGCAGGTATCGCTCGAGCGGCAGGCTCGCCAGCGCCCCGCCGTTCGCCACGATCTCCTCCACCGTGGTCCAGCGGAACTCGGAGATGGCCTTCCGGCTCATGATGTCGTCGATGAGCGCCTTGCCGTCCGAGGGCGGCTCGACCTGGTAGCCGGCCACTTTCATGCGGGCCATGATCCGGGCGACGCTCTCCAGGGAGTCGAGGTGGGCCGCGCCGCCCACCGACGCCTCCACCGAGACGCAGGGGTTGTTGTGGAGGATGAAGGCGACGCGCTTCTCACAATTCGGCTTCCTGGCCAGGGCCAGCCAGCGCGCGACCCGGGCGGCAAAGCGCTCGACGCGATCCGGGAGCGGAAGGTAAGCTTCCTCCTCCGGCCGCTCCGTTCCGGTAGAGGCGCCGATCACCATCGGCTCGATGACGCCCTCGAACTCGGGGAGCGCCATGCTCCAGCCCACCTGCGAGCCGAGCCCCTGGGGGTTGGCGGCCCATTGCTCCGGGCTCTGGCAGTAGGAGATCGTCGGGCAGAAGAGCGGGACGCCGAGCCTCGCAAAGAGCTCCGCGCCGACCGGGGCGGTCGCCTCGCCGATCTCGCCCTTGCGGCTCCCGAGCGGGAAGGAGCCGAGCTTGATCACGCCATGCACCTCCGGCACGTCGCCCCCCAACAGGAAGCGCTCGACCACCTCGGCGCCGCCCAGGTTCCCGAGGGCCGCGTCCTTGAGGGAGTGGTGAAAGACCGGGATGACGCCGAGCCCCTGCGCCTCGAGCGCTGCGATCACGGCCTTCTCCACGCCGCGGTTGTCGTGCTGCCAGTGGCCGCGCGGGTAGAGGAGCCCGACCCAGGCCTTCGGTTCCCGTCCCATCCTCCGGCGGTAGGCGGCGAGATAGGCGGCGGTGTCGCCGTACAGGTCCGGCATGGCGGGGTGCTGGAGCCCCTCCCACGGCACCTCGCAAGGCGCGCTGCAGGCGACCTCCTCCCCCAGCACGGCGCGGCGGAGATAGGCCACCAGGTTTCGCAGGTTCTCCGAGCCGTTGAAGGCGAGGTACTGGTGGGCCGTCGCCACCACCTCCGGTGGCGGGCTCGACAGGGTCCAGTAGGATGGATCGCTCCCGGTCACGACCACCGGAATGCGGCCGCGCAACCCGCGGACCTCCTCCTCGACGGCGTCCCAGAACGCGTCGTGCGTCCGGTAGAGCAGGATCAGATCGGCCTCGGCCATCTTCCGCAGCGCGCCGGGGAGCAGCTCCGGGTGGAGGTTGAGCTGCTTCGTGGAATAGGCGTCCAGGGAGACGCCCTGCGCGGCGC
>DATJZG010000108.1:0-11311 GCA_035499295.1 Anaeromyxobacteraceae bacterium
ACCCGGCCGGGCGGGACTACAACCTCCAACTTTCGGACTTCGGAACTGACAACATTCTCCTACAACCCCTGGTGGGGCTCGAGTGGGAGTTCGCTGATCATGCGAGCATTTCGGTTCTTGCCCGTGTTCCAATCCTCCTCGGACCCGAGGCGACGGTCGGCGTCTCTGTCAGTCTCGCGTTCTCGTATAGCTGGTTTCTCTGAGCGGGGCGGCGCGATGCCAGAAGTCCTCGTGGCGATGGTGATGCTGGGCTCCGCTCTCGCTCCCTCATCAGCAGTTGCCGGAACTCCAGCCCGATGCGCGACTTCATACGAGTTCGAAATCGACGCCGCCGTGAGCGATGTCGCAAGCGTCTGGGGCGTCCCTTCCTCGTTGGTCAAGGCGATCATCCAGCGGGAGAGCGCCTTTCAGCCACAGGCGCTCTCGCGTGCAGGCGCAGTCGGGCTGATGCAGGTGCTCCCGCGGAATGCCGAGCGGCTCGGCGTGGCACGCGGGCAGCTGGGGGAGCCAGGGCCGAACATCCTCGCCGGCACCCGGCTCCTCGCGGTGCTGCTCCGGCACTACCGAGGCGACGTCGTCTCCGCGCTTGTCGCGTACAATGCCCGCCCCAGACGGGTGTTCGCACCGCTCCCCGAGAATGGAGAGACCGCGCTGTACGTTCGTGCCGTCCTGGAAGGCTGGAGACGGTTTGCGCACTGCGGACACCTGGAAGGGCGTGCCGCTAAGCCCAGCGACTACGGGCGGGGCAGAGACGAGATCACTTCAGGACGGTCAGCCGTCCTGGCTCAACCGCTACCAGGCCGCGCAGCGACCAGGGCCAAAAGTGCGCCTATGTCGAAGGGCTTCGGCAGCTCGCCGATCACGAGGGGCGACTCCGGGTGCGTCCCCCTGTGACCTGAGATGAACACGACCTGAATGCTCTCGGGAGACTCCAAACGGCCGAGCTTCTCCAGAAACGTCGCGTTGTCTATCCCCGGCATCACGGAGTCGAGCAGAACGAGGGTCGGGGTCTCGCAACGCTCGAGCGCCGCAAGTGCCTCGATGCCATTGGCTGCAACGATGTTTGGATGCCCTTCGAAGGAGAGCAGGTCCGAGACTGATTCTCGCACGTCGGCGTCGTCGTCCACGATGAGGATCGACTTGAACCTGCGCATGCTGCCTCGATTCGTGGACGGCATGGCAGGTCGAGTCACCGGGTACAAGTGGGAGCGCGTTGTATTTGCGGTGGCGACCGGACGGGCACGGCTTTGCCGAATTCGAGGCGGCATGCCACAGGTTCAATTCCCGAAACGCTGAACCTGATCCTTCGAACTCAACGCCAGCCTCGGCGACGGCCTCTTTATCGCCTGAGACCCGAGAGCGGGTCGATGCGTTCAGCGTACTGGCTCGCCCACTCCAGCTGCGCCGCCAGTTCCGCCTTCTGCTCGAAGACCAGGTCCCCTGCGTCGAGCAGCCCGCGCGCCTCGAGGACGTAGGCCCGGGTGTCGCGGGCGAGCCTCCATCTGCCGAGCAGCGTCCGGAACCGTTCCTCGCGGGCCCGGACCTCGGCCTGCTGTCTCTGTTGCTCTGCTCGTGCTTCCGCCTGTTGTCGCTCTCGGATTTCCCTGAGACGTGCCTCCTCCTCCCAGCGCTTTCGTTGCTCCTCGAGTTCCATCCGGTACTGCTTCGCCCGCGCGGCCATCCACCGGAGCACCTGGGGCGCCTCGGCGAGCTTCTCCTCCAGGGTCTTCCGTCCTCCGTCCTTCAGGGCGCGCCGACCGCTCTCGGCCTCGAGCACGAGCCAAAGCACGCCGCTCGGGTGCTGCGTGCGGCTCGGCCGGTGCAACTCGTGCCAGCGGGCGAGCATGGAGCCCCGGAGCCCGCGCGGAGGGGTCTGCGGCGTCTTCTCGATGCGGCTCTTCTCCGAGAGCCGCAGATTGATCCACTCGCCATCGACACGAACCCGGGTCGCCCCTGGCTTGCCATCGGGCTCGATGTATTCGTGCGCTCGTTCGTCCCAGAAACCCCGACCCACCAGCTCCACCGGCCAGCCGCGTGCCTCGAAGGCAGTGAGGAGCCCCTGGAACACCCGGAGGGCCCGGTCCAGCTGTTCCCGGGACACGTGGAGGTCGAGGTGCTTGCCCTCTGAAACGAGCCGGAAGTCCTCCGAGTGCCGAGAAGGCCTGAAGGCCCGGCGGGCGCTCCGGACGAGGCGGTGGGGCGTGTCCGGAAGCTGCCCTGGGACGGTCACCGCTGGCCCTCGGTCCTGCTCGACCTCCAGGGTCGGAGTGGGGGGCAACGGCTCACCCCGGGCGTCCTGCGTGGGACGCCTCCAGTACCGCTGGCGGGCCTCCTCGACGGCTCCCTTGGGCAACGGAGGCAGCGGGACCGTCTTCACCGGCTTCCCGGCAGCAACCTTGTTCCAGTGGCCCTGGACCGGAAGGGGAATTCCCCACTTCCGGCACCGCTTCGCCAGCGCGACGTCCGAGATGCCGTACTTCTTGGCCACGGTGCGCATCGGCTCGGCCCAGACCTGCGCATGGAGCTCGGTACGACGGAAGATGACCTCGACAGAAGAGGGGCGGCTCATTTTCGCGGTGGTTACCGCGTCCGGCTCGTCCCGCGCGAGTCCGCCCAGGCGTTCGCGCCTCCCCGAGAGCCGAGCCGCCCCGGAGACCCGCCGTCCAGAACCTCTGCCCCTTGCTCATCCGGTCCGCCTACGATCGGCACGAGGCTCGCCCGGGTCCGCTCGAGGGTGTCGAATCCAGAGACGCGTCCGTGCCGGAGGCACCGCTCGACGACGTCCCGCTCCACGTCACCGCGCCTCGCCGGTCGCCTCGTTTCATGTGCGCCAGTGTTGCGCTCCGGCGTGCAACGGCGCGCAACTCAGCTCGACGCACCGCAACGACGACCAAGTCGACTCCGAGTTCATCGCTGGGTTGCCCCACAACCCATTGAAGTCACTTGGGCTTCTTGGGTCCGTTTCTATTTTCGAATCCTGGTTCCCCAGCCGAGTTCCCCTTCGCGGCGCCCCGGCCTGCCCGCGGGAACCTCTGGCAACAGCGGGCGATTCGAGGAGTAGGAAGCTCGATCCTGCAGCAATCGCGGATGCTTCCAAGGTCGCATCGCGGTGCATTGGCACTCGGGCGCGTCACTGGGACGCTCCAGCAGCAAAGGAGGCCCAATGCCTTCCGTCTATGCACTGGTGGTAATCGGGCTGGTCGGCACTGCCGAGCAGCTGGGCGAAGTGACTGCGGTCGACCGGCAGGCTGTGCTTGGAGGCGCCCGCGGCGTGCCGCGGGTGAAGATTGCGGCGGGTAAGGCTCGCGTGGGCGGGGGCGATCCGCGAGCCCTGTCGGGGCGAGCGGGGCCCGGCGCGGCCGCTTCAGTGCCTGCATCGCCTGGGGCCGGAATCGTCTCCTATCCCCGCGTCCGCTTCCCGAGCGACGTCGTCTACAACGGCGGGCAGGTGATCCGTTCCGCGCAGATCCACAACATCTTCATGATTCCCACGTCGGTCTACGGTCCGTGCACGCCGGCGAGCTGCTGGGGCGAGCCGGACCGGATCGTCCGCGACCTGGTCGAGAGCGACTTCATTCACGTGATCGATCAGTACGTTGCGAGCAGTCCCGGCCACCGGTACACGCTGGGGCGGAGCTACATCAACCAGTACACTCCTTCAGGAACACCCTTCACCGATGCCGACGTGGCGGCCATCGTTCATCACTACGCGGCAATCAGCGGCGACGTGGGCTACGGGCACATCTACCACGTCTACTTTCCTCCGGGGCAGGACGTCTGCTTCGACTCGAGCTTCAGTCAGTGCACCTCGAACTATTTCTGCGCCTACCACAACAGCGCAGACACCGACATCGGGCACCTGATCTACTCGATCCAGCCACCGGGGGATCTGCCCGGCTGCACCATGGCCCAGCCGTCGGCCAACGGGCCTCTGATCGACTCCACCGCGGACGCCATCTTCCACGAGAGCCTGGAGGCGATCACCGATCCCGATGGGACGGCATGGTGGAACAGCGACAATGCAGGGAGCCTCGGTTCCGAGGTCGCGGACTTATGCGACTTCTTCTTCTTCGAAGGGGGCCTGGCCGTCGAGGAGCCGACGACGCTCTGGCTGACGACCCGCTTCTACTCGGTGGCAATGGTCTACAACAACGCCCGCCACGCCTGCACCGCCGAGCCCTAGCAAGGGCCGGGGTCATCGACTGACGCCGATACGCCTCAGGAGCTCACCGAACCGCGGGTCGGACCGGAGGGGGTCCATCCACGGGGATTCTCCGGCGAAGGTGAGGAAGTAATCGTCGTTCTCGAGCGCTTGCTCAAGCCAGGCGAACGCCACATCCTTCTCGCCCAGGGCCGCGTGAACGCCGGCGAAGAAGAACCAATCTCGAACGTCGTCGTCACGCGAATCGGCCTCGAGGTTGCCGAGTAGACGTCGCGCCTCCTCGGTGCGGCCGGCGGTCGCGTAGGCGTGTGCAGCGCCGACTCCCAGCGCCCCGTGAGACACTTGGGCAGCACGTTCGAAACTCTGCAGCGCTTCGGTGTGCATTCCTTTCTCATCGTAAGTCATGCCCAGAAACACCCAGGTGAAGAGCCTGGACGGAGAGACCGTGAGGCTCTGCTGGAGCTCGCGGATCGCAGCGTCATAGCGGCGAGCGTGGTAGAGGAATCGACCCGTGTTGGTAGCGATGAGCATCGAGAGTGGATCCAGCTCCCGCGCGACCGCGAGCTGCGACAGGGCTTCATCGTGGCGTCCCGAATTGGAGAGGAATTCCCCGAAGCGAAGCCGGATGCCCGGATCGCCCGGAGAGAGGGCGATGGCTTGACGATATTCGGCCTCCGCCCCGGGCCAGTCCCAGTCGTTGTGGTGTCTCGCCATCGCGAGGGCGGCATGGGCCGCGCCGAGGGAAGAGTCGATCTCCAGCGCTCTCCTCGCCGCAACCTTGGCACGCGGGAAGGCGACCCGGGGAGGCAGTACCGCGTAGTTCGCCGTGAGGTTGTAGGATGCCGCGAGTCCGGCGTACCCCGGTGCGAAGAGCGGCTCGAGATCGACGGTGCGCTGGAAGTACCGGATGCCGGCCTGGATTGCCTCCTTCGACTGCTTGGTGAGCTCGTTGCGGCCACGAAGGTAGGCCTCGAGCGCGTCGGCGCTGATCCCGTGATGCGCCGAGAGCACGGCCCGCTCGCCACCGGTCAACTTTGCGTTGACCTGTGAAGCGATCTCCAAGGCGATGGTGTCCTGGACGTCGAGCACCGCACCCAGCTCTCGCTCGTAGCTCTCCGCCCAGAGGTGCGCATCGCTCCGAGCATCGATCAGCTGGGCCGTGACCCGAACTCGATCCCCGGAACGGGTGACGGAACCTTCCACGATCGCATCGACGCGCAGCGTGGAGGCGATGGTACCGAGCGGTTCATGCCCCTCGGCGAACTGCAGGGTCGATGTCGCTGACACGACCCGGAGCGAATGGATTCGGGCAAGGTTGGTCGTCAGCTCGTCGGTGAGGCCCTGTGCGAAGTAATTCTGCCCCGGATCTCCGGAGAGGTTGCGCAGCGGGAGCACGGCCAGGGACTGGATTCCCAGTCCGGGTGCGAGAGCGGCGCGCGATCGGTGGGAGCCCAGCGCGATCGCCAGCGAGACCAGGACTGCCGCCGCCACGCCGACCGTCAGCTGCCAGCGCACGGGGCGGCGCGGCATTGCCTCCGACGGAACGTTGGCGCTCTGCCCCGCAGGAGCAGCGTCGGAGACGACCGAGGCGATGAAGCGGTACCCGTGGCGGGGGAGCGTCTCGACGAAACGAGGCGAATCAGCGTCGTCGCCCAGCGCGTCGCGAAGCCTGACCAGCGCCTTGTTGAGGCTCCGTTCGACGTCCACCCTGGTGCCCTCGGGCCACAGGCGCTGGCGCAGCTCCTCGCGAGTGACGACCGCGCCCGGACGCTCGAGGAGCGCCTGCAGGACGCGGAGGGGCTGTTCCTGCAAGCGGATCCGGGAGCCGCTCTTCCGTAGCTCCCCTGCGCGAAGGTCGAGCTCGAAGACCCCGAAACGGATGTGTGCATGGGGGTACGAGGGCTGCAACGGGGGCTCCGGGAGGATTTCCGAAGTGACGGTAGCGTCGAGCTCTTCGGAGCATCAAGGCTGCGCGCGGGTCGCTCCAGCCTCAGGTGAAGCCAGGCCTGACTGAACCCCTCGGGCCGGGAGCACGGGAACGAATCCTCATGTCGGAATGGCGGCTTGAACGGTCGCATGGAAGTCCCCTTCTGGTGTCTTTCCTTGGAGTTCGCCACCGTGTTGCCTCCGGCCATGAGACCGAACACCGTCGCCCGACCCGCGCTCCTTCTCCTCCTCACGACTGTCGCAGGACTCGGTTGCAGCGGACCGGACGCGACGTCCAGTGGTGAGGCGCTGAGGGGCGCTCCACGGAACCCATCGTCCAGCCCTGCTTCGTCACCGCGTTCCATCGTGAGAGACAAGGGGCTGCTCATGGGCAGCACTCGCGGCGCAGCGCCTCTCCGCAACAGACTGCGCGCCGGGATGGTCGCCAGCCATGCCCCCGACGGCACGGCTCTGGCAGCACTTGGACCGGGGAAGGGGCAAGGGAATGTCGAGGCAGGTTGGTGCAAGCACGTCGTCGGCGGCCCAGCATCCGGGATGTCCCCGCTGCTGACTCTTTCGGCCGCTCACGCTGCCATCCGGCAATTCGGAGCACCGGGGACCTGGCAGGGCATCGACCTCGCGCTCGCTCATGCCCTGGCCGGCTCTTACCCCGGGTACCAACTGTCCCGGGCGAATCTGTCCGCCTACGTTGCCGAGTTCAGCGCCGGGCAGACATGCCTGGAGAGTGTCTCCAACGCAGCGCTGCCAGGCACGCGCGTCGGACTGGCAGGACATGTCGCGGTCGTCCGCCCCGGGATCGGGGAGCTGACACTGCCCAGTGGCGCGCAGGCTGTGGTCATCGATCTGCGAGGTCTGCCCAACGCTCCCGGACTGCGAGAGGCGCTGGATCGTGCAGCGGCGATGGCTCTGGCCACTCCGGTGAGCCGGCCGACTCGGCAGGTCCTGTCCAACTTCGGTTACATGGATCAATGGTTCGCTGATCCGGAATACTTGCAGTACCTGGATACGTGGCCGGACGACCCGATTCCCGCGGGAGCGCCTCGGGATCTTCCACTCGCGCTCATCGTCGAACCGGCGATGGCCGCGGACTCCGCGTACTTTGCCGCCACGCTTCGCATGGCAGCCCGCGCATGGCTGATCGGCGCCGACCTGGACATGTCCGTCGCCGAGTCGACCTGGGCGCCAGTGAGCGACACCCAGGGTTTGCAGTATCATGTGATGGATCTTCTCGATCCACTCAACTCGGCGCAGTGGCCAGACTCTCTGCCCGAGGACGTTTCGTTCGATGATCTCGCTCGTTTCCTCGCGCGGTTACCCGTGGCCGGATCACCCCGCCCCGTATCGCAGCAACCGGCCACCCGACCCCAGCTGTCACCTCAATTGAACCCTGGCGCGCTACAGCCGGCGACGCTGGGCCCGGGTGAAGCACGAGCCGGTCTGATCATCGCTCACGGCGTGTGGCGAAGGTTCTTCACCTACTTCGACGTCGTCGGCGATACGATCGATCGGCAGCTCGTGGCCGCACTGGCACGCGTCGATGCTGCGGCATCTGAAAGCAACGGTGGTGCCATCGACCGTACGTTCTATCACCACACTCTGGGTTTTCTTGGCCATGCGCTCCACGACGCGCACGTCTTCTCGGGCGACGCCTACTCCACGTTCTACGGTTACCTGGATCTGGTGTGCGAGGAGATCGACGGCAATATGGTCGTACGGCGCTCCGGAATCTCCGGGATCCGGCCAGGAGACACGATCACTGCGGTGGACGGGATGCCGGCTGAGGCATGGCTTGCCTACTACTCCTCCATCGAATCCGCACCGACCGCTGGAGGGCTCTTCCAGAAGGTGATGAGCCAGTGGCTCACCTACAACCTGACGAACCCGACGCGCAGCTTTGGTGTTCACTCGGTCGACGGGTCACGCAGTACGGTCGTCGCCGATGTTCTTCCGTTCAGTGCAGCATCCACCGATGGCTTCGGCTCTGCCCCGAGCATCCGGTCGTCGGGCCCGCTGGCGGATTTCGGCGCCCCCGATCTCTACTATTTCAACATGGGCTATGAAGCGACGCCCGACGATGCGACCGCGCTGTCGGCCGTGGCGCAAGCACAGGCCATGAACGCCACGGGAATGATCGTCGACATGCGGGGCTATCCTGATACCGACCACTATCTCGTCGCATCGACACTCATCCCCGATACCTTTCTTTCTCCGCAGTTCGGGATTCCCTATCTCGTATCCCCAGATCCCGCCGGGTACTCGATCTATCTCGCGCAATTCCCCATCTCCCCCACTCCAAGTCCCAGCTTTTCGGGGCCGCTGGTCCTTCTCGTAGGTAACGCGACGCTCTCGGCTGCAGAGAATTTTTCCATGCTGTTGGTCGACGCCAAGCGTCCGGTTCACGTTGTCGGCCGCCAGACCTCGGGCAGTGACGGAAACATCACCGGAATGATGCTGCCCGGAGGGTACGCGCTCAGCTTCACTGGCATGAGAATCACCCATGCGGACGGCACCCGCTTCGACGGCATCGGAATCGTACCCGATGTCGTGGTACCGCTGCGGGCTGCAGACTTTGCCGCTGGAAGAGACCCCGAGCTGGAAACGGCCGTGAGACTACTTCGCTCCACCAACTGACTCTTGCGGCGGCTGGCGGAGGACGACGTTATCGAGCTGCCCTGGGGCGAGGGTGGCGACGATCTGACGCGCCTTCGTGGTCTCGGCCGACAGTGCCGCCCGCGCCCGCGGATCGAGGCTCTGTAGGTACTCTCCTGCGACCTGCTGGAGGTGGTTGTCGTCCATGAAGCCCGCCAGAAGGCGAGCCGGAACGAACGTCCGCTGGACGGTCCCGCGCATCGCGACCGACGGAGCGGGGAGAGTTGTACCGCTGGTCATCTCGCCCCGTTCCTTCGACCGGGCCGCTGCTCCTGCTCCCCCGGGCACGGTGCGACGGGACGACGGATCTCAGCGTCCGGTGAATGTAGGCGACCGGCCTGACGGCGAGAGAGAGAGAGCCGAGTGGGCAGGTCCTTTGAGACGACCACCCGGCCGGTGGACCCCTCCCTGTGCGAAGGCCCTGAACGCTAGTGGTGCCGGGTCCCCGGGGCTCATGTCGCTCATTGAGTCGACCTTCGAGCCCACCTTCGCACGTAGCTCCCCAAGGGTTTCCGGCGTCCAACCAGAGGGCGGCCGGTTGAATTCGCGCAAGAACTGCGGAAGCTCGAACCTCCATCCGCCAAAATCTGCGCCGTGAGTCTTAGATCTGCCGGGTCCCGCTCTTCAATCGTGGCGCCAAGCTTGCATTGAGCCTGTTGCGGCGAAAGAAGAAAGGATTGTGCCTCCGTCCACCGTCACACAGACGGAGGCAACTGCGCGGCTCATGAAGTGCCGATGGTTCGCCATGGGGTGGCTGTTGAGCTTGGCGCTGAGCGCGACCGGCTGTCACGGCCTGGCGGGCAATGGGCAGGTGATCTCTCAGAGCCGCTCGCTCTCGGGCTTCACGCACGTCGAGAACCGCACCTCGTTGGCCGTGAACGTCACCCAGGGGGCCGGCTTTTCGGTGATGGTAACAACCGATTCCAACCTTCAATCCGAAGTGGGCACGACCGTGAACGGGGATACCCTGTACGTCGATAACCCCGAAGAGATCGACCCCACGAGCCTCGACATCCAGGTGACGATGCCCATGATCCAAGGAGCCGCGCTCTCAGGCACGGGCACGCTCGACGTCACCAACGCTCAGGAATCCGGCGCGGTGGACGTGGCCGTGAGCAGCACGGGCCGCCTGACCTTTGCCGGAGCGTCCCCCTCCATGACTGCCGAAGTGAGCAGCACGGGCGAGCTCATACTGAATGGCTCGGCCACGATGCTCCAAGCTTCCGTCAGCGCGCCCGGCCACCTCGACGCTCTCGCTCTCGTGGCTCAAAATGCCACGCTATCGTTGAGCAGCACCGGCGAGCTGGATGCGCAGGTAGAGGTTACCGTGTCGTTCGACCTGTCGGGGTCCGGAACGATTCGTTGGACCGGACCGGCGACAGTCGTTTCGACCTCGAAGACCGGCTCAGGGGAAATCATTCACTTCTGAGCAGGCTCCGAGAAGGCCTCGAAGGACCGCCTGCTCGAGGCGGTGACCGAGCTGTCCAAGGCCTTCGCGCTCGCCGTGCCTCACGACGAGGCCTCCTGGAGCATGTGCTTGTCCTGCGTCAGGTCGGCGACGACCTGCTTCAGTCGCCGGTTCTCCTCGGTGAGCTGGTTGACCTGGCGCGCCTCGGCGGCACCCATACCGGCGTACTTCTTCTTCCAGGTGTAGTCGCGCTTTTTCTGCGAGCCTGAGCCCTCGATGGTCCAACCCAGACCCCGAACGACTTGTGGAGCGATCCGTCGCTTTGCGCTGGCACCCGTGGTGATTCTCCTGGCCTGCTCGGAGCAGGCGCGGCCTGTGACCTGCCAAGAGAGAAAGGGGAGAATGGAATGCGTCGACCGTCTCGAGGTTCTCTCGAGTCGTCTGGAGAGTCCCGGGCAGCTGTACGAGGCCCTCGCGACCGTGGTGCTGCGTTGCGTGCTTGACCAGGAGGGAGTGACGCTTGCGTGCGAGCCGATCGAGGGGAACGCGAAGCTGGGAGCCCGGCTCGCCACGGTGCTCGAGGGCTCGCATCATTCATCTCCGCTCCTGAGCAGTTGGGGGCGCCCAGCGCTCCTGGCTGTGACGGCGCAGGTGAATCCCTCCCCCGGGTTCCATTCGGAGGCGATCCGGGCCGAGGCTGCAGTTTTCGAGAAGCTGCTGGGTCTCGCCACCGCGTCTGTCCGTCCGGGTCGGAGCGTCTTCACGACCTGCTACGCCATCCGCGGGGAAGTCGTCCATTCCCCTCTCGCCCTCCCAACCGGCAGTCTGAGAGATGGAACGCTCGGAGAGTGCCAGGTGCGCGTGGCTGCTTGGGTGCGCACTGGCGCGGAAGATCCAGAGCTCCTACTTCTCGCGATTGACGAACTCGTCTGGAGCAGTCCTACCCACGCGACGGTCCGCGCGGGCTTTCTCGGCAGGGCGGCATTCGGCGACCTCGTGGTGGAACCTCATCCCACAGGTTCCGGGTATCGCGTCGATCTCAGGTACACGACGGACGTCGTCGAGTAGGAGCGACCATCACGGACGGCTCGAGGACGAGCCCCCCAGGCTTCCAGAGCAATGCTCGGTTCACCGGAGCGGGTGCC
>DATJZG010000109.1:0-4554 GCA_035499295.1 Anaeromyxobacteraceae bacterium
CGACACGCTCGATGTCCGGAATGCCGCAGCGGCATTCCCGGCTGCGAAACCGCTGCTGCGACGGGCGGCATCGAGCGAGCAGCATGAACCTGCGAGCGGGGTCGGATTCCCCATCCCCACGCGCCCTGGCCTCGGTACTGCCGCCCCGCGGTTCTGTTTCTGCCGCGGCGCTTCCCGCCTTTGGGCGCCGTCCCGAGGAGGTTGAGGCGAAGGGCGAATCCGCCGCCGAGGGCGGCGTCCCAAGCGCCGCCAGCCGGTGGTGACGTGCTTCGTGCCATCCTCGAGCGCCTGCTCCTCCTTCGCCAGCGCGCCCGCGGCGAGCCGGCCGAGCGCGTCTCCCTGGCCAGCGTCGCGCCTCTCCTTCATCTTGAGCGGGCGCCGCGAGAATTGGGTGACGTCGGCCGCCACCCCGATCCTTCGCGAGCGGAAAGACGAGATGGGCCGCGACTCGATCGCTCCCGTCCAAGAGCTCGCCCCGGGTGAGGATGGCGATGGCAATGGGCTGGTGGGCGACGAGGTAGGAAACGCGGGACAGAACGTCTCGAAGCGCGGCCAGGTGTCGTTGTCGGCGAAGAAGGCGCCCAGAACGGCTCGCTCCGCTTCCAGACCGCAAGTGGCGGCCTTGATGGGGCTTCTCCCAGAAGAGAGGCCGCCTGGCCGACGGCGCGGCGGAGAATGTCTTCGATGCTGGAGCGCGCGGCATGGTGGTGCGCGATTGGCAACAACGGTGCGGTGATGAAGAGCTCACCGAAATTGCCACCGGGAAGCCCGCCGCCTTCAGGCGTCGGCAGGGACGGTGGCGGCGAGCGTGTCAGAGGTCGCATGGTGTTGTGGCTCTTTGAAAACTGACGACACGCTCGATGTCCGGAATGCCGCGGCGGCATTCCCGGCCACGAAACCGCTGCTGCGACGGGCGGGATCGAGCGAGCAGCATGAACCTGCGAGCGCGTTGGGATTCCCCCACCCCCCACGCGCCCTGGCGCGTCAGAGCGGGTCGTCCGTCGAAGAGAGGCAAACACGCTCGCGAGGCCGGAGACGTCGTAGCCGCAAGGCGAGGGCTCCGGAGAGCGACCGACGAGATGGCATCACCTCTACCGCTCAGAACCCCCGGGATTCATCCCTGGAGAGGTTTCGGCTGTTGCCGTGCAGACGGTCGCGTTGGCTGTTTTCCCGCGGTCACGCAGATGGACCACGTAGTCTCCGGAAACCTGTCCGGCTCTGATTTTCGCACGAACCATAGAGCGGGAGCAGCCTGGACATCGTCTCGCCGACCTCCGATGGCTCGCCGTGACCCTTCAGTGCATCGTTGCGATGCACGCCCACGCGGAACAGATGGCGCGCAGGGTCGAGTACCTATAAGGGGAGGTCTGCGTTCTCGGAAGTCCTTCGGGAGAACGTACCTGCGCTACCGGCACTCGTGGCATCGATCAAGGGGACCCCGCTCCAGCTCGGCGAGCAGGTCCTTGCTCCAGAATTGGTCATCAAGATGATCCGGCCCCTGCCCCTCGATGCTAACGTTGAGTCATGCATGTATTCGCCGGTCCGCATGCAGTTGGACCCGCCGGGTCGGCTTGAGGGGCGTCCATGACTCGCGAGACGCGAAAACGGCCCCCGCGTGGGGGAACGCTCAAGGGCGGACCGCAAGGCCTGCTCTTTGTTGGTCTTGGAGCCTCTGCCGGTGGGCTCCAGCCCCTGCAGGAGTTCCTCCGGAACGTCCCAGCAAGGAGCGGGCTCGTCGTCGTGGTGGTGCAGCACCTCGAGCCCCGTCACCCAAGCATGCTGGCGGATCTTCTGGCTCGGAGCACGGAATTGCCGGTGGTCGAGGCCGGTGATGGTGCTCGCGCAGAGGCCGACCACGTCTACGTCGTTGCACCTGGCACACTCCTCACCCTCGCAAACGGAGCTCTTCATGTGTCGGGGACCGATTCGGCGCCCAGCTCCCCGATCGACGCGCTCTTCCATTCGCTCGCCGACGACCAAGGCGAGCACGCCGTTGGCATTCTGTTCTCGGGCGCCGGGCACGATGGCACCGTCGGTCTCCGGGCGATCAAGGAGAACGGAGGACTCACGCTTGCGCAGTCTCCTGAGACCGCCAAGCATGACAGCATGCTCCAGAGTGCGATCGGGGCGGGATTGGTTGACCACGTCCTGCCGCCAGCGCCTGACCCTTGCCCATACGTGATCCCACGGGGGGAGTTTACGGACCGTCGCGCTGATGTATGTACTGGCCGCCCAAATAGCCCTCTACCATAGCCGCGAGACGAGTGAAGCCGCGCCAGATGGTGATAGTGCCGGGTTCGCGGTCGCCCTTGCGGCCAAGAAAGCCACCCAGCTTGGCGACCATCCTTATTGCATCACGTAGTGAAGGGGGTGTCTTCGGCGGCGGCTCCTGGTGCACGACAGCGTAGAGAACCTTCCACTCGTCCTCGCTCAGGACAACATCGCAAGGCAGATTGGGAGTCTCGCGCCCCAGCTTCGTCAGCAGGTGGATCCGCCAGGCGACGACCATGTCGATGGCGAGGCACTTCTTGATGCTTTCGGCATCGCCGAGTTGCCGATCCTCGACGCGGCAGCCGGACTTGAGTACCCGGTGAAAGACTTCAATTCCCCAGCGCAGCGAATACCAGCGCACGCGCTCACAGGCCTCCTCGAAGCTCGTCACCGGAACCGTGGTCAGAAGCATCCAATCCACCGGTTCTTTCACCGCCTTGGAGAAACCAACTTCTTGCGCATGAACCGCCCACACCTCCACCGGAGCAAGGCGGGCCTTGTTCTTCGGTGGGCTGAGCATGAGCCTGGCGAATCTGATTTCTAGCGTCGCGTCTCGAGCAGGACGACTTCCCTGTCTGGGGATGTGGATTTCCAGCGTTCCACTGAGCGGTTCCTGCAAGAGCTTGTCCCACAGGTACTCGTAGTCGTCTGTTTCGACCCCTTCGGCATCCCTCGCCTTGCGTTGGCGGGATCGGTTCGCTCGGATGAGCAGCTTGGGGCCGCTCGGGTTGTTTTGCGCTTCCAAGAAGAGCTCGTGGATGTCTGCTTCCCTATCCCCCGTGCTGACGAACAGGGTCTTGGGAGACAGTCGCTGTGCCTCAGCTGTTCTCCGGTAGCTTTTGAGCCACTTCACACTCTCTTTCTCTTCGATCGGAAGCCCCCTGCGGTTCTCCCCCGCTTCTTCGGGGTCCCGGGCCCAGCACTGGGCATCCAGGATTCCAAGCGGCGTGCCCTCCAGGGTGAAGGCAATGGTGCTGTGAAGGATGAGGCCCGTCCCATTGTCTTTTTTCGTGTTGATGGGGCCGAGACCATCGGTGCTCGGGTGGGCCGTGTAGTTCACGGAAGTGGTGTCCTGTACAGCGAGCACGGTCCGCTGTTGCTGAGCCCGTTCGAGCGACGCCTCGGTGTGTCCCTTGAGCAGGATGTCCATATCCACTCGTCTGTTGTTGAAAAACCGGTAGGCCGCCTTTGTCTTCGCTTCAGAGCCCTCACACGCCAGCGGTATCGGCTGGCCGGGCTGATTGAAGAAGTCCCTCGCCAACGTCGACAAGCGAGTCCTCAGCCGTCCCTCGAAGATCTGTGCGCCACCGAACTCCTCGTCCGCCCAATCCTGGGCATCCGCTGCCCGCCCCCTGATCACCAGCGGTTCGTGAGGCTTCTCGCACAGCATCACCTTGCAACCCTTCAACAAAGGGCGAACATAGATCTGCTTTTTGCCGGCTGGCTTCTTCCCGTTCGGGAATCCTTCCTCTCGCCCAGCCGTCTCACCGATCAATTTCCAATTCGCTGCCTGGTAGCAGGTGCCCTTGAAACGCTGAGAATCCACGAAGGTTTCGACCAAGAGCGGTTCGTATCCATATCGCTTGTGCCAGTCTTCCGGAAGTCGCTTGAGAGCGAGTCCCAGGGCCCGCGAGGCGAGATTGGGTACCCTCACCCAGGGGCAAATCAAAAGCCGGCTGTTGCAGACCACTTTCTTCAGGTGGGCCCCCCGCTCTCGATCACTCCAGCCGATCCATTTGTCCCGGCACTTTAGCCGCTTGGTCGCTGCGCTGAAGCTCAGACCCCCAAGAACTCCAGCAGTTTCGCTTCGAATCAAATAGCGAACCTGCGCTCCAATCAGGGGCCCCGCACCCAGATAATGGTGCTGCTCCATGAGCTCCTTCCAAGCCCTCGAGTCCTTCGCGTATCGGCTTGAGACAGGAGTGACTTCCAAGGACCCAAGTGCTTTCAAGCCGCACCGGACCGCCACTTGCTGACGGGGAGCTGCCGCGATGTTGCGGCCCCTCTTGGGGTGAGACCGCCTTCCAAAGGGAGACTGCGGCTCGGGAAGATTCACTACCCCGCGTTTCTCAAGCTCCGCAAGCGCTTTCCTGCCGCTCTCTTCGCGAGGACTACCGTCCTCGCGGCGCCAGCCCAGCCACTCACATACCCGCCGCCCCAACGACCGTCGCGAAATCTCCGGCTCGGTCTCCACGGTGGCCGCGATCCGCTCCACGGTCTGTGAGCTGAACCATTGGCCGAAGATCCACACACACCCGGTATGGCACAGAACGCCGCTGGGAT
>DATJZG010000110.1:0-67428 GCA_035499295.1 Anaeromyxobacteraceae bacterium
GCGGCAGTTGTCGGTGTTCTTCAAGGCGCCGTACCACACCGAGGGGGAGACCCCGGAGCACGACCTCTTCAAGCAGTACCAGATGCTCGAGGAGTGGGTCGCGCGCACCGCCATGAAGAAGGCGCAGCGCAAGGCCACGCATGGCTAGACCGCTCGCGCTCCACGGCGGCCCGAGAGCCGTGAGCGCGGACGCGCACGTTCGCTGGCCGGTCCTGGGACCCGAGGAGCGCGAGGCGGTGCTGCGCGTGCTCGACCGCGGCGTCCTCTCCGGGCCCTTCGCGCCCGAGGTGCGCGCGCTCGAGTCGGAGTGGGCCACCTACCTCGGCTCCCGGCGCTGCCTCGCCACCAACAGCGGCACCGCGGCGCTGCACCTCGCCCTGGCCGCCGTCGGCGTCGGACCGGGCGACGAGGTGATCGTCCCCGCCTTCACCTTCGTGGCCTCCGCCCTCGCCGTCTTGCACCAGGGGGCCGTGCCGGTGTTCGCGGACATCGAGCCACGCACCCTGGGGCTCGACCCCGCGCGAGTGGAGGCCGCGATCACCCCGCGGACGCGCGCCGTCGTCGCCGTGCACATCCACGGCACCCCCTGCGAGGTGGACGCCCTCGCCGCGATCTGCCGCCGGCACCAGCTGGTGCTCATCGAGGACGCTGCCCAGGCGCACGGCAGCACCCACGGGGGGCGCAAGGTGGGCACCTTCGGTTCCCTCGGCTGCTTCAGCCTCCAGTCGTCGAAGAGCCTGGCGGCCGGCGAGGGCGGGCTCTTGGTCACCGACGACGACGCGCTCTGGGCCCGCGCAGCCCGCCCCCGGGCGTTCGGCGAGGACGTGCGCGCCGAGGACGAGGCCTGCTACCGGATCGAGCGCGCCCTGGACGGGAATCGCGCCTACGAGTCGCTGGAGATGGGCTGGATGTACCGCACCACGGAGCTGACGGCGGCAGTGGCCCGCGCCCAGCTGAGGAAGCTCGACGCCTGGAACGCAGCGGCGGCGCGAAACGCCGCCCTCCTGGGCGAGCGCCTCGCCCAGCTGCCCGGGGTGACCCCTCCTGTGGTCGCAGAAGGCGACACGAGTGGCTTCCACAAGTACCGAGTGCGCATCGACGGTCGCGCCGCGGGGGTGGATGCCCCCGCGGCGCGCGTGCGCGACGCGCTCGTCGACGCGCTCGTCGCCGAGGGCCTGGAGGCGGTCCTGTGGCAGACGAAGCCCGTCCCCGGCCAGAGGCTGTTCCGCGAGCGCGTTGGCCTGGCCGGCAGGGCCTGTCCCTGGGTCCATGGCTCGGACGTGGACTACGACCTGTCGCAGTACCCGGAGTCCACCCGGCTCCTGGAGGGATCCCTCTGCCTCTTCTCGCACACCTGTCCCATTGCCCCGCAGCCGCGAGAGCTGGTGGAGGCGTACGCGGATACCTTCGCGCGCCTGTGGGCGAGGCTCGACGAAGTAGTGGCCCCCAAGGCTCCGTGCTCGCGCGCCTGATTGCCGCCGTGCGCTCACCGGCCGGGCGGTTGGTGGCCGGCGCCCTCGGCCTCGCCGGCGTCGCCCTCATCGTGCGAGGGATCGGCCTCGGGGTCGTCGCCGACAGCCTGGCGGGGGCCGTGCGCCTCTTCCCTGCGGTCGTTGCCCTGGAAGGGGTGCGCCTCGCCTGCACCGTGCTCGCGCTCCGGGCGCTCTACGACCGCCCGGTTCCCATTGCGCCGCTCGCCCGAGCGGGGCTCATCGGCTACGCGGTCATGGGCCTCGTCCCCGCCGGCCGCGCCGTGGCCGAGGTCGCCCGCGCGACTATGCTGGCGCGCTACGTAGGAGCGACCCGCGCCGCGGTGGCAGCAGTCCGGATCCAGGGCGCATCGCTCGTCGCCAACGCCCTCATCTCTCTGCTCGCGGCCGCGGCCGTCTGGCTCTCCCTTCGCGCCGGCGCCCCGGCCTGGCTCTCGCTCGCCATCCTGGGGAACGCAGCGGTGACGCTCGTCCCCGGCATCGTCCTCCTGTCGGTGTCGGCGCGCACCCGGCTCGGGGCCTGGGTGGCGCGGCTTTCGCGCCGCCGCCCCTTCGGCGCCGGGGTCGCGGAGGCACTCGAGGAGGGTCCGAAGGGAGCCCTCTCCGCGGTCGGCTGGGAGTTCCTGGGACGCGTCCTCGAGGTGGCCCAGTACGCCATCCTCCTCGCCTGCGTGGGCGGCGCCCCCACGCCGCGCCTGGCGTTCACGGCGGAGGGCATTCACCTCGTGGGAGCGGCGGTGGGCGACCTCCTGCCCGCGCACCTCGGCACCACCGAGGGCAACTTCACTCTGGCGGCGAGCGCCCTGGCGCTCCCGGTAGCGAGTGCCGTCTCCATCGCGCTCTTGGCCCACCTGGCGCAACTGCTGTGGGTTCTCGCGGGCTCCGGGGCGTCCCTCTTCTGGTCGGCGCCCACCCCGGATCCGATGGCCGCGCCTCATCCGCAAGCGGTGAAGGTCGCGGAAGGCGACCCCGTACCGTGAGGATGGCCGGCGATCCGCTCCCCGGCGCCGGGAGGAGGCGCCGGCGACCATCGGTCGCACCCATCCCCTCCTGAGACCCTCCTCCCACGACCCTTCTCCCTCGCCATGCCCCTCCGTCGCAGCCCCCTCGCCTTCGTCGCCGACCGCTACCGTCTTTTCGTCGAGAAGGTCTGTGCCCGCCCTGCCGCGGCCATGCTCATCCTCGGCCTCGCCTGCGTGCCCGCGCTGGCGCTGACCGCGGCCTACTTCTCCGACGTGCGCGCCGGCCTGCAGGAGCTCCTGCCCGCCAGCGCTCCGAGCGTCCGCGCGCTTGACCAGATCCACGCGCGCTTGGGAGGGCAGTCGCACCTGGCGGTGGTCGCCCAGTCCGACGACCCGGCCGCGAACCGCCGCTTCATCGACGAGCTCTACGCCCGAATCGCGGCTGCGCACCTTCCCGAGGTGCGATCGATCCAGGCCCACGCCAACAAGGAGCGCAAGTGGGCGGAGGCGCGCGCTCCCCTGCTCATGCCCCGGGATCGCTTCGACTCGCTGATGGACGAGCTCGACCACGCCATCCGTGCGGCGAAGGCACGCGCCAACCCTTTCGACCTCGGCCTCGACGACGAGGATCCGGACGAGGCGCTCCGGCGCTTCGAGCGCCGGCTCGACGGCGAGCTGAAGGGCAGCGACCGGTTCGCAAGCGGCTACCTCGAGTCGCCCGACGGGCACACGGTGGTGATGCTCATCTGGCTGCAGGGATCGGAGGTGGACATGGGGCCCTCGGAGCGGCTCTTCGCCGCTACGAGCCGCGAGGTGGCCGCGATCCGGCCGCGCTACCCGGGCCTGCTCGTCGCCTACAACGGCGAGGTGCCGAACCTGCTCGAGGAGCACGCGGCCATCCTCGCCGACCTCTCCCTGTCCTCGCTGCTCGTGTTCATCCTGGTGAGCGCCCTCATCGCCCTGTACTTTCGCTCGGCGACGAGCGTCCTCACGGTGGGGCTGAGCCTCCTGCCGGGCCTGCTCTTCACCTTCGCCGCCGGCCGCCTCTTCGCCGGGAGCCTCAACTCCAACACCGCCTTCCTCGGGTCGATCATCGCCGGCAACGGGATCAACTACCCCCTCATCTTCCTCGCCTACTATCGCGCTTGCGACCCGTCCTGGCCGACGGCCAGGGCGGTGCTGGAGGCCGCACGGCGCGCCTTGCCGGGGACGCTCGGGGCGGCAGCCACCGCCTCGGCCGCCTATGGCGGGCTGGGCGCCTCCAGCTTCAAGGGGTTCTCGCAGTTCGGGTGGTTAGGCGCGTTCGGCATGCTCATGACGTGGCTCTTGAGCTTCGTCTGCATGCCGATCGCGATCGCGCTCCTGCGCCCCCCGCGACAGCAGAAGGCGCAGACCACGGCGCAGAGGATCCTCTCCCGGTACTTCGAGCTCCCCCGTGCAGCCCGGCTCGTGGCCGCGGCGGTGGTGGCGCTGGAGCTGGCCGGCGCCGCGGCCGGGGTGGCCCGGGCCCGGCGGATCGGCCTGTGGGAGATGGACCTGAAGGCGCTGCGCAACCGCGACTCCCTGGCCCACGGTGCCGCTTCCTGGGACCGGAAGCTGAACGACATCTTCGGCGTGTGGCTCAACCCGGTGGTGTCGCTCACGGCGGACGCCGGAAGTACCGCCGCGGCAGCACAGGAGCTCCGGCGGGCCCTGGTGGAGGGGCGAGACCCGGTCGCGGAGCGGATCGAGACCCTCGCCACCTTCGTGCCCCCGCTCGACGACCAGGAGGCTCGCCTGGCGCGCCTGAGGAAGATGGGGCGCCTGCGGAAGGTCGGGGACAAGCTTCCCGAGCGCTTCCGGAACCTCATCGACCTGTGGCTTGCGCCGGAGCAGATGCGCCCCATCACTGCGAGCGAGGTGCCGCCCACCCTGCGGCAGGGCCTCACCGAGGTGTCGGGACGGGAGGACCGGGTGGTGCTCATCTTCCCTTCCCTGAAGATCGACTTCGACGACGGCAGGAACATCATTCGCTTCGCCGATCGACTGGGGAACGCGCACCTCCCGGAAGGATCGGTCACCGGCGGCGGCTTCCTCTTCCTCGCGGAGCTCATCCGCCTGGTGGCGAACGAGTCCGGCTTTGTGGTGCTGGTGGTGTGCGTGCTGGTGGCGCTGGTGCTCGTCCCCATCTACCTGGGCAGGCCGCGGCGCATCGCGGTGACAGTTGTCACGGTGGCTGCGGTGGCCCTCTTCGCACAGTCCCTCATGGTGGCGCTCGGCGTGCGCGTCAACATGCTGAACTTCGCCGCGGTGCCCATCACCATCGGGGTCGGCGCCGACTACGTGGTAAACCTCTACGGCGCGATGGACGCCTACGCCATCGACGCCCGGCGCGCGTGTGCGCGAATGGGCGGAGCGATCCTGCTGTGCTCGCTCACCACCGTCGTCGGCTACCTTTCGCTGGTGGTGGCACAGTCGGGCGCCCTGCGCAGCTTCGGCTGGGCGGCAGTTCTCGGCGAGGCGATGGCGGTCACGAACGTCCTCTTGGTGCTTCCCGCCATCCTGCCCGCGCGGGCCTCGGAGGGCGGGGAAGGAGCTCGTCCGGCATAGGATTAGAGGGCCTTGGCACTTGAAAGCCCCAGGGTTGAAGGCTAGGGTCGCAAGGCCGCGACCGGGTGCGACATTGCTGACCGCCATCGCCGCCTTCGCCCTCGCCGCGCTTCCCGCCTGCGGAGCCCTCGACCTCGAGGACGCCCTCTCGCTCGCCGCCGCTCGCAGCGACGAGGTGGCCATCCGCCGAGCGGAGGTGGCGGCCGCGAAGGCCGACGTCGCCCTGGCGGCGGCGCTCCGGATCGTCCCGGAGGCGAACGTGACCCTGCTACTCGGCCCGGCCCCCGCCGCTCACGGGAACGTGCTGCAGTCCCCGGACTCGAACCGCAACCCGCTTCACCAGCTGGCGCCCTTCGAGCGCGTCGAGGTGAGCGTGGTCCAGCCGGTGTTCACCTGGGGTCGTCTGGATGCCGTGTCGGAGGCGGCCGAGGCCGGCACCCGGGCCCGGTCGCAGCTGCTGGAAGACCAACTCGCGCGCGTGCAGGAGCGGATCGTTCAGCTCTTCTGGGGGAACGCGTTGGCGCGGCGTTTGCTCGCCATCGCCGCGGACGTGGACCGGGCCATGACGGACGTCGATCGGCGCGTCGCCGAGTCACTGCAGCGGGCGGACGGCAGCATCACCCAGACCGACCGCTACCGCATCGATCACTTTCACGGCCTGGTGAGGCAGCGGACGGTGGACGCCGAGCGCGGGCGCGAGCTGGCCCGCGCCGCTCTCGCCGCCACGCTGGCCCTTCCGCCCGAGCGCCTGGCACTGAAGGAGCCGTCTCTCGACGCCCGGGAAGAGCCCATCCCCTCGGCGGAGGAGGCCCGGCGCGGCGCCGAGGTCCGTCGCGCCGACCTGAAGGCGCTCGGCAACGCCATCACCGCCCAGGAGGCGAAGATCCGCGCCGAGGAGGCGGCGGCCCTCCCGCAGATCTTCGTGGCCGGGGTCTTCGCCTACTCCTTCGCCCCGAACCGCGACATCCAGACGAACCCCTGGGTGCACGACTACTTCAACGAGCTCGTGCTGGGAGCGGCCGTGGGCGCACGGCAGGACCTCGCCTTCCCGCTCCTCTCCGCCAAGGCGTCGAAGGCGCGCGCCGAGAAGGCGACGCTGGAGAGGCAGAGGGACGCCCTGCGGGACCTGGTGGGCGCGGAGGTGGACGCGGCCCTCGCCGACCTCCGCGCCGCGGGCGACCGCCTGGCCGCCGCCCGGGCTACCCTGTCCTCCGGGAAGTCCTGGTTTCGCGCTGCCGGCCTCGACTTCTCGGCCGGCCTCATCGAGCCGCGCGAGCTCATCGACGCCTACACCGGGTACGTGGAGAGCCAGGTCTGGTACGCCCAGGCCGCCTACGACGTGCTCGTGGCCCGGGGGCGCCTCTCGTTGGCGACGGCCGAGCTCCCCCGGCAAGGAGAACCGACGTGCGATCTGCAGTGATCCTCCTCTTCCTCCTCGCCGGGGGCTCGGGCGCCACGCAGGCGCTGCGCGAGCGCGACGCCGAGATCCGTGCCGCCCTGCCGCCGAGCGGGCAGGTCCTCTCCGAATCGGGCCAGCACCGGTTCGAGGCGATCGTCGCGCGCATCGTGGACACGCGGCAGATGCTGGAGTCGGCACTCGGCCCGCGCTGGGCGAAGCTGACCCCGAAGGAGCGGCAGCGCCTCCTCGAGGCGTTCGAGCACCGCTTCCGGGTGTCCGGCGGCTCCCAGATCGACACCCTGCGAGAGGCGCACATCGAATACCTGAACGAGAGCCAGCAGGGCGAGCGGGTGGTGGTGGCCACGCGCCTGGCGGTGAAGGATGAGACGAGCGAGGTGAAGTACGTGATGCGCGAGACGAGCGCTGGCTGGCGGATCGTCGACGTGGTCATCGACGACGTCTCGACCGTGGAGAACTACCGGGCGAGCTTCGCGCGCATCATCGGTCGGGAGGGCGTGGAAGGCCTCATTCGCCGGCTGGAGCGAGGCGGGGACGCGAAGGGGTAGGGGCGCCGCGAGCGCCCCGGGCGGTCCCGGGCGCGCCCTTCCCGCGACCCGCCGCGCGCGGCATATCATCGGGCCATGCAGAGGCTCCCGGGAGCTCGCCACCTCGAGGCCAGGGCCGCGGCCCGGGCGGCGCCGGTCGGCCGGCCGCGCGCGCCGGCCTCCGAACCCCTCGCCATGCTGGTGCGGCGCGGGCTCGAGCCGCGCCTCTCCCGACCCGACCTGCCCTTCGATCTCAGGCTGCCGGAGGAGTCCCTCGACGCCATCGCCTCCCGGCTCGGGCACTACGCCTTCCGCCTCTTTTTGCGAGGCGCCATCCTCGCCGCCGCGGACTTCCTCCCCGCTGAGACATCCCGGTACCTCGGGGCCCTGCAGGCGGAGGCCATGGCCGAGGACTGCGTCGCCCTGGGGCTCGCGGAGCGGCGTCTCCGCGGACGCTACCGGCTCCGCAAGCGGGCGCGCTCGTTCGGGGGAACGCTGGAGTGGTGGGTGGCACGCGAGCTCTCGGCCCGCCTCGGCCTCGAGGCGGAGATCGGCGTGCGCAGCGGGGCCCGGGGCGTGGGTGGCGACCTCGACCTCGTCGCCGCTGCCGAGGGAAAGCTCCTGTACGTCGAGCTCAAGTCCGGGCCGCCCAAGCACCTCACCGACGCCGAGGTCGGGGCCTTCCTCCTGCGGCTGCGGGCCGTCCGCCCCGACGTTGCGCTCCTCGCCATCGACACGTCGTTGCGCCTCTCCGACAAGGTGCTGCCCATGATCGAGCGGGCCCTGGAGCGGAGCGGGGGCGTCGAGGCGAGTCCGCGCCGCCTCCTTCGGGAGACCTGGGCGGTCACGCCCCACCTCTACCTGGTGAGCGCGAAGGAGAGCCTCATCGACAACGCCTGCCGCGCCCTGGCGGAGGGCCTGCGCGCGCTCGCCCCTCCGGGGCCCTGATCGAAGGCGCTCGCCCGCCGATCGGCGCCGAGGGTGCGGAGACGAAAAGAGACGCCACCCCGGGCGGGGCGGCGTCTCCGCTCTAGGTCGTCTTCGGCGTCGAGTCTCGCGGCCCCGAAGGCGGAACTCGTTCGCCTACAGCTTCACGATGCAGTCGGTGGGGCAGACCGACATGCAGCTCGGCTCGCCACCGTTGGAGGCGCACTCGTCGCACTTCGCGGCGTCGATGAGATAGGTGTCGTCGCCGGACGAGATGGCCTGGCTCGGGCACTCGGCCTCACAGGCCCCGCAGTTGGTGCAGTCTTCGGTGATCTTGTTCGCCATGTGTTCGACTCCCGGAAGAAGAGGAATGGGTAAGCGCCGCCCTGCGGAGACGCCTCGCCCAGAGACACTGAGGTCGACCGAGCCCATGCAGGATCTGCGCCATCGCGCGTCAGGAGGTCCGAGACGGCGCGACCCCCTGTTGTCGGGCGGATAGCGCCGTCCGACTGGCGAATCGCCATCGGTAAACGCGAAAACTCGCCGCCGACGCGCAAGAGTTGCGATTCGCCCGAGGCCGGTCCCTTCGCAGCCCCCTGCGACACCACTTTCCCGCTCGCTCCCGGGCCGCCGCCAGGACCGGGGCTCCATCCTTTGGGCGGGGGCAAGGCGGGCCGAGCCCGTTCGTCGTGGTGTAGGGCGGGAGGCGGAAGGTACACTGCGGCCCCCGCGGGCTCGCGCTTCCGCCGCGGGGTCGCAAGAGCAGGGGCGCGCGGAGACTCATGGCCGGTCAGGAGACCAGGGAGGACGGTCGGGGGGAGCGCAGGACCTCCGGCTTCTCCCACCTCGTCCTCCACCTGCACCCGCGGGTGGTGCCGGTGGCGGCGCTGCGCCTCTCCTGCACCTTCGGCCTGGGAGGGGCGGCCGCGGTCCTGTTCCTCCTCCTCGCGGCGACGGGCGCCTTGCTGCTCGCGACCTACGAGCCCTCCCCGGAGCGGGCCTACACGGCGGTCGTGGCGCTCGCGGACGAGGTGCCGTTCGGAGCATTCGTGCGCAACGCCCACCACTGGGCCGCGAACGGGCTCGTCGTCGTCACCTTCCTGCACCTCTTGCGCGTCTTCTACCGGGGCGGTCACCTGCCGCCCCGTAGGGGAAACTGGCTTCTCGGGGCGGTGCTGTTGCTCATCGTCGTCGCGAGCGCCTTCACCGGCTACCTCCTCCCCTGGGACCAGCTCGCCTACTGGGCCGTCACCATCAGCACCGGGATGCTGGAATACGTGCCTCTCCTGGGCGGGGCTCTCGTCCGCGCCGCCCGTGGGGGAGCCGACATCGGGCCGCCCACGCTGGCGCGGTTCTTCGTGCTCCACGTGGCCGTGCTGCCCATCGCCCTCCTGCTGCTCCTCTCCTTCCACTTCTGGCTGGTGCGCAAGGTGGGAGGGGTGGTCCTTCCCGCGGACGCCGGCGACGCTGCCTCGCCCCGGGGGCCGCTCGTCGCCGTTTCCCCCGGACTGACCCGGCGCGAGGGGGCGGCGGCGCTCGTGGTCTCGGCCGCAGTCCTCCTCCTCGCCGCGGTCGCAGACGCCCCGCTCCTGGCGCAGGCGAACCCGGGGATGAGCCCGAACCCGGCCAAGGCCCCGTGGTACTTCATGGGGGTGCAGGAGTTGCTCGTCCACGTCCATCCGCTCTTCGCGGCGGTGGTGGTGCCGGCGCTCGCCTTCGCGCTCCTCTGCGCCCTTCCGTCCCTGGGCGGCGCGGAACGCCCGAGTGGCCGATGGTTCGAGTCACCCCGGGGGGCGCGCGGCGTCGTCGTCGCCGCCTTGGCCGGAGCGATCCTGGCGGCAGCCGCCGTGGTCGTCGACGAGCCGCTGCGCCGGGCGCCGCCCTGGCTCCCCAAGCTTGCCCCGGCGGTGCGCGGCGGCTTGTTGCCCTTTCTCGGGGTCGCGACCGTCGTCGCCGCCGTCGCGCTCCTCTCCCGGCGCCGGGGGGCGTCGCGGCTCGAGACGGTGCAGGCGGTCTTCACCTTCGTCCTCGCCGCCTTCGCCGTCCTCACCGCAACCGGGGTACTCTTTCGCGGCCAGGCGATGGCCCTCGCCTGGCCGTGGGCGGCGCGCCCCTAGGAGGATCCGTGTCCGCCACCCACGGCCATCCGGGCGAGCCGGTCCCCGCGCGGCGCGCCTTCCTCGATCGCCTCTGGAGGGCACTCGGGGTCCTGGCTCTTCTCGAGGTCGCGGCGGCGACGATCGCCTACCTCGCGCCACGCAAGGAGGGGGGTCGCCGCGGAGGGGGCCCGGTCGCCGCCGGGCCGGTCGCGGAGTTCACTCCCGCCTCGGTTCGGCCGTTCCCGGCGGGGAGATTCTACCTCGTGAGGCTCGCCGACGGCGGGTTCCTCGCCATCTCCTCGAAGTGCACTCACCTCGGGTGCACGGTTCCGTGGAACGACAAGGAGAAGGTCTTCCCGTGCCCCTGCCACGCCTCGACCTTCGACATGCGGGGCGACGTCCTCTCCCCGCCGGCGCCGCGCGCGCTCGACCTTTTTCCGGTGGCCATCGAATCGGGCATCGTCAAGGTGGACACCTCTCGGCGAATCGAGCGGGCGCGCTTCGAGCCGGGCCAGGTCACCTACCTCTAGGACGGACGCGAGGTGCCCTTGACTCCCCAAAGAAGCGCGCCCGTCGAGCGCGATCCGCTCCGCTCTTACCGGCTGGCGGGGATCGCCGCCACCGCCGTCATCGTCCTCTCCTTCCCCCTCTACCTGGCGGTGCGGAACCTGCGAGGCCCGCACTCCGCGGCGGAGTCGGAGGCGCGCTACGTGGGGAGCGAGCGCTGCAAGACCTGCCACCAGAAGGCCTACGACGCCTGGAAGGGCTCGAACCACGCCAAGGCCATGCAGCCCGCGCGCCCCGCGACCGTCCTCGGCGATTTCGGCGGGGCCTCCTTCGCGCACCGGGGCAAGGTCTGGCGCTTCTTCCGGCAAGGCGAGCGGTTCCTGGTCCACGCCGAGGGGTCGGACGGGACCATGCGCGACTACGAGGTGGCCTACACCTTCGGGGTGGAGCCCTTGCAGCAATACCTCGTCGCGTTCCCCGGCGGGCGGCTCCAGGCGCTCTCGGCCGCCTGGGACACGCGGGCCAAGCGCTGGTTCTACGTGAACCCCGGGCCCGACGCCCCGCCCGGCGACTGGCTCCACTGGACCCGCCCTGGCCAGAACTGGAACGCGATGTGCTCCGACTGCCACTCCACCGCGGTCCGCAAGCGCTACGATCCGGAGAGGGACGAGTACCAGACCACCTGGTCGGAGATCATGGTCGGCTGCGAGGCCTGCCACGGACCGGGCTCGCGCCACGTGGCCTGGGCGGAGGAGCCGGCCATGGGGCGCCCGCAGGTGGAGAACTTCGCCCTGGTCACGCGCACCGCGAAGCTCCCGGCCCCCGAGCTGGTGGGGCTGTGCGCCCCCTGCCACTCGCGGCGGGCTCAGTTCGCCGACCAGGGAGTCCCGGGAGGCGAGCTGCTCGATCGCTACCTCCCGGTCCTGCTCGCTCCCGGCACCTTCTACCCCGACGGACAGATCCTCGACGAGGACTTCGAATGGCACGCATTCACCCAGAGCAAGATGTACGCCAACGGGGTTCGCTGCAGCGACTGCCACGACGTCCACTCCGGAAAGCGCCACAAGGAAGGGAACGAGCTCTGCACCCGGTGCCACCGAGCCGACACCTACGACGCTTCCGCGCACCACTTCCACAAGAAGGAGTGGAAGGGCAAGCCCAGCGCCGGCGTGCTCTGCGTCTCGTGCCACATGCCGGGCAGGAACTTCATGGTGGTGCACTTCCGGCGCGACCACTCCATGCGCGTGCCGCGGCCGGACCTCAGCGCCAGCCTGGGCGTTCCCAATGCTTGCAGCGCATCCGGGTGCCACGCCGACCGGTCGCCGGCCTGGGTGCAGGCGAAGTACGACGCCTGGTACGGGAAGATGCGCAAACCGCACTTCGGGACGATCCTGGCGGCCGGGAGGGCCCGGGCACCGGAGGCCGAGGCGGACCTCGTCCAGCTCTCCCAGGATCTGCTCCGGCCGGTGCCCGCCCGGGCCTCGGCGGTCGACCTGGTGGCGGCCTACCCAGGCCCGGCGGCGCGCGCGGCGGTGGAGAGGGCGCTCTTGGACCCCGAGCCCCTGATCCGGGCGACGGCGGTGCAGCGCCTGTCCGCCGACGACCCGGCGGCGCTCGCCCGCCTTCTCGGACCGCTCCTCCAGGATCCGATCCGCTGGGTGCGCGACGAGGCGGCGGCGCGCCTGGCGGGGGCGCCGGCCCTGCGGCTCACCGAGGCGCAGCGCAAGGTGCACGCGGCGGTCCTCGACGAGTACATCGAGGGGCAGCGCTACATGTCGGACCTGCCGTCGGGCCCCTACAACCTGGGCAACCTCTACAGCGCGCTCGGCCGCCGGGCGGACGCCGAGCGACAGTTCCGCCGCGCCGTTGCGATCGACGACCAGCTCTACATGGCAAAGGCGAACCTGGCCATGCTGCTCGCCGAGAGCGGGCACCTCGATGAGGCGGAGAAGCTCTTGCGCGAGGCGCACGCCCTCCAGCCCGCTCTGGCGAGCATCTCCTTCGACCTGGGGCTGCTGCTCGCAGAGGAGGGGAGGCGGGACGAGGCCGAGAGGTGCTTGCGGGACTCGCTGAAGGCGGATCCGCGGATGGCGGCGGCGGCCTTCAACCTGGCGGTGCTCGTCGGGGAGAGGCGGCTGTCGGAGGCGGTGACCCTGGCGAGGCGAGCGGCTCAGCTCCGCCCCGACGTGCCCCGGTACTCCTGGACGCTTGCCTTCTTCGAGGCGCGAGCCGGCGATCTCGATGGCGCGGCCAAGGAGCTGGAGGCGCTGCTCCGGGATCACCCGGAGTACCCGGAAACCTATCGTCTGCTCGCCGAGGTGTACGTGCGCCAGGGTCGGGGCGCAGAGGCCCGGGCGCTCCTGGCGCGCCGACCGCAGTAACGGGCACTAGATGGCAGAGAGCGCCGCTCCGAATCCTCCCCCGGCCCGCCGCAAAGAGTGATACCAGCCGCAGTCAGACCAGCGAGGGGAAATCATGGCCCACGTACATCTCATCGGCGGGGAGAAGGGCGGAGTGGGGAAGTCCGTCGTCGCCCGCCTGCTCGCGCAGTACTTCATCGACCACGGGATCCCCTTCGTCGGGTTCGACTCCGATCGGTCGCACGCCGCACTGCTGCGCTTCTACGCGGGCTACGCCTCCCCGGTGCTCCTCGACCGCTTCGAGAGCCTGGACGCGGTCATGGAGGCCGCGGCCGCCAGCCCCGAAGGCCGCGTTCTGGTGGACCTCGCCTCGCAGACCCATGAGCCGCTCGCGCAGTGGATCGACGACTCGGGGGTGCTCGAGCTCGCCCGGGAAGCGGGAATCTCCATCCGCTACTGGCACGTGATGGATTCGGGCCGCGACTCGGTCGACCTGCTCCGCCGCCTCCTCGACCGGTACGGTGAGCGCCTGAACTACGTGCTCGTGCTCAACCAATTCCGGGGAGACCACTTCGACGCACTGGCGCGATCCGGGGAGATGGAGCGGGCGCGCGCGCTGAAAGCCCATGTCGTCACCCTGGGGCGCCTCCACGAGGCCGCCATGCGCAAGATCGACGCGACCAGCGCCAGCTTCTGGGCGGCGACTCGACGCGAGTCCGAGCCGGGCGGGCTCGGACTGATGGAGCGGCAGCGCGTCCGGGTGTGGCTGAAGCAGGCCTACCAGGAGTTCGACGCCCTCGGCGTCTGAGGGCGGGGCTCCTCGGGGAGCGCTTCCTAGGGCAGGGGTGGGCCCCGTCCTCCCGGGCGAGGCGATGGGTCGCGGCCCCGATCCGTCGGGCAGCGTGCGCAGGGCCTCTTGCCGCCGCGAAGCCCGCTCGCGGCTGCCGCGGCTCGCGCGCATCCCCTCGGGGAGAGGGCTCGGCAAGGCCGCGCCCGCGGCGCCGAGCGAAAGCGGGCGCTCCGCATCGTTCACGGAACGAGAACCCTCGCAAGGGGGACCGTCGGCCGGCGGGTCACGCCCAACAGGGTGTCGACCCTTGCGAGGCTACCCCGAAAACCCGCGCCTGGGCGAAGTTGCCGGGGGGAGCCGATCACCAAGGAGGCAACATGACACGCATGCTGGGCTTGGCCGTCCTCGCGCTGCTCGCGGCGGGGTGCGCCACCGACTCGTCGGTCAAGCAGGAGATCAGCCCGCTCGCCGACCGGATCACGAACATGGAGCGGCAGACGGCGGCGATGGACTCGAAGATCGCCGATTTGAGCAAGAAGGTGGACGCCCAGAACGCGGACATTCAGGCCTTGCGGAACAGCGTTGCGGACTCGAACGCGGCGGCGGCGAAGGCGCAGCAGGCGGCCGCCGACGCCCAGAGCGCCGCGGCCCGGGCCGAGACCGCTGCGGCCAAGGCGGCGAAGGCCTTCGAGCTGAAGCAGATGAAGGGGGCCAAGTAGGGGCCTGCGCAGGGGATCGCGAGCTCGGGCGCGATCCCCGGCGCGGCTCAACCGCCGTCCGCCGAGACGTCCACCGGCACCCCCCGGAGCTCCTTCACGGCGGAGTCGAGCTTCTGGGCGTCGATTCGATCGAGCAGGCCGCGGCGCGCGAGTAGCCGCTTCGCCTCGCTGAGGTAGTCGACGCGGACCTCGTCGTCCCCGTGCACCTCCACGTAGATGCGCGTCCCGCGCTGGCCCACCTTGACCGTTTCCCGGACGATGCTCACCCGGGTCCCTACGGCGACCCGCTCGTAGAGGTGCGGGATGTCCTCGGGGTAGAGCCGCAGACAGCCGTGACTCGCCTTCCGCCCGACGCCGAACGGCTTGTCGGTGCCGTGGATGAGGATGGACCCCTTCGAGAGCCTCAAGGAGTGGGTACCGAGGGGATTGTCCGGGCCCGGGGGCACGACATCCGGAAGCTCCGGGTTCTCCCGGCGGATGGAGGCCGGCGGGTACCAGCTCGGGTTGGTCTGCTTCTGGATCACCTTGAAGGTGCCAAGGGGGGTGGCCCATCCCTCGCTGCCCACGCCCACCGGGAACGTCATGGGGGCGCCGGGGGTGGCGGGCATGAGGTAGAGCCGCATCTCGGAGAGGTTCACGAGCAGGGTGCCGGGCACGGCGGCCCGCGGCACGATCCACGCGGTGGGGATGACCACGGTCGCCCCGGGCGTGGGGACGAAGGGGTCGAGCGCCGGGTTGGCCGCCGCGATCTCGCCGTAGCCGAGGTCGTACTCCCGGGCCATCTCGATGAGCGACTCCCCCTCCAGGACGGTGCGGGAGCAGACCGCACCGATGACCTCCTCGGCGCTGCAGTCGCCGAAGGGGCGGCAATCGGGCGACCTGCTCACCTCGCAGGTCACGGCCGGAGGTGCGCTCTCCGTCAGCACCGGCGCGGGCTCGGGCTCGGGCAGGGGTGGCGCGTGGCCGCACGCCACCGCCAAGGCGATGGCGAGGATCGCGAGAAGGGTCCTCGAGGCGCCGGGGAGGCGGGCCCCGTCGCCGTCGCGCGCGGGCCCAGCCGCGGCGGGCTCGTCGGCCGTTCCCTGGCTCGCTCGGCTGTGCCTTCCCAAGGCCTGCATGTCTCCCGCGATGGGATTCCCGCGCCTCTCGGCAGCTCGCGGCGTCGGGAAGGTACTCGAATGGCCGGCGCCCCGGGTGCGGAGCGGCCTACCTTCCTAGCATCGAAGGGCAGGGCTTGTCGCGCACCGTCGCGGGCAGGCGCGGGGCGCAGGCGACCCGTGCCCACATCCTGCCCCGAGGTGGAGACCGCGGGCGCGTGACAAGGGCCCACGCAGCGGGTAGCTTGATCTCTGGGTGGCCGGGTTCGCCACAGAGACGCTCGCGACGCTCGTGCTGCTGCTCACGGCCGGCGGCGGGATGGCTGGCCGAGGGGTCGAGCCGGGCTCCCTGTGCCCCGCGACCGGGGACGTGGTCGCGGTCATCACCCGCAAGCGGGAGCTCTGGCTGTGCAGCGATGGGGCGCCGGCGGCGCGCATCCAAGTGGCGCTCGGCCAGGGCGGCCTCGACAAGCGTCACCTGGGGGACGGGAGGACGCCGCTCGGGACCTACACCCTCGGGCCTCCCAGGCCCTCCGGGCGCTTCGGGACCTTCATTCCCATCGACTACCCCACGCCTGATCAGGAAGCGCAGGGGCTCACCGGGCGCGCCGTCGGGATCCACGGCCCGCCGCGCGGGAAGACCGAACCCGAGTACCCGACGACTGCCGTCGACTGGACGCTGGGCTGCGTGGCGACGGGAACCGACGCGGACATCGAGGCGGTCGCCGACTTCGTGAGGCAGCGGCAGCCGGTCGTCGTGATCTTCTAGCCGGCAGAAGGCCCGGTCCGGCCCGTTGCGGTCCTGGCCCGCGCCGGGGAGGATGCCCGGGGGATGGCCTACCTCGTCGCGGAGCCCTGCATCCGCTGCAAGTACACCGACTGCGTGGAGGTGTGCCCGGTCGACTGCTTCCACGCGGGCCCGAACTTCCTCGTCATCGATCCGGACGAGTGCATCTGCTGCGGGGCGTGCGAGCCCGCCTGCCCGGTCCAGGCCATCTTCTCCGAGGGGGACCTTCCCGAGCCGTGGGGGGAGTACGTCGGCCTCAACGCCGAGCTCTCGCGAAGGTGGCCGAGCATCACCCACAGGAAGCCGCCGCTCCCGGACGCCGACCGGTGGAAAGACGTGAGGGACAAGCGCTCCGAGCTCGATCTCGGCTGAGAGCGACCCCCGGGGGCGGGTAGGCTAGGGGACGAAGGCGTCCGTCACCCGCGGCGCCGCGCGAACCGAGTCGAGGCTCCCGGCATCCCACCCGCCGCCGAGGGCCTTCACCAGGAGCACCGAGGTCACGAGGCGCTGGCCCTGGATGACGGCGGCCTGCTGCTCGTTGGCGAGGAGGTTTTGCTGGGCGATCACGACGTCGAGGTAGCTCACCAGGCCGCCCACGTACCGGGAGGTGGCGAGGTCGAGCTGGCGCCGCGACGAGGCCACCGCCTCGGCCTGCGACTGGCGCGCGGTCTCGAGCACCTCGAGGCCGGTGAGGCTGTCCTGCACCTCGCGGAAGGCGTTCAGCACCGTGGCCCGGTAGCTCGCCAGCGCCGCCTCGTAGCCCGCCCGGGAGTAGTCCACCTGGGCCCCGCGGGCGCCGCCGTCGAAGATGGCCTGGGTGAGCGTCGCCATCACCGCCCAGAACGCGCTGGCGGGGTTGAAGAGCTGCGAGAGCTTCATCGAGTTCCACCCTCCCTGGCCGGTGAGGGCGAGGGAGGGGAAGTAGGCGGCGGTGGCCACCCCGATCTGGGCGTTGGCGGCGGCCATCTGTCGCTCCGCCTCGGCGACGTCCGGGCGGCGCTCCAGGACGTCGGAGGGCAGCCCGCCGTCGATGCGGGGCGGCTCGGCGGCGAGTTCCTGCGCCGGGACGTGGAAGTCCGGTGCCGGCTTGCCGACCAGCACCGCGATGGCGTCCTCGAACTGCTTGCGCTGCAGGAGGAGGAGCGTGGCCTGGGTGCGGGTGGCGTTGAGCAGCGTCTCTTCCTGCGCCACGTCGAGGCTCGAGGCGATGCCGCCGGCGTAGCGCGATTTCATGAGCTCGAGCCCCTTCCTCAGGTTCTCCACGTTCCGGTTGAGGATGGCGATCTCGGTGTCGAGCTGGCGCAAGGTGAAGTAGTCCGCCGCCAGCTCCGCGGTGAGGACGAGGCGCACGTTCTCCAGGTCGGCGGCGCTCGCCTGGTAGGCGGCCTGCGCCGACTCGATCGAGCGCCGGACGGACCCGAAGAGGTCGACCTCGTAACTCAGGGTGAATGGAAGGAGATAGTTCGACTGGGTGACGGGGCTGAAGGTCGCGGTGCTGCCGCTCGGGCGGTTCCCGGAGTAGCGCTCCACGCCGGCGGCCGGGGCGACCGACAGCGACGGGAAGAGCGAGGCATTCTGGACCGCGGCGGAAGCGCGCGCCTGGTCGAGGTGGGCGACCGCCCCCTTGAGGGTCTCGTTGGCCGAGAGCAGGTCGGCCTCCATGGTCTCCAGGTCGCCGTCGCGGAAGAGGGACCACCAGTGGGACTTGGGGACCGCGTCCTTGGGGACGGCCTCGCGCCAGGGCTCCGTCACCTCCCATTTCACGGGCGCGGAGACCGGGGGGCGGTTGTAGTTCGGCCCCACCGAGCAGCCGGCGGCGAGGGCGAGGAGAGCGGCGCCCCAGAGACCGGCGTGGGGGCGCAGGGGAAGAGGTCGAGGGCGCGTCATCGGGGAGACTTCTCCCGGGCGGGAGAGGGCCGGCTTTCCCCCGGGGGGCCAGTCGGGCGCTTCCCCGGCGGGGAGTCCGGCAGGAGGGGGTTCGCGACCTCTCGAGCGCGGACCTCCTGCCCGGCCTCGATGCCGTCGGGGGGATTGAGGACGATGAGGTCGTCCGCCTTGAGCCCGGACACCACCTCCAGCGAAGCGCCGTAGTCGCGGCCGATGGCGAGCGCCTGCAGGCGGACGCGCTGGTTCTGGTCGACCACCACCGCTCGCAGACCCTCCGAGCGGAAGAGGAGCGCGTTCACCGGCACCCGGAGCCGGTCCCCCTCCAGCTGGATGTGGAGATGGACCTGGGCGTACCCGCCCGGCAGGAGCCTTCCCTCCCGGTTCGGGACGTCCACCTCGGTGAGCAGGGCGTGCGTGGCGAGGTCGATCGCCCCGGCAGTGCGAACCACCTCGCCCCGGAATGTCTCGCCGGGGTAGTGGGTCACGGTGAGGTAGGCGGGCAGGCCCGGGCGGATGGAAGGTGCGAAAGCCTCGGGCACGCTCACGTAGACCCGCATGGGATCGGTCTTTGCCAGCACGAAGAGGAGCTGCGAAGCCCCTCCGTTCCCGGCGTTGATGAGGGTGCCGATGTCGACGTTGCGCCGGGTGATGACGCCTTCGAACGGGCTGTAGATCCGCTGGAAGGACTTGGTCTCCTCCAGGCGGCGCACGTTGGCCTCGAGGGAGTGGACGATGGCCCTCTTGGCGGCGAGATCGCCCGCGGCGTTGTCGACCTCCTGGCGGGAGACGCTGTCGGTCTTGAGCAACTCGCGGTAGCGGGCCTCGGTGATCTCGGAGAGGTGCTCGTTGGCCTGCGCCGTGACGAGGTCGGCCCTGGCCGAGAGAAGCTGCTGATCGACCTCCGGCGTGTCGATGTCGGCGAGCGGCTCCCCCTGCACCACCCGGCTTCCGATGTCGTGGTACCACTTTCGCAAGTAGCCGTTGGTGCGCGCGTAGATGGGCGACTCGACGAACGCCTGCAGCGTCCCGGGGAGCACGAGCTCCTCGGAGGCGACCTGGGCGGCCGGGTGGATGACCGCCACGGTGGGGATGGTCTGCGCCTCGGTGTCCTTGGCGAGCGCCTGGAACTGACGGTGTCGCCACACCATGAGGAGCCCGCCGATCACCACCAGCGAGGCGGCCAGTACCGAGAAGACGAGGAAGAGCGCGCTCTTCTGAGCCGGCCGTCGCGCGGGCTCTCCCTCGCGGGCGTCGTCGATCGGGGTGCGTCTCTCGCCGGAAGATGTGTCGCTCATGTCGCCGCCGCCCCTTGTCCGGAAGCCCGAGCGTGCCTGCGCTCGACCCAGCCGTGGATGATGGAGAAGACGCAGGGCACGAAGAAGAGGGTGGCTACGGTGGCGAACAGGAGGCCCCCGATCACGGCGCGCCCGAGCGGGGCGTTCTGCTCGCCGCCCTCGCCCAGGCCGATGGCCATGGGGACCATGCCGATGATCATGGCGAGCGCGGTCATGATGACCGGCCGGATGCGGACGAAGCCGGCCTCGAGTGCCGCCTCGAAAGCGCTCTTCCCCTCCCGCAGCTGCTCGCGCGCGAAGGAGATCATGAGGATGCTGTTGGCCGTCGCCACCCCCATGCACATGATGGCCCCGGTCAACGAGGGCACGCTCAGGGTGGTGTGGGTGAAGAGCAGCATCCAGCAGATCCCGGCGAGCGCCCCGGGGAGCGCGGTGATGATGATGAAGGGGTCGAGCCACGACTGGAAGTTGACGACGATGAGGAGGTAGGCGAGGACGATGGCGGCGACGAGCCCCACCCCGAGGCCGAAGAACGACGAGGCCATGGTCTGCACCTGACCCCGGATGAAGATCCGGCTGCCGCGGGGCAGTTCCTTCCGGATGGCGGCCACCGCCTTGCCCACCTCCTCGGATACCGAACCCAAGTCGCGCCGGGAGACGGAGGCGTACACGTTGACCATGGGTTGGACGTTGTAGTGGGAGACGGAGGCGGGGCGCGCCACGGTGGACATGGAGGTGAGGTTGGCGAGGATCTGGGGCGGCGCCCTGCCACCGCTCGGGGTGACGGGGGTGTTCTGCAGCGCCTGGAAGGTGTCGACCCGGTACTGCGGGGTCTGAACCGCGACGTTGTAGCTCACCCCGTTCTTGGGATCGAGCCAGAAGTTCGGGGCGGTCTGGAAGCTGCCCGAAAGCGAGACGAGCACGTTCTGGGCGATGTCGCGCGCCTCGACGCCCATGTCCTGCGCGCGGGTGCGCTCGATGTTCATGTAGAGGGTGGGGGCGTCGAAGGCCTGCTGGACGTGCACGTCGGCCGTTCCCGGGACATGGCGGATCTGGTTGGCGAGCTTGAGGCCGGCTCGGTAGTTGGTCTCCTGATCCTGCCCCAGGATCTGGATGTCGATGGGGGCCGGGGTGCCGAAGTTCAGGATCTGCGTCACGATGTCCGCCGGCTGGAAGAAGAACTGGACGCCGGGAAACTCCCTCGGCAGGCTGCGGCGCAGTTCGTCCACGTACTCGCTGGTGGGCCGGTTCCGCTCCTCCTTGAGCTGGACCAGGATCTCGGCGTCCGAGGTCCCGATGGTACCCGAGTTGCTGTAGGTGAGGTTGATGCCGGAGTAGGGGAGGCCGATGTTGTCGAGGACGGTGATCAGGTCCTCCTCGGGGATGGTGCGGCGGATGAGCTGGTTCACCTGATCGGTGAGGCGGGCGGTCTCCTCGATGCGCAAGCCGGTGCGCGCGCGCAGGTGGAGCCGGATCTGCCCGGCGTCGACGTTCGGGAAGAAGTCCCGCCCGAGCACGAGGGTGAGCGCGGCGGAGAGCGTGCAGAAGGCGAGGAAGCAGGCGGCGAACGGCCAGGCGTGCTCGAGCGCGGTGGTGAGCGCGCGCCGGTAGGCGGCGCGGAAACGCTCGAAGCCCCGCTCGAACGCCTGCTGGAAGCGGCGGAGAGGGCCCATCCGTTCGCCGACGTGGTCCTCGGCGTGGTACTCGTCCTTGGCGCTCAAGAGGTACTTCGCCAGGGTCGGCACGATGGTGCGCGACCAGCCGTAGGAGGCGAGCATGGCGAAGGTCACCGCCTCCGCCAGGGGGACGAACAGGTAGCGGGCCACTCCCGAGAGCAGGAACATCGGGATGAACACGATGCAGATGCAGATGGTCGACACGAAGGCGGGGACGGCGATCTGCTGCGCCCCGTCCAGGATGGCCTGCACCGTCTCCTTGCCCATGGCGAGGTTGCGGTTGATGTTCTCGATCTCGACGGTGGCGTCGTCGACCAGGATGCCGACGGCGAGGGCCAGGCCGCCGAGTGTCATGATGTTGATGGTCTCGCCGAGCGCGCTCAGGCAGAGGATGCTGACGAGGATGGAGAGCGGGATGGAGATGGCGATGATGAGCGTGCTCTTCCAGTTCCCGAGGAAGAGCAGGATCATGGCCGCGGTCAGGCAGGCGGCGATGAGCGCCTCGCGGAGCACGCCCTGGATGGCGGCGCGGACGAACAGGGACTGGTCGAAGAAGGTGGTGATGTTGAGCCCGTCCGGCAAGGAGGGGCGGTAGTCCTTGAGCGTCTGCTTCACCCGGTCGACGATGGAGAGGGTGGAGGCATTGCCGGTTTTGTAGACGCTCATGAGCACGCCGCGCTGGCCGTTCGCCAGGACGACGTTGGTCTGGGGGACGAAGCCATCGCGGACGTGCGCGACGTCCCGGAGGTAGATGGTGGAGCCGTTCACCGTCTTCACCGGGAGATCGTTCAGGGCCGCCACCGAGCTCGGGCTGCCGTTCATCTCCACGTTGTATTCGAGGGCCCCCAGCTTGGCGGTGCCGGTGGGCAGGATCAGGTTCTGGGCGTTGACGGCGTTCACGATGTCCACCGCCGACAGCCCCTTCGCCTGCAGAGCGGTCGGATCGATGTCGACCGAGATGACGCGCTGCTTGCCGCCGTAGGGGAACGGCATGGAGGCGCCCTGGACGGTAGCGAGCTGCGTGCGGATGAAGTTGTTGCCGTAATCGAAGAGCTGCTGTTCGCTGAGCCGGTCGCTCGTCAGGCCGATCTGCAGGACCGGCACGGTCGAGGCGGAGTAGATCATGACGAGCGGCGGGGTGGTGCCGGGCGGGAGGCTGCGCAGGAAGGTCTGCGAGATGGCCGCGGTCTGCGCCAGGGCCGTCTGCACGTTGGCGTTCGGCTGGAAGAAGACCTTGATGATGGCGATCCCGGTAAGCGACTGCGATTCGATGTGCTCGACGTCGTTCACGAGCGTGGTGACGCCGCGCTCGACGTTGGAGGTGATGCGCCGCTCCATCTCCTGCGGCTGGAGCCCGTTGTAGCTCCAGACGAGGGCGATTACCGGGATGTTGATCTCCGGGAAGATGTCCGTGGGGGTCCGCGAGAGGACGAACGGCGTCGTGAGGAGGATGACGAGCGCCAGCACCACGAAGGTGTACGGCCTCGAGAGGGCCAGTCGGACGATCCACATGAGGGAGCCGAGATACCTTATGCCCGGGACATCCGGAGGGAATCGGGTACCACAGAACGCCGCCGGGGTCTAAGCGCTCTCGCCCGCACCGGCGAGGCTTAACGAAACTTCAACGGACCGCGCCCTCGCCCCCGGGGCACTGCGGCCGGAGCTCACGTCTTCGGGCCCAGGACGGAAGCGCCGCCCGGGGCGGCAGGCTCCAGCTTCCGGAAGCAGCCGACGAGCTCGGCGAGGATGGAGACCGCGATCTCGCCGGGCGTGGCGGCGCCGAGCGGCAGGCCCACCGGTCCGTGGACGCGTTCCAGGGCCGGCTCCTCGAACCCCTGGGCCCGCAGGCGCTCCCTCAGCCCCGCCTGCGTGCTCTTGCCTCCCAGGCACCCGACGTAGAAGGCCCCGGAGCGCAAGGCCGCGCCGATGGCGGGGTCGTCGAGCTGCGGGTCGTGGGCCAGGGAGACGAGCGCCGAGCGGCGGTCGAGGCGGATGCGCGCGAGCGCCGTCTCGGGAGGCTCCGCGGCGACCTCGACGCCGGGGAACCGCTCCGGGGTCGCGAAGCCGGGACGCGGGTCGACCACCACCACGGCGAGGCCGGCGAGCTGGGCCATCGGGGCGAGGGCTTGAGCGATTCGCGCGGCGCCCACGATGACGAGGCGCGGGGGCGGAACGGCAGGGGAGAGGGTTACGGGCGCGCCGGTGGGTTCCATGGCCGGGAGCGTACCCTTTCGGGGTATGGCGCGCACGAGCAAACCGGGCCGCCGCCCGCGCGGCGGCGGGGCCGAAGAAGCGCCGAGGCGCGAGGGGGGGCGCCTCCTCCTCTGCCGCCGGCTCCCCGCTCACGCGGCGTCATAGGCCTCTCGCACGCGATCGGCCCCGCAGTCCCGCTCGAGCCGCCGCACCGTGAAGTGCGAGCGGGCGGTCTCCTGGAAGTGATGGATGAAGAGCGTGTTGATGGCGGCCCCGCCCAGGGCGCCGACGAGCGGCACGAGTTGGGCCGCGACCTTCTCGGTGACGCTCACGCCGAGCCGCTGCGCGATGCGCGCCAGGAGCTGAAGGATCGCTGGGGCGCCCTTGTCCCCGAGTGCCTCGGTCACGCCCCGCCCGGCCACGAATTCCGCGGCCTCGGCGACGGCCCGCGCCAGGACGGCTCGGGTAGCGAAGTAGGAGGCGTCCGAGGCGTCGTCGGTCGCCGAGCGCGAGCCGTACGCGAAGACCGCGAGGCACTCGAGGCGACTCGCCACCTGCGAGAGGTCCTCTCCCTGGGCCCTGGCGTTGTCGGCGATGGAGCGCAGCATGACGGTGAGCGAGACGGGCAGCTCCACGAGGAGCCCGGGGAGGCCAGTCGCCCCCCCGACGGCGCCGGTGACCGCCACCGCCCCGCGGTGGAGCCAGTCGGAGGCCGGCACCGCCCTGCGATCGAGGGTGCGCAGCGCGACCCCGAGGGACGCGGAGAGCGCCCTGCGCGTGCCCGCCTGGATGGCCCGCTGCGCCCCCTCCGGCAGGCTCCTCACGAGCGCCTCGACGGGCCTCCCGGCAGCGTCGGCGATCCGAATCGCGAGCCCCGGGTTCTCCAGGGTCTTCTTCGCCCTTGCGAGCGCCTCGAGGTCGCCTGGGGAGAGGCCTGCCATGGACAGAGGGTACCCGACCTTCGCGCCGGGGCGGCGCCCTCGAGGCACGCCCAGATGCAGAGCTGCGCCCTGTAGGCTGAACTCATGTTCCGTAAGGGTCCGACGGACCTGCGAGGGTGCCGGGTCGGCGCCCCCCGGGGCGCGGTAGACTCTCGCCAAGGCGGGGATCCACACGATGGTTCGATGTCGCATCGCCCCTTCCGCTTCCGCGTGCGCGCTCGCCGTCCTCCTCGGCTGCCCGCAGGCCCCCCGGCCGGCCGGGGCGGGGAAGGGGACGGTGTCCGAGCGTCCGGGCGATTTCGTCTCGCTCGCCGAGATCGATCCGAGCGTGGTGCTCGAGCTGCGCTACTTCGGCTCGCACAATTTCCTCGGCAAGCGCGTGCCGGGCTACCGGGCCGAGAAGTGCCTTCTCACCCGGCCGACGGCCGAGGCTCTGAGGAAGGCGCAGGCCGACCTCAAGCCCTTCGGCCTCTCCCTCAAAGTCTACGACTGCTATCGGCCGCAGCGGGCCGTCGACGCCTTCATCGCCTGGGCCAAGGACCCGGGCGAGACGAGGATGCAGGGCGAGTTCTTCCCGCGGGTTCCGAAGGACCGCATCTTCGCCGAGGGCTATCTGGTGGCGCGCAGCGGCCACAGCCGCGGCAGCACCGTCGACCTGACGGTCATCGCCCTGCCCGCGGCGCCGCAGGAGAGCTACCGGGAGGGCGACGCGCTCCGCGACTGCGGCCTGCCCGCAGGCGAGCGCTTCCGGGACAACAGCCTCGACTTCGGGACAGGCTACGACTGCTTCGACCCCCTCGCCAACGTGGAGAACCCGCGCATCGGCGTCGATCAGAGGACGAAGCGGATCATGCTCCGCGCCCTGCTGGAGAAGCACGGGTTCAAGCCCTACCCGCCGGAGTGGTGGCACTTCACCCTGCGGGACGAGCCCTACCCGGAGACCTGGTTCGACTTCGAGATCGAGTGAGGGGAGGTCGGGCGCGCTCTCGCGCGGGGTGGCTCCGGCGGCGGACGAAGGCGCACCTCCCGTGCGGGGTCGGCCCCCCCCCTTCGCGCACCGGGTATACTCGGGCGCTGCGATGGCCGACCCCCTGCTCAAGACGGAAGAGATCGCCCTGGTCCTGCGCGTGCACCCGAAGCACGTCTACCGCCTCCTCAAGAAAGGGCTCCCCGGGAGGCGCGTCGGGTCGGAGTGGAGGTTCTCGCGAGACGAGGTCCTCGCCTGGTCCGGCGGCAAGGCGTCGAAGCCGGAGGAGGGTCCGGGGCCGGCCCAGCCGGCGTTGGGCCCGGAGGCGCCGCCGGCCCTGGTCGCGGCCAACGGGGACGTGGCCGTCTTGGCGCTCCTCAAGCTCTCCGCCGCCGTCGGCCCCCCGCTGCTCGGCTTCGTCCAGGCGGACATGGGCTCGGCCGCCGAGCTCCTGCGCAGGCGCGCGGTCCTCGCCGCTGGGGCGCATGCGGGGGGGTTCCCGAGCCACGTCGGCGACGAGCGGGTGGCGAGGCTGCACCTCGTGCAGCGGGAGATCGGGCTCCTCTACCCGAAGGGCCCGCGGGCCTTCCGGATCAAGGACCTCGCGAGGAAGCGGCTCGCCTCCCGCCCCCCGAGCGCCGGCGTGCGCACCTACCTCGACGAGGCGCTCACTAGGGCGGGGCTCGACCCCGCCAAGGTCCACCGAAAGGCCGTCATCCTCGACTCGCACCTCGACGTGGTGCTCGCGGTGGCGGCCGGGCGCGCCGACGTCGGGCTCGGATCGCGGGCGTGGGGCGAGCGGGCCGGGCTGGCGTTCTTCCCGCTGGCGAGCGAGGCCTACGGCCTCATCGTCAAGGCGCGCGACCTCGGTGACAGTCGCGTCGTGCGACTCTGCGAGCTGGCACAGGGGAAGCGCTTCCGGGCCGAGGTCGGTGCCGTTGCCGGCTACGACACCTCCGGCGCGGGCGACATCCGCTACGACGCCTAAAGGCCGTTCCGGAGATCGCCCTTCACGACCGCGCGGCGGCCAACTACCTCCCGGAACCGGCGGCAACCCCCCCCATCGCGGCGGATGCGCTCGAGGGCCGCATCAGCAGGTCGAACTCGACGTTCACCTCGTCGTCCACGCCGATGGTCCCGAAGGCCGTGTGGTAGGGCCGGATGCCGAAGTCGCTCTGCGCGAAGGTGGCGCTGCCGGTGGCCCGCAGCCAGGGGCCTTCCGCGCGCACCTTGAGGGTCACCGAGATCGGTCGCGTGGTCCCGTGGAGCGTCAGGCTTCCGCGCATGACGCCCTCCACCTCGCGGTTCCCGACCTCGCCCGTGTCCCGGAACTCGTCGGCCCGGAATCGGATCTCCGGGAACCTCTTCGCGTCGAGGACCTCCGGCCCGAGCGCGGTGCGGCTCACCTCGTCCCGGCTGGCGGCGTTGAGGCGGGGCTCCTGATCGTGCATGGAGCTCGCGTCCACCACCACGAGGACGCTCGTGTCCGGCAGCCTCCCTGGGTCGTAGCGCGCCTCGGCGTGCCAGCGGGAGGGAACGAAGAGGTGGTTGTGGGCGAGGCCGGAGAGAAGCCCCGACTTCGAGACCCGGATGGCGAGGACGCTGGCGGACGGGTCGGCGATGAGCGGTTCCGCCGCGGCGGCTCGCGGTGCGGGCGCCGCTGCGAGCACCGCACACCACCACCAAGCGATCCCGATGCGTCCCGGTCTCGTGCCCATCTGGTCACCTCGCCTCCTGCTCCCATTCCACACCTCGCCCCGGGACGGCGGGACACGGAACTCGGGCGAGAGGCGGTCGGGCGAGGGCGGGATGCCGCGATGGGGCCGGGAGCTCTCGGGACCCTAGAAGCCCCAGAGGAGGAGCGCGAGGGCGCTGGCCCCCGGTTTCACGGTGTTGGCACCGTTGAGCTTGAAGCCCAGGGCGCCCACCGAGGCGTCCAGGCCGATGCGCAGCGGGCCGAGGGGCGCGGTGACCATGCCCACGCCTCCCAGCCAGAGGACCCCGGAGTCGAAGCTGCGGTGGTCGGGCAAGGTCTGGGTGGCGTAGCCGTACCCGATCTCCGGCCCTGCTTCGACCAGGATCGCTCCGCTGTTGATCGGGAAGAGCGCCGCGGCTCCTGCCGAGAGGTAGGAGAAGTCGTAGTGGAGCCCCATGTCGACCACCGACTTCCACGCGTAGTCGATGCGAAGGCGGAGGCCCACCGGGCCGAACTCCTTGCGCAACCCGAGGCGGACCACCGGGGCGACGCCGAAGTTGGGGAGGCCGATCCACTCCACGCCTCCGCCGACGTAGACGAGCCCAGGGCGCGGGCCACCCTTGGCGCGGGAGAGCTCGTAGAGCGTGGGCTGCAGGGGCGGCATGGTCTTCACCGATCCCGGCTCGAGCGTGATCTCACCGGACGCCCTTCCCTCGGGGGCGCGGCGCTCCACGGTGTAGCGACCGGCGGGGAGGGCCAGGGTGATGGGCGAAGGGCCGGCGGCGAGCTCCGCCAGGAGCCCCTTCGGACCGCGGAGGTAGTAGACCGCGCCCACGTCGGGCGGCAGCACGAGCTTCGCCTCGGCCTTGCGCAGGTCGGCGAGCACCACGTCCCCGCGCCCGGACATGCGGAACTCGTAGGTGGGATGCTGCGGGCCCGTGCGCGTCGTCGCCGTCTCCGAGACGGTCTGCGCCGCTGTGTAGCGGAAGGCCTCGCCGAGAGTGACGAGGCCATCGCCGTCGGCGTCGGCTGCGCCCCGCAGCCCCACCTCCAGGTGGTGGGTGAAGAAGCTGCCACCGATGGCCGCCGACTCCTGCGCCGACTCCCCCACCGCGGTGGAGGCGATGAAGGCGGTCCCCTTGACGCTGTCGTCGATGGGGAGCGCGAAGTTGAGGGCGGGTGCGGCGGTGGCCCCCTTCACCTGGGTGAGCAGCCCCGACTCGCAGGCGTCGACGATGGCCACCTTGGCGTCGGCGGAGGAGGCGGCGATGAGCTGGCGGAGCTCGTCGTAGCTCATCGTCTCGTTGCCCATCTCCAGCCCGCCGGGGCCGGCATGGCCGGAGTAGTAGAACACGAGGAGCGCCCTCTCCCCGGAGGCGCGCGAAAGGCGGATCTTCGCCTCGGTGGCCGCGAGCGCCTCTCGAACTTGGCGCGGGGTGCCTCCCCGGATCACCGTCACCCGGTCGTCGCTGAAGTCGCCGAGCTCTCGCAGGGTCTCGTGGAAGCGCTCGGCGTCCTTCTCCGCGAACCAGAGTTTGGGGCGGCCGGTGGCGCCGGAGTTGTTCCCGACGACTACGGCGAACCGCTCTGCTCCCGCGGCAAGGATCGGCGAGCAGAGTGCGACGGCGCAGAGCAGGGCTCTCAAGGTTGCTTCTCGAGAAGCAAGCTTGCCTGAGCGGCGCCGCTTGGCAACCCCGGCAGCCCGCCGGCCCTTCGCACGGCCTCCTCGCCGCCCGCCGCGGCCGCCCGGCAGAGCCCTTCCAGGGCCTGGTAGGAGAGCGGCTGCGGCGAGCACACGGCGTAAATGCGTTCCGGCCCCCGGCGCCCGTCCAGCACGGCACCCCCTGGCAAGGCGCTCGGCCTGTCGACCCGCGCTCCCCCCTCGCCCGTCGCCGGGAAGAGCCTCGAGACCTGCCCGGCGGCGTCCACCGAGACGATCCAGAGGCGGCAGGGGAGGACGGGGTGCACCTGGAATCGCAGGGCCGCAGCCGCCGGCACGCTCTCGCGGTCTCCCACGGGCCTCGCGCCGTCGGGCCCCGCCATGTAGACGACGAGCCCGAGCCCGTCTCCCTTCACCCCGAGGTAGTCGGAGGGGGGAGAGGGCCAGAAAAAGAAGGCCAGGCCGGCGGCTGCGGCGAGGGGGACGAGCGCCGGTAGCCACCGCAGCGTGCCGCGCCGCCGGACCGCCCGGACCACGGCGTCCACCGTGGCCGGGTACACGAAGCGCCGGAACTCCTCGCCCTCGCCCGCCATCCGCTCCAGGCGCTCGCGGCAGCTCGGGCACCCGGCGAGGTGATTGGCGAGGCCCGAGGAGGCGGGGTCGAGCAGGTGGAACTCGAGCTTCAGGTCCGAGGGGCAGGCGCCGGTCATGAGTCCGCCCTCGCCAGGTACTTGCGCGCGTTCTCCAGGAACCGGCCCAGCCGCCGCGAGACGGTGCGGCGCGAGATCCCGAGGACGCTCGCGACCTCCTCGTGCTCCATCCCGTCGACGAAGACCCCGACCGCCACGGCCTGGGTCGTCCGGTCGAAACGCGAGAGCACCTGCTGCGCCAGGCGCCGGTCGGGGAAGGTCGCGGAGGGGGCGGGGGAGTCGAGCTCCAGGTCGGGGGGGAGAGCCTCCTCCCCGTGGCGCGCCGCGTTGCGGCGCAGGTTGAGGCAATGGTTCGTCGCCACCCGGTAGATCCAGGGCAGGACCTGGTCGCGGTCCCCGAGCTTCCCCATGTCCCGCACCAGCCGCACGAACACCTCCTGGGTCGCGTCGCGCGCCATCTCCCGGTCGCGAAGCAAGCGCAAGCACCGCCGGTAGACGGCGGGCCCGTACTCCCGGTAGAGACGGGAGGCCTCCTCGCGATGGTTCACCAACTGCCGCTCTCCTCCGTTCAGACACCCAGCGGGGGCCCCGAGGGCCAGCGCCCGCCTCCGCTCGGGAAGCGCCGGCGCCTCATTGCACCGTGATCATCCCCTTCATGCCCACGGTGCAATGCACATTGCAGTAATAAGGGTAGGTCCCGCCGGCCATGAAGGTGTGGGAATAGGTGCTGCCGGAGGCGTTCGAGAACTGCCCGTCCGGCTCGCCGCAGTTGGCCCCCGAGACGAGCGGGTGCGTCCCGAAGTCGCCCTCCCAGGTGACCGTGTCCCCGACCTTGACGGTCAGGGAGGCGGGGCTGTAGGCGAAGCCCACCGCGCCGCCGAACTGGATCACGTTGGGTCCGCCGTCGCTCCCCCCGCCGCCCGCGGGTGCGTTGCTGGAGCCGCAGGCGGCGAGGAGGACGAGGGCTGCGGCGAAGGGTCCCGTGTGTCTGACCATGGCGTTGTATCCTCTGTGCTCCCCGCATAGATAGACACGGGCAGCCGGGGCCGCGTGCCAGAAAGGTGCCTCGAGTTGCTCGCTGTCCCGTGGAGGCCCTCCCCGGTGTAGACCCGACTGAGCACGTCCGGCGAGGCTCGAGGTTCTGGCTTGGCGGGCAAGGCATGGAGCACCTGACCCCCACTCGACGGCGCGCCCTCGGCGCCGGCCTCGGCGTCCTCCTCCTGGCCGCATCCGGGTGCGGCAACACGCTCCTAGACCACGACGCCGACCCCTCTCTCCTGAAGCTCAACTGCGCGCCCGGGCTCACCGCCTGCGCCGGGCTGTGCCAGTCCTGCTCGGCCCCGGCGAACGCCGTGCCCGCGTGCGTGGCCGGCGCCTGTGGGTTCGAGTGCGACTCGGGCTACAACCGCTGCTCGGCCGACGCCTGCATCGCGGAGAGTGCCACGAGCTGCGGGGCGGCCTGCGCGAACTGCAGCGCCGCCGTACTTCCTCCTGACGCGAGCGCCATCTGCTCCTCGGCGCACGTCTGCGACTTCGTCTGCAGCCCGGGATTCCTCCGCAGCGGGAGCTCGTGCGCGCGGGCGATCGCGGTCTCGGCCGGGTTCGTCCACACCTGCGCGCTCACCGCGGACGGGTCCGTCAAGTGCTGGGGGGCGAACGACGCCGGTCAGCTCGGGAACGGCACGGCGTCGGACAGCCTCGCGCCCGTGGACGTGACCCTCCCGGGAAGGGCGACGATCCTGGCGGCCGGGTACGAGCACACCTGCGCGGTGGTCGGCGGGGTCGTCTATTGCTGGGGGGACAACACCTTCGGGGAGATCGGCGACGGGACCACCACCACCCGCCTGAGCCCGGTGCCGGTGACCGGCCTCCCCCCGACGGTGGCGCTCGGGGCGGGCGGGGGCATCCTGGCCCACACTTCCTTCGGACACACCTGCGCCGTCGACGGCCAGGGAGCGGTGAAGTGCTGGGGAGCCAACGGCTCCGGACAACTCGGCGACGGGAGCACCACCGTGCGAACGAGCCCCGTCCCGGTGACCATCCTCCCGAGCGGCACGAGCGTCGGCCAGGTGGCCTGCGGCGAGCGGCACACCTGCGTCGTCGCCGCCGGGGGGGCCGTCTACTGCTTCGGCGCCAACGACTCGGGACAGCTCGGGATCGGTACGGCGGCGGCGCAGATGGCGCCCGCGACGACGACTCTGGCGTCGGGCGCTAGCGCGGTCTTTACCGGCCAGGCGCACAGCTGTGCCCTTGCCGGGGGGCTGCTCTGCTGGGGCAACAACAATAGCGGGCAGGTCGATCCGGGAGCCACCACCACGGGCAGCTTCCTCTCGCCGACGCCGCCGGGGCTCGGGCCCTTGGCTCCGACCGCGGTGGCCACCGGCCGCGCCCACACCTGCGCGGTGGATGCGTCCGCGAGCCCGGCGGTGCCGAGGTGCTTCGGGCAGAACGACGCCGGGCAGCTGGGTGGGGTCGCCAACCCACCCGCCGGGCCCGTCGCCGTGCCCCTCCTCCCGCCGGCCACCGCCCAGGCGATGACGGCGGGCTCGGATCACACCTGCCTGCTCACCCGAGAGGGCGGCATCCAGTGCTGGGGGGCGAACGACCGGGGGCAGCTCGGGATCGCCTCTCCGAGCACGTCGTCGCCCCCTGCTTACGTCTCCGGGCGCTAGCTCCTCGCGCCCGCCCCAACAGGTCCGTCTCGTCTCGGCCGTTCACGGGATGTTCACCGTTCGAAGGGCCGCGCGGAGGGAGCTCCGTCCGTGCGGCGGTGTTCCGCACGCACTCCCGTCCGCTCGACCCGAGGATCGTGGCGCGGGGCGCCTCCCGCCTGATACAAGCGAGGGCACTGCGGGCCCCGGTCTCGGCGGAGGAGGACCTGCCGTTGGCATCGCCCCCACAAGCCCTGCTCCTCGCCCTCGCTGCCTTCGGGGGCGCCTACCCGGGCCAGGACGAGGTGATCGGCGCCGTGCGAACTCATCAGGTCCGCGAGGGGGAGTCTCTCATCGAGATCGCCCGGGGCTACGACCTCGGCTTCAACGAGATCGCCGCCGCCAACCCGGGCTTGGACGCCTTCGTCCCGCCGGCGGGGGCGAAGGTGGTCGTGCCCACCGCCTGGATCGTTCCGCGGAGGTCGGCTCGCGGGACCCTCGTCATCAACCTCTCGGAGATGAGGCTCTACCTCTCCGTGGGACCCGACCGCGAGGGCACCTACACGACGTTCACGCTCCCGGTGGGGATTGGGAGCGAAGGCGCCGCGACGCCGCCCGGCGAGTACCGGGTGGCGGAGAAGGAGGTCCGCCCGCGCTGGCACGTGCCGCGCTCGATCCGGGAGGAGAGGCCCGACCTGCCCGAGGTGGTGCCGCCGGGCCCGGACAACCCGCTCGGCAGCCACGCCCTGCGGCTGTCGGCGCGCTCCACCATGATCCACGGGACGAACGAGCCCTTCGGCGTGGGGCGGAAGGTGAGCCACGGGTGCATCCGGCTCTACCCCGAGGACATCCCCTGGCTCTTCCGCCTGGTGGGGGTGGGCATGCCGGTCTCCGTGATCCGGGAGCCCGTCAAGGTGGGGCTCGACGGCGACCGGGTGTTCGTCGAGGCCCACGCGGAGGAGGGCGGCCGCCCGGAGCCCGACTACTCATCGGAAGCGCGGAGACTCCTCGCCGAGAGGGGCGTTCTCGGGCGGGTGAGCTCGACCTGGCCTTGCGGGCGCGCAGCGGGATCCCGATCGACGTGACCGAATAGCCGGGCGACCCCCGGAGCCGGGGGTCCCTCCGCGGGCTCCGCGGACGCGAGAGGTGTCCCGGCGGGCGGACCGCGGCCGGCGGGAACGGCGACCTCGTCAGTCCTCGACCTCGCGGACCACCAGGTGCCCGTACTTGTCGCGCACCAGCTCGTGGATGCGGAGCATCTCGTACCACTTCCGGAACGCCTCCACGAACACGATCGCCATGAGCACCATCAGGACGACCGAGATGATGACGTTCAGGTACATGTGCTTCGGCAGGTAGTTGTCGACGATGTTCAGGTACCCGGCCGAGAAGACGACCGGGATCATGAAGAACGCCGGGGCCGCGGTCACCCAGGCGTAGCGCGCCTTGCCGAGGCGGATGATCATCGTCGTCCCGACGATGAGCCCGCAGGTGGCGAGCAGCTGGTTCGACATGCCGAACAGCGGCCAGATGGTCCGGATGTCCCCGGTGTAGACGAGGTAGCCCCACGACCCGGTGAAGAGGAGGCTCGTCAGGATGATCCCCGGCATCCACTTCTTCTCGTCCAGCTTCGGCCAGGCCTTCCCAAGCATCTCCTGGAGCATGTAGCGGCCCACCCGCGTGCCGGTGTCCACGGCGGTGAGGATGAAGACCGCCTCGAACATGATGGCGAAGTGGTACCAGTAGCTCGTGAGCGTCTTCATGAAGGGGATGGACGAGAAGATGTACGCCATGCCCACCGCTAGCGACACGGCGCCGCCCGGCCGGCCCTGCAGTTGCTCGCCCACAGCGCTCGCGAGCGCGGGCAGGTGCACCGGCGTCATCCCGAGCTTGGCGTAGGTGGCGGCGGAGGCGTTGATGGCGAAGTAGTCGGCGGGGACGAGGACGGTGGCGGCGACGAGCGCCATGATGGCCACCACTCCCTCGATCAGCATGGCCCCGTAACCGACGAAGAGGATGTCCTTCTCGTTCCCGATCATCTTGGGCGTGGTGCCGGTGCCGATGACGGCGTGGAAGCCGGAGAGGGCACCGCAGGCGATGGTGATGAAGATGAACGGGTAGACCGAGCCGGGGATGATGGGGCCACCGCCATGCACCCACGGAGTGATGGCCGCCATCTGGAGCTGCGGGTGGACGGCGGCGATCCCGAGCACCAGCATGGCCACGGTACCGAGCTTCAGGTAGGTGGACAAATAGTCGCGAGGGCACAGCAGGAGCCACACCGGAAGGACCGACGCCACGAAGCCGTAGGCCGGGATGAGGAAGGCGATCTGGTTGCGGCTCAGGGTGAATACCTTCGACCAGGTCGGGCTCGCTTGCACGTAGGGACCGGCGATGAGCGCCAAGGCCAGGAGGGCCACGCCGATGATGCTCGCCCCCACCACGTCGCCCTTGCGGATCTTGTAGAGATAGATGCCCATGAAGAGCGCGATGGGCATGGTGCACGCCACCGTGAACGTTCCCCAGGCGCTCTCGAAGAGAGCGTTCACGACGGCGATGGAGAGGCCAGCCAGGGTGAGGATGAGGATGAAGAGGATGGCGAACGAGGACACTACCCCGGCCGTCTTCCCGATCTCCTGCTCGGCGATGAGCGAAAGGCTCTTCCCCTTGTGCCGCACCGAGGCGAAAAGCACGATCATGTCGTGCACGGCTCCGGCCAGGACCGAGCCGAAGATGATCCAGAGCGCTCCGGGGAGATACCCGAACTGGGCGGCGAGCACCGGGCCGATGAGCGGCCCCGCCGCGGCGATGGCCGCGAAGTGGTGGCCGAAGAGGACGTACTTGTTGGTCTTGTGGTAGTCGTGCCCGTCCGCGAGCGCGACCGCCGGGACGACGCGATTCGGGTCGAGCTCGAGGGCGCGCCTCGCGAACCAGAGCCCGTAGAAGCGGTAGCCGATGGCGAAGATGCCGAGGGCGGCGAGGACGAGGGTGAGGGCGTTCATCGGGATATCCTCCCGGACCGGTCCCTGGCGAAGCGCCATGGACCCGACGTCGCCTCTCTGCCGGCCCTACCCGAACGATGGCACTCCACCCGGGGGCGGCCCTTGACCCTGAGCAAGAAGGGGTACCTTGTCCCCTTTTCAGGGGGGGCCGCGTCAGAGCAGGGCCCGCCGCATGTCCCGCAGGAGGTCGACGAGATGGGCGGTGAACCGCGCCGCGGCCGCCCCGTCGATGACGCGGTGGTCGTAGGAGAGGGAGAGGGGCAACAAGAGGCGCGGGGCGAACGCATTCCCGTCCCAGACCGGCCGGATCGCGGCCCGCGAGACGCCCAGGACGGCGACCTCGGGGGCGTTGATGATCGGCGTGAAGGCCGAGCCCCCGATCCCGCCCAGGCTGGAGATGGAGAAGGTTCCGCCCTGCATGTCGGAGGGGGTGAGCTTCCCGTCGCGCGCCTTGGCGGCGAGCTCGGCGAGGTCGCGGGCGATCTCGAGGACGCCCTTGCGGTCGGCGTCCTTCAGCACCGGGACGACCAGGCCGTGGGGCGTGTCGGCGGCGAATCCCAGATGGTAGTAGCGCTTCAAGACGAGGCTGTCGCCGTCGAGCGAGGAGTTGAACTCCGGGAAGCGCCTCAGCGCCGCCGTGCACGCCTTCAGGACGAAGGCGAGCAGGGTCACCTTGGGGCCCTCCTTGCTGTTCTCCTCGTTCAGTCGGGAGCGGAGCGCCTCGAGGTCGGTGATGTCCGCCTCGTCAAACTGCGTGACGTGCGGGATCATCACCCAGTTCCGGGCCAGGTTGGCGGCGGAGATCTTGCGGATGCGGGCGAGCGGCCGCGTCTCGACCGGACCGAACTTCGAGAAGTCCACCCTGGGCCAGGGCAGGAGGTCGAGCGCGGCGCCCCCCCCTCGACCCGGGGCCTCCCCGCTCATCACTTGCTTCACGAAGCGCTGCACGTCCTCCCGCAGGATCCGCCCCTTGGGCCCGCTCGCCGTCACCCGGGAGAGCTCCACTCCGAGTTCGCGGGCGACCTTGCGGACGGAGGGTGAGGCGTGCGGGACTCGCCTCTCCCCTTCGGGGGCGGAGGTCGAGGGGGCTGCGGCGGGCGGCGGCCCCGGGGAGGGCTCCGGGGTCGCGGGGAGGGGCGGCGGAGCTGCGGCAGGGGGCTCGGGTGCACGCCTCTCCACCGGCGCCGGGAGGGGCCGGGCCCCGGCGGGCGCGGGCGGCGCCCCCTTCTCGGCCCCGGGTGCCGGGCGCGCACCGGCCTCGTCGAGGGTGAGGAGGATGCTCCCCTCCGAAACCCGGTCGCCGGCGTGGACCTTGAGCTCGAGCACCTTGCCGGCCGCCGGGGAGGGCACGTCCATCGTCGCCTTGTCCGACTCGAGCGTGACGAGAGAGTCGTCGACCTTGACGCTGTCGCCGGGCTTGACGAGCACCTCGACGACGCCGACGTCCTTGAAGTCGCCAATGTTCGGTACGCGGACCTCGCTTTGCATGGCGCTAGACCGTCCAGGGAGCGGGCTTCGACCCGTCGATGCCGTACTGCGCCATCGCCTCTTTCACCCGCGCCACGTCGAGCGCGCCCTCGTCGGCGAGGGCCTTGAGCGCCGCCACCACCACGTGGTGGCGGTCCACCTCGAAGAACCGGCGCAGGTTCTCGCGGGTGTCGGACCGGCCGAAACCGTCGGTCCCGAGCACCAGGTAGCGACGAGGGACGTAGGGGCGGATCTGCTCGGCGAAGGCGCGCACGTAGTCGGTGGCTGCGACGATCGGTCCCGCGGTGCCGGCGAGGCTCGACTCGACGTGGGACCTCTCGGGCGGGTCGCCGGGGTGAAGCAGGTTCCGGCGCGCCACCGCCATGCCCTCGCGCGCCAGCTGGCTGAAGCTCGGGCAGCTCCACAGGTCGGCCTCCACCCCCCAGTCCCGGCGCAGCAGGCCGGCGGCCTCGGCCACCTCCCGGAAGATGGTGCCGGAGCCGAGCAGCTGCACCCGCGGTCCCTTGCCCTTCGCCCCCGCCTGGAAGAGGTACATTCCCCGGATGATCTGCGGCGCCACGCCCTCGGGCATGGCCGGCTGCCGGTAGTTCTCGTTCATCACCGTCAGGTAGTAGTAGACGTCCTCCTGCTCCGTCGTCATCCGGCGCAGGCCGTCCTGGACGATGACCGCGAGCTCGTACCCGAAGGTGGGGTCGTAGGCGACGCAGTTGGGAACGGCAGAGGCGGCCAGGTGGGAATGGCCGTCCTGGTGCTGCAGCCCCTCGCCGTTCAGGGTGGTCCGCCCGGCGGTGGCGCCCAGCAGGAACCCCCGGCTGCGCATGTCGCCGGCCGCCCAGATGAGGTCGCCCACCCGCTGGAACCCGAACATCGAGTAGAAGATGTAGAAGGGGATCATGGGGACGCCGTGGACGGCGTAGGAGGTGGCGGCGGCGATCCAGTCGCACATGGCGCCCGCCTCGTTGATCCCCTCCTGCAGGATCTGCCCGTGCTTGTCCTCCCGGTAGAACATGAGCTGGTCGGCGTCCTGGGGCGTGTAGAGTTGCCCCACCTGGCTCCAGATCCCGAGCTGGCGGAACATCCCCTCCATGCCAAAGGTGCGTGACTCGTCGGCGACGATAGGAACCACGTGCCGCCCGATGTCCTTGTCGCGGACGAGGATCTGCAGGATCTGCACGAACGCCATGGTGGTCGAGATCTCGCGGTCCCCCGACCCCTGCAGGATCCGCTCGAAGGCGGCGAGCGGAACGGTGGGGAGCGACTCGGACTTGGGGCGCCGCCTGGGTCGGTCGCCGCCAAGCTCGGCGCGCCGGGCCTTCAGGTACTCGATCTCCTTCGACCCCTCTTCGAACTTGAGGTAGGGGACCTCCTCCAGCTTGTCGTCCGGGACCGGGAGTTGGAACCGGTCGCGGAAGCGCCGGATGGATTCGATAGACATCTTCTTCTGCTGGTGGGTGATGTTCTGCGCCTCGCCCGATTCCCCCATGCCGTAGCCCTTGATGGTCTTGGCCAGGATGACGGTGGGCTCGCCTTGGTGCTGCGAGGCGGCGTGGTAGGCGGCGTAGACCTTGAAGGGGTCGTGGCCGCCGCGGTTCAGGTTCCAGAGGTCGTCGTCGGAGTAGTCGGCGACCATGGTGGCGAGCTCGGGGGTGTTGAAGAAGTGCTTGCGGACGTAGGCCCCGTCCTTGGCGCGGTAGGTCTGGTAGTCGCCGTCCACCGCCTCCATCATGCGGCGCACCAGCGCCCCGTTGCGATCGCGCGCTAGCAGCGGATCCCAGTGGCGCCCCCACACGACTTTGATGACGTTCCATCCCGCCCCGCGGAACTCGGCCTCCAGCTCTTGGATGATCTTGCCGTTGCCGCGCACCGGCCCGTCGAGCCGCTGCAGGTTGCAGTTCACCACGAAGATGAGGTTGTCGAGCCGCTCGCGGGCGGCGAGGCCGATCGCCCCCATCGACTCGGGCTCGTCCATCTCGCCGTCCCCGCAGAGCGCCCACACCTTGCGCCCGGCGGTCTTCGCCAGTCCCCGGTCCTCCAGGTACCGCATGAACCGGGCCTGGAAGATGGCCATGAGGGGGCCGAGGCCCATGGACACCGTGGGAAACTGCCAGAACGTCGGCATGAGCCACGGGTGCGGGTACGAGGAGAGCCCCTTGCCGTCCACCTCCTGGCGGAAGTGGTCGAGCTGCTGCTCGGTGACGAGGCCGAGCAGGTAGGCGCGCGCGTAGATCCCGGGGGCCGAGTGGCCCTGGATGAAGACCAGGTCGCCGCCGCGGTCCTTGGTGGGCGAGCGCCAGAAGTGGTTGTAGCCGATGTCGTAGAGCATCGCGGCCGACGCGAAGCTGGCGATGTGGCCGCCCACGTTGGTGTGCTTGTTCGCCCGCACCACCATGGCCATGGCGTTCCACCGGATGTAGTGGCGAATGCGCTGCTCGAGGGCGAAGTCGCCCGGCAACGGCGGCTGGCGGTCGACCGGGATGGTGTTGATGTAGGCGGTGTTGGCGGAGAAGGGCAGGTAGGCGCCCGAGCGCCGCGCCTTGTCGATGAGCTGCTCGATGAGGAAGTGCGCCCGGTCCGGCCCCTCGCGCTCGAGCACCGCGCCGAGCGCGTCGAGCCACTCCCGCGTCTCCTGCGGATCGGCGTCCGGAATGGGATCCATGTGCCTCTCCTAATCGAGGAGGAAACGGGATCCCACGGCTAACGCCACCATGACGCAGTGCGTGCTGCCCGCCGGGCCGGCGCGCTCGGTGAACCCCGCCGGGAGCACCCGGGAGCGCGTAGCGGCGCGGGGCGCGCTACGCGGCGAGGCGGATGGCGTCGTCGAGCCGCTTCAAGGTCTCCTCGCGGCCGAGGATGAGGATCACGTCATAGATCCCCGGCGAGGCGGTGCCGCCGGTCAGGGCGACCCGGACGGGCTGCGCCACCTTGCCGAGGGCCAGCCCCCGCGATCGGGCGGTATCGCCGAAGAGCGCCTCCAGCTGTGCCGCGTCCGGCGCGGCGGTGGACGCGAGGCCGGCGCGGATGGCCTCCAGGACCGGCCGGGTCTCGCCGGTGAGGAACTTATCCCTAGCCTGGGGATCGATCTCCGCCGGGGCGAAGAAGTAGCGCGCCTGGGCGACGAGGTCGACGAGGGTCTTCGCCCGTTCCTGGAGGACCCGTGCCACCGACGTGCGCTTCGCCTCGTCGTCGGCCGGGAGCCCGGCGGCCCGGAAGAAGGGGAGGGCCCTGAGGCCGAGCTCGGCCGGCGTGAGCGACTTCATCCAGGTATGGTTCACCCACAGCATCTTGTCGGGGTTGAAGACGCTGGCCGTGGCGCCCACCTGGTCGAAGCTGAAGAACTTCACGAGTTCCTCCCGCGTGAAGATCTCCTGGTCTCCATGCGACCAGCCGAGCCGCACCAGGTAGTTCACGGTCGCCTCGGGCAGGTAGCCCATGTCGCGGTAGGACGTGACGCTCGTGGCCCCGTGCCGCTTCGACAGGCGGGTCTTGTCGGCGCCCAGGATCATGGGCAGGTGCGCGAAGGTGGGAACCGGGTACCCCAGCGCCTCGTAGAGCAGGACCTGGATGGCGGTGTTGTTGACGTGGTCGTCCCCGCGCGCCACCAGGTTGATCTTCATGGTGACGTCGTCCACCACCGCACCGAAGTTGTAGAGCGGGACCCCGTCGGCGCGCACGATGACCTCGTCCTGGAGCGTCGAGCCGGGCCGGGTGATGGGCCCCTTCACCAGGTCGGTGAAGGTGACCTCGAGAACCTTCGGCAGCCGGAACCGGACGACGTGGCGCCGCGACGGGTCGTAGGGCTTGTCGCGACAGGTCCCCGGGTAGACGAACTGCACCTTCGCCGCCTTGGCCTGCTCGCGGAGCAGGTCGAGTTCCTCCTTGCTGCAATAACAGGCGTAGGCCCTGCCCTTCCGGATGAGCTCCTCGGCGTAGGACTGGTAGAGGTCGAGCCGTTGCATCTGGAAGTAGGGCCCGTGCGCCCCCCCTACCTCCGGTCCCTCGTCCCAGTCCAGTCCGAGCCAGCGCATGCCTTCGAGGATCGCGTCCACCGCCGCCTGGGTGGAGCGCTCGCGATCGGTGTCCTCGATGCGCAGCACGAAGGCCCCGCCGGAATGGCGGGCGAAGAGCCAGTTGAGGAGCGCGGTGCGGGCCCCGCCGATGTGCAGGTAGCCGGTGGGGGAGGGTGCGAAGCGAAGGCGCGGCTTGTCCATGGGCGCGCAAGCTAGCACAAGTCGGCCGGGGTCGCGGGGCGGTCACAGGACCACGGCGCCCGCATAACCCACCACGCTCGAGTCGTCCCCGGTGGCGTCGGCGGAGCTCCCGTAGCGAACGAGCTCCACCTCGCGCGCGCCGAGCTCCTTGGTCGCGAAGAGCATCACCGTGGCGGGGACGTACCCGCACATGCTGATGTCCTCGCGCCGCACCACCTCGTAGAGGCCGGTGGGGTCGAGGGCGAGGAGCCGCTCCAGGGCGAGCTGGTCCTTCTCCCTCGCGACGCGGGCGGGCAGGTAGTGGCTCATGTCGCTCGAGGCGAGGACGAGCGCCCGGTGACGGCGGGCGGCGGCGGCGATCGCCGTCCCGAGTTCGCGGCAGCGCTCGAGAGAGAGGGGGCCGAGGCAGAGGGCGGCGATGGCCACTTCCGGCCGGCGCAGTTGCAGGAAGGGGAGCTGAACCTCGGCCGAGTGCTCGTGTCGGTGCGCCTCCCGGTCCGGGGAGGCGAGGCCGCTCGCCCGCAGGTCGCGAACCATCTCCTCGTCGACCGGGACTCGGCCGAGGGGAGTGAGCCAGCCACCGCTCGGCCACAGCGCCACGCGCTCCCCCATGCCGGTGTGGTTCGGGCAAAGGACGATGGCGCGCTCCGGCACGTCGACCCGCGCGTAGGTCGCCCCCGCCACCGCCCCCGAGTACATGTAGCCCGCATGCGGGGCGAGCATCCCGAGGGCGGGAAGGGGTGGCTCGGGCGTGGCGCGCCCGCTCGGTTTCTCGGCGAGGAGCGTGGCCACCTCCTCGGCGAGCGCCGCAGGAGAGGCAGGGTAGAAGCGCCCGGCGACCGCGGGTTGGCGATCCATTCCGCTTTGCAACATAATCATTTCTCCATGGCGGCGAGAAAGACCGTCCTCATCGTGGACGACTCCGCGTCGCTGCTCGACGCCCTGTCCGGGGCGTTCGAGGACGCCGGCTATCAGGTGGCGACGGCGGTGGACGGGGAAGAGGTCTTCCGCAAGCTCGCCCAGTCGAACCCGGCGGCGGTGCTCCTCGACGTCTACATGCCCAAGCTGAACGGCGCCGACGTGTGCCGCCTCATCAAGGCCCATCCGCACTGGCGCCGCACCTTCCTCGTGCTCATGAGCGGCCGGATCGCGGAGAAGGAGATGGAGACGTACCGCCGCATCGGCGCGGACGAGGTCCTGCGCAAGCCCTTCGAACCCGAGGTGGTCGTGGGGTGCGTGGCGAAGGCCATCGGGCCCTCCGTCACCCCCACGGACGGGTGACAAGAGGCCCTGTCTCACAATGTGGGGGGATCGCCTTCCTCCCCACCGGGCGCCCCTACATAAGCCGGCGATAGAGTGGCGATGGAATTTTTGCCACGCAGCGAGGTCTGCGTTGGAGTGAGTCCATGCGCCATTCCCACGTGTCACGCGTTGCGGTCTCGATCCTCGGGCTCGCCCTGATGGGCGACAACTGCTCGACCCACGGACCGCAGGCGCGCAGCTTCGCCGCCGGTTCGCTCGTCATCCCCATGGACGACTGCTACCAGCGGCGGACGCCGGGGACGGCGTGGAAGCCCGCGCAGACGACCGACTGCAACGTGAGCACCGACGACGGGATCTTCCGCGCCTACGGCCTCGTCTACTTCCTCCTCAAGCACAACGTCCCGGTCTACTGGGCCATCGACGGCGCCACCCCCAAGGCCACCGTGACCGGCGTCGACGTGATGGTGGCTCCCTCGACCACCACCGTGGTGGTGAAGAGGTACGACTGGGCGAGCGGGAACGTGCTCACCTACGACGCGCCCGGGTGCGCCAATCCCGGCACCTGCCCCTATCCGCCCAACACCGGCATCAGCTACATCGGCGGCCCTTTCATCATCGATCAGGGCAACGCCGCCGCCGCCATCGCGCTCTTCCAGAGCAACCCGGACTTCGCGTCCTTCAAGTCGCAGGCGATGGTCGACATCCACGAGGTCGAAGTGGGCTTCGCCGCTCCGCAGGTGCGGCCGCTCGTCGGCCCGCCTCCCAAGCTCGCCATCCTGAACATCAACCCGCAGCCCTACCACAAGACCTCCGCGGACGTGATGTACCGCTACGCGGTGGCCGCCGGCCTCGACAACACCAGCTGCACTCCCGACGCTGGGAACTGCCTCGGCGGGCTCGGCCCCTCCTGCAACGAGGCCGCGGTCTACGCCTACCTGAACGACACCCTCTGCCCGAGCGGGTGCAGCGCCGCCACCTGCTCCGCTTGCAACGCCGGCTGGGTGAGCCCGGCCATCACCACCGCCAAGTTCAACCATCCCGGGACGCCGGGTTCGGTCTACGACGTCCTCTGCGACGGGGACTTCGTATCCGCCAGCGGGAACTACGCCGACACGGTGATGGCGAAGGGCAACTACAAGCTGCTCTGGGCGCCCCACTGGGACACCGGCAAGGTGGACCCGGTCACCGCGGCGGGGACGACCCTCGACAAGCAGCTCCTCACCATCTCCAGCTTCGTCTCCGCCGGGAATAACCTCTTCGCCGAGTGCGCCGCCATCTCGGCGCTCGAGACGGGCATGATCAACGGGGACTCGACCGACGTGCTCAAGGGAATCCCGCAGACGCGGTTCCAGTCCACCGCCGGGATGTACACCAGCTCGAGCAACGCCGGCACGGTGAGCCCGTTCCCGGTGCCGCAGAACCCGGACGTCCAAGTCGGCGACTTCGCCTACAGCCAGGCCCCGAACGGAGGGGCGGTCACCAACTACTACCCCGACCCCTCGGTGTCCTCGACCTTCCGCAACGGCGTGCAGGTGCTCATCACCAGCGTGGCCTCCCCCGCCACCACCTGGGACATCGCCACCACCTACCAGAACCCGGGCGAGGGGGGGGGCGGGACCGTGGCGTACCTCGGCGGCCACGACTACTCCCCCGGCGGCAACGGCGGCTCCACCGCCCCGGCCATCACTGCCGGCACCCGCATCGTCCTCAACACCCTCTTCAACCTCGGCTTCGCCTGCGCCGATCCCAACACTCCCTGCAACACCGGGCTCCTCGGGGTGTGCGCGGTCGGCACCCTGAAGTGCAGCTCGAGCGGGGGGCTCGTGTGTGTTCAGACGACCTTCCCGAGTCCGGAGACCTGCGACGGGCTCGACAACAACTGCAACGGCCTGGTGGACGAGGGAGGCGTGTGCAACCCGCCCTTGTGCAACACCGGCGACACCCGGCCCTGCTACGACGGCCCAGCCGGCACCCAGGGGGTGGGCCCCTGCAAGGCGGGCGTGGAGACCTGCACGAGCGGCGTTTGGGGCGCCTGCGTGGGAGAGGTCGTCCCGCAGCCGGAGGTGTGCAACGGGAAGGATGACAACTGCAACGGGCAGGTCGACGAGGGGACCCTGTGCCCCACCGGGAGCTCCTGCAACAACGGCATGTGCGTGACGACGGCGCCCTGCGGGACGGAAGGGGCGGCCTGCCCCGCCGGCTACACCTGCAACAGCAACGTCAGCCCACCCGCTTGCGTCCCCTCGCCGTGTCCGACGGCGGCCTGTCCCGCTGGCCAGACCTGCCAAGGGTCGACCTGTGCCGACCTGTGCGCCACCATGTCCGCCCCGTGCGGCTCGGGGGCGAGCTGCTCGGGCGGCGTCTGCATGAGCGGCTGCTCGCTCGTCCTGTGCCCGGCCGGGAGCGTGTGCTCCGCGGGGCAGTGCATCCCCGACCCCTGCGCCGGCGTGACCTGCCCCACCGGGACCTTCTGCCGCGGCGATCTCCTCGGCGGAGTGCTCCAGGGGGACTGCGTGCGCTCCTGCGCCTATGTCGAGTGCCCGTCCGGCGAGACCTGCTCGGTCGACGGCTTCTGCCAGTCGTCCGGATGCGCCCAGACCTGCGGCCAGAACCAGATCTGCCTGAACGGCTCCTGCGTCGACGATCCCTGCAAGGCGGTGACCTGCGCCCAGGGGCAGGTCTGCCAGGCCGGCACTTGCATCGACGACCCCTGCCAGCACGTCGTCTGCGGAGGCGGAGCGAGTTGCAGCGGCGCCCAGTGCACCGGCGGCAACATAACCCCGTCCACCGGGACGGCCCAGGCGCCTAAGGGTTCGGCGAGCGGCGGCTGCAGCTCGCTCGGTGGTACGGAGGCCGCTGGGCTCGGCCTGCTCGGCCTCGCTTTCGGCCCGAGGCTCGGGCGGCGCCGCAGGGCGGGGCGCTCCCGCCGCGCGCTCCCGGCGCTCGCCGCTCTCGCGCTCGCCCTCGGGCTCTCGGCCTGCGGCAAGTCCGGGTCGAGCTGCCCCTCCGGTCAGGTGAACTGCGGCAGCGGCTGCACCGACACCGCCACCGACCCGCACAACTGCGGCGCCTGCGGCATCTCCTGCTCGCAGGGGTTCACCTGCCAGGGAGGGTGTGCTTTCTCCACCAGCAACCCGTTCCTCCAGTCCATCGACCCCTCGAGCCTCGCACCCGGGCGACTCACGACCTTCAACCTCGCCGGCCAGGGCATCCAGGCGGGTGCGGTGGCGCGCTTCACCGGTGCCGGCATGAGCTCGCAGGTCCCGGTCTCCGTGAACGGCCTCACCTCCGCCTCGGTGACCGTCGACCTGACGAACGCCACCGTGGGGACGATGGAGGTGCGGCTCCTGAACCCGAACCCGAGCGGGGGCGCGAGCGGGCTGCTCGCCTCGAACGTCCTGCCGGTCTCCCTGAACGGGAACCTGGTCCTCCTCGCCATCAGCCCGGGCAGCGTCCTCCAGGACTCGACCGCGCCGGCTACCGTTAGCCTGAACGGCGTGGGGTTCGCGTCGGGAATGACGGCCAGCCTGGCGATGGGCGGCGGCCCTCCCATCGCCCTGAGCCCGGTGGTGTCGAGCTCCACCAGCGCCTCGGTCGTCCTGCCCGCGGCCAACACGCTCGCCATCGGCCTCTACGACCTGGCGGTGAAGAGCCCGGGCGGGAACTCCTCCTCCCTCAAGTTCCAGGTGAACGAGGGGACGCCCGTGGTGAGCTCGGTGCTCGCGACCACCAAGAACTGCATGGCCGTCGGCACCTACGTCGTCGCCACCGTCTCGGGGCAGTACCTCTACCCGACCTCGGTCGCGCACGTGACTGGCCCGGGCATCCAAGACTCGGTCCTGCCCACCACCTGTACCGGAGGGAGCCTCGTGCTCGGCCAGTGCCCGAACGGCGCGCTCGCGGTCCAGGTGGACCTCACCCAGACGAACACCCAGACCGGCACATATACTCTCACCATCGTGAACCCGGGCTACCCCAACCCGCTGCCCTCGGCGGGGACGAGCATCGCGGTGAAGAGTACGTGTCCCTAGAGGGCACGGGCGCCGAGGAAGCCCGACCGCGGCTCTTCGAGCCGGCGATCTCCCGTCGGGTGATCGCCCTCACCTGGGCCAAGGCGGTGGGGCTGCTCGCCTTGGCGCGCGCGGCCGCCGCGTTCGAGCCCACCGGGCTCCTCCTCCGGAACCTGGCGGCGGTGGCCGCCCTCCTGTTCATCCTCCTGCCCGAGAACCTCTTCCGCCGGCGCGGGGAGCGCTGGGGAGACTACGGGCTCCCCTGGTGGGGCGCCGCGGACGCGCGCACCTGGCGCGCCTGGGGGCGCGGGACCCTGTTCGGCCTCGGGGTCTGCGCCCTCGCCTTCCCGGCCTTCGGCCTCTCCTTCTGGGGGTTCGCCGACCTCCTCGCCCGTCTTCCCTCGGGAGCGGCACGCCTCCTCGGCCCGTACTCGACCTCCCCGCGGCTGGAGCCAGCGCTCCCGCGCGGGTTCGCCCTTCTCGCGCTCACGCAGGTTCTCGCGGTCGCCCTCCCGGAGGAGATGTTCTACCGGGGCTTCGTGCAGACCGCCTTCGCGCGCCTCGGCCCGGCGCGCGTCCGCGTGCTCGGTGCCGAGCTGGGCCACGGCTTCTTCGCGACCCAGATCCTCTTCGCCCTGGGGCACCTCGTCTCGCTCGAGCCCTGGCGCGTCGCCACCTTCCTCCCCGGCCTCCTCTTCGGCTGGGCGCGGGAGAGGACGGGAAACCTCGCGGCACCGGTAGTCATCCACGCGCTCTCGAACCTCTTCCTCGCCTTCCTGGAGACGAGCCTCCTCTCGGCCCGGTGACAGCGGTGACGCGGGGCGTTACATAAGGAACCCATGTCGGCGAACATCCGCGAGATGCTGGAGGAGCAGGAGAGCGCCACGCTCCACCCGCGCGCCGCCCTCTCGCGGGCCACACGCGGGCGCGAGCGTGCCGAGCCGGAGGACGACATGCGGCCGGCGTACCAGCGCGACCGGGATCGACTGCTGCACTGCAAGGCCTTCCGGCGGCTGAAGGGCAAGACGCAGGTGTTCCTCGCCCCGCGCGGCGACCACTACCGCAACCGGCTCACCCACACGCTGGAGGTGGCGCAGGTGGCGCGCTCCATGGCGCGATCGCTCCGGCTCAACGAGATGCTCGTCGAGGCGATGGTCATGGGGCACGACCTCGGGCACACGCCCTTCGGGCACGCCGGGGAGCGCGTCCTGAACGCCGTCCTCCCCGGAGGGTTCCACCACGTGGTGCAGTCCCTCCGCGTGGTGGAAGTGCTGGAGAAGGACGGGGAGGGCCTGAACCTCACCGCCGAGGTGCGCGACGGCATCCTGCGGCACTCGAAGGGGCGCGGCAAGGTGCTCATGGAAGGGAGCGGGGCGAAGGCGCTCACCCTGGAGGCCGAGATCGTTCGCCTGGCCGACATCGTGGCCTACGTGAACCACGACCTCGACGACGCGGTCCGGGGCGACCTGCTGCGCGAGGACGACGTGCCCCGGGACATCGTCCGGGTCCTGGGAGGGCGCCATTCCCAACGCCTCGCCACCCTGATCCGCGACGTCATCCGCTCCTCCGACCTCGACGGCGGCGGGCACATCTCCATGTCCGGGGAGGTGCAGGGGGCGCTCCTGGCGCTCCGCGACTTCCTCTACGCCCGGGTATACGAGAATCCGGTGGTGCAGGAGGAGTTCGCGAAGGCGCAGCGCATCCTCGAGGACCTCTATCGCTGGTGCACGGAGGACCCGGAGCGTTTCTGGCGCCGCTTCGGCGTGGCGCCGCGCGCCGGGGAGGACGTGGCCCGCGCCGTGGCGGACTTCATCTCGGGCATGACCGATCGCTTCGCGCTCGAGACCTGGGAGCAGATCTTCATGCCCCGCCCTTGGGCCATCGTCTAGGGCCCTTGGCTAGTGGGCGTTGACCTGGGAGACCCGCACGCGCAGGGCGCGGTCCACCGTCACCACCGCCGACTCGGGGACCTCCAGGAACCCGGCCGGATCGGCGAGGAAGGAGCTGAAGACCACCGCTTTCGCCTGGCGGTGAGGCCGGACGCGCGGGTCGCTGTCCTTGGTGGAGGCGTCGATCTGGTGGCGCGGGCAGGGGATGATCCCCTCCAGCAGGGCGTAGTGGAGGGGCTTGCCGCGGCGCACCCCCGCCAGCATGCGCCCGTTGGTGGCGGCGAGGTTGAGCACGCTCGGGCGCTGGCACCCGGCCTCGCGGCACCAGGCGTCGATCTTCCTCACCGCGCCGGCGAGGGCGCGCCCGGCCACTTCGGCGGGTGCGTCAAGGTCGTCGAGCGCTCCCGCCTCCCGGAGCTCCTTCAAGAAGAGCATGAAGAGGTGCTCCGAATCGGTCTGCCCGGCGACGGCGCGGCGCAGGAAATCGGGGAGGGCGGCGACGAGGCGCGGCTTCACGTCCGTCCACGCCTCCACCCCGCCGACGTGCACGAAGAGCCAGCGGCGAAAGCGGAAGGGCTGGGTGTTCTCGTCCTTGTGGGGGAAGCCCGAGGTGGTGCGAGCCCGGACCAGCAGCGCCTCCCCGGTGACCGGCCCCACCAGGTCGGGAAGCTCGAGCGGGGCCGGGGCCCCGGCCGGGAGGCGGCCGAGGAGGACGTTGCCCGCTCGGTGGTAGCCCCAGCCGTAGTCGTCCGGGCGCTGATCGCCCTCCACGAGCGACACGTGGCCCCGCAGCCGGGCCACCTGGCACTCGAGCAAGTTGGGATCGTTCTGCAGTATCGCGATCAGCGCGCCCATCTCTCGCCTCTCCCTTTCCCGCACCCACCCGTACCCAGCCGACGCGTGGACAAGCATATAACCGTCGAGGGGGTCTCTCACATCCGCGACCCCGTGCCGGCGTCGAAACGGTCGGTCGTGGGTTTGACGGACCCACCCGTCGCCGCTACGATTTTTCCGCGACCTCGGAAAAGGCCCGGAAATTCGACAGATGAGCGACGACATCGCGGTGGGGATAGACCTTGGGACGAGCTACAGCGCCGTCGCGGCGCTCCTCGGGGAGCGCCCCGAGGTCCTCCCGAACGAGTGGGGGGAGCGGACGCACGCCTCGGTGGTGAGCTTCCTCGAGGACGGCACCGTCCTCGTCGGGAACAGCGCCAAGCGCAACATCATCACGAACGCAGAGAACACGGTCTACTCCGCGAAGCGGCTCATCGGCCGCTTCTTCTTCTCCGACGAGGTGAAGAAGGCGCAGTCGGTGATGCCGTACCGGATCGTGGAGGGGCCGAACAACTCGGTGCGGGTGCAGGTGGGTCAGCGGATCTTCGCCATCCCGGAGATCTCGGCCCTCGTGCTGAAGGAGATGAAGGCCATCGCCGAGACCGCCCTCGGGCGCGAGGTCCGGCGCGCCGTCGTCACCTGCCCCGCCTACTTCAACGACAACCAGCGGCAGGCCACGAAGGACGCGGGGCGCATCGCCGGGCTCGACGTCTTGCGCATCATCAACGAGCCCACTGCCGCCGCGCTGGCGTACGGGTTCGGCAAGGACATCCACCAGCGCATCTGCGTCTACGACCTCGGCGGCGGCACCTTCGACGTCTCCATCCTCGAGATCGGCAGCGACGTCTTCGAGGTGATGGCCACCGCCGGAGACACCTACCTCGGCGGCGACGACTTCGACGACCGGATCATGGCGTGGCTCGCCGACGACTTCTTGAAGAAGCACGGGCTCGACCTGCGCCAGAACCGCTTCTGCCTGCAGATGCTCAAGGAAGCCGGCGAGAAGGCCAAGATCGACGTGGGGCGAGACGGCCAGGCGGTCATCCAGGTGCCGGGCATCTGCCAGACCCCGGAGGGACAGGTCCTCGACCTGGAGCACAGGCTGGGCTCGGACCAGTTCAACCGGATGGTGATGGACCTGGTCCAGAGAACCTTCAAGGTGTGCGACGAGGCGCTCCAGTCCGCCCGCATGACCGCCGGCGACATCGATGCCGTCATCCTGGTGGGCGGGCCGACCCGGCTCCCCATCATCCGCCAGAGCGTGCGCCACTACTTCCAGAAGGAACCCATGACCGGGATCGACCCGGACGAGGTGGTGGCGCTCGGGGCGAGCATCCAGGCGAGCGCCCTCCTCAACCGCGACGCCGCCGCCGCCGGCCAGGCGAGCTACCTGCTCGACGTGACGCCGCTCACCCTGCGGGTGGGAACGGTGGGAGGGTGGGCGGAGCCCATCATCGACAAGAACACCCCCATCCCCATCGAGAAGTCGAAGGCGTTCACCACCAGCCGGGACGGCCAGGACCGGGTCCGCATCCGGGTCTACCAGGGGGAGTCGAAGCGCGCCGAGGAGTGCGAGTTCCTGGGGGAGTTCGAATTCACTGGCTTCCGCATCGGCTACCGGGGCGAGGTGCAGATCCAGGTGACCTTCGAGATCGACTCGAACGGCATCGTCAACGTGTCGGCCACCGACGTCGAGACCCGGCAGAAGGCCTCCACCACCATCAACCTCTCCTCGGGCCTCACCGAGCAGGACATCCGCACCGCCATCGACAAGAACGCCGAGGTGGTCCTCGCGGGCCACTCCGCCTAGGGGCAGCAAGGGCGCGCCCCGGTTCCCCCATGGACGAGACCTTCCGCATCGAGGTGGAGACCCTGGCGGAGGCCCTCGACCACCTCGACTACTTCGCCATCTTGAAGGTGGCGCAGAGCGCCACGCCGGCGGAGATCAAGGCCGCCTACCACCGGGAGTCGCGCCTCTACCATCCGGACCGCTTCGCGGCGGTGGGGGACCCGCACCTTCGCGATCTGGTGGGGCGCGTCTACCGGCGGATCAACGAGGCCTACACGGTCCTGCGCGACGACGCGCGCCGCGGCAAGTACCTGGCGGACGTCGCCAGTGCCGATCGCGACAGGAAGCTGCGCTTCACCGAGACCGACGAGGTCGAGGTGAAGGAGGCGCAGAAGCGCAAGGTCGAGGAGCAACTCGGCCAGACGCCCAACGGGAGGAAATTCTTCTCGAGCGCGCTCGCGGACATCCAGGCGGGGCGGTGGGAGGCCGCCGAGCGCAACCTCAAGATGGCGCTCATGTACGAGCCGGAGAACCCCCGCTTCCAGGAGCAGATGGCGCTGGTGGAGAAGAACCGGCCGAAGGTCGACTTCCGCATCAAGTAGCGCCGCCGAGCCCATGACCCTCGACGCCGTGGTGATCGCGCTCCTCGCGCTCTCGGCGGTCCTCGGGGCGATCGCCGGAGCGATGCGCCCGCTCTTCCTCGCCGGCGGAGCCGGCCTCGGTTGGCTTTCGGCCCGGCACCTCTCGCTGCCGCTCGGGGGCCTGCTGGAGCGCTTCCTGCCCGCGCCTTTCGGGCGAGCGCTGGCCGCGTCCCTCCTCTTCTGCGCCGGAGCCGCCCTGGGCTTCCTCCTCGGGAGGCGTCTGAGCCTCCGCCCGGGCGGAGGGCGGCGACCCTCGGACCGCGCCGCCGGGGCGCTGCTCGGGGGGGCGGCCGGCGCACTCGCGGCCTGGGTGGCGCTCGCGGCGCTCGACGCCGCCTCGACCCTCCTCCCGCGCGGACTGGAGAGCCAGCTCGCGCAAAGCGACCTCGCGGCGCTGGTGCGCGAGCACGACCTCCTCGGGCGGTGGCGCCGGCCGGCGGAGGAGGCGCTGCGCGAACTCTTGCGGCTCGCCTCCGACCCCGCCGGCCTCGCCCGGCTGGAGCGCGATCCCGACCTGCGCGGGCTCGCCGACGACGAGCGCGTGCGGGAGATCGTCGACGAGGCGAAGCTGCCCGGGCGCGGCGACCCCGGGGGGTCGTCGCGCGCGCTGAAGCTGCTCGCCGACCCCGACTTCCGAGAGCGGCTCCTCCGTGCCGAGCAGCGGCTTCGGCGGGAGAGCCCCGGGGGCTGACCGGGGCGACCGCCCGAACTCGGCTCCTACTTCACCTGCCGCGCCGCCCGCCCGACCTCCGGCATGGCCCCGGAGCCGGGGTGGCGCCGCTGGTGCGCCCGGCGCAGCTTCTCGTAGAGGAGGTCGAGGCGGCGCATGAGCCGCTTGGGCGGGCGCGGCTTGCGGGTGGAGAGCGCGTAGGCGCACACGACCGGGGCGGCGATGGTGGCGTCGGAGTAGACGACCACGTGGTTCTTGAGCATCCGGGCCTGCACCTTGCCCCAGCTGATGGCCTCGCTCGGGGTGGCGCCCGAGAGCCCACCCCACTGCGGCGAGTCGGTGGAGATCTGCAGCACGTACTCGTGGCCGCCGCGGTTCAGGTCGAGGATCTGCCACAGGGTGGGCTGCGTCTGCAGGTAGAAGTTCTTCGGCGAGCCGCCCCCGAGGATGACGACGCCGTTCACCTTGGCGTCGTAGACGATGGCCGTCGACTCGAGGACGTCTAGGTCTGGGTCGACGGTGGTGCGCCCCCCTCGCAGCTTCATGGCGGCCACGTTCATGCCGATGGAGGAGTCGCCGGGCGAGCTCGTGAAGATCGGCACATCGTACTTCGCGGCGGTGGCCACCCAGGAGCGCTCCGGCAGGGGCGCATCCTGCAGGGCCAGGTGCCCGAGGTAGTGGTGCAGCCGGGGGGTGGAGATGTTCCCGCGCAGCTCCGCCGGGGCCTTGGCGAGTGCCTCCCGGACGAAGGCGTCGGTGTCGAGCAGCGAGTCCTCGGTGATGAACACGTCGTAGATGCGCTCGATGCCGGCGCGGTAGAGCTCGCGGTCGTCGACCTGGAAGGCGCCCTGCAGCACCGGCAGCTTCAGGGCGAAGTGGAGGTCGTGGTAGATGTTCGCGCCGGTGGAGACGACGAGGTCCACGAAGCCGGCCTCGATGAGCGCCTGGATGGCCCCGCCGAGCCCCGCCGGCGCCATGGCCCCGGTCACCGTCAGGGCGACGGTGGCCTCGGCGTCGAGCATCCGGCAGAAGAGGTCACACCCCTCCGCCAAGCGGCCGCCGTTGAAGGCGCCGGCCCTCCGGTACACGTCGACGAGGTCGACCACCGTCATTCCTCGGCGAAGCCGCATGGGCTCCACCGGCGGACGCGACAGGTAGCGCCTGCGGAGTGCTTTCGTGGAGGGCGGCTTCGTCATGGCGGCCGCGCATCCTCTCTAACCCTTCGCCGATCGTCAACTAGCGCGCGGCCACCTGCGCAGGCGGCAACTGGACGAGATCCGGAGGATTCTCCTTGGGTTGCGCCGGCGCGAGCGACGAGAGCTTGGCGCCGCGGTAGACGTCGAGCATCCGCTCCTGGCCCTCGCGCCAGACGGCAACCATGCTGCACGTCGGGGCTCGCCCGCAGGCGTCGTCGCTGTCGAGGCAGACGTTGAGCGCGACGGGACCCTCGACCGCCTCGATGACGTCGAGGAAGCTGATCTCCGCCGCGGGGCGGGCGAGCTGGTATCCCCCGTGGGGACCTCGGGTCGACCGGACCAGCCCCTGATCCACCAACGTTTTCAGGATCTTGGCGAGAAAGTCCTCCGGCACGTCCATCTCCCGCGCGATCTCGCGGAAGGGGACGACCGAGCTCGAGGGGAGCGCGGCGAGGTAGACCATCGCCCTCAGACCGTAGTCGATCTTCCGAGATATGCGCAGGACGTGTTGCATGGCTCTCCCCGTCGCGCGGCCAAGACGCTGCGTTATGATACCACGCGGAGGGGATCCTAATGGCCGGGGCTGCGGGAGTCATCGATCTCCACACGCACTCCACCGCCTCCGATGGGCAGTACACCCCCGCCGACATCGCCGGCCGGGCCGCCGCCGCCGGCACCTCGGTGTGGGCGCTCACCGACCACGATACCGTCGCGGGGCTCGAGCCCGCGGCCCTGGAGGCCAGGCGCCTGGGGATGCGCTTCGTGCCCGGGATCGAGCTTTCGGTCTACCTCGACCAGCGGGAGATCCACGTCCTCGGCCACTTCGTCGACCCGGCCCACCCGACGCTGGGCCGGTTCGAGGACTTCCTCGCGGAGCGGCGGCGCGAGCGCATGGAGCAGATCATCGAGAAGCTCGCGGCGCTGGGGATCCGCATCGCCGCCGACGACATCGTCCGCTTCAGCGGCGGCAAGACCATCGGCCGCCCGCACGTGGCGAGGGCGCTCGTCGCCGCCGGGGCGGTGGAGACGGTCAAGGAGGCCTTCGACCGCTACCTGGCGGAGGGCAAGCCCGCCTACGTGGGGCGCTACCGGCTCATCGCCGAGGACGCCGTCTCCCTCGTCCGGGGTGCGGGCGGGGTGGCGACGCTCGCCCACCCGGGCGTATCCAAGATCGAGCGCGGCGACCTGCTGAGGCTCCGGGGAATGGGGTTCGACGGGGTGGAGGTCTACCACCCCGACCACGTTCCCTCGCAACTCGAGAAGTACGGCCGCGCTGCCGCCGAACTCGACCTCGTCGCCACCGCCGGGTCGGACTTCCACGGAGAGGCGGTCGCCCCGGACCGGTCTCTCGGGACGACCACCATGCCGCTCGAGGACCTGGAGCGGCTGGAACGGCGCCGCCGCTGACGGCTCACCCGCCGCGGAAGAGGACGAGCGACGCCTTGGTCCATTCGATCATGGGTGTGAGCCAAATGCCGAAGAGCACGGTGGCGAAGGCGAACCCCGAGAGCAGGACCTTGTAGGAGAAGGGGTAGGTGACCTCCGCCTCGGCGAACGGCGCCTCGAGGAACATCGCCCGCAGGATGCGCGCGTAGTAGTAGAGGGACACGGCGGTGTTGAGGGCGGCGACGAGCGCCAGCACCGCGTACCAGAAGCCGGCCGGGCCGTTGACCCGCTCCATCACCGCCAGGAAGAGGTAGTACTTGCCGGTGAAGCCGATGGAGGGCGGCAGCCCCGTCAAGGCGAAGAGGAAGACGCCGAAGCTCACCGCGGCGAGCGGGGCGCGCCGCCCCAGCCCCCGGAATTCGAAGATGGAAGGCGACCCGGTGAGCCGCTCGATGACGATCACCGCCAGGAAGGCCCCGAGGTTCATCACCAGGTAGGCGAGCATGTAGACCATGACGGCCTGCGTGCCAATGAGGGAGTTGGCCGCCACCCCCATGAGCGCGTAGCCGGCGTGGGCGATGGAGGAGTAGGCGAGCAGGCGCTTGAGGTTCGTCTGGGGGAGGGCGGTCAGGTTCCCGAGCGTCATGGTGACCGCCGAGAGGAGCCCCACCACCGCCGGCCAGGGAATTCCGTGCAGCGCCTCGGAGAACCCGGAGAGGTTCGGCCGGGTGCTCAGGGCGCCGTAGAGGAGGCGGGCGGTGAGCGCGAACCCCGCGGCCTTGGGCCCCACCGACAGGAATGCCGTGAACGGCGTGGGGGCGCCCTCGTAGACGTCGGGACACCACATGTGCCACGGTACCGCCGCGATCTTGTAGCCGATCCCGGCGGAGAGGAAGACCACCGCCAGGACGAGGGTGAGCTTGACCGGCCACGTCGGCGGCAGCGCCGCCAGCCGGGGAGCGAACTCGAGGATGTTGGTGGTCTGCAAGAGCCCGTAGAGGTAGCTCATCCCGAAGACCATCACCCCGGACGCCACGCCCCCGAAGATGACGTACTTGAGCGCGGCCTCGGAGGCCTTCCGGTTCCCCCGGGTGAACCCGGCGAGCACGTAGCTCACCATCGAGACGAGCTCGATGGACATGAAGATCATGAGCAGGTCGCTGGCGCTCGCCATGAGGAACAGGCCCAGCACCACCGAGCAGAGGAGCGCGTAGAACTGCCCCACCAGCGCCGCGGGGAAGGCGGCGGAGGGGGCGGCGATGAAGACGGTCAGGACTGCCCCGGCCAGGAAGAGCCACTTGAAGAAGGTGGCGAAGGCGTCGTGGACGATGAGGCCGTTGAAGAGGGACTGCGGGGTCGTCGGCTCGACCGCGAGCAGGACCGCGGCCACCCCCAGCACCGCCAGGGTGGCGAGCATCATGTTGCGGGCCCGCTCCGGGCTCCGGCGCCAGCCCACGTCGAGGAGGAAGAGGGCGAGCGTGCCGAAGGTGAGCCACAGCTCCGGCTGGAACCAGCCGGCGCTGCGCACGTTCTCGAGGACGAGATACGTCTGGATGTCCATCAGCGGTCTCCCGGGGCGCTACGCCCGGATGTTCTGGATGAGCTGCTGCAGCGTCGGGTTGATCGCGGTGAGGATGAACTGCGGGTAGAACCCGAGGAAGATCATGATCGCCGACAGCGGGTAGAGGACGAAGCGCTCGCGCCAGTTCACGTCCGGGAAGTCGTGGTAGGCGGGGTTGAGCTTGCCGAGGAAGATCCGCTGCATCGCCCACAGGTAGTAGGCGGCGGTGATGATGACCGCGGTGGCGGAGATGGCCGTGTAGGTCAGGTAGACCGGGAAACTGCCGGACAGCACCATGAACTCGGCGATGAAGCCCGCCAGCCCGGGGAGCCCGAGCGAGGCGAAGAAGGCGAGACCCGTGAGGCCGCTGTACTCCGGCAGCGCCTGGGCGAGCCCCCCGAAGCGCTCGAGGTCGCGGTGGTGGGCGCGGTCGTAGAGGACGCCGACGAGGAGGAAGAGCGCCGGGCTGATGATGCCGTGGGTGAACAGGTTCAGCACCGCGCCCGAGATGGCGACGGGCGTGAGGGCCGCCATCCCCAGCAGGGTGAAGCCCATGTGCGAGACGGAGGAATAGGCGATGAGCTTCTTGAAGTCGCGCTGCGCCAGGCACACGTAGGCGCCGTAGACGATGTTGATGACGCCGAAGACCGCGATGGCGTTCGCGGCCCACTCGGTCGCGTCGGGCAGGATGGGGAAATTGAAGCGGAGCATGCCGTATGGGCCCATCTTGAGGAGGATGCCGGCCAGGATCACCGAGATGGGCGTGGGCGCCTCGACGTGGGCGTCCGGCAACCAGGTGTGGAACGGGAACATCGGGACCTTGATGGCGAACCCGATGAAGAGCGCCACGAAGACGATCTTGGTGAAGGCGAAGCCGAGGATGGAGGCAGCCCCCACGAACTGCCCCGCGCGGCCCTGGGCGGCGAGCTCGAGAAGGTTGAAGGTGTGGCGCGCCGAGAGGGTGCCGTCGGCGAGCGTCGCCGGCAGGCTCCGGTAGTAGATGGCGATGATGGCGAGCAGCATCAGCACCGAGCCCGCCAGGGTGTAGAGGAAGAACTTGATGGCGGCGTACTCCCGCCGCGGGCCGCCCCACACGCCGATGAGGAAGTACATCGGCAGCAGCATGACCTCCCAGAAGACGTAGAAGAGGAACATGTCCAGGGCGACGAAGGTACCCATCATCCCGGTCATGAGGAGGAGGAGGAGGACCATGTAGGCCGGGACCATCCGCACCGAGAAGTGCTTGGGGTGGTGCGGATCGTCGTGGCCGTGCTCGTCCATGCCGGCTAGCTCGGCCGCGCGCTTCCCGCCCTGCCACCAGGGCATGGAGGCGATGGCGGCGACGAAGGAGATGATGCCGGTGAGCAGCACCATGCTGATGGAGAGCCCGTCCACGCCCACGAACCACTCGACGTTGAACGGCCGGATCCAGACCGCACGGCTCACCATCTGCACGCCGGTGGACTTGCCTGCGACCGTGAGGCCGGCAGCGCCGGGGTCGAACCAGTGCCAGGCGAGGACGGAGGCGACGAGCATGAGGGCGCTCGCCGCGAGGGTCACCCAGCGCGCCGACTGGTCCATGAAGCTCTTCGGCAGCTTGAGCGCGTACCGGAGGGCCGTCAGCACCAGGATGAGCCCGGCGCCGACGAGCGGAGAGAAGGTGGCCCAAACCAGCACGTTGTCGGGGCGGATCATTCGCCGATCTCCTAGCGGAAGAGGAAGTTGAAGAGCACCACGAGCAGGGACCCGAGGGTCAGCCCGTAGAGGTAGGTGGTGATGCGGCCGGTCTCGATGCGCCGCATGGCGCGTCCGGCCTCGCCGGTCAGCCCCGCCACGGCGTTCACTGCGCCGTCGACCACGTACTTGTCGATGGCCCCGTCGATGTTGGCGACGAAACGCCCCAGCCAGCCGACGAAGTTCACGAGCCAGTCGACGACGTGCTGGTCGAACCAGAAGAGGAAGCGTGCCAGGAACAGGGACGGGCGGACCACCAGCGCCTGGTAGGCCTCGTCCACGTAGTACTTGTTGTAGACCACGGTCCAGGCGCCGAAGAACCGTTTCTTCAGCTGCGCCGGCACCGGGCTGCGGCCGTCCTTGAAGAGCAGGCGGGCGAAGAACCAGCCCACGATGGCGGCGCCCACGCCCAGGCCCTGGAAGAGGAACTCGGTGGAGTGCGGGAACTCGGCGAAGTGGACCTCCGCCGGCAAGGCCGGCGACAGCCAGCGCTCGAGCAGGGGCTCGTGGCCGGTCCAGGCGGCCGGGATCCCGAGCAGGCCGGTGAGGATCGCGCCGGCGGCGAGCACCACCAGGACGGCGGTGATGGAGAGGGGCGACTCGTGCGGCGCTCCGCCGTGGTGGACGTGCCCGTGGTCGTCCTTCCCGTGAACGACGTGGCCATGGGCGTCGGCCGCGTGCGCCCCGTGGCTCGTCGCTCCGTGCGCGCCATGTCCCTGGGCCGCGTCCGGGTCGACGTTGTCGTGGGGGTGGGCGGCGGTGACGTGGTGCGGGGCGGCGTGGGCGGCGTGCGGATCCTCGTCGTGCTCCTCGGCGTGACCCTCTCCGCCCCGATAGCTGCCGGTGAAGGTCATGTAGTAACTGCGGAACATGTAGAAGCTCGTCCCGGTGGCCGCCAGGATGCCGAGGACGAAGATGGCCGGGCCGAGCCAGGGTGCGCTGTGGCCGAGAAAGGCCAGGTCGCGGGCGGTGAAGGCCTTCCAGAGGATCTCGTCCTTCGAGTAGAAGCCGGAGGCCCAGGGGAAGCCGGCGATGGCCCAGCAGGCGACGAGGTAGGTGAAGGCGGTGACGGGCATGTGCTTCTTCAGCCCGCCCATCTTCCGCATGTCCTGCTCGTGGTGGCAGCCCAGGATCACCGAGCCGGAGCCGAGGAAGAGGCAGGCCTTGAAGAATGCGTGGGTGAGGAGGTGATACGTGCCGGCCCAGAAGGCGCCGACGCCCACCCCCACGAACATGAACCCGAGCTGGGACACGGTGGAGTAGGCGAGCACCTTCTTGATGTCGTACTGGAAGAAGCCGATGGTGGCGGCGAAGAAGGCGGTGAGCACCCCGATGGCCGCCACCCATCCCATGGCCGTGGGCGAGAGCGCGTACAGGTAGCTCAACCGAGCCACCATGTAGACGCCGGCGGTGACCATGGTGGCGGCGTGGATGAGGGCCGAGACCGGCGTCGGGCCGGCCATGGCGTCGGGGAGCCAGACGTAGAGGGGGAGCTGGGCGCTCTTGCCCATGGCGCCCACGAAGAGGAGGATCCCCACCACCGCCATGAGGGCGAACCCCCACACCACCTGGTGCTTCAGGTGCTCGGCGACGCCGGTGCTCTCGATGACCACCTGGTCGCGCAGTTCGCGGAAGTTGAGGGTGGGGCCGATCTTGACCTCGCGCTCGTGGGCCTCCGCCGTCTTCGGCCCCACCGCCAGGAAGGGGTTCCTCGCCTCCGGCACCGCGCGGTCGCCGATCTCCGGGGTGTAGCCGAGCGAGCGCAGGTCGGCGCGCTGCGCCCAGACGCCGCCGAGCGACCAGAAGAGCAGGAACAAGCCGAGAATGAACCCGAAGTCGCCGAAGCGGTTCACCACGAAGGCCTTCATGCCAGCCTTCGCCTTCTCGATGTCCGTGTACCAGAAGCTGATGAGCAGGTAGCTCGCCAGGCCCACGCCCTCCCACCCGAAGAACATCACCGCGAAGTTGTCCCCCATGACGAGGAGGAGCATCGCGAACACGAACAGGTTCAGGTAGGCGAAGAAGCGCCAGTAGGAGGGTTCCTCCGCCATGTAGCCGGTGGAGAAGACGTGGATGAGGGTGCCGATGAAGGTGATGATGAGGACCATCATCATCGAGAGCGGGTCGAGCGCGAAGCCGAGGTCGAAGCTCAGGCGTCCCGCGCTCACCATGTTCCACAGAGTCTGTTGCAGGAAGCGCTCGTCGGGGGCGAGCGAGTACATCTCCAGGAACGCGCGCACCGCCACGAGGAAGGAAAGGGTCATCGTCCCGATGGCGAGGACGTGCACGGCCCGCTTGCCCGCGACCCGCTGGATGCGCAGGCCGAAGAGGGAGTTGATGAAGGCTCCCACGGCCGGGAACAGCGGGATGAGCCACAGGTAGCTCACCTTGTGGACCGCGATCGGTCCGAGCTCGTTCAGGGCGTGTTCCATCTCACTCTCGCATCAGGTCCGCGGCGCGGACGTCGATGGTCTTGAAGGTGTGGAAGATGCTCAGCACGATGGCCAGTCCGACGGCCGCCTCGGCCGCCGCCAGCACGATGACGAACAGCGTGAAGGTCTGCCCGCCGAAGCCGCCCACCACGTAGTGGTTGAAGGCCACCAGGTTGATGTTGGCCGCGTTCAGCACCAGCTCGACGCCCATCAGGACGGCGACCGCGTTGCGGCGGGTCAGGACGGTGAAGAGGCCGAGGACGAAGAGCAGCCCTGCGACCACCAGGAAGTGCGAGAGGTTCACGTGAGCCATTCGGTTCTCCGGGCCGTCACTCGGCCTTGAGCTCCTTGCGGGCGATGACGATGGCCCCGATCATGGTGGCCAGGAGGATGAGCGAGGCGAGTTCGAAGGGGAGGAGCCAGCGCTGCAGGAGCGCGTGGCCGAGCGCGGCGGTGGTCACGTTCAGGGGGGCCTCCCTCGCCTTCCACGGGACCTCCACCGCCACCGCGAAGAGCAGGGGCGCCACGATCGCCATGAGGAGCGCTCCGGCGGGCCAGCCGAGGCTGGCGTTCGAGACGTTCACCTCTCCGATGCGGTTCGTGAGCATCACCGCGAAGAGGATGAGCACCAGCACGCCGCCGATGTAGATGAGCACCTGCGCGACGGCGAGGAAGTCGGCCGAAAGGAAGACGTAGAGACCCGCCACCCCGAGGAGCGAGAAGAGGAGCGCGAGGCCCGTGTAGAGGATGTTGCGGGAGAGCGCCACCCCGGCCGCCCCGCCGACCGCCAGCGCAGAAAAGAGCCAGAAGACGAGGTCGACGAGCGTCAGGGGCCCTGCCTGGGTGGCGCGGGCCGGCCACGCCGCCAGGGCGGGGGAGAGGTGGGCCGTGGAGAGGGTCACCGCGCCGATGACGGCGAGGCTTCCGAGCGACCAGGCGAGAAGCTTGCGGGGCGTGCGCATTCGGGGCCTCTGGTTCACGGCTTGGGGTCGCCCGACGGGGGCGCGGTCGGTGGCTCGGGGGGCTTCGGCGCGCCCTCTCCCGCCGGGGCGGTGGCCGGGGTGGGCGCGGCGGGCTTGGCCGCCGCCGGGGCGGCGGGCTTCGCCGCGGGGGCGGGCCTCGCCGGCGGCGGGGGCGGAGGCTTGAGCGGTTCGGGCGGCAGGTAGGTGGGGCCGAGCGCGTCCCACTGGCGACCCGCGAGCATCTCGCGCACGAGCGAGCCGAGCGGGGCGCGCGGGAAGTAGGGCGCGCCCTTCTGCACCTTGTAGACGGGGAAGGGCTTCAAGGGGTCCGCCCAGCGGAACACCAGGTTGCGGAGGGAGCGCTGCGTCGCCTCGAACTCGCGAGTGTGCTGGATGGCACCGGTGGGGCACGGCTCCACGCACAGCCCGCAGAACATGCACTTCGCCTCGTCGATGTCGAACTGCGAGACCACTCGCTGCTTGGGGTTCGCCGGGTCCTTTTCGAGGAGGATCTGGATGCAGCTGATGGGGCAGGCCCGCTCGCAAGCCTGGCAGCCGGTGCAGATGGCGGCGTCCACCTCGAGGAAGCCGCGGTAGCGCGCCGGCAGGAGGTCCTGAACCGGCGACGCCGTGCGGTCGGGATACTGCACCGTGATGGGGCGCCGCAGCACCTGGGACAGGGTGATGGACATCCCGTGCCAGAAGGACTTCACGGTGTCGCGGATGTTGCCGACGTACTCGCTCGCGGGATTGGACATGTCTGTCGTTTGCCTACCAGTTGGTGAGGTCGACGCGGTCGCCGACCACGCGGGAGATGTTCCGCCGGGTGAGGACGAAGAAGCGGAAGACCGCGTACACGAAGAGCGCGAAGATGAGCCCTCCGCTCACGAGCTCCACGAGCGGGTGGCGCGCCACCGCCATCTCCCAGCCCAGCGTGAAGAGCAGCGCCACGAACCCCGCCGGCACCAAGTACTTCCAGCACAGGTTCATCATCTGGTCGACGCGGATGCGGGGCAGCGTCCAGCGGATCCAGATGACCACGGTGACGAGCACCATGGTCTTTGCCGCGAAGACGCACACCGAGAGGAACTGCCACAGCCACCAGGTGGGGCGTGGGAGGGCGCCGGCGCCGCGGAGGGCCGCCCAGTCCTGGGCGCTCATCCCCGGGATCTGCCAGCCGCCGAGGAAGAGCGAGACCGCCACCGCGCTGATGATCCAGAGGTTCGCCCACTCGACCAGGAAGTAGAGGGCGAAGCGGAACCCCGAGTACTCCGACATGTAGCCCGCCACGAGTTCCGACTCCGCCTCCGGCAGGTCGAAGGGGGTGCGGTTGGCCTCGGCGAGCTGGCTCGTGAAGAGGATGAAGAAGGCGACGAACGCGGCCGGGTTGCGGGCGATGAACCACTGCCATGGCCATCCGCCCTGGGCCTGGATGATCCCCTGCATGGAGAGGGTCCCGGCCATGAGCACCGGGGTCATGATGGCGAGCCCGGACGGAACCTCGTAGCTGATCACCTGGGCAGCGGAGCGCATCCCGCCGAAGAGTGCCCACTTCGAGTTCGAGGACCAGCCCGACAGCAGGATTCCGACGACGATGAGCGACGTCACCGCCAGGATGTAGAAGATCCCGACGTTCAGATCGCCCACGATGACGGACTGGCCGAAGGGGAGCGCCACCAGCGTGAGCGTCATCCCGGCGACGACGAAGTAGGGGGCGGCGCGGAAGAGCAGGGAGTCGGCGTCCGCCGGCACCAGGTCCTCCTTGAAGAGGAGCTTCACGGCGTCGGCCACCCACTGGAAGAAGCCGAAGGCCCCGACCCGGTTCGGGCCGATGCGGCTCTGGATGCGGCCGGCGACGCGCCGCTCGTACCACGAGAAGATGCCGCCGGACACCGAGGCGAAGGTGAAGAGCAGGATGCCGGCCACGAGCAGCGCGGCCGCGTAGATCCACTGGGTGCCAGCCCAGGTGGCCGGGTCGCGGCCGAGGGACTCGCGCACGAAGGCGAAGAAGACCGGCTGCTGGATGAAGGGGAGGTAGAGGACGAGGAGCGCGAAGAGGGCGAAGGGGATGATCACCACCGCGGCCATGGACGCGACGAAGAGGGCGCGCCGGGTGGCGGGGCGGGGGAAGGCGAAGGAGAACTTGCTGGGCATGGCTATCGGTCCGTCTCCGGGGCGACCACGTCGAGCGAGGCGATGAGGGCGATGAGGTCGGCGATCATGAGTCCCGACGAGATGTCCTCGATGATCCCCATGGCGAGGAAGGATCCGGTCCGGGCCCGGACGCGGTAGGCGCGCTCGGTGCCGTCGGAGACCAGGTAGTAGGCCATCTCTCCGCGGGCGGACTCGACTCGGGACATGACTTCGGCCGCCTCGGGCTTGATCTTGCGGGGGACCTTCGCCATGTACTCGCCCTCGGGCATGTGCTCGAGCGCCTGGCGGGCGATGCGCGAGGACTGGGCCATCTCCAGCACGCGCACGTAGTAGCGATCGAAGGCGTCGCCCACGGTCCCCGCCCAGCCCCGGCCGATTGGCACGTCGAACTTGAAGTCGGGGTAGGCGCCGTACGGCATGTCGCGGCGCACGTCCCAGTCGACGCCGCTGCCGCGCAGGTTGGGGCCGACGAGCCCGTAGTCGATGGCCTGCTCGCGGGTGATCACCGCCACCCCGCCGAGCCGCTTCAGGTAGATCTCGTTCCAGGTGATGAGGCGGTCCCACTCCTGGAGCAGGCTGTCGAACCGGTCGAGGAAGGCGAGCACCTTGTCCCGCCAGCCCTCGGGCATGTCGAAGGCCACCCCGCCGATGCGGTGATAGTTGTAGGTGAGTCGGGCGCCGCAGAGGGCCTCGATGAGGTCGTTGATGGCCTCCCGCTCGCGCAGGGCGTAGACGAGGGGGGTGACCGCGCCGATGTCGGTGGCCATCGTCCCGATGGACACGAGGTGGCTCGCGATCCGGTTCAACTCGCAGCTGATGGCGCGCAGGTACTGGGCGCGCTTCGGGACCTCGACCTTGATGAGCTTCTCGACCGCGATGGCGTATCCCTCGTTCGCGAACATGGCGGCGAGGTAGTCGATGCGATCGGTGTAGGGCATGTAGCCGGGGTACCCGACGATCTCCCCGATCTTTTCGAGCGAGCGATGGAGGTAGCCGATGTCGGGGACCGCGCGGCGCATGACCTCGCCGTCGGTCTCGACGAGGAAGTTCAACACCCCGTGGGTGGAGGGGTGTTGGGGCCCGAAGTTGACGAGCATCTCCTCGTTGTTTCGGTCGATGCGGCGCAGGACGAGCTTGGACATGTCCGGTTCTCGCTAGGCCTTGGGGGGCGCCGGCGGGGTGGAGGGGGCGGGCGGCGCGCCGCCCGGGCCGGCGGCCGCCGGGGCCGCTGGAGCCTTCGGCGGAGCGGGGGGCGGGGGCGGAGGCGGGTTCCGCTTCGCCTCCTCGGCGAGCCGCACCTCGTCGAGACGGCGCAGTTCCACGAGCGGGTTCTCGCGCAGGTTGGGAATTCCGTGGAACCCCCCTGCCTCCTGGTAGTCCTTGCGGAGCGGGTGCCCGACCCAGTCGTCCGGGAGCATGACCCGGCGGAGGTCGGGGTGTCCCTTGAACACCACCCCGAAGAGGTCGAAGACCTCCCGCTCCATCCAGTTGGCGGCCTTCCAGACGCCCTCCACGCTCGGGACGGCCGGCTGGGCGCGATCGGCCTCCACCTTGAGGACGATCCCGTGCCGGTGCTTGTAGGAGAAGAGGTGGTAGACGACCTCGATGGCGTTGCGCTTGGGCCAGTCGACGGCGGTGAGGTCTTCGCAGAAGTCGAGCTCCACCCCGGGCGTCTCCTTGAGCCAGCGGCACGCCTCCACGATGCGGTCGCCCTTCACCACCACGAAGGGGTCGACCTTCGGCTCCGAGAGCGGTCCCACCGCGTCGCCGAAGTGGGCCTTGAGCCTCTCGTGAATCTCGTTCGTGGTCATCCCGTTCCCTCGGAGAGGCGCGGGGCGAGCCGCACCGCGCCCGCCCCTCGCGTCGAACTTGTGTTCTCGGCCCTTCGTCTAGGCCTGCTCGCCGGCCGCGCGCGCCGGGGGCGGCCGCCGCTTGTCCTTCCAACGCTCCCGCATCACCAGGTCCTGCAGGCGGAGCAGCCCCTCGGTGAGCGCCTCTGGGCGCGGGGGGCAGCCCGGAACGTACACGTCCACCGGGACCACCTTGTCGACGCCCTTGCAGACGGAGTAGGCGAGCTGGAAGAGGCCGCCGCAGTTGGCGCAGGAGCCCATCGAGATCACGTACTTTGGCTCCGCCATCTGGTCGTAGAGGAGCTTCAACCGCTCGGCCATCTTGTAGGTGAGCGTGCCGGCCACGATCATGAAGTCGGCCTGCCGCGGGGTCGCCCGGAACACCGCCCCGAAGCGGTCGGCGTCCGCGCGCGGGCCGCCGAACTGCATGAGCTCGATGCCGCAGCAGGCGAGGCCGAAGAGCAGGTAGTGGAGCGAGTTCGCCCGCGCCAGGTTGATGATGCGGTCGAGCTGGCTGGTGTGAGAGGTGACGATCTCTCCGCCCATCCCGCTGTCGAGTGCGTCGCGGTTCGCCATGGTCCGGTCTCTTCCTCTCCCCTCTGAGCTTTGTGAGCGGGCTGCTTCGCCCGGCTAGGCCGCCTTGATCGTGGGACTCGAGCCGTCTCGCCCGGCCGCCTCATCGACGACGGCAAGCTTCTTCACCCATTCGAGGTCTCCGTGAGCCCAGACCCAGACGAGGCCGACGAGCAGGATGGCGATGAAGAGGACGAGCTCGGCGAAGGCCACCCAGGCGAAGGTCGGCCCGGCCGCCACCCAGTCCCGGAACACCACTGCCACGGGAAACGTGAGGGCGATGTCCACCTCGAAGATCTCGAAAACCAAGGCGATGAGGTAGAAGCGCGGGTTGAAGTTGAACCAGGCCCGCCCGATGGGCTTCTCGCCGCATTCATAGATGAGCGATTTGTCCGCTTCCGGGAAGTTCGGCCGGAGGAGGCGAAAGGCCGCGAGCGCCCCGAACGGGAGGAGCACGGCGATGGCGGCGAAGGCGAGGACCGCGCCGAACTGATAGCCCATGTTTTGAACCCTGGAGGGGGTGAGGGTGACCTCGGAAGGGGGCGGAGTGTATATGTCTGGACAACGGAGTCAAGGGGTGATTCCCCTTGACGAAACCGATGGGTACAGGCAACTAGGAGCACCTTGACCCCTTTCCCCCTCCGGACATGACCACACCCCTACAGAGCTATTTCCCGCTCGCGGTCGTACTCGTCGTGGCGGTGGGACTCGCCCTGACGCTGCTCGCCCTCGCGAACCTGCTCGGACCTCGCCGGCCCAACGAGGAGAAGTCGAGCCCCTTCGAGTTCGGGTCGAAGCCGTCCGGGCTGGCGCGCGAGCGCTTCGACGTGAAGTTCTACCTGCTCGCACTCCTGTTCGTGGTCTTCGACATCGAGGCGGTCTTCATGTACCCGTGGGCGGTGGTGCTCCCCGAGCTGGGGTGGTCGGGCTACATCACTATGCTCGTCTTCGGGGTCACGCTCGTCCTCGGCCTCGTCTACGTGTGGAAGAAGGGTGCCCTCGACTGGAACCGAGAGTGAGCATGTCCACCTCCCCCGATCTCGACCTCGTCCCCGCCATCGCCACTCGCCGCGAGGAGGCACTCACCGGCCTCTCCAAGCTCGTCTCGAAGGGCCTCGGCTGGGCGCGCAAGTACTCCCTCTTCCAGTATCCCTTCGTCACCGCCTGCTGCGGCATGGAGTTCATGGCGGTGGCCGCGGCCCGCTATGACCTCGACCGCTTCGGCGCTGCGCTGCCGCGCTTCTCGCCTCGCCAGGCGGACCTGCTCATGGTGGTCGGGACGGTGAACTGCAAGCAGGCCCCCATCCTGAAGCGCATCTACGACTCCATGGCGGACCCGAAGTGGGTGGTCGCCTTTGGCGTGTGCGCGTCCTCGGGCGGCTTCTACGACAACTACGCCACCGTGCAGGGAATCGACCGCATCATCCCGGTGGACGTCTACATCCCCGGGTGCCCGCCCCGGCCGGAGCAGGTGCTCGACGGCATCATGCTCCTGCAGCGGAAGATCCAGGACCAGCCGCACAAGCTCATCGATCGCCAGCCGCCCGCGCTGCCGGGCCGGGGGTAGACCTGTGTCCCAGGCCGCCGCAGAGAGGCTGAAGGAGCGCTTGCCGGACGCCGTCGCCGACTCCTACGAGGGAGTGGGCGGCGACGACGTGGCCATCGTGAAGAAGGAGCGGATCGAGGAGGTGTGCCGCTTCCTCCGGGACGATCCGGAGTTGCTCTTCGACATGGCCCCCTACATCACCGCCGTCGACTACCAGGGCGAGGAGCCCCGCTTCGAGGTCGTCTACCAGCTTTACTCGACGAAGAAGAACCATCGCCTGCGCCTGCGGGTGCCGGTGCCGGAGAGCGACCCGGCGCTGCGCACGGTGACGACCGTGTGGAAGGGCGCCAACT
>DATJZG010000111.1:0-2350 GCA_035499295.1 Anaeromyxobacteraceae bacterium
TAGTGGCTCCGTGATCTCTCCAAAGTCGGTGAACGTTCGTCGACACGACCACCGTCACCAGTTTGTGGGAGCCTTCCTGGACGACGATATTGCTTTCTCCGAGCTCGTCGCGGCCGCCTATCACTGCAGCCTGGTCGAGAAGATGCTCGGATATGGCTCGTCCTTCGGCCTCGGTGAGAGATCGCCGTTGAGGAGTCGAGGTTACGCCGGCGCGGTAGTCCTTGAGCCAAACTTCTTCCCCATGTTTTCAGACGGTGAACGGCCAGAGCTGTCTGTCCCGACCACCCTCTTCTCAGTCGTTCCCGTGACCGGTGACGAGCTCAACGTGAAGTTGTCGAAGGGGCTGGATGCGCTACTCGATGCGTGGTCTGAGGCCGGCAAGGAGGTCTTCCGGGTGAACCCGAGAACCGGAACGCAGCAGTGAGTCCTGCGGGTTGCGTCGCCCTCCCGTTTCCACACCTCTTGACGAGACCTCATTCAACTGCACAAACCTCGCTACTGGGGTCGATTTCCGATTCTCGAAGCCGTACGCGGGTGACTACCGCATCGGCCTCATCCGCAACCCCATGTTCCGGCTGGCGACTGCCGTGGCTGCGTCGAGCGCATTCCCGCCGTTCCTCTCCCCTGTAGAGATCGACGTCGCCGCCGCCTCATTCGAGAGAGTTGACGGCGCCGATCTCTACGACGACGCCAGCTTCAGGACATCCTTGAGGCTGACGGACGGCGGCGTCTACGACAACCTAGGCTTGGAGACGCTCGTAAAGCGACTCGACACGCTGCTCGTGAGCGATGCGGGTGCGCCACTGGATTGCGGTGGCGTTCAGGGCGCAGATTGGCCGAGGCAGGCGATGCGCGTCATAACGATCCTGTCGCACCAGGCATGGAGCTGAGCCATCCCCTCATATGAGGCCGAAGAGTTCACGGAAGGTGGCGTGCTGACGAAGAAGCTCGTCGAACTTCGCAACGAGCGGTCGGGCGCGCTCCTCGCGCAGGCCGGGAAGGCGGTCAAAGTAGTACAAGCCCTGATTGAGCAGCGAGTGCGCGCGCGCTGTCGACGTGTTCGCCCGCATACGCCGGTCCTCCCCGACGGCTTCTCCGGCCGCGCCGAGCAGGGTCAGCAGCGCAGCGGCGACGGCGCCCACGAGCAGGATGCGGTCGCGGCGCTCGGGGCTGCTGATGCGCGTGTCGGAGAGCCCCATCCCGAAGCGCAGGTTCTTGAGGTCCCGGAAGCTCTCCTCGATGGTGAAGCGCTTCCCGTAAAGCTTGACGACCTCGGCACCGGTCTTGTCTTCGTGGCTCGTGGCCAGGCACCACGGCTCCTTCATCCCCTTCGCCTTCACGCAGACGACCGCGCCAACCTCCCTGCGGCCCTTGGTGACGCACGGTTTCCTCAGGAGTGCTGGCCGTCCGTTCCCAGGAACCCATGCCTTGGCTGGCTTCGTCTCGCCGGCGGCGCTCGTCACCTTCACGACGCCGCGGAAGCGCACCACGAAGTCGAACCCGAGTTGGTCCTTGAGGAGCTCGTAGAGCGCCTGGTCTCCGAAGCCGCGGTCGGCGAGCACTGTCACCTTGGTGCCCGGCGGGACCACCTCCGCCAAGCGCTCGAGGAGCGCGTCCTCGTGCTCGTTCCGCCAGCCTTCCAGGTCGGACTTCACCACGCTTTTCCAGAGGAGCGGGGTGGCGCGGCCGTGCTTGGTGATGACGTGGAGGGCGATGGTGGACTGATCGTCCCGGTCGAAGTCGGTCCAGTCGAGCGCGACCACGATCTCGGACCTACCTCCGATCACGAATGGCACCCAGCTCGCGAAGAGCCTCCAGACGTCCACGCCGGTGTTGGAGAAGAAGCGGTCCACCTGCTTCACCGCGTGCTTCGAGTCGAGCTCCTTCGCGATCGCGAGAGCTCGCCCGAGCGCTCCCACCGCGAGCTGCGCGCCCTGCAGCGCGCCCACCGTCGCGTCGGCGAGCGACGCCACCCGCTTCGCGTGCAGGTCGTAGTCGAAGATCGAGGAGACGAAGTCGTGCACGCGGCGAGGGCCTACGGCGAGGGTGCGCATGGCCCAGCACGATGATCTCAACCCCGCGGATCGTCTACAACTCCGCCCATCCCATGACCTCGGGAATGAGGGGATCCGTCAGGGGCATGCGGGGTACGACGGACCTGCTCAGGGACTTCGTCATGTGAAGCACTCCTTCCATGCGCGACCACGGACGCGCGCCGGTGTACGTCCTCGTCCCCCGCACCGATGTCGGCGGCAGGGCGCGCGCACGCTGACATGCAGGGAAGCGGCGCGGCTACGGCATCGCGGAGCCCGCCCCGAGACGCCGGCGCATTTCCGAACCCGCCGATGTC
>DATJZG010000112.1:0-31611 GCA_035499295.1 Anaeromyxobacteraceae bacterium
CCACCTGGGACAGGCTCGCGAGCGCCTGGGGCTGCCTCCCCACCTCGCCCACGACGCCCTCTCCGACGCGGTCGCGACGGCAGAACTCTTCCTCGTTCTCGCCAGCCGCTTGGGCGCGAAAACGCTCCGGGACCTTCGCTAGCGCGCAACGCGCAGCTCGCCCATCCGGACCAGGGCCGTGGGTGCGCCGGCGGAGCCGGGGGTGGCGACGACCGCGTGGAGGATGAAGGCACCTTCGAAGGTGAGCGCAAGTGCGACGACGGCGACGAGCTTCATCATGGTGGGTTTCCTCCTCCCGTCCGCCTCCCTCTCGCTCCCTCGAGCGGCGAACGGCACCCTCGGATCGCAGCAAGGAAGGAGCCAGAGCCGGCGGCGGATCCGGAGGCGGCGGACCGGGCCAGATGCCCGGAAACGATGGACTTCCAGGCGCCCCCGCGCGACCGCGGCCCCCGGGCGAGCGCCTCGATTTGACCCAGGGTGTTCCGGCCGGCCCGGCACGGCACGGACGGTGTCGCGGAATGGAAGGGAAGGGGGGAGCGAGGGAGTGGACCTCCCACGGCCGGGCGTCCGCCCCCCAGGTCCCCAGGCGGCGGAACCTCATTGGACCGATGCGATGGCCCCGGTCGGGGGGCTCGACGAGTCGTGCGCCTCGTTCCGACCGGCGACGGCCGCCGCGGGCTCCGAGCTCGGCGCGACCGGAGCGGCGACGACGGCGTGGAGCACGAACCCGCCTTCGAGGGCGAGGACAAGGGCGATGAGAGCAATGGCCTTCGGCATGACTGGCCTCCTTGCCAGCCTGGTACGGACCAGCCGGAGCCGTATTTCGGAGGCCGCGAGGTTGCCCGCCGCGGGCCTCCGGGGAGGCTCGCAGGGGAGGGGCCCGCCCGTCAGTCCGCGAGGTCGGCCGAAAGCGCCGCCCGCTGCGCCGGGGAGAGCTCGGCCTCCATCTTCAGGGCCGGCAGCTCCGAGCCGATGGCCACCGGCACCTCGCCGCCGGTGTCGAATTTGAGGTACTGCACCGAGGAGAGCCGGTCGGTGCCCACTTGCCGCGCGTCGAAGGTGGCGAAGACCTTGCGCCCCGACGCGGTCCTGACGTAGAGCCTCCCCGGCAGCCCCATCCACTCGCGCAACCTGCGATCGCGAAGGGCGGGGTCGTCGATCTCGATGAGGAGCGCCGCTCCCAGCTCACCCTTCCCTCCCAGGAGCTCGTTGTAGGTCTCGATCTCGTGGGCGATGTCCTCCTCCTTCACCATGCGCTCCGCCCGCACCATCTCCTGGACCTGGTAGCGGACGGTGTCGCGGTTCTCGAAGAGGAAGGTGAGCGCGTCGCCGAGGTGAATGCGCCGTGGCTCCTTCACCGCCATGGCCCGGGCCTGGATTTGCGGACGCGATTTCTCGTAGGCAGTGAGGTCGAGGATCTCTTCGAAGGCGATGGGCCTCATCTCTCTCCTCCTGGACCGAACCCGTCCGGCCGGTAGGCGCGCGCCAGGATCTGCATGGGGTGCAGGGGGCGGTTGCCGGCGAACTGCCGGAACTGCACGGCGGCGAGCGGGCAGTCGGTACACCACAGGGCCGCCTCGGCGCCCTTCATTCCCGCGAAGGCCTTCTCGCCAACGCGCTGGGAAGGACCGAAGCCCTCGACCGTCATGGCGTAGGTGCCGTCGTGGCCGCAGCACTCCATCACCGTGGCGGCGATCTCCACTCCCGGGATCTTGCGCAGGAGGTCCCGGCCCTTGAAACCCACCGCCTGCGCACGCAGGTGGCAGGGGGCGTGGTAGGCCACCTTCCCCCCGGGGGGAATGCTCTTGAAGTCGGTGTTGAAGCGGGGCTCGTTGCGGATCGACCAGAGGTACTCGCTCACGTCGAGCACCGCCGGCGCCAGCTTCTCGGCGCGGGCCCGGTCCTCGACATCCAGGAGGCGCGGCCACTCACGCCGCATCATCATGGAGCAGGTCGGGTTCACGACCAGGACCTTCGCCCCCCTCTCCACGAACGGAAGGAGGAGGTCGAGGTCCTCGCGTGCCTGGCGGCGGAGCTGCCCGAGCTCGCCGTACTCCCAGGCCGGCATCCCACAGCAGCGGAGCCCCCGGACCACGCGGATGTCCACGCCGTTCTTGCGGTACACCTCGAGCACGTCCTTCCCGAGCGAGGTGTCGTTGTTCTGCACGTAACAGGTCTGGAACAGCACCACCTCGCCGCCCGGCTCCGGCTTCACGTAACCGTTCTTCTCCGCCCAGGCGTCGAAGGTCTCGGTGGCGAAGTTCGGCAGGAGCTTTCGCCGGTCGATGCCGATCGTCTTCTCCATCACCCAGCGGGCGGGCGCGAGCTTGTTCATCGCGTTGGCGAGCCCGAGCGACATCCGGGCCATCTTCCCGGCCGCGTCCGGATCGCCCAAGAACCGGTCGCGCAGGGCATGCCTCTCCCCTCCCTCCCGGAAGGTCACCGCGGTGTAGCGGTGTACCAGCGCCGGGAAATCGAGTTGGAAGGGGTGGTTGTCGCGGGGGGTGTAGGGGCACTGCACCTCGCACAGCTTGCACTGGAAGCACCCTTCCATCACCGCCTGGATCTCGCCGGCGGTGAGGCGCCGGACGTCGTGATCCTTCTTGTCGAGGAGGTCGAAGAGGAGCGGGAAGGCGTCGCAGTACTTGAAGCACATGCGGCAGCCGTTGCAGATCTCGAAGGCCCGGTGCACCTCGCCGTCGAGGGCCTTCCGCTCCCAGTAGACGGGCTCGGTCGGGTCGTAGGAGAGGCCGGGGGTCGGCTCGTAGCCCTTCACCGTGGTCGCGTCGCTCATGGGCGCCCCCTCTCTCGGGACGGCGGCGGCCCGGCCCCGCTAGCGGAGGGGACCGGGCCGCCCAAGGTCCTCTCTCACTTGATGGAGTCGAGCATCTTCGAGAACTTGCCGGCGTGGGACTTCTCCGCCTTGGCGAGCGTCTCGAACCAATCGGCGATCTCCTTGAATCCTTCCTCCCGCGCCGTCTTGGCGTAGCCCGGGTACATGTCGGTGTACTCGTGGGTCTCGCCGGCGATGGCGGACTTGAGGTTGCTCAGCGAGTCGCCGATGGGGAGGTCCGTGGCCGGGTCGCCCACCTGCTTCAGGTAGTCGAGGTGTCCGTGAGCGTGCCCGGTCTCGCCCTCGGCGGTGTCGCGGAAGTTGCCGGCCACCTCGGGGTATCCCTCCACGTCGGCCTGCTTCGCGAAGTAGAGGTAGCGGCGGTTTGCCTGCGACTCGCCCGCAAACGCGTTCTTGAGGTTTCCGTGGGTCTTGCTGCCCTTGAGCTGAGCCATCGCTTCTCTCCTTTTCCCTGTCTGAAGATCGTTTCGCCTCGTCGGCGCGGAGGCTGCTCCGCCGCGCTCCCCCTGTTCGGGTGTCAGCGCCGCGCCGCAGTCGCCTTCCAGTTACTCCCCGTCCCGACCGGCTGTCGCGCGGAAAGACGGGTGCTCCTTTCTTCGTCCGGAGGGAAGGATGCGCGCCCGCCCTCCGGGACGCCAAGACATCGTTTCTATCGAATCAATAGCGCGAGGCTATCGACGGCAGGAGGGCCCGGGGGGGGCGGGCGGCGGTTACGCCTGCACCTGGCGCTTCAGACCGGTGGCGAGGTCGTTCAGCGCGCGCGCCTCCGCGGCGACCTGCTGGGTGGAGGCCATCGTCTCCTGGGTGGCGAGGTAGATCTCGTTCATGGCCTTCAGTACCTGGTCGAAGGCGTGGTCTTGCTGCTGGGCCACGGCGGCGATGTCGCGGGCCGCCAGCGAGGATTCCTCGAAAGCGCTCGCGAGGCGGCGAATGGCGTCGCCGGTCGAGGAGGCCACGCTCGCCCCCTGCTCGGCCCGCTGCACGCCGCTCTCCGCCGCCTGCATGGCCGAGAGCATGGCCTTGTGCACCTCGCCCAGGATGCCCTTCACCTCCGAGGAGGCCGCCTTGGCGTCCTCGGACTGGCGCTTCATCTCGGCGGCCAGCGGCTCGAACGCACTTGCCTGAGGGTTCTTGCCCAGCTCGCCCACCGCCGAGTCGGCGACCCGCTGCGAGCGCTCGGCGACGATGCTCACCACGGAGGCGATTTCGAAGATGTCCCGCATGCGGTCGTTGAGCCCCTCGATGATGCGAGACATGACGCGGACCTGCTCGCCGAGCTGCGCGAGCTCGCCGGTGACGGCGTCCACCGCGCTCAGGCCTTCCTGGGAGCACTGCTCCGAGTTGCGCGCCAGCCCGATCACCGTCTCGGCGGTGAGGGCCGCCTTGGTGGCGGTATGGCCGAGCTGGCCCATGGTCGCGGTCGTCTCCCGGACGCTGGCGGCCGTCTCCGACGTCATGCTGGAGAAGGACGAGACGGTGGAGAGCAAGGTCTGCGCGGTGGTGAAGAGTTCCTGGGCCGTCTTCGTCACCTGGCCGCGTCGCGACGACTCGAGGCTCAGGATCCGGTCCTGCTGCCACCCGGCGAAGCCGGCGAGCAGCCCCAGGAACAGCGGTGCGCTGTCGATGATCCAGAGGAGCGGGCTCCGCTGCACCTGCCCGAGCGCGGCCAGGCTCCCGTAGCGAGTGCGCGCCTCGACGAGCGTGGCGACGACCGGGAGTCCGAGTCCGAAGAGCGCGCCCAGGGCGGCGTAGCGTTTGGCGTACATGGGCGTCCTTCCTAGAGGGAGGCCGCTCCATTGTCACTCCCCGTCCTCGGGCGCGCCAGGACGCGGCTGGTGGGCAAGGAGCCTACCTCGCCGGCTCCTGTCGCACCGATCTCTTCAGGCGGGCGGCGAGCTCGTCGAGTGATTTCGCCTCGTCGGCGACCTGCCTCGTCGAGGCCGCCGTCTCCTCCGATGCCAGGTAGATCTCGTTCACCGCCCTCATCACCTGCTCGAAGCCGCTCTCCTGCTGTTGCGCCACCTGGGCGATGTCGCGCGCGGCCTTGGCGGAGTCCCCGAGGGCACCGGCGAGTCCCCTCATGGTCTCCGCCACCTGGTGGATCACTCGCGCCCCCTCCCGGGCCCGGGTGCTCCCGGCCTCGGCAGCGTCGACGGCACCGTGCATCGCCTGGTGGACCTCGCCCAGGATCACCTTGGCACGGGTGGCGGCGTCCCGCGCCTCCTCGGCGTGTCGATCCATCTGGGCCACCAGCCCGGACAACCCGGCGCCCCCAGGGCCGGCCTGGGCCTCCGAGCGCGCCTGCCCGGCGAGCACCCGCGAGCGCTCCGCCACGCGGTTCACCGCGTCGGCGATCTCGAAGATGTCGCTCATGTGGCCGTTCAAGCCGGCGATGCGCTCGGAGAGGCCGTGCACCTGCTCGGCGAGCTCGAGCAGCGCTCCCCGCGAGGCCTCGGCCGTGGTGAGCCCCTCCGCCGCGGCGCGCTCCGAATCCTGCGCCAGCCCGATCACCGTCTCCGCCGTGAGCGCGGCCGCCGTGACCGTCCGCGATAGCTGGCTCATGGTGGCACTCGTCTCTCGCACGCTCGCGGCGGTCTCGGCGGTACTGGCGGTGAATGCGGACACCGAGCCGAGGAGCCCCTTGGCCCGCTGGACGAGCTCCGCCGCCGCCCGCTCGAGCCCGTCCCGCCGGGCACGCTCGAGCCGAAGGATCTCCTCGTGCTGGCGGCGCAGGGCGTCGTGCTGGCGCCCGATGACGAATCCCAGCGCCCCGAGCACCAGCGGGGCGGTATCCATGATCCAGATGAGTGGATCGGCGAGATGGGCGGCGACGAGGTGAGCCGGCGAGAGGCTGCCGTAGCGGACCGAGGCAGAGAGGAGCGTCCCGGCTGCCGGGAGCCCCAGGCCGGCAAGCGCCCCGTATATGACGTAGCGCAGTGCGCGCATCGGGCCTCCGCCTTCACGCCCCGAGGCTGCCACTCACCCGTCCGGGTGGGCAGGCACCCGCCGGGCGCGATTCACATCGGCGCCGGGGGTAGTTGGGGGAACGACCTCAGGGCGCGACCTTGGCGGGCTCGGCGGCCTTGTCCGCCTTCGCCTCGTGCGCGTCCCAGCGTCGCTGCAGCTCGGGCCCGAGGTCCTCGAACTTCGGGGTGATGTCCTTCTTCGTCACCGCCTCGAAGCACTGCAGGCACTGGTGGAGGCCGTGTGGGGCGGGCACCACCCATTGGATGTGATGGGGACAGTTCATGACCTTGGGGTTCTAGCGCAGCACGGGCGCCCGGGGAAGGGCACGGCGCGTGCACGAGCACCCCAGGCGTGGACGACCTGCGGGTTCCCAAGCGACGCGTGCCGGTCGAGGTCGTCCTGCCGGGAGGGACGGCGCGGCGCGTCTCCGTGTTCCTCGCCGAGGCCGCCCAGGGCCACGACGGCCCGGAGCGGCTCTCCGACCTCCTCAACGGCACGAGCTCCTTCCTCCCGGTCGTCGACGGCTCCGGCAGCGTCGCCTTTCTGCACCGGGTCTCGATCGCCATCGCCCGGGTGGCGCCGGAGGTCGAGCCGGACGCAGGCGGCGGCTTCACCATCCCCACCGAGCACGAGGTGGAGGTCACCCTGACCGACGGGGCCCGGCTCTCCGGGCTCGTCTCCTACGTGCTCCCGCAAGAGAGCGCCCGGCTCGTCGACTTCCTGAACGGCTGCGAGCCGTTCTTCCGCCTCCTGGAGCGCGAGGCCGTGGCGCTCGTGGGCAGGGCCCACGTGGCCCAGGTCGCTCTCGTCTCGAGGTAATCCTTGGCCCGCATCGACGCCTTCATCGAACGCCTCGTGGCCGCGCCCGGCTCGGAGCTCGTCTTCCAGACCGCCGCCGGGGCGCTCCTCTCCGCCCCGGATGGGCCGAGGAAGCTGGTGCGCCAGGAACTCTCGACCTCGCAGATCGTCGGCGCCTTCGCGGAGATCGTGCCCGCCGACCTGCAGCACGGGTTCCCCAAGCCGGGCGCCACCGTATTCCCCTACTTCGCCCCCTCCGGCCCGGTGGAGATCCGTTTCGAGGCAAGCGGCGACGCGGTGCGCGCGGTGGTGCGCTCGCTCACCCCGCCCCCGGCCGCCGAGGCCTTCGACCCCTCCCCAGCCCCCTTCGGGTTCGAGGACGACCCGGCGGCCGAGGCGCCACCGCCGCCCGCCGCGTCGCCCTCGCGCCCCGCCGCCGCGGCGTCCTCGGCCCTTCCCGGTGACGTCCGCGCCGCCATGGACCGGCTCCTTGCCGTCATGTTGGAGCGGCGCGCCTCCGACTTGCACCTGTCGAGCGGCAACGCTCCCACGCTGCGCGTCGACGGCGACATCTCCCCGCTCGCCGGGGTCGCTCCCCTCGAGTCGGAGCGGCTCGCGGCGATGCTGTGGAGCATCGCCCCGGGCAAGAATCGCCAAGAGTTCGAGGAGAGGAGCGACACCGACTTCGCGCTCGAGACGCCCGCCGCTCGCTTCCGAGTGAACGTCTTCGCCGATCGCAAGGGCATCGGCGCCGTGCTCCGCCAGATCCCCACCGAGATCATGACCGCCGAGGCGATGGGGCTGCCGAAGGCGCTCCTCGACCTGTGCTTCCTCCCGAAGGGGCTCGTGCTCGTCACCGGGCCGACCGGCTCGGGAAAGTCGACGACCCTCTCGGCGCTCGTCGACCACGTGAACCGGAACCGCGACGACCACATCATCACCATCGAGGACCCGATCGAGTTCGTCCACCCGAACCGGCGTTGCCTGGTGAATCAGCGCGAGGTCGGCACCCACACCAAGTCCTTCAAGGCGGCGCTGCGGGCGGCGCTCCGAGAGGACCCGGACGTCGTCCTGGTGGGGGAGCTTCGCGACCTCGAGACCATCGCCATCGCCATCGAGACCGCCGAGACCGGCCACCTCGTCTTCGGAACGCTCCACACCAACACCGCGCCCTCGACGGTGGATCGGATCATCGACCAGTTTCCCGCCGACCGGCAAGCGCAGATCCGCATGATGCTCTCCGAGTCGCTGCGCGGCGTCATCTCCCAGACCCTTTGCAAACGCATCGGCGGCGGGCGGGTCCCGGCGATGGAGATCCTCCTCTGCAACAGCGGCGTCTCGAACCTCATCCGCGAGGGCAAGACCTTCCAGATCCCGTCGGTGATGCAGACCGCGCGCGGGCAAGGGATGGTCACCCTCAACGACTCCCTCCTCGAGTTGGTGAAGCGCAAGGTGGTCGAGCCCAAGGAAGCCTGGTCGCGGGCGGTGGCGAAGTCCGAGCTCAAGCAGATGCTGGAGCGCGCCGGCTTCTCGCTCCCCGTCTGAGCCCGGCGCCTCCGCATTAACCTTGACCGCGCGCCGCCTTCCGGCGGAGTCTCGCGGGGACATGTCGTCCCGCAAGGCCCGCAAAAGCGGGAACAAGGCCCCCCGAAGCAACCGTCGACCGCCGATCTCCCCGGCCCCGCCACCCCGGCCGGAGGCGGATGCGCGCTCCCGCTGGCTCCCCTGGGGCGTCCTGGCGATCCTGCTGGCGGGCGCGGCGCTCGGCTACGCCCCCGCGCTGCACGGCGCCTTCCACTGGGACGACTGGACGGCCATCCAGGACAACATGCGGCTGCGGGATCCCGCCACCCTGCACCTGCCCACGCCCGCCGAGATGCTCGGCCCGGTCCGGATCGTCTCCGAGATCGTGTTTGCCCTCGACTACCGCGCCGTCGGCCTGCAGACGCTCCGCTACCACGTGGTGAGCCTCGTCTTCCACCTCGTCGCCTCGGCGCTGGCCTTCGTCTTCGCCCGCAGCTTGCTCCGCCGCGTCGGCCACCCGCGGGCGGTTCCCATCGCGCTCTTCGCCGCTGGGGCGTTCGCGCTGCACCCCATGCAGAGCCAGGCGGTGGCCTACGCCGCCCAGCGCTCCGAGGTGCTCGCGTCCCTCTTCTACCTCGTCTGCCTCCTCTTCCTAGCCGACGCGGCGGCGCGCCCCCTCTCGGCGCGCGCCGCCGCCTCCTGGGGGGGAGGCCTAGTGAGCTGGCTGCTCGCCATGGGCTCGAAGTCCATCGCCATCACCGCCCCGGCGGCCTTCGTCATGGAACAGGCCGTGACGGCCCCGGCTTCCGAGCGCGGGGGACCCGCGCTCCGACGGCGCGCCGGGCGCGCCCTGGCCCTCGCCGCTCCCATCCTCGCCCTCGCCGCCTGGAGCGCCTCCCTGCAGCTCGCCTATTTCGCCACCACCCCGCAGGGCGGGGTGGGCACGACGAACGCCTCGGCGCTCTCTCCGTTCCACTACTTCCTCACCCAGCTGCGCGTCCAGTGGCTCTACCTGCGCCTTCTCGCCTGGCCCGATGCGCTGTGCCTCGACCGCAGCTTTGTCCCGAGCCGCGGGTTCGACGGCGCGGTGGGGCTCGCGGCGGCGGGGGCGGCAGCCGCTCTCGCACTCGCCACCTGGCTCTGGGTCCGGGCGGAGCGCGCCCAGGGCCCGGCACCGGCGGAGCGGATCGGGGCCTTCGGCATCTACTGGTGGTTCCTGCTTCTCGCGCCCACCTCCTCCATCATCCCGGTCGTCGACCTGGCGGTGGAGCACCGGGTGTACCTGGCGTCGCTCGGCCCCATCCTGGCGGTGGCCGGGGGCGCCGACGCGGCTCTCGAGCGCCTCCTCCCCCCTGCGCGAGCTGGGCGGGCCGGCGCCGCGCTCGGCCTCGCGGTCCTCCTCGCCCTGGGCGTCGCCCTCGGGGTCCGCGCCGGCGTCTGGAGCACCGAGGAGTCCCTGTGGCGGGACGCGGCCTCCAAGTCGCCCGGCAACGCTCGCATCCTCACCAACCTGGGGCTGGCCCTGCAGCAGAAGGGGGACATGCCGGGCGCAGAGAAGGCCTATCGCGAAGCCTGGGCGGTGGTGAAGGAGCCGCTGCACCTCGTGCACCTGAGCCGCAACTTCGCCGCCTTGCTCGAGCTCACCGGGCGCCCCGCAGAGGCCCTGACGGTGCTCGATCGCGGCCTGGCGCTCTCCTCCACCCATCCCGACCTGCTCGTGAACCGCGCCGTGGCGCTCACGCAGCTGGGACGCGTCGACGAGGCCCTGGTCACGGCCCGGCGCGCCGCCGAACTCGCCCCGGGGGCGCCGCTCATCCGCAACGCCTACGGGCAGGTCCTCGCCTACCACGGCGACTGGGCCCCCTCCCTGGCCGAGTTCCGCGCCGCCGCCTCCCTAGACCCCGGTTCGCCCGCCTACTTCGCCAACCAGGCGCTGCCGCTTGCCGGGCTGGGGCACAAGGCGGAGGCCTGCGCGGTGCTGGAACAGGCGAAGGCGCGCTTCGGCGCCTCCCGCCTGCCCAAGGAGGCGGACCGGTGGTGGACGGGCATCGGGTGCTCCCGGTAGGCCCGGGCCGCCTTTACCCTGGCCCGCCCTCGGGATACCTCTTGCTCTCCATGGCCGACCCCCAGGGCAGCTCTCCCGACGCCGGAGCGGGCGAGGCTCCGCTCGCCGCCGCCCTCGGGCCGCCGGGGGGAAAGGGGCTCTCGGACGAGGAGATCCTCGACCGCTTCGTGGCCTACGTCTCCTCCACCGGCCTGTCGCTCTACCCCGCCCAGGAGGAGGCACTCCTCGCGCTCCTCGAGGGCGCGCACGTGGTCCTTTCCACGCCCACCGGCTCGGGCAAGTCGCTCGTGGCCACCTTTCTCCATTTCCAGGCGATGGCGCGCGGCGAGCGGTCCTTCTACACCTGCCCCATCAAGGCGCTGGTGAACGAGAAGTTCTTCGACCTGTGCCGGCTCTTCGGCGCCGAGCGCGTGGGGATGATGACGGGCGACGCGGCGGTGAACCGGGACGCGCCCATCGTCTGCTGCACCGCGGAGATCCTGATGAACCTCTGCCTGCGGGAGGCGAATCCGCGGGTGGACGCGGTGGTGATGGACGAGTTCCACTATTACGCCGACCGGGAGCGCGGCGTCGCCTGGCAGGTGCCGCTCCTCCTGCTCGAGAAGGCCAGCTTCCTCCTCATGTCCGCCACCCTGGGTGACGTGCGCGCCGTCGCCGACGGCCTGCGCTCGCTCACGGGTCGCCCAGTCACCGAGGTACGCAGCGCCGTCCGGCCGGTCCCGCTCGAGTTCGAGTACCGCGAGACCCCGCTCCACGAGACCATCGAGGAGTTGGTCGCGGCAAAGCGGGCTCCCATCTACCTCGTCAACTTCACCCAGCGCGCCGCGGCCGAGCAGGCCCAGAACTTGATGTCCGCCAACTTCTCGAGCAAGGAGGAGAAGGAGGTGCTGCGCCGCGCGCTCGCCGAGGCGCGGTTCGAGACTCCGTTCGGCAAGGAGCTGCAGCGCTTCCTGCGCCACGGGGTAGGCCTGCACCACGCCGGCCTGCTCCCGCGTTACCGGCTGCTGGTGGAGAAGCTCGCCCAGCAGGGCCTCCTCAAGGTGGTGTCGGGCACCGACACCCTGGGCATGGGGGTGAACATCCCCATCCGCACGGTGCTCTTCACCCAGCTATGCAAGTTCGACGGCGAGAAGACCGCCATCCTCTCCGCCCGCGACTTCCGCCAGATCGCCGGCCGGGCCGGCCGCAAGGGGTTCGACGAGCGCGGCTACGTGGTCGCGCAGGCGCCCGAGCACGTCATCGAGAACAAGCGCATCGCCGAGAAGCAGGCGGCCGGGAAGAAGGTCGAGAAGAAGAAGCCGCCCCAGAAGGGGTTCGTCCCCTGGGACCGCTCCACCTTCGAGAGGCTGCAGGCAAAGGAGCCCGAGCCGCTCGAGTCCCGCTTCGAGGTGACTTTCGGCCTGCTCCTCAACCTGCTCCAGAGCGAGACCTCGCGGGTCGGGGGCGGCTACGGCAGGCTCGTCGAGCTCGTCGCCCGCTCGCACGGCAGCGACTACCTGAAGACGCGGCACCGGCGCGCGTCGGCGGAGAAATTCCGCACCCTGCGAGCCGCCGGCCTCCTCGAACTCCACCGCGTCGACGGCTTCCGCGGCGGGTACGTGCGCCCGGCCCGGGGCCTGCAGCGGGACTTCTCGCTCTTCCACACCCTCTCGCTCTACCTCCTCGACAGCCTGCCGCGCATCGATCCGCAGCGGGAGACCTACGCGCTCGACGTCCTCACCCAGGTGGAATCGATCCTGGAGGACCCAGACGCGGTGCTCTACAAGCAGCTCGACCGGGCCCGGGGCGAGGCGGTGGCGCGCATGAAGGCGGAGGGCAAGGAGTACGACGAGAGGATGGCGGAGCTCGAGCACGTCGAGTACCCGAAGCCCAACGCCGACTTCGTCTACGCCACCTTCAACGACTTCGCCGTCCGCCATCCCTGGGTCGGGCGCGAGAGCATCCGCCCCAAGTCCGTCGCCCGCGAGGTGGTGGAGCGCGCCATGTCCTTCAACGACTACGTGCGCGAGTACGAGCTGGCGCGGAGCGAGGGGGTGCTGTTGCGGTACCTCTCGGAGGCCTACAAGACCCTCGTGCAGAGCGTCCCGGAGAGCTTCCGCGACGAGGCGCTCGAGGACGTCATCGCCTTCCTGCGCGCGGCGGTGAGGAGCATCGACTCGAGCCTGGTCGACGAGTGGGAGCGCATCCGGTCCGGCGCGGCGCTCGCACCTTCCTCCGTCGCACCTTCCCCCGCCGCCCCAGCCCCGCCGTCCGCTCCCGACCTGGCTCGAAACCCTCGCGCCCTGCTCACGCGCCTCCGCGCCGAGCTCCATCGCATCCTCGGCGCGCTCGCGCGCCGGAGCCACGAGGAGGCGGCCGCCGCCCTCTACCCGCCGGGGGGCGAATGGACGCCGCGCCGGCTGGAGGAGGCCATGGCGCCCTACTGGGCCGAGCATGAGCGCATCGACCTCACCCCAGCTGCCCGCCGGCCCCACAACACCTTCCTCGAGGAGGTGGGCCCTCGCCGCTTCCGGGTCATCCAGCGCATCGTCGACGAAGCCGGCGAGGTGGATTGGATGATCGACTGCTCGGTCGACCTCGGCGAGGCGCGAGACCCCGACCTGCCGCTCCTCGAGCTCAACCGCATCGGCACCTGAAGGGGCGGTGGGAGCGACGGCGTCCATGTGGGATGCACTCGTTCTTTCGGGCGCGCCCAACTCGTCTTAAGACTCGGCCCTGGAATCGATGCCGGCCTCCCGCACAGCCTTGGAGCACCGCCTGGACGCGGCCACCCCGGACGACACCGTGCGAGGCGTCGTCTTCAACGCCGCCTTCGAGGTCATCGAGGAGTACGACGGCGAGGAGGTGGCGCGCCGGTGCGACCCGCTCGGCAAGGGGAAGCGCACCCCCTTCCTCTCCTATCCGGTGGCCGACTACCTGCAGCTCGCCTGGACCGCGGTCGACGAGCTCGAGAGCGCCTTCGGCACCGCGGATCGGGTCTTCTTCGCCATCGGCCACCGGGCGCTTTCGAACGTCTTCGCCTCCCCGGTCCTGGGGTCCACCCTGAAGGCGATCGGCGGCGGCACCCCGCGGCAGATGCTCGCGAACGTCCACCCCGGCTACCGGGCGACGGTGAGCTACGGCGACCGCTCCGTCGTCTGGCCGGCCGAGCGCCACGCCCGCATCACCTTCCGGCGCGACTTCCTCGTGCCCTCTTTCCACTGCGGGGTGCTCACCTCCGTGCTCGACACGCTCGGCGCCCGGAACGTCCGGGTGACGGGGCGCGAGACCGGCCACCTCGAGGCGGTCTACGACGTGGTGTGGGACGATTGAAGGAGCCTTCCGCGCTCAGGGCTGGAAGGCTCCGGTGGGCGCCTCGCGCATGAACTCCACTGACCGGAGCACCGTCACCCCGGTGCGCTGCCCTTGAGCGTAGTTCGTCTCGTGGAACGGGACGAGCACGCCCGCGACCTTCCGGAAGTCTCCGAACTCGGTGGCGAACTCCACCGACGGGGCCGGCCCGGCCATGCGCGTGAGCGCGCGCCGGACGCGGCCGGTCGCCGGGTCGATCTCCGCCGTGAGGGTGAGGCCATCGCCGACCGGAACGCTCACCGCCCGCAGCCTCGCCCCGTCGCGCTCCACCGTCCCCTCGTCGACGAGCTTCGCGGCGGCCCGGGCGAGGAGAAGCGGGAGGTCGAGGCGCGCGGCCTGCAGGACCATGGCCAGATAGGCCGGTCCTGCGGTGACCTCCTCGCCGTCGCGCCAGCCGCGGGCGCCGTCGAGCACCCGGATCTCCCCGGGGCCGCCGGAGTAGGAGATGGAGACGCGGAGCCTGCGGGGGCGCTCGAAGATGCGGGTGAGCCTTCCCTCGCCACGCCGCGACGAGGTGACGGCCCCCTCCTGCACCATGGCCGGGTGGCTCTCGAGGGCGGCCATACCGCCATAGGCCTCGACCGCTCTGCGGACAACCTCCGCCGCGCTCTCCGCGCGGGGCTCGCCGGCCGCGAGGACGACGAGCACGAGGGACGCCGCCGGGTTCACGGCGCCTCCCCGCGGGCGTCGGTGGTGACGGGCGCGGGCGGGTAGGACAAGCGCTCCCCGTCCACGCGCGCGAACGGGGTGAGCTCGTGTGGGCGCGTCCGCCCCGGCCCGGTGATGTGCTCGGGCTTCGCGCCCCGCGCCAGGAGGGCGTCGGCGATGAGGGAGCGGTGGCACCGCCAGGGAACGGCCTCGGCACACATGATGGCGATCTGCGCGCGGTCGGCGAGCGCGCGGAGCTCGGAGAGGCCCTCCTCGAAGTCCGGCGACGCCATGTAGTCCGCGTATCCGCGGAAGCTCGCGCTCCTCCATCCCTGGTTGGGAGAGTTGGGGCGCGGCTTGCGAAGTCCCCCGAGCCGCTTCAGGTGGAAGTACTCCATCCCGCCGCGGCCGAGCGCCTCGGCGAGCGCCCCCTTCTCGAATTGCGGGTTGTGGCGCGAGCGCGGGACGGTCCGGACGTCGGCGAGGATGCCAACCCCGTTCGAGCGGAGCAGTTCCAAGAACTCCTCGATGGGGAGCGTCGAGTGCCCCACGGCGAGAACCCGGACCCCCTTCCACGAGCCGGAGGCGCCCATGGATGAAGTTTGTCCCGCCGCGGGCGCCGGCGCCACCGGACCGGCTCTTCGGGTCGCCGTCTGTCAAATCCGCATTGACACCGGCGAGGCGAAGCCCAAGAGTAGCTCCCCCATGCTCTCCAGCCTGAAGCCCAGTCCCGGGAAGCGCTGGCCGCGCGGGCAGCGCTTCCTCCTCAGCGCCCGCGGGGCCGAGGTCGAAACGGCCTACCGCGCCGCGGTCCTCGAGGTGCGGGCCCTGGGCCGCGAGGCGCTCGAGCTCGCCCAGAAGCGCTGGGCGGAACCGCTCGGGCTCGAGGCTCGGGACGGCGTGGTGCTCTCGGAGCTCCGCCCGGGCAAGCGCTCGCTCTCCGAGCTCTCGAGAACGCTCGAGGTCTGCGGAACCACCGCACCGCAGGTTCGCGACGCCGTCGACCGCCTGGTAGCGCACGGCCTGGTGGAACCGACACCCGCCGCCCGGGTGGTGGTCGCCTAGGCCTCACTCGAGCCGGCCGCGCCAGGCCTTGCGCTCGCCGCGGCGTCGCTTCTCGGAGAGGCGCCGCTCCTTCGAGGTGCGCGTGGGCCTGGTGGGCACCCGGCGGCGCGGCACGCGCGAGAGGGCCTCCAGCCGCTCCTTCATGCGCTCGAGCGCCGCGCTCCGGTTCATCGCCTGGCTGCGGCGCTCGGTGGCGGTGACGGTGGTGCCGGTGGGGAGGTGGACGAGGCGGACGCCCGTCGCCGCCTTGTTCCGGTGCTGACCGCCCGGACCGCCGGCGACGAGGAACTCCTCGACACACTCGGAGAGCAACCCTTCGCCCCCCAGCGCCAGCGCGCGCCGAGCCGCTTCGCGGACCTCCCGGGCGACCTCCATGTGGGCAACTTGCCGCACCCGGCCGGCTTTCGCCAGCGGCGCGGCGGGTTGGGAGGCACGGACCCGCCCCCTGGGCCTCCGGGCGCGTCGGGGCCCCGGCTTACACGGGGGGAAAGGTTGGCTCTCTTTCCGGAGCCCGGGCCGGAGCTTCTCGCTAGACTTCCGCGAGTCCCCTCGAAGGAGAAGCGCATGAGCCAGGACATGTCGGCACTCGTCTACGACCGGGAGAAGGACCCCTGGGATCGCTCCCGCGGGCTCCGGAAGGAGCGGGTCCCGGTGCCGACCCTCGACGTGGGAAGGGACTACCGGGACGCCGCCACCGTCATCGTGAAGCCGCACTACGCCGGCTTCTGCGGCTCCGACCGGGGCATCTGGTTCCGGCGCGCCTTCGGCGACATGATCCTCGACTCGCTCGACAAGGAGGGCAAGGCCCGCCGGGTGATCGGGCACGAGCTTCTCGGGGAGGTGGTAGAGGCCGGCCCGGAGGCGACGCGCGACTTCGGGCTCCGCCCCGGGGACGTGGTGAGCGCCGAGAGCCACATCATCTGCAACACCTGCTACCAGTGCCGCATCGGCGACAACCACGTCTGCGCCACTGCGCGCATCATCGGCATCAGCGTGGACGGGTGCTTCGCCGAGTACGTGAAGCTCCCGGCCCAGGCGCTCTGGCCCACTGACCTGAGGAAGATCCGCCCGGAGGTGGCGGCGCTGCAGGAGCCCTTCGGGAACGCGGTGCACGCCTGCACCAAGGTGAACCTGCGGGGGAAGTCGGTGGCCATCATCGGCTGCGGGACCATCGGCCTGTTCGCCATCGCGGTGGCCCGGGCGCTGGGGGCGCGGCAGGTCATCGGCGTCGAGCCCATGCCCATCCACATCGAGATGGCGAAGAGGCTGGGCGCCGACGCGGTGGTGGAGCCCTCCACCACCACCGAGACCTCCTACGTGCACGACGAGGCCATCACCCGCCGCATCCTCGAGCTCACCGGGGGGGTCGGCGTCGACGTGGCGCTCGAGATGTCGGGATCGAACGCCGCGCTCAACACCGCCATCAGCGCGGTGCGCCGCGGCGGGCACGTCATCCTCTTCGGCTTGAAGAGCGGCGAGGCGGTCATCGAGAGCCTGGAGCGCGTGATCGTCGACGGCATCAGCCTCCACGCCGTCATCGGGCGGCGGATCTTCGAGACCTGGCACATCACCCGCAACCTCCTCGAGTCGCGCGAGCCCGACATCCACGGCCTCATCTGGGACGTCATCCTGCAGGGAGGCAAGGGAACGGTGGTTCCCTTCGCGGAGTGGGAGTCGGCCTCCTTCGAGGAGAAGATCAAGAAGCACCCCAAGGTGCTCATTCGCTTCTAGAGGTCCGCCATGTACGACGAGGCTCGGCACCTGTTCGCGCGCACCCTCGAGGAGATCCGCGCCGCCGGGACCTTCAAGGAGGAGCGACTCCTCGAGTCGCCGCAGGGCCCGGAGGTCCAGGTGGGCGGGCGTCCCGTCCTCAACTTCTGCGCCAACAACTACCTGGGGCTCTCCTCCCATCCCCGGGTCCTCGCCGCCGCCCGCCGCGCGCTCGACGAGCGCGGCTACGGGCTCTCCTCGGTGCGCTTCATCTGCGGTACCCAGGACCGGCACCGGGAGCTGGAGCGCCGGCTCGCGGCCTTCTTCCGCTTCGAGGACGCCATCCTCTTCTCCTCCTGCTTCGACGCCAACGGGGGCGTCTTCGAGGCCCTCCTCGGCGAGGAGGACGCCATCGTCTCCGACGCGCTCAACCACGCCTCGATCATCGACGGAATCCGGCTCGCCCGGGCGCGGCGCTACCGGTTCAGGCACGCCGACATGGGCGACCTGGAGGCCCAGCTCGAGCAGGCCAAGGACACCCGCTTGAAGCTGGTGGTGACGGACGGCGTCTTCTCCATGGACGGGGACCTGGCTCGCCTGGACGAGATCTGCGCCATCGCCGAGCGCCACCGCGCCCTGGTGATGGTCGACGACTCCCACGCCTCGGGATTCGTGGGCCGGACCGGGCGCGGCACCCCCGAGCACTCCGGGGTGGAGGGGCGCGTGGACCTCATGACCTCCACGCTGGGGAAGGCGCTCGGGGGCGCCGCCGGCGGCTTCGTCGTCGCCCGCCGCGAGGCGGTCGACCTGCTGCGGCAGCGTGCGCGTCCCTACCTCTTCTCCAACACGGTGGCGCCCGCCATCGCCGGCGCCAGCCTCGCCGCGCTCGACCTCCTCGAGGAGTCGGGTGAGCTCAGGGACCGCCTTTTCGACAATACCCGGCGCTTCCGGGAGCGGATGACGGCAGCGGGGTTCGAGGTCCGGCCCGGGTCACACCCCATCGTCCCCATCATGCTGGGCGAGGCGCGACTGGCGGCGGAGTTCGCCCGCGACCTGCTCGCGGAGGGGATCTACGTCGTCGGCTTCAGCTACCCGGTGGTGCCGAAGGGCGAGGCCCGGATCCGGGTCCAGCTCTCGGCGGCCCACACCCCGGAGATGGTGGAGCGGGCGGCGAGTGCCTTCGTCCGCGTGGGCAAGGCCCGGGGGGTGCTGTCCGGCTGACCGCTAGAACACGAAGAGGATGCCGGCACTCCACATCCAGTAGCTGGGGGCGAGCTGCCAGCTGCTGTTCGACCCGAAGTCGTTCACGCTCCCCTTGGTGAAGTCGAAGAAGAGCATGGTGTGGTTGATGCCGGTGTCGAAGTCCATCTGGCGGGCCATGGTGGGGTCGAGGGCGTCGAGCACCAGCGCGAGCCCCAACGTCCCGGCCCAGCCGTAGGTGGACCCCTGCCCGCGGGAGCTCTGGCCAGTGTTGGGGTTCGTGTAGCTCGAGATGCCGTTCTGGCCGCTCGTCCACCAGATGTCGTTGACCAGGGCGATGCGGGCGTAGGGCTCGAAGGGCACCCCCCACTGGTCGTAGAAGATGTCGAAGCGATACCCCGCCGCCAGCTGGAGCGGGAGGATGACGAGACTCGTGGAACCTCCCGTAACCGTCCCCGAGGAGGTGACGGCGATGCCCTTCCCGTTCGCCTGCCAGTACCCGATGCCCAGGCCGACGTCGAGGGTTCCCACCTCCGTCATCCACGCCGAGCGCGAGAAGAGGATCTGGGTGAGAAGCGGGCGACTGGTCCCGAACACCGTCGCGTAGGGCGTGTTGGTGAGCCCCCCGGAGAAGGTCCCGGAGTCGATGTTGGGCTCGAGGGTCGCGAAGGAGAGCTGGAAGGCGCCCCATCGGGGTGAGGGCCCCGTGGTCTCGGTGCTCACCACCTCGGCGGCGGCGGGGACGGCCGCCAGGGCGAGCAGGGCCGCCAGGGCGAGCCGCCTCACGAGCGCCTCCGCCGCAAAGCGAGGAGCGCGAGGAGTGCGCCGAAGGGGGCGAGCGCGCCGATTCCTCCCGCCCCGCAGCCTCCGGCCTCCACCCCGTTCGCCCCCTTGTAGATCTGCCAGAAGCTCTGGAAGGGCAAGGGCGTCGTGTCCTGCCCCGCCGGCCAGGTGGCCGAGACGGGCCCCTGGTTTCCGGCAGCGCTCACGCCGGTGGCCGTGACCGTGTATTGGACGCCGTCCGTGAGCCCCCCGCAGGTGATGTTGCCGGCGTTCCCGGTGCCCGAGCCCGAGCCGCCCGAGCCGCTCGCCGGCGCGCAGGTCACGGTGTAGGTGACACCGGTCGTGGCCGTCTCGTTGGCGTTCGTGGTGCCGGGGGACACGTTGACGGTGAGCGACCCGTCGTTCGGGCTCACCGAGTTGATGATCGGCGCCGGCGGGATGGCGAGCTGGAAGGTGAAGGTGCCCTGCGAGACGAGCGTCCCGGCCGGCATGATGTAGACGCACAGGGCGATCTCCACGTCGAAGGCGCCGGTGCAGCTCGTCACGCCCCCGGCGGTCGCCATGAGGTTCAGCGACACCGGGCTGTACGAACCGGTGACACCGGTCGCGGTCTGGTCGCTGTTGATCACCGCGTTCGTGGTGCCGAGCGCCGGTGCGCTCGTCGCGCAGCCACCGGACGATCCGCTCGGAGCCGCGTACGCGGCGAGCCGGTAGGTGTTGCCCGTCGCCGGAGTGACCGAGGACGTCCAGTTCCAGGTCGCGCTGGCCGAGGTCGAGGCGCAGTCGCTCCGGTTCGCGAGGTCGCTCTGGCTCTGCGTGGAGGTGAGGGCGGTGACCGCGCCCTGGCCGAGTGCGATGCCGGGCACGAGGAGTAACAGCGGTGCGAGTCGGCGACCCATAGCGAACCCGATTCTGCAAGCAGGAGGCCACGGTGGCAAGTATCGGTTGAGGCAGAACCCCGCGGCCTGCCAACGAATTTCCCCGGGGGGCCAGGCAGGAAGCGCCGGGCAAACGCGCCCCGCGGACTTTTTGGCAAAGCCAAAGTCGCGAAGGGAGTGGGATTGCCAAATTGTCAGGGGGCGGCTCCGATGCCGCCCTCGAGCCGCTCCCGTACGAGGAGGGCGAGGTCGATCGCATTCGCCGCCGCGCCGCGGCGCAGGTTGTCCGCCACCACGAAGAGGTCGAGCGCGCGCTCCTCCGACGGATCGGCGCGAATGCGCCCCACCAGCACCGCGTCGTCGTTCACGACCAGCATGGGCATCGGGTAGACGCGCTCCGCGGGGGAGTCGAGAACCTTCACCCCGGGCGCCTCGCGGAGCAAGGCGCGCGCCTCCTCCGGGGCGAGCGACCGAGCGGTTCGAAGGTTCACCGCCATGCCGTGCGCGTAGAAGACCGGGACGCGCACCACGGTCGCCGTGGAGCGCAGTTCCGGGGCGGCGAGGACGCGGCGAAGCTCCGCCCCGAGGGCCTCCTCGTCCGAGGTGTATCCGCCCGAGCCAACCTCGCCCACCTGCGGCACGAGGTTGAAGCCCATGCGGAAGGAGAGGTCCGAAGGCTCCGGCTCCTCGCCGTTCAGAAGCGACACCACCTCCGACTCGAGCTGACGCACCCCCTGCCGTCCGGCTCCCGAGGCGGAGTGGAACACGGTCGCCACCATCCGCTCGATGCCGGCCGAGCGGTGGATGGGCGCGAGGGCGAGCGCAAGCGGCACGACGGTCCCGGACGGGCTCGCGACGAGCGCGCCTTCCTCGATCCCCGAGAGGGCCTCCGGGTTCACGGAAGCGACCACCAGCGGGACCCGGGGGTCGCCGCGGAAGGCGGGGGAGACGTCGACGACGGTGCACCCCTGGGCGCGGGCCTTCGGCGACCACTCCCGCGCCACCGCCGACCCGGCGGCGAGGAGGGCCACGTCCAGGCCCCGGAAGGACCTCTCCGCGAGCCGCTCGACCTCGAGCTCGTCCCCGCGCAGACCCAGGGTCCGGTGATCGGAGGATGGAGAGGCGAAGAGCCGCACCTCGGAGAGCGGCAGCTCGCGCTCCTCGAGCTCCTCCAGGATGGCGCGCCCCACCGCCCCGGTTGCGCCGACGACCGCGAGCTTCAGGGGACGGGAAGGCATTCGATCTCCGGGCGACGTGGGGCGCCGCATCCTACCCCGTCCGGCCGCGCTCTGCTCCGATCTCGCGCGCCCGGGTTCGCCCGAGCAGCTCGCGCAGGGCCGGCTCGAGCTTGGGAAAGCGAAAGCTGTACCCGAGCGCGAGCGCCTTGCGCGGCAGGACCCGCTGGCTGGAGAGCACGACCTCCGCCATCTCGCCGAGCGCCGCTCGCAGGGCGAGCGCCGGCGTGGCGAGCAGGCTCGGCCTCCCGAGGACGCGCCCGAGCGCCCGCGCCATGTCGCGGTTTCGCACCGGCGAGGGTGCGGTCGCATCGAGCGGCCCCTCGACCCTACCCTCCTCGAGCGCTAGGCGGAGAAGGCCGACCTCGTCCTCGAGGTGGATCCACGACTGCCAGAACGTTCCCTCGCCGATGGCTCCCCCGACGAACATCCGGAAGGGACGGGCGAGCTGCGGCAGGGCCCCTCCCTCGCGGGCCAGCACGATCCCGGTGCGCATCAGGACCACGCGGGCGCGGGGCGCCGCGAGACTGGCCGCCTCCTCCCAGTCCCGCGCCACGCCCGCGAGGAAGTCGTTGCCCGGGGGCGAGCCCTCGTCGATCACCTCGTCCCCGCGCGCCCCGTAGTAGCCGATGGCACTCCCGCTCACCAGCACCGTCGGGCCCCGCCGCGCCAGGACCGAGGCGATGTTCCGGGTGGCCTCGACCCGGCTCTCCCGGATCGCCCTCTTGCGCCCTTCGGTCCAGCGGCCCCCGGCCACCGGCTCGCCAGCCAGGTTGACGCAAGCGTCGCAGGTCGCGAGCTCCTCCTGCCAGGCGCCCGGAAGCGCCGGGTCCCCTCGCACGGGGCAAACGCCATCGGGCAGGCCCTCCGGGAGCGCCCGGCGCGACAGCCCGAGCACCTCGTGCCCCGCGGCGCAAAGAGAGCGCGACAGGGCTCGTCCGATGAGCCCGGTGGCCCCTGTGACGAAGACCCTCACCGTGCGCCTCAGGTGAGGACACCGGCGGCGGCACTGGCACCCGGGACGTGCCTAAGGAGCCACAGCACGAGGACGAGCGCGGCGGCGAGGCCGGCGTAGGCGATCCCCCAGCGGATGGCCTCGCCCGCCCGCATGGGGACGGCGCTCGCCGCCCGCTCCTGCCGCTCCAACTGGCGGAGGAAGAGGGGCTCCGTGGGGGAGCCGGGCGGCGGCCCCACCACCGCCCGCAGGTACACCCACTGGGCCCTGCCGAACCGGGCCGGCTCGGGCAGCAGCCGCAGCGCCATCCCTCCGGCCCGGGACTGGGCCTCGGCGAAGAGCTCCAGGGTCCCAAGCAGGGCCACGAACCACAGGAGCGAGAAGCCCATGGAGGCGCCCAGCGCGACAGCGGCGAGGAGCGCCATCACCGAGAAGGCGAATCCCACGTTCGACGACCAAGAGAAGGCGAAGGCCTGCATCACCCGTCCGCCGTCGAGCGGCGCGATGGGCAGGAGATTGAAAAGGTTGATGAGCGCCCACCAGGCAGCGACTGCCGCCCAGGAGGGGTCGCGCGTCCAGGCGTAGAGCGCGGCGGGCACGAGCGCCAAGAGCGAGCCCCAGATGGGCCCGGACAGGGCGACGTACGCCTGCTGGCGGCGGGAGCGGAAGGAGTCGTCCGTCACGGCCAGCGCGCCCACGAAGGGCAGGAAGTACATCCCCCGCACCCGCATCCCGGTGCGCCGCATCGCGTGCACGTGCCCGTACTCGTGGACGAAGAGCTGAACCATGATGGCGAGCGCGAACTTCCAGGAGAAGAGGATGGCATAGGTGGCGGCGGAGGCGGCGGCCCAGGGAAGGCTGGCGGTCTTCGCGACCTTGAGCGCTCCGGCCCCGAGCTTGCCGATGGCTCCCATCACCTTTGACCCAAGGGTGGCGAGCATGCCCCAGAATCCCGCTCGCGGAGGCGTCCGCCGGGCCGCGGCCGGAGCGGGTGGACCGCCCAGAGCCGCCGGCGACGCCTCGGGCACCCTCTCGTGGCGGATGGACTCGGGGAGCGTTTCCCAGGAGGGGATGCGCTGCACCGCCACCGCGAGCAGGAGCGCGGCCTCCCGGAGGTCGACCACCTCCACCGGCCGGCCATCGGCCCCACGCACCGGGACAGCCGCGGCCCCGCCGCCCATCTCGGCGAAGGCGAAGCTCCGGCCCTGGGGGTCGGCGACGACGGCGTACCGCTGCAGGCCGCCGTCGCGGCGCTCGACGAGGCCGAAGCCGATGCGCAGGTCCTGCCACCGCGAGGAGAGCCCGGAGGAGCCGCCCCGGACGGCGAGGCATTCCTCGTCGGCCACCACCCGCAGGCCCGCCGCCTGCCGCACGGCGAGCGCGATGCCCGCCGCCGCCCCGCCGAAGAGGGCCGCCAGGATCGGCGGCACGCCGAAGGGCAGGGCCACTCCCAGGCCAGCCGCGGCTCCCATGAGGACAAGCCAGCCAGCGCGGGCGACCGGGGGGCGGAAGACGGCGCGGGGCAACGGCGTCACCTCCCTGTCCCTGCCGGCGGTCCCACCGGCACTCCCCTCGGGAACTTCACCTCCGCCTCGCTCGGGCGGACGTAGTGCGGCTCGAGCGCGAAGAGAGCCAGCTCGTCGTATCGAGCGAGCCGCGCCGCCGCGAGCCGGCCCACCTCCTCGGCGGACGGCGTCGCGGGCCCGGCGGCGAGCTCCGGGAGCGCGCCCTCCAGCCTCCCGCGGAAGGCGTCGAATCCCTCGCCGAAGCCGACCGCGCCCGGCGCTCCCCCGACCCGCGAGAGGAGCGCCTCCGGGGAGACGGCCGCCTCCGGCATCACCGGCTCGAGCTCCGCCCCGCGCACCCGGTAAAAGCCGGCGTAGACCTCTCCCTTCCTGGCGTCGAGAAGCGGGACGAGCAGGGCGCCCTCCGCGGCCGATCGCGCCGCTTCGAGGGCCATCGCCGCCAGGCTCGAAGCGCCCGCGATGGGGCGACGGTTGGCGTAGGCGAGCCCCTTCCAGGTGGCGAGGCCGATGCGCAGACCGGTGAAGGAGCCCGGGCCGAGCCCCACCGCCCAGCCCTCCACGTCGCGGACGCTCCGGCCCAGCGGCTCGAGCAGCTCGGTGAGCGCCCCGGGCAGGCGGACGCTGTGCCCGGGGCCGCCCGGCGGGGGCCGGTCGGTGCGGGTGGCGACGACCGCGGCGCCCCCCGGGCCGAGCTCGAGGAGCGCACACGAGAGCGTCAGGGTGGCGGTGTCGACGGCGGCGACCAGCATGGCGAGGGAGCCTCGTCTAGCCCATGAGCCGCACGATGTCGTTCTTGAAGACGAAGATCATGAGGAACACGAGCAGCAGGATGCCGACCAAGTTCGCGACCTCTCGCGCCCGGAGGGAGAGAGGCCGCCGGGTCACCGCCTCGACCGCGGTGGCCGCGATGTGGCCGCCGTCGAGCACCGGGATGGGCAGCAGGTTCATGAGTCCCAGGTTGACGCTGATGAGCGCCATCTTGAAAAGGAAGCTCTCCCACCCTTCCTGGGCCGCCTGCGCCGCGATGGAGAAGAGCATGATGGGACCGCCCACCGTCTTGAAGCTGATCTCTCCCGAGACGATGCGGGCGATGCCGAGCGCGGTGAGCCGCACCACCTCGACGAGGTGGCCCACGGCGCTAGAGAGGGCCTCGCCGGCTCCGATGGAGAGCGTCGCGTCCTCCGCCAAGAGCGCCTTCCCCTGGACGAGCGCCCGCTGGTCGGGGAAGAAGCCCAGGGTGACGCGCCGCTTGGGCTCGCGCGTGAGCTCGTCCCGGTACTCCTCCTCGGCCGGTACCAGCTCGGCGGTCCGTCCCCCGGCGAGATCGAGCCGCACGGCCTTGCCGGCCAGGAACTCGGGGGCGAGCTGGTTCAGCTCCCGGAACGACTGCACCGGCCGGCCGTTCACGGCGGTGATGCGGTCCCCCCGGACCAGGCCCGCCTGCGCCGCCGGGCTTCCGGGCGCGACCTCGGCGACGAAGGTGGAGACGGAGGGGTCGGCGGCGGCGAGGGTCCTCTGCCCCCCGGCGCAGGTGGGAACGGCGGAGAGGCGCACGGGCTCGTAGGAGGAGACCGCCACCCCGGCCACATCGACCGGCCGCTCGCGCAGGACCTGGACGTCCACCGGGGCGCACCCAGAGGCGTCGAGAATGCGCGCGAGCTCGCCCATGTGGCGCACCGGGCGGCCCGCGGCCTCCACCACCAGGTCGAACGGACGAAGCGGACCGGCCGCACCGGGGGCGGTCGGAGCCACGACCGCCGGGGGGAAGGCCGGGGTGACGCCGATGACGCCCCGGACGGTGGTCTCGAGCGGGGTCACGTCCTTCTCGGCCGCGGGCACGACCGGCACCACCAGGCGCTCTCCGCCTCGCTCCACCGTGAACTCGAGGCGGTCCCCCGGCCGCGGCCCCACCGCCTGTCTCAGGTCTGCGAAGTAGCGCACCGGCAATTCGCGCCCGTCCGGGAGGCCGACCCGGGTGACGCGGTCGCCGGAGCGAAGACCCGCCTTTTCCGCCGGGGACCCGGGCGAGATGGTGCCGAGCGTGGGACCGGGAACGGACGATCCGTTCTGGGCGAGCGCCAGGGCGAAGTAGATGATCACCGGGAACGCCAGGTTGGCACCGGGCCCGGCGAACGCGATGGCGAAGCGCTTCCACGGCCTCTGCTCGAGAAAGCCCTTGCCGCGGTCCTCGGGGGGGACCTCCTCGCCCGGATCGTCGCCGGCCATCTTCACGTAGCCGCCGAGCGGCAGGATCGAGACGAGGTACTCGGTGCCGTGCCACCGCAGCCCGAAGAGCTTCGGGCCGAAGCCGATGGAGAACTTGAGCACTTTCACCCCGAGCGCCTTCGCGGCCAGGAAGTGGCCGAGCTCGTGGACGAAGATGAGCCCTCCCAGCAGGAGAACGATGGAACCGGTCTTGAGAAGGAAGTCGCTCGCCATGGGTGGGGACCCCTCGTCCCCGGAGCCTCGGGGCTCCTGCGGGTTCTAGCTCGGAAACCGCCAGCGCGCAGGAGGATTCCCGGACCGCCTTCCGGGCCTCGCCTACCCTACCCGGCGCTCGGCCTCGGCTTTTCCCCAGTCGCTCGCGGCGATGGCCTGCTCCACCGACCGCAGGGGCTCGGCGAAGTGCGCCTCGAGGACCTCGCCGCAGATGCGGGAGATGTCCCGGAAGCGGCAGCGCCCTGCCAGGAAGGCGGCCACCGCCGCCTCGTCGGCGCCGGAGAGGACGGCCGGCGCGGTGCCGCCCATTTCCAGGGCCCGGTAGGCGAGGCGAAAGGCGGGGAAGCGATGCGGGTCGGGCGGCTCGAAGCTGAGGCGCCCCACCTTGGCGAGGTCGAGGGGCTCGAGGTCGAGAGCCAGCCGGGCGGGGTGAGCGAGGGCGTAGCTGATGGGGCCGCGCATGTCGGAGATGCCGAGCTGGGCCACCACCTGGCCGTCCACGTACTCGACCATGGAGTGCACGATCGACTCGGGGTGAACGAGGATGTCGATGCGAGAGGGCTCGATGTCGAAGAGCCACCGGGCCTCGATCACCTCCAGCCCCTTGTTCATCAGAGTGGCGGAGTCGACGGTGATCTTTGCGCCCATCGCCCAGTTGGGATGGCGAAGCGCCTGCTCGGGCGTGACCCGCTCCAGGCTCTCCGCCGGCAGGGTGCGCAGCGGGCCGCCGGACGCGGTCAGGATGAGTCGTCGCACTTCCTCTCGGTTGTGGCCGGCCAGGGATTGGAAGATGGCGCTGTGCTCGCTGTCGACCGGCAGGATGGAGACGCCCAGGCGGGCGGCGGCAGCCATCACCAGCTCCCCGGCCAGTACGAGCGACTCCTTGTTGGCGAGCCCGACCGCCTTTCCCGCCTCCACCGCCGCCCAGGTGGAGCGAAGGCCGGCGCCGCCGGAGATGGCCGCAACCACGAAGTTGGCCTCGGCGAGCGTCGCCACGGCCACGGCGCCCTCCTCGCCCGCCATGACCTCGGGCCGGTCGGCGCCGAGGAGCGCCACCAGCTCCCGGGCCGTTTGCGCGTCCGCCACCGAGACCAGCCGGGGGCGGAAGGCGCGAACCTGCTCGGCAAGGCGCGCGGCGTTGCGCCCCGCCGCGAGGCCCACCACCTCGAAGCGGCCGGGGGAGCGGGCCACCACGTTGAGCGCCTGGACCCCGATCGATCCGGTGGAGCCGAGGATGGAGAGCCGCTTCATCGCGCCATCCAGAGCGCACACGCCCACACCCAGGGGGCGACGAAGAGCACGGCGTCGATGCGGTCGAGCAGCCCGCCGTGCCCGGGGACGAGCTTGCCGGAGTCCTTCACCCCGGCCGCCCTCTTCAGCATAGACTCCGAGAGGTCCCCGAGGGGCGCGAGCACGGCGCCGCCGAGGCCGATGGCGGCGCACGCGGCGACTGGGACCGAGGGAAGGAAGAGCGCCTTCACCGCGAGCGCCCCGGCCACGCTGCCGACCGTCCCCCCCGCCACCCCCTCCCAGGTCTTCTTGGGCGAGATGCGTTCCGCCAGCTTGTGCCTGCCCAGGAAGCGGCCGGCAAAGTAGGCGAGCGTGTCGTTCGCCCAGCTCACCACGAAGAGGAGGATGACCCACTGCCAGTCGTGCTGAAGCCGGAGCCAGACCACGCTCGCCGGCAGCACCCCGGCGTAACCGCAGGCGAGCGCACCCATCCCAGCCGAGCGCGGCGCCTCCTCCAGGCTCCCCTTCTGGAACAGGGCGGCGACGAGGAGGGCTACCGTGGCGAGCGCCGCGGCGAGCACGGCGTGGCTCGCCGAGAAGCTGCTCCCCGCGCGCCACGCCAGCCAGGCGCCGAGGGGGAGCACGCCGGCGAGGAGGAGCCCGAGCAGGCCGGTGGCGCGAAGCCGGCGATCGAACATGAGGACGAGCTCGGTCCCCGAGATGAGCCCCACCAGCGCCACCAGGATCGCGAAGGGGAGCCCCCCGAGCCAGGTGAACCACACGGCGAGGGGGAAGAGCCCGAGTGCGGTGACGACGCGGACGGCGAGGTTGCGATTCTGCTCGCTCATGCGGGGTTCTATCGCTGGCCGAGCTGCGCGGCGGTCAGCCCGAACCTCCTCTGTCGAGTCTGGAACTCCGCCACCGCCGCCAAGAGCTCGAGCTCGCGAAAGTCCGGCCAGAGGACGTCGGTGAAGTACAGCTCGGCGTAGGCCGCCTGCCACAGGAGGAAGTTGGAAATGCGCCGCTCGCCGCTCGTCCTCACGAGCAGGTCGAGTTCCGGCAGGCCTACGGTCCACAAACCGGCCTCGATGGAGGCGAGGTCGGGGGCGCGAGCCGCCCGCGCCGCCGCGCCGGCGGCGTGCACGATCTCCTCGCGCCCTCCGTACGACAGGGCGAGGGTGAGCACCATCCCATCGTTCTTGGCAGAAAGCGCGCTCGTCGCCTCGAGCCGCTCGCGCACGAAACCCGGCAGTCGATCGGTGTCGCCGATGCTGTTCAGCCGAATTCGGTTGTCCATGATCTCGCGGCGCTCGGAGTCCAGGTACTCCGCGAGCAGCTGCATGAGCGCCGCCACCTCGTCGTCGGGCCGGGCCCAGTTCTGCGCGCTGAAGGCGTAGAGGGTGAGCGCCTCGAGGCCCAGCTTGCGCGCCTGCCGGGTGACGGCCCGTACCGACTCCGACCCCTCCCGGTGCCCGGCGACCCGCGACAGGCCGCGCGTCTCCGCCCAGCGGCCGTTCCCGTCCATGATGATGGCGACGTGGCGCGGCAGGGGGCGCAAGCGCACCCGCTCCTCGAGCCATTCGACCAGGTTTCGGCCGGCCACGCGCGGGCTTATAGCACGCTTGGAATGCCACGGGTGGAGGTGGGCGCGTTTGACCCCCGCGGTGCGCGCCCCCTATGCTTTTCCCGTGCCCCCGCGGTACGTCGGCTCCTGGGAGGTCCTGTCGGTCATCGGCCGCGGTGGAATCGGCACCGTCTACCGGGCCCGCCACCGCCGCAGCGGCGCCCCCGCCGCGGTGAAGCTCCTCGGGCCGGCACCGGCGGTGGAGCCCACCGCCGCCCGGCGCCTGGCGCGGGAGTTCGAGGCGCTGCAGGCCCTCGAGCACCCCAACGTGGTCCGGGTCTATGCCGCCGGCGTCGCCGAAGGGTACTCGTGGCTCGCCATGGAACTCGTGGAAGGGCTCGATCTGCGAACCTATCTCGCGCCCTTCCACGCTCCGCCCGCGCCGGGGTCGGTCCCCCCGTCTTCGACCTCCGCCTTCGGCGACGGCGACGCGGGGCGCCCCCCCGGGGAAGGGGTCTTCGACCTCGAGGCATGGTCCCGCGAGCCCGCGACCGACGGCCTCATCCCGCAGGTGGGAGTGGGAGGGGTGGCCGACATCCTCGCCTTCGCCGACCTGATGGAGGAGCCGGAGACCGACCCCGGCGCCTCGAGCTCGTGGAATACCCGCGGTGGCGGCGAGGGGGCGATGGCCATCCCCGAGGCGCTCTCGCCCGACTGGGGCCCCCCTTCGGAGACGCTCGCCCACCACCTGAACGGCACCGACCGGGTGGCGCGCCTGAGAGCGGCTCTGACCGAGGTGCTCGGGGCGCTCGAGTTCATCCACCGACGCGGGTTCATCCACCGCGACCTCAAGCCTTCGAACATCATGGTCGACGATAGCCGGCACGCGCGCATCATGGACTTCGGGCTGGTGAAGTCGCTCGTCGACCCGAACGCCCTTACCCTCTCGGGCCGGGTCGTCGGGACCTACCGCTACATGGCCCCCGAGCAGGCGTCGGGCGAGCGCGTCGACTGCCGGGCGGACCTCTGGAGCCTGGGCGTGATCGTCTACGAGCTGCTCGCCGGTCGGCCGCCGTTCAGCTCCCAGGTTCCGGCGGAGCTCTGGCGGGAGATCACCTCGGCGGAACCGCGACCGATCCGAGAGCTCAACCCCGGAGCCGACCCCGCCCTCGTCGCGGCCGCGGAGCGCCTCCTCCGCAAGGATCCGGCCGCTCGCTTCCAGACGGCGAGCGAGGTGCTCACCGCGCTTCGGTCCTAGCCAGCGCGGAGGACCGGGCGAGGTGTCGGAGCTCTCGGGTACCTTGTCCCCGGTCGCCGGGAGTCGCGGGGCGCGGTTGCCCGGCCGGCGCCCCTGGACGGCGCCGTGTCCCAGATCCCCTCCGAAGCGCTCACCTACCGCGCGATCGTCTCCGAGTACTTCCTCCACCTGCGCGGGGCGGGCCTCCTCCTCTCTCCGCTCGACGACGAGCTCGTTGCCGAGTGGGAGCGGCGCGGGCTGCCGGTGGCGGTGGTGTGCCGCGGGCTCGGGCGCGGCTTCGAGGAGATGGCCAGGGAGAGAGCCTCCGGGGCGGGGCCCCTGCGCTCGCTGCGCGCCGTCCGGGGCTACGTCGAGGAGGAGTGGCGCGCCTACAAGCACGGGCGCGTCGGGGAGGGAGCGGCCCCGGCCGCGGAACCGGAAGCGGCCCGGGCGCGTCTCGAGGCGGCGCGGAGCCTGCTGCGGGACGTGGCCGCAGCGAGCAGCGGGGGTCGCCGCGCCGCCTACCTCCGGGTGGCGGAGGAACTGCCGGTCGCTCCCCGGGACTTGGCGGAGGCAGAGCGCGCGCTTCGCCGGGCCGACGACCGCCTGCTGAGGGGCTGGCTCGCGTCCATTCCGCGAGCTGAACGCTCCGCGGTGGGCCCGCGCTGCCGGCTGCTCGCCGGGGATCGCCCGCGCCGGACGCGGCGCGCCGCCTACCGGGAAACGCTGCGCTCCCACCTCTTCGACGCGGCGCGCAGAGCCGGGATACTCTGCCTGCGCGGGACCGTGTAGACTTCCCGCCCCATGCCGGACCCGAGAGAGAGCTCCGCTACCTGCGCCGACTGCACCGGCACCGGATACGTGGTGGAGCAGGTTGTCGGCGTCAGCGCGCGGGCGCGGCGCTGCGCCTGCCAGCAGGCCTGCCCCCGCTGCGGCGAGTCGGGGTACGTCATGGTGGCGAACGGGGACTCGCGGGTGGCCCAGATCTGCAGCTGCCGCCACCTCGATCAGCGGATCGCGTGCTTCAATGCCATCGGCATCCCGGCCGCCGTCGCCAAGGCGAGCTTCGATTCCTTCCGGCCCTGGTCGCAGCAGCAAGCCCGCGGTAAAGCCGTTTGCGAGAGCTTCGCCCGGCAGATGCGGAGCGATCGCCCGAGCCGGGGCGTGCTCCTCCACGGCAAGCCGGGCTGCGGAAAGACGCATCTGCTCGGCGCCACCCTCCGCTACCTGGCGCTCGAGAAGGGCGTGTCGTGCCGCTACGTGGAGTTCATGTTGCTGCTCTCGGACATCCGCGCCGGCTTCTCCTCCAGCCGCGGCCACATGGAGATCCTCGGGCCCCTCGCCGGCATCCCGGTCCTCGCCATCGACGAGCTCGGCAAGGAGCGCGGCACCGAGTGGGAGCGCTCGATGCTCGATGAGCTCATCAGCCGCCGCTACAACTCCGGCCTGACCACCCTCTTCGCCACGAACTACCCTCGCGATCCGCAGCCGGTGCCGGTCCAACCCGGGCGCATGGTGGCGACCGGCACCCGCGATTTCCAGCGCGAGGCCGAGGTGATGAGCCTGGAGGAACGCGTCGGTC
>DATJZG010000113.1:0-44210 GCA_035499295.1 Anaeromyxobacteraceae bacterium
CTCTAGTATGCGCGATCGTCACTGAGGGATTACTCGGGACCGGAGAGGGCGTTCGCTCGTTCAAAGCCTAAGCCGGCGCGTAGGGAGAATTCACGACCTTCACGACGGGTCGTCCTGAGGCGGGATGGGGCGGGATCAGGAGCCAGGCCGTGCTCGTGGCACTCGAGCAAGAGGTCGATCGCGTCACCCGGCCCCACCGACTTCCCGAAGTGCGTGAACAGGCCTACCCCTGCTTCGCTTCGAGTTCTTTCAACCGGCGAGCCATCTCCTTCTCTCGGTGGAAGCGCTTCGTCACGTCACGGATGGTGGCGAGAGGTCCCACGAGCTCACCCGCCGGCCCTTTCAGCATCTGGATCGTGAATTCGATGGAGATGGTGCGACCGTCCTTGGTGATGGCCGGCACGGCGAGGAGGTCGCCGGCCCCGTACCGGCTCACGCCCGTCGCCATGACCTTGTCGTAGCCCTCCCAGTGCCGTCCCCGGAGCCGCTCGGGGATGATGAGGTCCATCGACCGCCCGAGGGCCTCCTCCGCGGTGTAGCCGAACATCGCCTCCGCCCCGGCGTTCCATAGCCGGATCGCGCCCTTCGCGTCCCCGAAGATGATGGCGTCCGGGCTCCGGTCGATGATCTGTCGGTACGTCTGGTCGTCCATGGCGGGTCTCCTTCAGTGGTTCGGGTTCTCGGGCTCGCATCCTCTCCGGAAGAAGGCCCGAACGGGGGCCGGGCCGTCGGCAATGCTGTGGCTCTCGAATCCCCGGTCGCTCGCGAGGTCGACGAGCGGAGCGAAGACGAAGGGAGCGACACGTCGGCAGAACTGTCCTATCCCGAGAACCCCCCGCCATCACCTGCGGCACGGGGTGCTTGCCGGCCTCGATGGCCGGGCGCGCGCCCAGGACCGTCGCCGCCTCGGTTGCCCTCGCCTGAGAGCGCGGGCCTACTTCTTTTTCGCCTTCCCGCTCGGGGCGCCCGCGGGATCGCTCATGGCGAGCCGGCCTCGCTGGAGTGCGCCGGCCTTGATCTCGGCTTGGCGGGAGATGTCGATGGACTCGGCCAGGATGCGCGCCATCTCCTGGGGGGCATGGAAGCCCATGGAGTTCTCGGCCGCCACGAAGTCGAGCCGCCACTGCGCCGCCCGCTGGAGCTCGCCGAGCTCGGCGATGGCGGGATCCTTCTCCACCACCTCGCGCCACATGGTGAGCAGGTTGGCCCGGGTCTCGGCGGCGAGCAGCTTGTCCTGCTCCTCCTTCGGCAGCGCGGCGAAGCCCTCCTTCTTCGCGAGCGTCTCGCGGGCCTTGGCCGTGGCCGCCTCGCGATTCTTGTCGTCGTAGGGCTTGCGCACCGCCACGATGGCGTCGAGCATGTTCACGGCCGCCTGGCCGGCCCGCGAGAGCAGAGCGAAGTGGCGATCCTGGATGGCCTCGACCCGGCCCTTGATCTCCTCGTCCCCGTACGGGTGGCAGGTGGCGCAGGCTCGGTTGACGGACAGGAGCGGGCTGCGGACCCAGTGCTCCGAGACCTTGAGCGCCCCCTCGCGCTTGTAGGGCATGTGGCAGTCGGCGCAGGCCACTCCGCTCTTCGCGTGGATGCCCTGGCTCCAGACCTCGAACTCGGGGTGCTGCGCCTTCAGCACCTCCATGCCGGTCTCGGCGTGGGTCCAGTCCTTGAAGCGGTGTCCGTGGACCTGCATGTTGTCGTAGAGGTGCTCCATCTGCTCCACCTTGAGCCCCTCGGCCCAGGGGAAGAAGACCGTCACGCCCTTGCCGCAGTAGTACTCGACGTGGCACTGCCCGCACACGAAGGAGCGCATCTCCTGGCGGGTGCCGTCGACGTTCGGGTCGTAGGCCCGCTGCCGGTCGCCGCGGCGCCATCGCTCGATGCTCGGCAGGTGGGGGACCTCCGCGCTCGACGCGGCCAGCTTCCGGATTCCGGTGAGGAAGCCGGGGCGCGTCACCCGCAGCTCCATGGTCTTCGGGTCGTGGCAGTCCACGCACGAGACCGGGTGCACCTTCCCGCCGGTCGTCTCCTCCAGGAGCTTGTGCGCGTCCCAGTAGCCCATCTCGCCCACGCGCTCGAGCCCCTTCTGGACCTGCTCCGCCTCGCTCGCCTGGGGGAGCGCCTCCTTCCCGAGCTTCTTGTAGAGGGGGATGATGGAGGCGTGGCAGTGCAGGCAGTTGCCCGACTGGGTGTTCTGCCCCGGAACGTTCCGCTTGGTCGCCTCCTGGTCCTGGAGCATGAAGGCGTGACCGCGGCGATCGCGATAGTCGATGGCGAAGAGGTAGCCGGCGAAGATGCGGGGCAGCCACGGGTCGCGCACCGCCTTCTCGGGCGGGAGCGCCGCTCCCTCGGAGGCCCCGAAGCCGCCGCCGTACTTGGTGCGGGAGGGCTCCGAGGTGCGCCGGTAGCCGTCGTACTCGCGCGGCCAGTTCACTCCCCACTTGGCCGGGTCGACGTCGTTCTCGGTGACCTCGACGAGCTTCACGTAGGTGTTCTTGGCTTCCTGCTTTCGCTGGAAGATGTTGACGAGCAACGCCGTGGCGCCGGCCGTGATGACGGCCACCACCGCGGCGACCAGGATGTAGGCCCCGACGGGGCGGCGGGTCTTGGTTTCTTCCATGGTCTCCTCGCCTAGCTCGACGCGCCGTGCCCCACCCCTCGGTGGCAGTGCACGCAGCGGATGGCGTCGTCGGCCCAAGTGCTCCCGCGGACGACCTCGTGGACGAGGTCGCCGTGGCAGCGAAGGCAGTTGTCCTGGAGGATCTGGCTGTTCGGATCCTTGATGCGGATGGGTTCCCGGAAGAAAAGCTTCTCGTCCCGGTTCTCGGTCCTCGAGGGCTGGAAGGTGAAGCCCACCGAGTGGTGCCAGCCGTTACGCCCCTTCGCCAGGTACTTCTCGGGGAAGGAGAGGGGCAGGTGGCAGTCGTAGCAGGTGGCGGCGGCGTGGTGCGGCCCCTTGCGCCAGGAATCGTACTGGTCGTTCATGATGTGGCAGTTGACGCAAGCCTTGGGGTTGCTGCTCAGGTAGGAGAGGCCGGCAGCATAGTCGAACGTGAAGCCGGCCACGCCCACGAGCATGCCCGCCAGGCAGGCGAGCACGAGCCAGCGCTTCGACCAGCGTCTCGTGCTCAAGGCGCGCTCCAATGCGGCTGACGCAAGACCCCGTTCGTCGGAAGCGATCGAGTGGCGCCATCTTGTCCCGGGGCCGGAAACGCAGCAAGCGGAACCTTTGGGCCCATCTCCATCGCGGCTAGCAGGGCATCCGGCGCGCGCCGGGCGGCGCCCGGCGCGCTCGCGGCCGAGCTCCTCTCAGGGAGTCGCCGCTTTCCTTCCTTCCGCGGTCTCTCCTCACTAGGCCTGCTTCCCGGCCGGCTTCGCCTTCTTCTCGCCCGCCGCCGCGCGGCGCATCTCCGCGGCGAGCGCCCGGATCTCCGCCAGGTCGCGCTGCATCTCGCTCCATCCGTACCAGAGCGCGTAGTCGGGGTTGTTGTGGAAGGAGCCCTGGAAGGTGCGCATGCGGTGCTCGAGGAACATGACGAAGAGCTTCTGCTCGACCACCGTCCCGGCGTCGTGAAAGGTGAGCAGGTCCGGGAAGGGGTAGGCCGCCTCCTTGGGCTTGGCGATGACGCCTTCCTGGTAGAGCGCCGCCACCTCGCGGATGGCCTCGGCCATGAGGTGGTCGGCCTCGCGCACCATGTCGTCGCTGCGGGCGAGCTCGCTCTTGGCGAAGGCCGGCGAGTGGCACTGGGCGCAGGTCTCGAGCATCTTCTGCCGCTCCTTGTCGAAGGCCCCCTGGGTGAGGCGGGCCACGTCGGCTGCCTTCACCAGGTCGAGGCGGCCGGTGGGCTGGCCCTTGGGGTCGAGGACCTGGAGCCCTTGCAGGATGGCCACTTGGTCCGCCTTCCAGCGCGGATCGTCGGAGAGCGGCAGGCGGACCGCGAGGAAGCCCCAGGCAGTGCGGACCTCGTGGTTGCCCCCCTTCATGTGGCAGTCCTGGCAGGTGGGGGCGGCGGCGCTGGGCGGCAGCACCCCGAGCTGCTTCAGGCCGTGGCGGACCCCGTGCTTCGACCCGGAGTACATCTCCCACTGCGGGTGGTCGAACCCCATGTGGCAGGTCTCGCAGGCCTGGGGCTGCAGGGCCTCCTTCTTGGAGAAGGTGTGGCGGGTGTGGCAGGCGTCGCAGGAGGCGTCGCCGTGCCCGCCGGTGCTCTTCACCAGGTCGCGGGTCTCGGCCTCCGACTTGAGCCCGAGCTTGTGGCAGCCGCCGCACCCCTTCAGCCCCTCCATGGCGGCCATGGGCTGCTGGTGGAAGGTGGGCATGGCCTTCATGGCCGCCCAGGCCGCCGAGTGCTTGCCCTTCTTGAACTGCTCCACCTGGGGGGAGTGGCACTGGTTGCAGGTGTCGGGGGTCGGCAGCTTCGCCTGGGCGAAGTCGGCGTCGGTGTGGTGGGCGCTGCCGTGGCAGGCGTCGCAGGCCACCGCTACCTGGGCGTGGCGCGACAGCTTCCAGTCGGCCACCACGCCGGGCGACCGCTTCTCGTGACAGGCGACGCACTGCTCGGCGGTCGCCGGGGCGGGCGCGACGGGCGTCGCCGAGAGCAGGAGGGCCGCCAGAATGGAGCTCGTCATGGGTGTGGGTTCCTTGGGTGGAGATTATTGTGGATATCCGTATCTATAATTGTGAAATATGTCCAGTGTGATCTTCGGGGCCGGATCGGCTATGTTGGAGCCGTGATCTTCTCCGCCTCCACCACCCATGCGCTGCGCGCGCTCGCCTGGATCGCGACTCACGCGGCCGGCGAGGCCGTCCTGGGGCGCGACCTGGCGCGCCACCTCAAGATCCCCCCCGACTACCTCTCCAAGGTGCTCGCCACCTTGGCCCGCAGCGGCGTCCTGAGCGCCCGGCGGGGTGCCCGGGGCGGCTACCGCCTCGCCCGGGGCCCCGAGCGCATCCGGCTCCTCGACGTGGTGATGCCCTTCGAGGGGGCGCGGGCGAAGCCCGGCTGCCTCCTCCGGCCGGAGCGCCCCTGCCGGGACTCGGGAGCGTGCTCCGCCCACTCCTCCTGGGGCGGCGTGAAGAACGCGTACCGCGAGTTCCTGGAGAAGACCACCCTCGCGGACATCCGCGGCGGAATGTAATGTAGGGAAGAGGCGCCGGGGCGGCCCGGGGGGCTCCGCGTGCCGCGGCGAGGCTCCTAGGGCAAGGCAGCGACCGCGGCCGCCGCGCGACGGCCGCCGATGGCGCCTGCGAGCTCCACCACGGGGCCGATGCAGAGGGTTCCCGGCGCGGAGGGCTTCCCGACCGGCGCCCCCGCGAGCCCACGCAGGTCGCCGAACCACGCGCTCGCGTCGCTCGTCCCCGCCCCGAGCAGGATGGCCGCCGGCGTCTTTGGGGCCCATCCCCGCGAGAGGAGGGCGCCTGCGATCCGGGAGCGGGCTCCGAGACCCATGAGGGCGAAGAGGGTCATCGAGCCGAGCGCGACGGCGCGCACGACCGGAGCCCAGGCCTCCTCGGAGTGGCCCGAGAGTACGGTGAAGGCGGAGGCGATGCCCCGGTGGGTGACGGGGATGCCCGCCAGCAAAGGCGCCGCCAGCGCCGAGCTCACGCCGGGGACGACCTCGAAGGGAATGCCGGCCGCGGCGAGCGCGAGCGCCTCCTCCCCGCCCGGGAGGAGGTCGCCGGTGTAGGGGAAGGGGCGCGGACCTCCCATCACCGCTGCGAGGGATCCAGAACGCAACAGAAGGCACTACAGTCGGACTTCTCGTCCCGAGCGCGAGAGCCTCCGAATGTTGAGCATCTCCGTCTTCCTTGAACCCGTCGAGCTCCTGTCCGGCATTCGTCAGGACGGGGGCTGCCTCGTCCTCCCCGCACAGTCCGCGCCGCGGCTGCGGGAGAAGGTGGCGGTGCGTGTGAGGCTAGCCGGACAGAACGGCGGGGCCACCGTCGTCGGAACCGTGGTGAGCGTCCACCGTCACGGCGGCAGTTTCCGGCTGGAACTCGCTCCGGACTCCGGCAGCTTCGGTGCCGTGCGGATGCTCGCGGCGACTGCGAGAGGCGAGGTCCAGCGATTCCCGGAGCGCTCGCCGAGGTACCTCGTGAAGGTCCCGATCGTGGTTTCCTGGCGGGGTCCCCCCGTCTACATGACCATGTACTCGATCTCCGAGGCCGGTTGCGGCGTGCGCTGGTCCGGGCCCTTGCCGGAGATCGGCCAGATACTGCAAGTGCGGCTCGGGGTGGGCTTCCGGTCGGGGAGCGTCGAGGGCGTGCTCTGCTGGAAGGCCGGCCTGGGAGCGAGCCCTACCGCGGGTGTGCGCCTGCTCGGCGGGGGTGGAGCCGAGTGGGCGCGCGTCCTCAGCGAGGCCGCTCGGACGAGCCCCAGGGCCTAACCCGCCGGAGCGAGCCGCTCGCCGCCACGAGGCGCGGAGCGCATCGCCCCTGCGCTCTTGGACGGAGGCGAAACGATCGCCGTGCCGACGACCGTTTCGCCCCGAGGGTTCAGCCGTCTCGCGGTTCTAGCAAAGGATCCCGGGGCCATCAGCGGGAACGCCGAAGCCGACCGCCGACGCCGCGTGAGCGCTCAGCTCGGCGACTCCGACGACGAGCGCCATCGAGACGAGCACGGGAACAAGAAGGGTGATGCCGACCGTCATCCCAAGGAGCTTCACAGTTGTCCTCCCTAACGACCGACGCCTGGCTCGGTCCGTATCTCAATTCGCTTCTCCCCCCGATAGGAGCAAGGAGCGGGCCGGCCGCGCGGGGCGGGACTCCCACCTCCTGTCACCTGGTGCCACCCCGGAATCCTTGGGGATTTGGCGAGATCGCCCACCTGCTGGCGAGCGGAGGAAAGCGGGTGTCTCAACCCTGGGTGGTCTTAGCCACTTCGGGTGAACACGGGACATGACGACTGGAGGTGAACGCATGCCCCCGATGCCCAGCCGGACGCCGCGGCGCACCGCTCCTTCGCTCTCCGAAAGAAGCGTGTGGACGGATCGTGAAGGGGGGGAGAGGAATCGGGGACCGGGGCGAACGCGTCGCCACCATGCGGGGGGGGGTTCGGCAGCTGGCGCGCGCGCCCCGGCCACCCGACCTCACCTTCGCACAGAGCGGCCCGTCCCGCGAGACCGTCGCCGCACCTGACGCGCGCCTGTAGGAGGAATCACCTACAAGGGCAGTCACCGTGGGGAGAATCCGTTCGCCGCGCGGAAAGCCGAAGAGCGAGCGCGCTCCGGCGCCGGCGAGGCGCTTCACGGACGGAGAAGGCGACGAGAGCGGCGCATCTCGGCTCGACGGACGCCGCTACCGCCGCCGAGAGAAGGGCGACCAGTGAGCGACCCCTTCGCGGCCGAGAGCTCCCCGGCGGTCACCGGGCGAGGCCCCGGATCCCGACGGCTCCTCCCGTAACTCTTGCCCCGCCTTCGTGGGCCCCGTCGACTTGGAGCGGCGCCGACGGGGAGAAGGGCGGGAGCCGCGAGCGCCGAGCAGGGAAGAGAGCCGTCGCCGGGGGGCGGGCATCGTCGCCTGGGTGCGCGCCGAGCGGCGCGAGCGCCATCACGGGCACTCCTGCGGGCCCGGCCTGGCGCGCCGAGAGGAGCCCGATTATCGGAAGGTCCGGCCCGTGTCGTCGGGGTGGAGTAGACTTCCGCCTCTCTCCGGACCGAGGTCGCTCCGTTGGAATCCGTCACCCGCATCGAGGTCGGGACGCGCCCCGGCTTCTCCGATAGCCGAGGCGCCTCAGTGGCCCGCAAGATCCGGGAGCACCTGGGCCTGGAGGTGGCGTCCGTGCGAACTCGCGACGTCTTCCTCGTCACCCCCGGGCTCGCTCCCGAGGAGGCGGTTCGCGTGGCGTGCGAGTTCGCGGGTCCGGTGGTGCGCCACGCGGCGGTGGGGCGCCTCGAGGACGGTCCCTTCGACGTGGCAGTGGCGGTCGGGTACAAGCCCGGCGTCACCGACCCGGTCGGCAAGAGCGCGCGGGTGGCGATCGAGGACCTGCTCGGCCGGCCGCTCGGGGAGGGGGCCCACGTCTACACGGCTCGGCTCTACCTGCTCTCGGGGGTCACCCGGGAGGGGGCAGAACGGATCGCTCGCTCGCTGCTTGCCAACGAGGTCATCGAGAGGGTGTCCCTGTCCACCTGGGCGGAGTGGAGCGCCTCGCCCCCGGACCTCTCCGTGCCGCGCGTGATCGAGCACCCACCGCGCCCAGTGGAGACGGTGAACCTGGAACTCGACGACGCGGGCCTGGCGAGGCTCTCGCGCGAGCGTCTGCTCGCGCTCTCCCTGGAGGAGATGAGGGTGCTCCGGGACTTCTACCGGGGAGCCGCCGCGGACGCGCGCCGCGCCGAGGCGGGCCTGGGCGCGGCGCCCACCGACGTGGAGCTCGAGTGCCTGGCGCAGACCTGGTCGGAGCACTGCAAGCACAAGATCATGAACGCCACCCTCACCTACGTGGAGCCGGGGCGCCCCGCGGAGGTGATCCGCTCTCTGTTCAAGACCTTCATCCGCGGCACCACCGAGGCGGTGGACCGCCGCATCCGCGAGCGGGAGGGAAAGAGCTGGCTCGTGAGCGTGTTCCACGACAACGCCGGGGTCATCGCCGCCACCGAGAGCTACCACCTCGTCTACAAGGTGGAGACTCACAACAGCCCGTCGGCGCTCGACCCCTACGGCGGGGCCATGACCGGCATCGTGGGGGTGAACCGGGATCCCTTCGGGACCGGCATGGGCTCCGACCTCCTCGCCAACACCTGGGGGTACTGCTTCGGCCCTCCGGACTGGAAGGGGCAGCTGCCTCCAGGCCTCCTCCATCCGAGGAGGATCCGCGACGGGGTGCATGCCGGGGTGATCGACGGGGGAAACCAGTCCGGCATCCCCTATGCGCGCGGGTTCGAGGTCTTCGACGAGCGCTTCCTCGGCAAGCCGCTCGTCTACTGCGGCACGGTGGGGCGCATGCCGGTCCGGGTGGCGGGGCGCCCGGGCCACGAGAAGGCGGCGCGGCCCGGGGACCGCATCGTCATGGTAGGGGGGCGAATCGGCAAGGACGGCATCCACGGTGCCACCTTCTCGAGCGCCGAGCTCACCGAGGAGAGCCCGGTACAGGCCGTGCAGATCGGCGACCCCATCACCCAGAAGATGATGTTCGACTTCCTCCTCGAGGCGCGCGAGCAGGGGCTCTACTCCGCCATCACCGACAACGGGGCCGGCGGGCTCTCCTCCTCGGTGGGGGAGATGGCACGCCAGCCGGGCGGCGCCCGCCTCGACCTGTCCTCGGCCCCGCTCAAGTACCAGGGGCTCGCTCCTTGGGAGATCCTGGTGTCCGAGGCGCAAGAGCGGATGACGCTCGCCGTCCCCCCGGACAGGCTCGCCGACCTCCTCGAGCTGGCCGGGCGGCGCGAGGTGGAGGCCACCGACCTCGGGGCGTTCACGGAGGAGCGGTACTTCCGAGTGCTCCACGGCGGGCGAACGGTCGCCCTCATTCCCATGGACTTCCTTCACGAGGGAGACCCGGAGATGCAGGTCGCCGCCGAGTGGCCGGGGGAGGCGCCCTCCGAGATGGCGGCACCCCCGCCCCCCGCCACGACGGAGGAGGGGAACGCGCTCGTCGGCGAGTTCCTCGCCCGGGACAACCTCCGCTCCGTCGAGCTCGTGGCCCGCAGCTACGACCACGAGGTGAAGGGGCTGACGGTGGTGAAGCCCTGGATCGGTGCGCACCGGGACGTCCCCGCCGACGCCTCTGTGCTGCTCATCGCCCACGACGCCGGGAACGCCGGCTACGCCCTCGCCGAGGGCGTCTTTCCCGCTTACTCGGACCACGACGCGCACGCGATGGCGCAGGCGGGAGTGGACCTGGCGGTGCGCCGCGTGGTTGCCGCGGGGGCGCGACTCGACCGCGTCGCGCTCCTCGACAACTACTGCTGGCCCGATCCCCTGGAGGGTCCCTCCAATCCCGACGCGCGGCTCAAGGCGGCGCAGCTCGTCCGCGCCTCCCGCGGCCTTTCCGAGATCTGCCTCGCCTACGGGACCCCGCTCATCTCGGGGAAGGACTCGATGAAGAACGACGCCGTGGTGGGGGGAAGGCGCATCAGCATTCCCCCGACGCTGCTCGCCTCCGCCATCGCGCTCGTCCCGGATGTCCGCCGTGCCCTCACCCTCGAGGCGGGAGGGGCGGGCGAGGTCCTCTTCGTCGTCGGCGAGACCGCGGACGAGCTCGGCGGCTCCGAGTGGGCCGAGGCCCGGGGTGAGCGGGGCGGCCGCGTTCCGCGCTGCCGGCCCGGCCCGTTCCTCCTTCGCTACCAGGCGGTCGCCGCGATGGCCGCGGACGGCCTCCTCGCCGCCGCGCACGCGCCGGGTCGGGGCGGCCTTCTTCCCTCCCTCTTCTTCCTCGCCCGGGCGGCGAGTCTGGGGCTCGCGGTCGACCTTGCCCGCGCCCCCTGCGCCGGCCGGCCCGGCTGGGAGGCGCTCCTCTTCGGGGAGTCGGCGGGACGGCTCCTCCTCGCGGTGCGCCCCGAGCGCGCTGTCGAGGTCGAGCGCCGCCTGACGGGTGTTCCGTGGGCCCGCCTCGGGACCTACGACGGCTCGGGGCGCCTGCGGGTGAGCCTCGATGGAAGGGTTCTCGTGGACGCGGCGGTCGAGGACCTGACCCGGGCATGGAAGCGCCAGGGGGGGCGGCCGTGAAGGCGCGCGTCCTCGTCCCCACCGGCTTCGGCCTCAACTGCGAGGGCGAGACGGCGCTCGCCTTCCGCATGGCGGGAGCGGAGGTGGACCTCGTCCACCTCACCGATCTCTTCGCCGGGCGCCACCCCCGGCGCATCCCGGACTACCAGGTGCTCGTCTTCATGGGCGGCTTCGCCTACGGCGACCACGTGGCGGGCGGGCTCGTCCTCGCCACCCGGATCCGGGCGCACCTCGCCAGGGACCTGGAGGCCTTCCTGGAGAACGAGGGGCGTGTCCTCGGCGTCTGCAACGGTTTCCAGACCCTGGTCCGCCTCGGTCTTTTGCCCGGCCCAGAGGAGGGGGCGGTGGACTTCCGGCAGCGCGCCGCGCTCACGAACAACGAGCGCCTCGGCTACCGGGACGCCTGGGTCCGACTCCAGGCCGACCCGGAAAGTCGCTGCGTGTGGACGCGAGGGGTCTCCGCGCTCGAGGTCCCGGCCCGCCACGGGGAGGGGAGGTTCGTGGCCGAGTCCGACGAGGCGCTTCGGCGGCTCGAGGCGAACGGCCAGGTGCCGCTGCGCTACGTCGACGACGCCGGACTCCCCACCGAGCGCTGGCCCGACAACCCGAACGGCTCGGCGCGCGGGGTGGCGGGGGTGTGCGACCGCACCGGCCGCATCCTGGGCGTGATGCCGCACCCGGAGGCGTTCCTCCACCCCTTCCAGCACCCCGACTGGCCCAGGCGACGGGCGGAGATCGAGGCACGTGAGCCCGCCAGCCTGGCCCTGTTCCGGGCCGGCGTGAGCGGGCTATAGCGTCGCCCCGCGCCTTCGCGCGCGGAGGCCGGAAAGGAACGAGTGGCGGGCGAACCGGGCGAGCTCCTCCTCCTCGTCCCCACCCGGAGCTACCGGGCGGAGGACTTCCTCCAGGCGGCCGGGCGGCTGGGCGTCCCCGTCGTCCTGGGGAGCGATCGCTGCCACCGCATCGAGGAGACGTTCGGCCCGGTGGAGCGCTTCCTCTCCCTCGACTACCGCCACCCGGAGAAGGCGGCGACGCGGATCGAGGAGGCGGCCCGGGACCGGCCCATCCGCGGCGTGGTGCCCGGCGACGACACCACCGCCGTCATCGCGGCGCTCGCGGCGGAGCGGCTCGGCCTGCCCCACAACCCGCCCGTCGCCGCCCGGCGCGCGGCCAACAAGCTCGCCATGCGCGAGGCGCTCCGCGCCGCCGGGGTGCCGGTGCCGGCGTTCCGGGCGATCGAGCTTTCGACGGGGCCCGAGGTGCCGGCCTCCGAGGTCGCATACCCGTGCGTCCTGAAGCCGCTCTCGCTCTCCGCCAGCCGGGGCGTCATTCGCGCCGACGATCCGGACTCCTTCGCGATCGCCTTCCGACGCATCGAGGCGATCCTGCGCGACGCGCGCGGCGAGAGAAAACCCAAGGAGGACGGCGCCGACCGGCTCATCCTGGTGGAGTCGTTTGTCCGCGGCGCAGAGGTGGCGCTCGAGGGGCTCCTCGTCGCCGGGCACCTCGAGGTGCTCGCGCTCTTCGACAAGCCCGACCCGCTCGACGGCCCCTTCTTCGAGGAGACCCTCTACGTCACGCCCTCCCGGCACCCCCCGGGGCTCCAGGAGGACGTGCGCGCAGTCACGGCGCGGGCCACGGCCGCGCTCGGCCTCTCGGAGGGCCCGGTGCACGCCGAGCTGCGGCTCGGCCCCTCTGGTCCGGTGGTGCTGGAGGTAGCCGCGCGGACCATCGGGGGGCTGTGTGCGCGGGCACTCCGCTTCGGCGCCGGCCTCTCGCTCGAGGAGATCGTCGTGGCCCACGCCATGGGGCTCCCGGTCCGCTCGCTGAAGCGGGAGGCCCGCGCCTCGGGGGTGATGATGCTGCCCATCCCCGCCCGCGGCATCCTCCACGGCGTGGCCGGGGTCGAGAGCGCACGCTCCGTGCCCGGGGTCGAGGACGTGGTCCTCACCGCGCCGCAGGGGCGCGAGGTGGTGCCGCTCCCGGAGGGGGACGCCTACCTCGGGTTCCTCTTCGCCCGCGGCGATCGACCCGAGCAGGTCGAGGCGGCGCTTCGCGAGGGGCATCGCCGCCTCGCGCTCGACATCCGCGCGCCCCTTCCGGTCACTCCCTGACGTCGCCGCAGGCCCCCGGGCGAACAGGGCCGGTTCACGGAAAGGGGACTTGAGTGATGCGCTTCGCGCCGCCCGCTCGCCCCCGACCTGGCATGCCCCCGGACGCCGGCGAGCCGAGCGGGGGCCGGGAGAAGGGTGCACCCTCTCCCATCGCCGAATTGCGCGCACGAAGGCCTCGGCCGTGAGACGACCCGGAGGTCGCGACGCGCTAAGGAGGGGGACATGGATATCCCGACGGTGACGACCGAACGGCTCATCCTGCGCCCGTTTCGCGAAGGGGACCTCGACGCCCACGCCGCCATGAACGCCGACCCGGCGGTGATGCGGTACATCGGAGAGCCGCAGGACCGCGCCCAGGCGTTTCGCTCCATGTGCGCCTACCTCGGTCACTGGCACCTCCGCGGGTACGGCCCCTGGGCAGTCGAGGAGCGCGACACGGGCGCGTTCGTGGGCCGAAGCGGGCTCGTTCGCTTCGAGCCCTGGACGGACGTGGAGGTGGCTTACGCGCTCGTCCGGGCCGCCTGGGGAAAGGGCTACGCGGCCGAGATGGCGGCGCGATCGCTGCGCTACGCCCACGAGGTCGTCGGCGCCCGCGGCGTCACGAGTCACATCCTCGTCGGGAACACGCCGGCGATTCGCGTCGCCGAGCGACTTGGGGCGAGGTATGTGAGCGAGGCCGCCCTGCAGGTGAAGGGCACGCCGGTCCGCCTTTACCTCTATCCGGATCCACGGTGACCGCGCCCGGCGCTCCGTCGGCCCGACGGGGCGGGGGCCGACAGGCCAACCCGGCGCGGTGTAGAATCGGGCTGGTGCGCCGCCTCCCCGCCCTCGTGCTTCTCTCGCTTACCGCCTGTGCTCACCAGCGGTCGTGGAACGAGACCCACGCCGGCTTCGACGGCGAGAGCTCGCGCGACTGCCTGGCGTGCCACGGGAGCATGAAGCCGACGATCTCGGTCCACGTCTCACACCCCCTCGAGGTGGGATACGCCGAGATCGCGTCGCGAGCCAACAGCGCGTTGAAGCCAGAGCCGGACGTCCTCCGGGCGGGCGTCGCGCTCCCGGGGGGCCGGCTGGAATGCCGGACTTGCCACAGCGCCACCTCACCTTGGAAGTACCACCTGGCGCTGCCGCCGGGGGCGGACGTGCGCCCTGCCGTGGACCCGCACAACCGGGCCACGTTCGACTCGCCTCAGGTCGGTGCGCCGCCGCCGGGCTCGGCCGTGAGCGCGAAGCCGCTCTGCCAGGCCTGTCACTACCAGTAATCATGTCGGCGTGCGCGGGCCCTCGGTCGGCAAGAGGCGAAGAGCCCGCCCGCCGGAGAGGGCGTAGAGCTCAAGTCCCGCCGAGCCCCAGATCCTTCGCGCGGAGAGGGGCGAACTGCCCCTCCGTCGGCTCCGCTCAGCAGAACCAGGATTCGGTGAGCCGCGGAGCCCGGGCCGAGGAGAAGGGGCGCGCCACGTGCGTGTGGGCCCTCCCCGCCGCCGCCAGCGCGAGCGACTTCACCTCGGCGGAGAGCGCGGCCGGGTCCTCCCCGCGGGAGGCGCCGGACGCGACGGTCGCGGCCACCTTGCGCTGGAGGGCGTCCATGCGCGGGTCCGGGTGGCTCCAGCGCCAGGTGAGCCCGGCCTCGTCGAGTCCTTCGAGCTTGAGTTCGGGGTCGTCGAGGAGGAGCGAGCCGGGAGGGACGAGGAGGCGGATGGAGAGCTGGACCGGGTCGAGCTGCCCGAGCCAGCCCTCTGTCTCGAACACCTGGAGGAGCTCCAGGTAGTCGGAGAGCCCGGCCCACGGCGTGAAGGGGACGAGGGACGGGCGCAGCGAGAGCCCCGCTTCCCGGCAGACCTCGAAGGCGCGGAACACGTCGTCCCGCGTGTGCCCCTTGGCGAGCTTCTCCAGGACGCGATCGGAGAGGGATTCGACCGCCGAGGTGACGAACACCGCCCCCAGCGAGGCGAGCTCGCGCACCGAGTCGGCGCGCTTCACGAGGTGCTCCACCTTGGCGGTGAAGTCGAAGGTGAGGGACGGGAAGCGCCGGTGGATCTCGCGCGCCAGCCTCACCGCGTGCGCCGGGCCGTTCAGGAAGTCGGGGTCCCCGAAGGTGACGTGGGCCGCCCCCCGCGCCACCTGCTGGGAGACGTCGGCGAGGACGACCTCCCGCGGGACGGCGAAGAAGCGCCCCCGGTAGACGGCTGGCAGCGGGCAGTGCCGGCACAGGTGGAGGCACCCGCGGGTGGCTTCGGTGTAGCCGGCGGCGCGCTCCGCGCCGGCGGCGTCGACGAGGCGGGCATACCGCTCCGGTGGGGGAAGTGACTCCCGCGCCGGCACCGGGAAGTCGAGCCGGCCGACGGAGGCGGCGGCGGCTCCGACCTGAACGAAGCGATCGAGCGGGAGCCCGCTCTCGGCGGCCCGGGCGAGGGAGACGAGCTCCTCCTCGCATTCGCCGCCGAGCACGGCGGCGGCGCCCGCGGCGATTAGCAGCGGCGCGTGCAGGGGAGCGTAGAGGCCGTGGAAGCAGAGGAGGGCCCGGGGATTCGCCTCTCGCACCCGGCTCGCGGTCGCGAGCCCCAGACGCAGGGCGGTGTGCATGGGGACGGAGATCGCGACGAGGCGGGCCCTCGCGACCCGCTCGGCGTCGAGCGGCTCCACCGCCAGGTCAAGGGTGGCGGGGCGGAACCCGGCGCGGAGGAGGAATGCCGCTGGAAGTGCGATGCCGTGCGGCGCGTGGCCCAGCTCGTAGGTGGACACGAGAAGGATCTCGCCCGGCTGCCGCACCGCCTATCCCTTCGACGGGGGGGGTACGTAGTCGGGCGGGAGCTGGGCGCCCTGGCCGAAGAAGAATTCCTCCGCCTGCTGATAGAGGATCTGGTTGGTGCGGGGGTCCGCGGGGGACAGGCGGAACTCGTTCATCACCATCTTGAAGTGCTCGAGCCACATCTTCCACGCCTCCTGGGAGATGGACTCGTAGATGCGCTGCCCGAGCTCGTTCGGGAACGGCTTGAAGGTGAGTCCGGGGAGTTCCTTCCCGAGCTTCTTGCACTGGACCGTGCGAGCCATGAGCGGGGCTTCCTCTCTTGTTCGGGGCGCGGCGGGAAGCATAAACGAGGCGCCCGCCGACTGCACGGCGGGCGCCCCAGAGCGCCTCCAATACCGAGCCGGGGCTGCGTCTACGAGAGCAGGGAAATCGCCGAGACCGAGAGGGCCTTCGCCAGCGCCTCGAGCGTGTCGAGCGGCGGGGTGCGCTGCCCGCGCTCCAGCATCGAGATGTACGAGACCGAGAGCCCGGCCTTGGCGGCGAGCGCCTCCTGGGACAGCTTGCGGCGCAGGCGCTCGTTCTTCAGGTTCCCCGAGAATTTGTCAGCGAGCGATGCCATGGAACGTCGGCTCCTCCTGGTGGGTGTGGGCATTGGGCGCCTTTTTGACATTCCGCCAATTCATTTGGCGGAATACGCTAGGACCACTTTCTTAACACCGCTACCGCTGACGGTCTATGTTTTTGGCTCGCGCGCTGCGGGTCCGCCCTGGAAACGGAACCCCATAGCGCTTGAGCAGGCGGCGCAGCGCGAAGTAGGAGACGCCGAGGCGCTCCGCCAGCCGCTGCGGGTCCCCCTGGAAGAGTCGGGCCGACGCCTGCAGGTAGCGGCGCGCCGCCTCCTGGAAGGGGATGACCGCTCCCTGCGAGTGGGGCGGCCGGAAGCCAGCGAGGGCGGTGAGGCCGCCGTCCAGGCTCTTGAGGCGGCGCCGGGCCTCCTCGGCGGCGGCCTCGCTGTGCTCGACGAGCCGTGCCAGGCGGCGACGCTCGATGGCGAGGTCGAGGGCGCGCTCGAAGTTCTCGAGGTCCTTGTTATCGTGGAAGTGGTCGGCCCCGGCCATGAGAGCGGTGACTGCCTCCGAGCCGGGCGCGGCCATGAAGCCCAGGATGGCGAGATCGCCCCATCGGTGCCGGAGTTCCTGGATGGCCTCGATGCCGCTCGGACGCTGTCGGAGGAGGTCGACGGCAACCACCGACACCTCCGCGGTGACCTTGGCGATGAGGTCCTCGCCGGACGCCGCGATCACGCGGAAGCGCGGGTAGCGCCCGAGCTTCGAGGCGCGGTCGCGGCCCGCGCACGACGCCAGCCGGTCGCGCAGGTGCTCCTCGGCGCTGTCATCGATGACGAGGACGTGATCGCTCTCCTCCGGCCGATCCCACCGCTTGGTCACCGGCCGATCATAATCGACCCTCCGTCCGGGCGCACGGAGCGTATGGGCGCACCGACGAGGAGCACCCGGATCGTCGTCCCCCGGCGCAGGCGCGCCACCCCGGCGGGCAGTACGGCGAGCGCCTCCAGCCCCGCCATCGCGCTCACGTTCCCGCTCTCGGTCCCGCAGCGCTCGGCGACGGGGAGGCCGCGCGACGGGCGCAGCCGGCAGCGCCGGTAGATGGTGTCCCCGGCCGGCTTGTCCTCGGCCGCGCCGAGCCGCGCCAGGATCTCGGGCCGCCCGCTCCCCGCGAGACCCTGCAGCGCGCGCAGCGCCGGCCGGGCGAAGAGCTCGAAGGCGACGAGCGTGCTGAATGGATTGCCGGGGAGCCCGAAGAAGAGGGTCTTCCCCCAACGCCCGAAGGCGAAGGGCCTGCCGGGAGAGACCGCCACCCCCGCGAAGTCGACTCGCCCGCCCGCCCCGGCGAGGGCCTTCCGCACGAGGTCCCTCTCTCCCACCGAGATCCCGCCGGCGGTGACGAGCGCGTCGAGCCCGCGGGCGGCGGCGAGCGCCCGGCGCAGCGAGCCGCGGTCGTCCCTCGCGAGCGGGAGGAGAATGGGCACCGCCCCCGCGTCGACGCAGGCCGCGGCGAGCGCGTGGCTGTTCGAGTCGGCGATCCCGCCGGGGCCCGGGGGCCGGTCCACCGGGACGATCTCGTCGCCGGTGGCGACGATGCCGGCACGGGGTCGCCGGTAGACCGAGAGCTCGGTGCGCCCCAGTGCCGCGGCCAGGCCGATCGATCCCGGGTCGACCACGCCTCCGCGCTCGAGCACCACGGAGCCCAGGGACACGTCGCTCCCCGTCGCCCGGATGAAGCGCCCGCGCGAGGCGGCGCGCCGGAAGAGGGCGCGGTCGCCCCGCCGCACCACCTCCTCCTGCATCTCGACGCAGTCCGCTCCCTCCGGGACAGGCGCTCCGGTGAAGATCCGGGCGCAGGCGCCGCGGGGGAGCGCGCGGCCGGGCGGATCGCCGGCGAAGACCTCCAGGGCTACGGGGAGGCGGGCCCCGGGGCGCCGCGCGTCGGAGGCGCGCAACGCGTACCCGTCCATCCGGGAGGCATGGAAGGGGGGCAGGGCCCGCTCCGCGCGCACCTCCTCGGCGAGGGCGCGGCCCAGCGAGAGGGAGAGGGGGACGCGCTCCGGCGGCAGCGGGGCCACCTCGGCGACCGTCCGCAGGATGCGCTCGAGCGCGGTGTACGCGGAGAGCACGCCCCTCCTTACTAGGCGCCGAGGAGGGCGGCTGGCAAGCGCGCCCCCCACCGCGCCCCCTCTTCACCGGCAGCGGCCGGGCAAAGCGGGCTGCGCGCGCGGCCCTCCGCGGCGGTCGCGCTCCCGGGCGTCCACCGTGGGTTGTGCACTCGACCGCTGCCGGACGGCGTGCCAACATGCGCCCCCATGCCGAATCGCAGAGGCCCGTCCGAGCGCCGCCAGGCGCTCCTCGCCGAGGTCCGCGCCGCCGGGAAGCCCGTCTCGCTCGCGGAGATCATGCAGCGCGCCCACGTGCACCCCGGAGAGCGGCAGGAGTCGAAGCGGGTCCTCCGGGAGCTCGTCCGGGAGGGCGCCGTCCGCGCGGTCGGGAACCGGTTCGAGGTGCCCAAGGTCGAGGCGGGGCGCGGGCGACCGGGAGCCGACGGCGCGGGCGAGCGCCCGGCGGCGCGCCGGCCCTCCGGCGGGCTCCTCGGGCTCTTCACCCGCCACCGCGACGGCTTCGGCTTCGTCGCGCGGCTCGACCGCGCGGGCCCGGACCTGTACGTATCGCCCGGCGACACCGCCCAGGCGGTGGACGGCGATCTGGTCCGCTTCGAGATCTTCCCCGGGCGGCGCGGGCCGCAAGCCCGTGTCGCCGAGGTGATGGCGCGCGGCCGGCGCATGGTGCTCGCCGCCTACCAGGGAAGGGGCGCCCAGAGCTTCGCCGTCCCCCTCGATCGCGAGTTGCCTCCCACCATCCCGGTGCCCGAGGCCCGGAACGTCCGGAACGGGGAGGTGGTGAAGCTGTGGCTCGACGCCGGCCCGGGACCGCTCGAGGGCAGGGTGCTCGAGCGGGTACCGGCACCGGAGGCTCCGTCGGTGGAGGTCCTGCGGGTGGCCTACGCCCACGGGTTCGCCGACGTCTTCCCGCCGGAGGTGGTGGCGCTCTCGGAGGCCGTTCCGGACCGGGTCCGGCCCGAAGACTGGGAGGGGCGACGCGATCTCACCGGGATGCGCCTCGTCACCATCGACGGGGAGGACGCCCGCGACTTCGACGACGCCGTGCACGTGGAGAGGCTCCCGGGGAAGCGCGGCTACCGGCTCGTGGTTGCCATCGCCGACGTCTCCCACTACGTGCGTCCGGGAACCGCGCTCGACGCCGAGGCGCTCCGGCGCGGGACGAGCGTCTACTTCCCGGGGACGGTGCTCCCCATGCTGCCGGAGCGGCTCTCCAACGGGATCTGCTCCCTCAACCCGGAGGTGGAGCGGCTCTGCATGGTGGCCGACCTGCGCATCGGCCCGCAGGGGGAGGCGATGGGCGCCGAGGTCTACCCGGCGGTGATGCGCAGCGCGGCGCGGTGCACCTATGGCGAGGTGGCGCGGGTGCTCGCGGGAGAGAGGGTGCCGCATCGCGAGTTCCTGCGCGCCGACGTCGAGGTGATGGGCGAGCTCCAGGAGGTGCTCTCCCGCATGCGGCGCCGGCGCGGGTCCATCGACTTCGACCTGCCGGAGCCGCGGGTGGTGCTGGGGGAGGACGGCGAGGTGCTCGCCATCGAGCGGCGCCCGCGCAACCGGGCCCACCGGCTGGTGGAGGAGTTCATGCTCGCCGCCAACGAGGCGGTGGCGCGCTGGTTCGGCGAGCGCGAGCTCCCCACCATCTACCGCGTCCACGGGCTCCCGGACGAGGACAAGCTCCGGACGTTCCTCGAGCTGGCCGAGGCGCAGGGCTTTCCGGTCCCGGACCTGAAGGAGGGTCCGCGGGCGCTCTCCGACCTCCTCGACCGGCTCGCCGGCCATCCGCAGCAGCGGGCGCTCAACCAGCTCTTGCTGCGCGCCATGATGCAGGCGGTCTACAGCCCCGAGAACATCGGCCACTACGGGCTCGCGGCCGAGCACTACCTCCACTTCACCTCGCCCATCCGCCGCTACCCCGACCTGGTGGTGCACCGCCTCCTGCGCGAGGCGGGGCGCTGGCGCGGGGAGCGGGAGACGCGCGGGCCGCGTCCCGGGGAGCTCGAGCGCATGGCCCTCCTCTCCTCCGAAAGGGAGCGCGCCGCCATGAAGGCGGAGCGGGACGTGCACGCCTTCTTCGCCGCCCGCTTCATGCGCGACAAGGTGGGTGAGCGCAGCTCGGGGACGGTGGCCGCGGTGGTCGAGTTCGGACTGTTCGTGGAGCTCGAGCGCTGGTTCGTGGAGGGGCTCGTCAAGGCCGAGGACCTGGGCCGGGAATTCGCCCTCGACGCCGACGGCCACGCACTCGTGGAGAAGCGGAGCGGCCGCTCCTTCCGCGTGGGCGACGAACTGGAGGTGGAGGTAGGCCCGGTCGACCCGGTTCGCCGGCGCATCGACCTTTACCTCGTCGAGGCCGGCCGGGCGCGGGTGCCGGCGGAAGGCGGCGCGCGCCTGGAGCGGGCTCCCCGCGAGGAAGGGGCGCGCGGCGCGAAGGGGCGCTCGCCGAAGGCGGGCCGACCCGAGCGCGAGGGCCGGAAGAGCGGGGCGCGCTCCGAGGCGGCGGGGCCGGGGCGGCCGGGCAAGGGGCACGGCGGCCGGAAGGGAAGGCGGCGGGGCCGGCGCTAGCCCGGGCTCTCGGGTGGCCCGCCCTTCCAGGCGCCGAGGAAGCGGCGCCAGCGGTCGAGCCCGGCCGCGAGCTCGCCGCGGGGTGCGAGCTCTCGCACCTCCTCGGCGCGAGCGAGCTCGGCCTGCGCCGGGCTCTCCGGGTCCCAGGCGACGGCAAGCCCGCGCGCCTCCACCGCCGTGAAGAACGGCTCCCAGCCGCACCGGCCCTCGCCGTCGCCCTCGGGAGCGAGTCGCGGTGCTCCCGCGGCGAGCGCCGGCGACAGGCGGCCCCGCCCCGCCACCTCCAGGAACGCCCCCCGGTCCTTCGATGCCCTGCGCATCTTTTCGCCTCCGCACCCGAGTCTACAACGGGCGGGTTAGGATGCGCCTCGTGAACCTGCACGACGCGTTGCTGCTCGCCGCCGCGGGCTTTGCCGCCGGGGTGGTCAATGCCATCGCCGGTGGCGGCTCGCTCATCTCCTTTCCGGCCCTGCTCTTCACCGGGATGGCGCCGGTCGCCGCCAACGCCACCAACACGGTGGCGATCTGGCCAGGGACCGTGTCCTCCGGGTGGGCCTACCGGAAGCTCATCGCCGAGGAGAAGCACCGCGCCTTTGTGCTCGCCTGGCCATCGCTCATCGGGGGACTGGCCGGGTCGATCCTGCTGCTGCACACGTCGGAGGGCGCCTTCCGCGCGGTGGTGCCCTGGCTCATCCTCTTCGCCGCCGGGCTGCTCGCGGCGCAGGGGCCGGTGGCGCGCTGGGTAGCCCGCAAGATGCCCTCGACCTCCCACTCGGTGCCGGCGGCGCTCTGGCTCGCCCAGCTCGCCATCGCCGTCTACGGGGGGTACTTCGGCGCCGGGATCGGCATCCTCATGCTGGCGGCCATGGCCATCTTCCTGCCCGACACCCTCCAGCACGCCAACGCCTTGAAGGTGCTCTTCGCGCTCCTCATCAACGGGATCGCCGCCCTCTACTTCCTGGTCGCCGGGTCGGTGCACATCCCCCAGGCGGCGCTGATGATGGGGGCGGCGATCGCCGGCGGCTGGGCGGGGGCCCACCTGGCCCAGCGCCTGCCGGCCTGGCTCATGCGGCTCCTCGTCATCGCCTTCGCCGTCGGGGTGGCGGCCCAGATGCTCGTTAAGGGGTAGGCCCGCCGAGGGCCTTCGCGAAGGCGATGAGCGCCTCGAGGGCGTTGGTGGTGGTGAGGATGCCGACCAGGTTCTCCCGGTCGTCCACCACCAGGACGCCGTTCAGCTTGCGGTCGTGGAGCAGCTGCGCCACGTCGGCGATCTCGTCCTCCGGGTGCACCTTGTGCGGCTTCGGGTTCATGGCTGCCGTCACCGGGGTGCGGGCGAGCAGGTAGTGGACCTCCCAGGTGTCGAGGCTGGTCGCCTTGCTGGGGGTGAAGTCCTTCAGCATCTTCTCGGTGACCACGCCGACGAGCCGGGCCTGGCGCATCACCGGCAGTCGCCGGATGTTCTTCTCCTTGAGCATGTGGATGGCCTCCACGATGCTGGCGGAGTCCTCGATGGTGATGGGGTTCGGCGTCATCCAGCGTCGGACCTTGGTGATGATGGCATCGTTGGCCATAGGCGTCAGGCTCCCAAGAAGGCCTTCTTCACGTGCTCGTTCCCGAGCAGCTCCTCGCCGCTTCCGGAGAGTACCACCCTTCCCGTCTCGAGCACGTACGCGCGTCTCGAGACCCGGAGCGACTGGTAGACGTTCTGTTCCACCAGGAGGATGGTGGTCCCCTGGCGGTTGATCTCCTGGATGATCTCGAAGATGCCCTTCACGAAGAGGGGGGAGAGCCCCAGCGAGGGTTCGTCGAGGAGGAGAAGGCGCGGGTTCGCCATCAGACCGCGGGCGATGGCGAGCATCTGCTGCTCCCCCCCGGACATGGTCCCGCCGAGCTGTCGCTGCCGCTCCTTCAGGCGCGGGAAGAGCGCGAAGCAGCGCTCCATGTTCGCCGCCCGGTCCTTGCGGGCCGAGCGCACGAAGGAGCCCATGCGCAGGTTCTCCTCCACCGTCATGTCCGGGAAGATCCGGCGCCCCTCCGGCACCTGGACGATTCCCAGCTCCACCACCTCGTGGCTCTGCAACCGCGCGAGGTCGCGCCCCTCGAAGGTGATCCGCCCGGAGGAGGGGAGGAGGAGGCGCGAGATGTTGCGCAAGGCCGTGCTCTTTCCGGCCCCGTTCGCCCCCACCACGGTGACGATCTCCCCTTCCTTCACCTCCAGGTCCACGTCCCAGAGGACCCTCAGGTCGCCGTAGCTGAAGCTGAGTTTCTGGAGGCGGAGCACGCGGATCTCCCGGGGCCTAGGCGGCGCCCTCGCCCAGGTAGGCGGCGACGACCGCGGGGTTGGCCACCACCTCCCGCGGCAGCCCCTCGGCGAGCTTCTCGCCCGAGTTGAGGACCACGATCCGGTCCGAGATGCGCATGATGGCCTTCATGTCGTGCTCGATCACCATCTGGGTGAGCCCGCGCTTGCGGATGTCGAGGATGAGGCCGATGATTTCCTCGCTCTCGGCGGGGTTGAGCCCGCCCATCACCTCGTCGAGGAGGAGGAGCTCGGGCCGGGTGGCGAGCACCCGCGCCACCTCCAGCTTCTTCCGCTCGCCGATGGGCAGGCCGCCGGCGAGCGCCAGGGCCTTGTGCTCGAGGCGCACCACCTGGAGCTGCTCCTCGGCCACCTCCCGGGCGGCGCGGAGCGACCGGGTGCGGGCGAGCGCGCCCACCATGACGTTGTCGAGGACGCTCAACTTCGCGAGCGGCCGGACCTTCTGCCAGGTGCGGGCCATGCCCCGCATGCACACCTTGTCGGGGGTGAGCCCGTTGAGCCGCTGCCCCTTGAAGATCACGTCCCCGCGCGAGGGCGGGTAGTAGCCGGTGATGCAGTTGAAGAGCGTCGTCTTCCCGGCCCCGTTCGGGCCGATGAGGCCGAGGATGGTCCCTCCCTCCACCGCGAAGGAGACGTCGGAGTTGGCGGCCAGGCCGCCGAAGAACTTGCTCACGTGGCGGATCTCGAGGACCGGGCTCACCGCGCCTCCTCCGCCTCGGCCGCCCGGCGTCGGCGGTGCGCGAAGGAGCGCAGCGCCCCGAGCACGCCCTCGGGCATGAAGAGGATGACGAGGGTCACCAAGAGACCGTAGATGAGCATGTGGGCGTGGGCCAGGTTCTCCCGCAGGAACATCCCCATCTTGGAGCCCTCGCTCACCAGCCCCCCCTTCACCAGGAGGTCGGTGACGAGGTTCGAGCGCAGGCTCTCGGAAAGCGCCACGAGCACGCCCGCCCCCACCACCGGGCCGAGGATGGTCCCGATGCCGCCGATGATGGCGATGAGAACGATCTGCACCGAGATGTCGAGCCCGATGCCGGTGGCCGGGTCGATGAAGCCGACGTAGAGGGCGTAGAGGGCCCCGGCGCAGGCGGTGAAGAGCGCGGAGAGCACGAGCGCCACGTTCTTGTAGAAGGTGAGGGGGATGCCGAGCGAGTTGGCGGCGTCCTGATCCTCGCGGATCGCCTGCAGGTAGTAGCCGAGCTTGGAGCGCTCCACCCGCAGCGCCACCAGCACCGCCGCCACCGAGAGCCCCAGGCCGGCGTAGTAGAAGGGCACCTTGGAGAGGAAGTTCGTGATCACCCGGCCGCCGACGACGAGCGGGGGGATCTCGCTCAGCAGGATGCCCTCGGCACCGTTGGTGAGCGCGGTCCAGTTGAGGGCGGCCAGGCGGACGATCTCCGCCATGGCGATGGAGGCGAGCACGAAGTAGGGGCCGCGCAGCCGGAAGGTGATGCTCCCGATGGCGAGCGCCACCAGCGCCGCCAGGGCGAGCGCCGGGAACAGCCCCCACCAGGGAGCCACCTGCCGGTACTGGAGGAGGATGAGGACGGTGTAGGCGCCGACTCCGAAGTAGGCGGCGTGTCCCACCGAGTACTGCCCGCCGTAGCCCCCGATGAGGTTCCAGGCGGACCCCATCACCACCGAGAGGAAGAAGAGCACGAGCAGGTGCAGGGCGTAAGGGCTCGTGACGAAGGCGGGCAGGAAGGCGAGGAGGAGCCCCGCTGCCCCGACGGCGAGGAGGGGTAGGGCGAGCGCCCCCCCCTCTCCGTCGGCTCTCGGCGTCGGCGCGGGCATCCGGGGCCTAGAGGCTCGACTTGCCGAGGAGGCCGGCAGGCTTGAACAGGAGGACGAGCATGAAAAGGACGTAGACCACCATGTCCTTGAGGCCCGAGGAGACGTAGACGGCCGCGAGGGACTCGGTGGCCCCGATGAGGATGCCCCCGAGCGTGGCGCCGGTGACGCTCCCCATGCCGCCCAGCACCACCACCACGAATGCCTTGAGGGTGAAGGGCTGCCCGACCTGCGGGAAGATGTAGTAGGTGGGAGCGAGGAGCGCCCCCGCCACCGCCGCCAGCCCGGCGCCGATCCCGGTCGCCACCACACTCATCCAGCGCACGTTGATGCCCATGAGCTGCGCGGCGTGCCGGTCCTGGGCGGTGGCGCGGATGGCCTGCCCCATGTCGGTCTTCAAGAGGAACCAGTAGAGGACGGCGGTGACCGCCCCCGTCACCAGGAAGGAGAGGAGCAGCGGGACCGAGACGGACACCGCTCCCAGGTGGAAGCTGGAAGAGGAGTACGGGGTGGTGAGGAGGCGGTAGTCGGAGGTGAAGAGCAGCATGGCGGTGTTGCTCAGGATGAGGCCGATGCCGATGGTGAGCAGGATCTGGTTCTGGGGGAGCGCGTTGAGCACGCGGTTGACGACCACCTTCTGCAGGGCGGCCCCGAAGATCCACATGAGGGGGTAGACGACCAGCACCGACAGGAAGGGGTCGACGCCGAAGAGCGTGAAGAGGAAGTAGGAGAGGTACATTCCCATCATCACCAGCTCGCCGTGGGCGAAGTTGATGATGCGCATCACCCCGAAGATGATGGTGAGGCCGATGCCGATGAGGGCGTAGTCGCCTCCCACCAGCACTCCCGACAGGAGCGACTGCAAGAAGAGGGTCATCGGCTCCTCCCCGTCGCCGGGTCCTCGCGGCCCCCTCCCGCCGGGCCCGCTGCGGGCGGCCCGGGGAGGCAGGCAGTGACGAAACGTTACACCGCCCCGCGCCCCCGCCACAACGGGAGCGGCTCGCTCCCGGCGCGGCGCGGCGGGGCGCGCCCCCGGCTCACTTCCAGCCCGGGAACGGCCAGACCGGTTTGCCGTTCGCGTACTCCCGGGGCCAGACCGTGTAGTAGGTGCCGGCCTGGACCTGCTCCACCAGCATCTGGTGCCGGTCCTGGTTGGTGTAGCCGTCGTAGTCGCGGAAGGTGACCTCGCCGATGATCCCGTCCCACTTCCCCTGGCGGAGCGCCTGGGCCATCTTGGCGCGGTCGCCGCCCGTCTTGGCGGCGGTCTCGCCCAGGATCATCATGGAGGCGTAGGCGTTCGAGGCGTGGTAGGTGGGTGTCTTCCCGAAGCGCTTCTGGTAGCGGTCGCCGAAGGCCTTGGCGCCGGGCCAGGGCACGGCCGGCGTCCACTGGGTGCTCGAGAAGACGGCGTTCGAGACCGCGGTCTCGCGCGCGAATTCCTCCGTCGAGAACCCGGCCCCGGCGCCCAGGAAGGCCATGGGCGAGAGCCCCACCTCGCGCGACTGCCGCATGAGCAGGATGGCGTCGGCCACGTAGGAGACCATGAAGACGAGGTCGGGGCCGGCGGCGCGCACCTTCGTCAGGGTGGAGCGGTAGTCGGGCGAGCCCGGGGAGTAGGTCTCCTCGAAGACCACCTTGATGCCCTTCTTCTCCGCGTACGCCCGGGCGCTCTTGCTGCCGGACACGCCGAAGTCGGTGTTCTCGCCGAGGATGGCGATGGAGCCGGGCTTGCCGAGCGCGGTCGCCATGTCGAGGAGGACGGAAGCGTAGTCCCCGGTCGTGGCCGAGACGCGGAAGACCCACTTGTAGCCCTGCCGGGTGATCTCCTCCTTGGACGCGGCCGGGACGATGAGCGGCACCTGGTACTGTTCCGCCTTCTTCGCGACGGCGTTCGACACCGCCGAGGTGTAGGCGCCGACGACGCCGGCGACGTTGTCGCGCGTCGCGAGCTTGTCCATCGCCGAGATGCCGATCTGGGGCTTCCCGGTGTCGTCCTCCCAGACGATCTGGACCTGGATCCCCTTCGCCTTCAGGTCCTCCTCGGCGAGCTTGATGCCGTTCGTGATGTTCTCGCCGATGGGCGCCTGCGGCCCGGTCATGGAGTTGATGACGCCGAGCTTCACGGGGTCGGCCCGGACCAGTCCGGGGAGGGAGAGGGAGAGAAGGAGGGCGAGCAGTCGCTTGCGGTTCATGGCGGTGCTCCTTCGAGGTCTGGGGGACGGAGGTGAAAAAGGAGTTCGGAGGATAGCACTCCGGGTAGCCGGGGGGCGCGCTTCGCGCCCCTATTGGGTTGCGAGGAGGGAGGCCGTCGGCCCCGGCCTGGCCCCCGGAGAAAAGGCGAATTTCACCCTGCGGCGACGGCGGGAGGGGGCGGCCAGGGATCGAGGAAGGCGAGCGAGCCCCCGGGCTACCCAGCCCCTGACCGCGAGGCGGCCCGCGCCAGAAAAGGGCCGCAGCGCCCCCACTTCCCGCGTCCTCCGCTCGCCAGGTGCGGGGAGGGATCCACGGACAGTTTTCCGTTTCGCCACGCGTCCGTCACGCGGGGCCGTCAGGGTGGCGCCCCTCAGAAGCAGTCGTGTTTTCCGGACGTTCCAACGAAGTGGAGGGTTACATGCGAAAGTGGATTTGGGGTGCCGCGGCCTTTGCCGCGCTTTCGGTCGGAGGCGTGGCGAGCGCCCAGACGGCCGCCCCGACCTCGGGGGCGTCCCAGAAGACCGCCCTGCAGCTGATGCTCCAGAAGGGCGTCATCACCCAGGCCGAGTACGACCAGGCCGTGGCGAGCGAAATGACGGTGAAGGAGACGAGCCAGACCGTGGTGGTGGAGGCGCAGAAGAAGCCAGAGCCGCCGCCCGTCACTGCCAAGTGGAACGCGTCGATCTACGGCTTCATCGAAGCGGACTACATGTACGACTCCACCGAGAGCTTCGTCGACTTGGCGGGCAACAACCCGATCGCCAAGGCCTACGCCGGAGCCCCGAACTACGCCGCCATCAACCACCGGCTGCAGTTCAGCATCCGGAACACCCGCCTCGGCTTCCGGCTCGCGGCCCCCGAGTGGGGTGGCACGAAGTCGAGCGCGCTCCTCGAGACGGACTTCTTCGGCAACCAGCCGGCGACGGCGCCCGTCGCCTACAGCGAGGCGAACTTCTACAACAACCCCACCTGGCGCGTCCGCCACGCCTACACGAAGCTCGAGACGCCCGTCCTCGACTTCCTCTTCGGGCAGACCTGGGAACTCTTCGGGTGGCAGAGCTACTTCCAGCCGAACACCGTCGACCTGCAGGGGGTCCCGGGCGAAATCTACTCCCGCACCGCCCAACTGCGCGTGTCGAAGACGATCAAGTCGGACGCCATGGCGCTCGACATCGCCGTCGCGGCGATGCGCCCCCCCCAGAGCGACGCCTACGTGCCCGACCTGCAGGCGGGCTTGAAGCTCTCCCTGCCGGGCTGGAAGGGCGTGACCACGACCGGCGGCACCGGCACGAACATCGTGCCGTTCGCCCTCGGCCTCTCGGGCACCTGGCGGCGCTTCCAGGTCCAGGCCGTCCAGCCCGCCACCCCCACCCCCTACCAAGTCTACAACTACCACGTGACCGAGGGCTGGGGTTACGACATCGACGTCCTCGTCCCCATCGTCCCGGTCAAGGGCGACAGCCGTGGCGGCGGCCTCACCTTCACGGGCACCTACGTGAACGGCCGCGGCATCAACGACCTCTACACCGGGCTCACCGGCGGTGTCAGCGCCGCCTCGAGCAAGCTGCCCGCCACGGCGGCGGCGTCGCTCGTGGGCGAGGTCGCCTATGACGCGAACGGCAAGCTCAACACCATCGCCTGGTGGTCCTACTTCCTCGGCCTGCAGTACTACTTCCCGGGCGACGGCCGCTTCTGGGTGTCGGGCAACTACTCGACGATGTACTCGAACAACATCCAGAACTACGGCACGGCGACCGCCACCTTCAACCGCTCGCACTGGGCGGACGGCAACCTCTTCTGGGACTGCACCAACGCGGTGCGCCTCGGACTCGAGTACGCCTGGTTCCGGCAGTACTACGTGGCGCCGGTGGCGAACGGCGGCGGCCAGGCGACGAACAACCGGGTCCAGCTGTCCGCCTGGTTCCTGTTCTAGCGAATCGCGCAGATCGAAGCGACGAAGGCCGGCTCCCTCCGGGGCCGGCTTTCGTCGTCTCTCAAGAGCCTCCCCGGGCCGCGCGCCCGACGAGCGCTCGCCCTTCTCGGGCGAGAGCCGATAGAGTGAGCCCGATGCCTTCCACTCGCCCGCCGTCCCCGGCACCTCTCGCCGCGCTCCTGGCGCTCGCCCTCGCGGGCTGCGCGCACATGGGCGGCGCCCAGGCCCGCTACAGCTATCTCCAGTCGAAGCTCGAGGGCTACCGGTTTGAGAAGCCCTGCGACGAGCTCTGGCCCGCGGCCCTGCGGATCCCGAGCGCGAAGGGCTTCCCGCTCGTGGGGAGCGACCGGGAACTCGTCGGCGAGGCGTCGGAGGGGTTCTTCTCGAAGCTCATCTCCGACGGCTTCTCGACCCACAGCACTTCCGCCGGCGGCCTCGTCTGCGAGACGAACTGGAAGGAGAACACCGGGACCCGCTACCGCATCGAGGGGACGCCCTCGGAGCCGAAGGGCTGCCGGGTGGCGTACCTCCAGATCTCGGGCGGTGCACAGGGGGACAACCAGTTCACGGTGGGCCCCGACTGGAACATGCTCCTCGACCTCGTCGCCGTCCTCGACCCGGACTCGGCCGCGAAGATCGAGGCCGGGGCCCCGCCGGACTAGGGAGCGGGGGCCGCTCGCCCCTCACGGGCGGAGGCGGATGCGGGTCGCCGCGTCCCCCCCCTCGTGGTCCTCCGCCCCCCGGAAGTCGAGCACGTAGGGCGACCGCGAGAGGTGGTCCCGGAGCGCCTGCTTCAGGGCGCCGGTGCCGTGGCCGTGCAGGACGAGGCAGTCGCTCGCGCCCTCGGCGAGCAGCCGGTCGAGGAAGAGGTCCACCTCCCGCAGGAGCTCCTCGACGCGCAGTCCGCGCACGTCGAGCCGCCGCTCGGCGGATGCGAGCGGAGCCGCGCGGGCCGCGCCGGCGGCCTTCATCCGCTCCCCCTCGGGCCGCGCCAGGGCGGCCGGGCGGGGCTTCCCCCGGAGCGGCAGGAGGTCCGCGCTCGGCCGGCGGATCCGGAGCGACCCGAGCCGCACCACCGCCTCTCCGTCACCCACCTCCACCACCTCGCCCTCCTGGCCGAGCGACGCCACCCGCACCCGCACCCCGGGCGCGAGCGCCGCCCCGGGCACCGCCTCGGAGGCGGACCTCGCCTGGGAGCTCGCCACCTTGGAGGCGCGCTCCATCGAGCCGGCCCACTCGTCGAGCTGCCGGGCCGCCTCGGTTGCCTTGCGGACGGTGGGCGCCGACTGCAGCTCGGCGAGGACCCGGCGCACCTCCTCTCGCGCCGACTCCACCTCGGAGGCGAGCGCGCTCGCCACCCGCGCCGCCGCCTCCCGCTCGGCCCGGAAGGCGGCCTCCTCTCGCCGGGCCGCCGCCGCCTCGCGAGAGCGGGCCTCCTCGCGCTCCCGCTCCAGTGCCAGGCGCCGCTGCTCGAAGAGGGCGCGCTCCCCCTCGAGCGCCCGGAGCGCTTGCACCAGGGCGCCTCCCCGGCCGGAGAGCGCGGCCCGGGCGCGCTCCACGACGCTCTCCCGGAGCCCCACCCTCCGGGCCACCTCCAGGGCCGAGGAGCTCCCCGGGCTCCCGAGGTGGAGCTGGAAGGTGGGCGCCAGCCGGATCGGGTCGAACCCCACCCGCGCGTTCGCGAAGCCGGGCTCGGTGAGCGCCAGCGCCTTCAGCTCGTCGAGGTGGGTGGTGACGAGCACCTGCGCGCCTCGGCCGATCAAGTCCTCGAGGACGGCGGCGGCGAGGGCCGCGCCCTCCCTCGGATCGGTGTCGGCGGCGATCTCGTCCACCAGCACGAGCGTCCCGGGCAGGCAGTCCTCGGCGATGGCGCGGAGGGCGGTGAGGTGCGCGGTGAAGGTGGAGAGGTCCCGCGCCAGGTCGCCCCGCTCCTCCACCGCCGCTCGCACCCGATCGAAGAACGGGAGGCGGGAGCCGCGCGCGGCCGGGACCGGGAGGCCGGCGCGGAGCAGGAGGGCCGACAGCCCCACCGCGGTGATGGTGACCGTCTTCCCGCCCCCGTTGGGCCCGGAGACGACGAGCGCCCGCGCCGGCGGCTCGAGCCGCACGTCGCTCGCCACCACCTTCTTCCCCTGCAGGACGAGGAGCGGGTGGCGGAGATCGCGGAGCGAGAAGCCCAGCCCGGGGTCGACCACCTCCGGGGCGGAGGCGTCGAGGTCGGAGGCGAGGCGCGCCTCGGCCTCGAGCAGGTCGAGGGTGGCGAGCAGGAGGAGGTCCCGGGCGAGCGCCTCGGCGTGGGCCGCCACCGAAAGGGAGAGCTCGCGCAGGACCCGCTCTTCCTCCTCGGCCGCCATGGCGTTCGCGATGGCGAGCTCGTTGCCGAGCTCCACCATCCCGTCCGGCTCGACGAAGAGGGTCTGGCCCGACTGGGAGGCGTTGTGGACGATGCCGGGGACCTGGGCGCGGGCGCTCGCCAGGACCGGCAGGACGTAGCGCTCGTTGCGGATGGTGAAGTAGCTGTCGCGGAGGTGCCGGGCCGTCCCCTCGTCGGCGAGGAGCGCCTCGATCTGCGCCTTCATGGCGCGGTGCAGGCCGCGGGAGCGCTCGCGCAGCTGGGCGAGCGCCGTGCTGGCCCGGTCGGAGACGGCCCCGGAGGGCTCGACGGCGAGCTCGATGCGGTCCGCGAGCGGCTCGAGGTCGGAGAGCGGCTCGGCGAGGGCCCACAGTCGCGGCCGATCGCCCGCCCGAGCCGAGAGCGCCCGGCGGGTCCTGGCCGCGGCGCGGGCGAGCCCCGCCACCTCGCGCAGCGGGAGCGGCTCGAGAGCGCCGCCCTTCCGGGCGCGCTCCAGGGCGGGTCCGACCTCCCCCACGCTCGAGAGCGGCAGCGCGCTCCCCTCCTCGGAGAGGGCGCGGGCCTCGCCGAGCAGGAGGAGAGCCTCCACCACCGCCTCCCTCCCCGCGAGGAAGGGGAGGGAGAGGGCGCGGCTCCTCCCCCCGGGCGTGCGGCAGCGCGAGGCGAGCGCCTCGAGGAGCCTTGGCCAGCCGAGCTCCTCCAGGGTGCGATCCAGGCTCGCGTCGGCGGGGCTCGTCACCGCGGTTCTCCTAGCGGCCCCCGTCGAGCCGCACCAGGACGAAGGCGACCGCCGCGCTCCGCGGGAGGCCGAGCGCGAGGCCGCCCGCCACGAGCCCGGCGGGCGCGGAGAGCCACACGAGCGCGAGCAGTCCCTCCGAGAGCGCCCAGAAGCCCGCGAGCCAGCCCGCGAGGCGCAGGAAGCGCTGGCCCGTCCCCGGCGGCACGGCGTTCGCCACGAGGACGGCGATGGCGGCGAGAACGGGCGAGGCGGAGAGGGACATGCCGAGGGGACTGACCATCTGGGCGACGAACTCGGGCGCGTAGCGCAGGAGGAGGTGGGGAGGCGCGAGCCGTTCGCCCGCGAGGAAGAGCGCGTCAAAGGCCAGGTTGACCGCCAGGGCGGCGGCGAAGAGGAGGGAGTTCGCGCTTCGTCTATCGGCCATTGCTGGCCCTCCGGGGGCCGGCGGAGTTTGCCACAGGTCCTGGCACGCCGGGGGGCGCGCCGAAGGTCAATGCCGCGTACAATGCCCGGCGACTGGGAGGAAGGCATGCGACGTCGCCCCGACAGCATTCCGCCGCTCGCCCTCGCGCTCCTCGCCGCCTGCGCCGGGGCGCAGCCCGAGGTGAAGGTGGAAGGCGGGGCCTTGGGGGCGGACCTCGTCGCCGTGAGCCGCGAGATGGCGCGGGTGGACCTGGGCGCCCCGCCCGCTGCCGGCGCCCCTCCCCAGGCCGCGCCGGCCGGCGGCCCGGCGGTCACCCGCTTCCTCGCCCTCTACGCGCTCCCGCGCGAGGAGGAGACCTGGGGCGCATTTCGCGCGCTCGCCCAGGAGGGCCCCGGCCTGCCCTGGGGCTCGCTGGGGATGGCCCGCGTCTACATCTCCTGGGGCACCCTCGACCAGGCCGAGGCGGAGCTCGGCCGCGCCCGCGCCGCCGATCCCAAGAACTGGATCGCCCTCCTCCTGCGCGCCCTCATGGACGAGCGCGGCGGGCGGGGACCGGAGGCGCGCGCCGGCTACCAGGCGGTGCTGGAGATCGACGGCGAGAACCCCATGGCCTGGCTCGGACTGGCGCGCATCTCCCGCCTCGCCGGGGACCCGGAGGCCGCCCGCCGCGAGGCGCAGCGCTCGCTCGACGCGCTGCCGGGTCAGGCGGCCGCGCTCCGGCTCTTAGGGGAGACCGCGGAGGAGCTCGGCCGGAAGGGAGAGGCGGTCGACTTCCTCTCGCGAGCCGCGGCCTCCTCCCCCCGGGACGCGAGCCTCTTGGCCGAGCTCGCGCGCGCGCGCCTCGAGAGCGGCGACGCGAGCGGAGCGGTGGCCGACTGGAAGGCGGCGCTCGCGCTCGGGGAGACCGTCGAGGGGATGCGGGGACTCCTCGACGCGGCGACCCTGGCCGGCGACGCGGAAGCGCAGCTCCTCGCCGCGCAGGGATTGGCGAGCCTCGAGCCCAACTCCGCCGAGAACTGGAGGCGGCTCGCCGCCCTCCGGCTGGAGCAGCGGGACGAGGAGGGGGCCGAGGGGGCGCTCCGGCGCGCGGTCGAGCGCGACCCGCAAGACTCCCAGAGCCGGCTCGCCCTGGGCCGCATCCTGGTCGCCGAGGGGCAGGTGCTCCTCGCCATGGAGCAGTTCCGGGCGGCCGGAGAGGCGGCCCAGGCGGAGCGGGCCGCCCTGGAGCGCAGGCTCCTCGTGTCGCCCATCGCCGCCGTCGACCCGGCCCAGATCCAGCGGGTGGTGGCGGGCCGGATCGACCGCCTCCCCCGCGAGGACCCGGCCGCGGGGCACTCCGGCAGCCTGGTTCTGCGGGTGACGGTGGGTCCCGGCGGAGAGGCGAGCGAGGTGGCGGTGGTGGAGGACACGGCGCGGGACGAGTGGGTGCGCGCCTCGGCCTACTGGAACCTGAAGAATGCGACCTACCCGAACAAGAGCGGGCGCCTCACCTTCCGCTTCTCGGTCAAGGCCCCCAAGGTCAAGGCCGCGGCCGACTGAGGTCCGCTCCGGGCTCGAGGTCCTCCTCGCGAGCCGGTGCCGGCCGCTGCGCGGGCTGAGGGTGGGGCTCGTCGCCAACCCCACCGCCGTCGACCGGCGGCTGCGACACGCCGCCGACCTGCTCCGATCGGCCCCGGGGGTGAGGCTCGCGGCGCTCTTCGGCCCGGAGCACGGCGTCCGCGGCGACGCGCAGTACATGGCGGCGGTCGCGGACGAGCGCGACCCGCGCACCGGCCTCCCGGTGTACTCGCTCTACGGGCGGACCCGATCCTCGCTGCGCCCAGGGAGGGAGCCGCTCGCCGCGCTCGACGCCCTGTGCTTCGACGTTCAGGACGTGGGGGCGCGCTACTACACCTACCAGGCGACCATGATGCTCTGCATGGAGGCGGCGGCGGAGGCGGGCCTGCGCTTCGTGGTGCTCGACCGCCCGAACCCGATCGGCGGACTCTCGGTGGAGGGGCCCGCCCTTCGGCAAGGCTACGAGAGCTTCTGCGGGATGCACGACCTCGCTGTCCGCCACGGCCTCACCGTGGGCGAGCTCGCGCTCCTCTTCCGCGAGGAGCGCCACCTCGAGCTCGACCTGCACGTCGTCCCCTGCGAGGGCTGGCGGCGGCGCATGCGCTTCGAGGACGCCCGTCTGCCGTGGGTGCTCCCCTCGCCCAACATGCCCACCCCGGCGACGGCGCTCGTCTACCCGGGGATGTGCCTGCTCGAGGGGACGAACCTCTCGGAGGGGCGCGGGACGACGCGCCCCTTCGAGACCTTCGGGGCCCCGTGGCTCGACGCCGACCGGCTCGTCGCCGACCTCGCGGAGGAGCGCCTCCCCGGGGTGCGGTTCCGGCCGGCGCACTTCACCCCCGCCTGGGACAAGCACGCCCGGGTCCCCTGCCACGGCGCCGAGCTCTGGGTGGAGGACGCCGACGGCTTTTGTCCCTTCCGGACCGGCCTCGCCTGCGTGGTTCGGGCGCGCGCGCAGGCGCCGGATCGGTTCGCCTGGCGGACGGAGGCCTACGAGTTCGTGGAGGGCGTCCTGGCCTTCGACCTCCTGTGCGGCTCGGACCGCGAGCGCCGCGCCATCGAAGCGGGCGCGAGCGCGAAGGAGATGACCCGCGCCTTCGCGCCCGAGGAGCGCGCCTTCACCCGGAGGCGGCGGGCCTACCTGCGGTACCCGGATTAGGGGAAGATGGCCCGATGAGGGAGACGGCGCTCCTCGGGGGATCGTTCAACCCACCGCACGTGGCTCACCTGATGGCCGCCTACTGGGCGCTCGCGACCCAGGGGGCCTCCGAGGTCTGGCTCCTCCCGAGCTTCCGCCACCCCTTCGGGAAGGAGCTCGCTCCCTTCGAGGACCGGGTGCGGATGTGCAAGCTCGCCGCCGCCGCCATCCGCGGGGTGCACGTGTGCACCGCCGAGGCGGATCTGGAGGGCGACCCCCACGTGGGGACGACGGCCCGGACGCTCGAGCACCTGGTCGAGCGCCACCCGCGGCGCCGCTTCGCCCTCGTCATCGGGGCGGACATCCTCGCCACCACCGACAAGTGGTACCGGTTCGACCGGGTGCGAGAGCTCGCGCGCATCATCGTGGTGGGGCGGGCCGGGCACGAGGGGCCGCCGGGGGCGCCGGCGCTCCCGGCGGTGTCCTCGACCGAGGTGAGGGAGCGCCTCGGTCGCGGCGAGGACGTCTCCGCGCTCGTCCCGGCGCGCGTCCTCGCCTACGTGAAGGAGCGGGGGCTCTACCGGGGGTAGTCGCGGTAGACCGGAGGAGTCACTCCGCCTTCCGGAACCGGATCTCGGCCCCGTCGACCGAGACCTCGACCAGGTCTCCCGGCCCGAACTCGCGGGCGAGGATGCGCTCGGCGAGCGGGGCCTCGACGATGCGCTGCAGGGCGCCGCGCACCGGGCGCGCGCCCAGCGCCGGGTCGAACCCCCCGTGGTCGAGGAGGTGCTCCACCACGTCGTCGCCGGCGCGGAAGCGGATGCGGCGCTCGGCAGAGAGCCGCTCGGAGGACTGCCGCAGCAAGAGCTCGGCGACGCGCGCCACCTCGCCGCGGGAGAGGGCGGGGAAGACGAGCCGCTCGTCGAGCCGGTTCCAGAGCTCGGGAGGGAGCGCGGCGCGCGCCGCAGCCATGGCCCGTTCCTCGGCCGAACCGGCGGCGGCGGAGGCCCCGAAGCCCACCACCCCGGTGGCGGTGCGGGTCGCCTCCGCCCCCCCCAGGTTGGTGGTGAGCACGACGACGGTGGAGGAGAAGTCCACCTGGCGACCGCGGCCGTCGGTGAGCCGCCCCTCCTCGAGCACCTGCAGGAGGAGCATGAGGACGTCCCGGTGGGCCTTGTCGATCTCGTCGAGGACCACCACCGTCGCCGGCCGCCTCCGCACGGCATCGGTGAGCTGCCCCCCCTCGCCGTAGCCGACGTATCCCGGCGCCGCGCCTACGAGCCTCGAGACGCCCGTCGCCTCGCTGCACTCGCTCATGTCGAGGCGCACGAGCGCCTGGTCGCTCCCGAAGAGGGCGTCGGCGATGGAGCGGGCGAGCTCGGTCTTGCCGACGCCCGTCGGGCCCAGGAAGAGGAAGCTCCCCATGGGCCGGCGCGAGGAGAAGCCGGCGTAGTTGCGGCGCAGCACCCGGGCGACCCGGAGGATGCTGTCCGCGTGCCCGACGATGCGGGCCGCGAGCGCCTGCTCGAGACCGAGGAGCCGCTCCCGGTCGTCGGCGAGCAGGCGGGACTCGGGGATGCCGGCCATCTGGGCCACCACCCGGGCCACCTCCGCCACCGCGACCCCGCCTTCCCCCTGTCGGCGGGCGCGCGAGCCGGCGAGGTCGATGGCCGCGACGGCCTTGTCCGGGAGGAAGCGGTCGCGGATGTAGCGGGCGGAGAGGGTGGCGGCGGCCTCGAGGGCTTCCGGGGCGTAGCGGACCGAGTGGTGCTGCTCGTAGCGGGCGACGAGCCCGCGCAGGATCTCCACCGTGTCCTTCACCGAGGGCTCGCGCACCAGCACCGGCGTGAAGCGCCGCTCCAGGGCCGGGTCCCGCTCGATGTGCTTGCGGTACTCCTCGTGGGTGGTGGCGCCGATGCAGGGGAACTCGCCGCGGGCGAGGGCGGCCTTGAGCTCGTTGGCGGCGTCCTGGGGCCCCTCTCCCGTCGAGCCGGCGCCCACCACGGTGTGGACCTCGTCGATGAACACCACCACCCGGCCCTGGGCGCGCCGGACCTCGTCCTGGATGCCGCGGAGCTTCTCGGAGAAGGAGCCGCGCAGCTGGGTGCCGGCGAGCACGCTCGCCATGTCGAGCTCGACCACCACCCGCTTCGAGCCCTGGGCGACGAGCCGCTGGGCCACCCCTTCGACGATGGCCGTCTTGCCGACGCCCGGCTCGCCCACGAGCAGGGGGTTGTTGGTGCGCCGCTTGCCGAGGACGTCGAGCGTCTCCTCCACCTCGCGCTCCCGGCCCACCAGGGGGTCGAGTCGCCCCTGGGCGGCGGCCTCGGAGAGATTCCTCCCCAGCTGGGCGAGCCAGGGGAACTCCGCCGGGTCGAGGGCGTGGGCCGAGCGCGGGCGGGCCGCCGGCGCGGCAGCGGTGGGTCTCGGCGCCGGCCGCGGCGACAGGTCGAGCTCGGCCATGTCGAGGTCGAGGTCCGGCTCGGAATCGGCGCGCTCCGGGGGCTCCGCCGCCTCGCGCGAGGGGGCGGGCGGGCCGCGCGGAGCGCGTGGCGGTGGGGGGGCGTCGGCCGGGGCTCGGGTGGCCGGCTGAGGGACGCGCTGGAGGCGCCGCGGCATGCCGGCGGTGAAGTAGGAGAGGGCGACGTTGCGCAGCGCCGACACGTGCAGACCGCACGCGGAGAGGAGCTGGTGGGCCGCGGACGACCGCACCCGGGTCATGGCGATGAGCAAGTGGAGGCAGTCGGCCTCGTCGACGCCGAGCCCGGCCGCCACGTCGCGCGCCCGCGCGCGCAGGTCGCGCTCGACGCCGTCGGGCTCCTCGGGCGCGCCGGTCATGCAGAGGAGGATGCGGTCCTCGTCGACGCCCCGCTCGCGCAGGAGCATCTCGGCGCGGTTCGGGACGGTGAAGAAGGCGAGGAGCAGGTGCGCGCTCGTCAGCTTCTGGTGGACGTTGCGGGAGATGTCCTCCGCCTCGGCGAGAACCTGCGCGAGCTCCATCGACTCGATGACGGGCATTGTGCGCGAAGATGCGATATCGGTCGCATCCCGTCAATTTTTTGGAAGAAATTCCCCGCCGGCGCTACCCGAGCCCCCGCTCCCAGAGCTGCTCCTCGTCGAGGCCGAGGAAGTGGCCGACCTCGTGGACGAGGGTCACCCCGATCTCGTCGACGAGGTCGTCCCGGTCGCGGGCGAAGGCCTCCAGGTTTCGCTGATAGAGGCTGATGGAGGAGGGGAAGTGGCTCCAGGGGTCCATGGAGCCCTTCTGCTGGATCGGCGCGCCCCGGAAGATGCCGAGGATGGAGGGGGAGAGAGGGGGGTCGGAGGCGAGGAGCTCCTCCTCGGACGGCAGGTCCTCGACGGTGATGGCGACGTTCGCGAGGTAGCGGCGGACGGGCTCGGGGATCGACTCGAGCGCGTCCTCGACCACCTTCTCGAACTCCTCCGCCGACATGGAGATCGGAGCGGGGAAGTCCTGGGGTGCGAGCTCTCGCGCCCTGTCGAAGTGGCGCTCCGCCTCCTCCGCGCGACCGAGCCTCTCCAGGACCCGCGCGAGCGCGTGGTGCGCCCAGGCGTCCTCGGGGGCGAGCCTGAGCGCCTGCCGGAGGTCCGCCTCCGCGTCCTCGAAGCGGCAGAGCTCGAAGAGGGCGAGCCCGCGCTCGACGAGGACGCCGGCGTCGTCGGGGAGCGCCTTGCGTGCCTCGGTGAAGCGCGCCAGCGCGTCGCGGGCGTCTCCGAGCGCGGCGAGGGCCTGGCCCTCCACGAGGGCGAACTCGCCTGCGAGCGGGGCGGCGGCGCCGCGGGAGAGCCGCGACCCCCTCCGGGCGAGAGCGAGCGCCTCCTCGAGGTCCTCGCGATCCGGCTCCGGGTCGGCGCGGTTGAGGAAGAAGTCCGCGGCGTCGAGGAGCAGGTCCGCGTCCTCGCCCCGGCGCCGGAGCGCGAGGCGGTAGGCCTCGGCCGCCTCCTCGCCGCGACCCAGGTCGGCGAGCGCGGCCGCGCGCAGGTGAAGGGCTCCCGCGTCCGAGGGGGCGCGAGTGAGTGCGCGGTCCGCGATGGCGAGGGCCTCCTCGGCATCCCCCTCCTGGAGCGCTCGCGCCGCGCCGTCGAGGAGCGCGTCCAGCTCGTTCGCCATGAAGGCGAGGTATCCGCGGCGTCGCCCGGGTGTCAACCGCTCTCCGGGGCCGCCCTCTTTTGCGGAGGATCGCCCAGGCGACGGGCCCGACCGGGCCGCTTGACGGCTCGCCGCGAGCGATTACATTGGCAGCCGCTAAGCCCGACTGCCAAGTGGGGTCGGGCGACAATTCATTGAAAACAGTGACTTTTTTGTCTCGGTCCCGAAAACGGAGGTAACGACATGGCTGCAAAGGAGATCGCATTTCACCAGGGGGCCCGCGAGGCCATCCTTCGGGGGGTGAACACCCTCGCCGAGGCGGTGGCGGTGACGCTCGGGCCCCGTGGGCGCAACGTCGTCATCGAGAAGTCCTTCGGCTCGCCGACCATCACGAAGGACGGGGTGACGGTGGCGAAGGAGATCGAGCTCGACGACAAGATGGAGAACATGGGAGCGCAGATGGTCCGCGAGGTCGCCTCCAAGACCTCCGACAAGGCGGGGGACGGCACCACCACCGCCACCGTGCTGGCGCAGGCCATCTATCAGGAGGGGTTGCGCCTCGTCGCTGCGGGCCACAGCCCCATGGACCTGAAGCGCGGGATCGAGCACGCCGTCTCCGTGGTGGTGGGGGAGCTGAAGAAGCTCTCCAAGCCCACGCAGGGGCAGAAGGACATCGCCCAGGTGGGGACGGTCTCCGCGAACGGGGACGCCACCATCGGCGGCATCATCGCCGAGGCGATGAACAAGGTGGGCAAGGAAGGCGTCATCACGGTGGAGGAGGCGAAGGGGCTCGAGACCACCCTGGAGGTGGTCGAGGGCATGCAGTTCGACCGCGGCTACGTCTCGCCCTACTTCGTCACCAACGCCGAGAAGATGGAGGCGGTCCTCGAGGAGCCCTACCTGCTCATCACCGAGCGGAAGATCTCGGCCATGAAGGACCTCATCCCCATCCTCGAGCAGGTGGCCCGGGCGGGCAAGCCGCTCGTGCTCGTGGCCGAGGACGTGGAGGGCGAGGCGCTCGCCACCCTGGTGGTGAACAAGCTGCGCGGCACCATCAACGTGGCGGCGGTGAAGGCCCCCGGCTTCGGCGACCGGCGCAAGGAGATGCTGCAGGACATCGCCACCCTGGTAGGGGCGAAGGTGGTGGCGGAGGAGCTCGGCACCAAGCTCGAGCAGCTCACCCTGGGCGACCTGGGGCGCGCCAAGCGCGTCACCCTCGACAAGGACAACACCACCATCGTCGACGGCGCCGGCAAGAAGGCCGACATCGAGGCGCGCATCAAGCTCATCCGCCGGCAGGTCGAGGACACCACGAGCGACTACGACCGGGAGAAGCTGCAGGAGCGGCTCGCCAAGCTGGTCGGAGGCGTGGCGGTCATCCAGGTGGGCGCGGCCACCGAAACCGAGATGAAGGAGAAGAAGGCCCGCGTGGAGGACGCGCTCCACGCCACCCGCGCCGCGGTGGAGGAGGGGATCCTGCCGGGCGGCGGCGTCGCCTACCTGCGCGCCCTCGACGCCCTCGCCAAGGCGAAGCTCGCCGACGGCAACCAGCAGCGTGGGGTGGAGATCGTCACCCGGGCGCTCGAGACGCCGGCCCGGCGCATCGCCGAGAACGCCGGCCTCGACGGGGCGGTGGTGGTGATGAAGATCCGCGAGGGCAAGGGCGCCTACGGCTTCAACGCGGCCACCGAGGTCTACGAGGACCTGGAGAAGGCGGGGGTCATCGACCCCACCAAGGTCGAGCGCACCGCCCTCCAGAACGCGGCCTCGGTCGCGGCGCTGTTGCTCACCACCGAGGCGGTGGTGGCCGAGAAGCCGAAGAAGAAGAAGGCCCTCCCGGGCGCTCCGGGCGGCATGGGCGACATGGACGACATGGATTACTGAGGCCGCCCGGAGGGCGAGCGCTCTCAGGAAGACGGGGCCCCGGCAGTGACGGGGCCCCGCGCCGTCTCTAGCGCCCGGTGACGGGTGGCAGGTCCTTCGAGGCCATGTAGACCACGTTGCGGGTGGTCTGCTTGCCCCGGTACATGGCGCGGTCGGAGAGGTCGAGGATCTCCGCCTTGGTGCGCGCGTGCTCGGGGAAGCTGGCGAGCCCGATGGAGGTGGTGATGCGCACCGCGATCCCCTCGCGCGAGAGGAAGCGGTGGTCCTCCACCGCGCGCCGGACGCGCTCGGCGATCTTGAGCGCTCCGCCGGAGTCCACCCCGGCGAGGATGGCCACGAACTCGTCCCCGCCGTAGCGCACCAGGACGTCGTCGTCGCGGACGCAGGATCGGAGCACCCGCCCGAACTCCACCAGGAGCCTCGAGCCCATGAGGTGCCCGTGCTGGTCGTTCACCGACTTGAAGCGGTCGAGATCCATGAACAGCACGGTGAAGGCCCGGCCGCCCTGGATCTCCCGCTCGATGGCCACCTCGAGGAAGCGGCTGTTGTAGAGGTGGGTGAGGTCGTCGACGTAGACGAGGTGCTCGACCCGCGAGAGGCGCCCGAGCGTCTTGAGCGCCATCCCCACGTGCCGGCAGATGAAGGCGGCGCGGCCGGCGCGCTCGAAGTCGAGGTCGCTCGCCACGAACAGGCACACGGCGCCGAGCAGCTGGGTGCCGTCGCTCACCGGCAGGCACAGGGCGTGGGGCCCGGGAAGCCCGGGCGCATCGAAAGCGTCGAGCGGCAGCGCTCCCTCGAGGCCGAGCGCGGAGAGGCGCGGCTCGGTCGCCTCGAGGAGGGCCTCGGCGGCCTCGGGAAGGAGGCCCTGCGAGCCGGTCACCCGCCACCCGCCGCGGTCGTCGCGCTCGAGCAGCGCCGCAGCCGGCGCTCCTCCCTCGGCGCACAGGGCCGAGAGGGCAACCGGGACGAGCTGCTCGCGCTCCAGCCCGGCGGTGATGCGCTGGCAGGTCTCGAACAGGTTCAGGTGGTTGCGGAGCGCGGTGTTCTCGGCGAGCAGCGCCCGGGTGGCGAGCGAGCGCTGCACGGCCACCTGGAGCGCCTCGGCGGTCACCGGCTTCACCAGGTAGTCGGCGGCCCCGGCCCGCATCGCCCGGACCGCCGGGTCGACGCGGTCGAGGGCGGTGATCACCACCACCTGGATGTCGGGGTCGAGCTGCTTCGCGTCGGCGAGGAGCTGGAGCCCGTCGCCTCCCGGCATGACCACGTCGGTGAGGAGGATGTCGAAGGGGCGCTCGCGCAGGAGCTTGAGCGCCACCGGCGGGTCGTCGGCCAGCTCGACCTCGTATCCCGCGGCCCGGAGGTAGTCCGCGTACACCGTGCGAGCGAAGCGCTCGTCGTCCACCAGCAGGACGGAGGCCGCCATGACCTTGGTATACCATGGACGCCATGGCCACCCCGTCGGCGCGCAAGGCGCTGCTCTTCACGGCCGGCGGGGTCCGCCTGGCGCTGCCGCTCGGTGCCGTTCGGGAGATCGCCCTGGTGGACCGCCGCGGTGGGGAGATGCAAGTCCGCGGAGCAGAGCTGGAGGCGCTGTCGGTGGCTCGCGCTCTCGGCCTTCCCGACGGCCCCGGCCGGTACGCGCTCTTCCTCGAGGGTTCGGGGCCGCCGGCGCTCCTCGCCGACGAACTCTTCGGGATCGCCGACCTCGTCGAGGCCGAGGTCTTCAGCCTGCCGGCGCGGACGGTGCTCCCCGATCCGCCTCCCTTCGGGGCAGCCTTCCTCCTGCGCGGCGACCTCTACCTCGAGCTCTCCCTCGCCGGACTGGAGGCGCAGCGGCGAGCGGTGCCCGCCGAGCGGCGCCCTGCGCCAGCCGACGGGCCCCCGACCGAGCGCGAGCTCTTCTGCGAGCGCGCCGGGCTCTCGATCGCCGTCCCGCTCTCGCTCCTCGTCCAGGTGATCGAGCCGGCGCGGGTCTTCCCGGTGCCGCTCACCCAGGCGGACCACCGCGGCCTGCTCTACCACGGGCGCGCGCTCCACCCGGTCTTCGACGCCGCGGCCCTCCTCGGCGAGCCCGACGCGGGAAGCCCGCGGGTGCTGTTGCTCCTCGACGCCGGTGGGGGCAGCGCCGGCATCCTCGTCGACCGGGTTCGCGGCGTCGGCGAGGGGGAGGGGACGGGCCCGGTGAGGCGCCCGCCCTGGGACGTCCTCCTCTCACCCCATGGGGCGTGACATAAGGCGCGAGAAAGATTGACATTAGCGGGATCGCAGCGTTACCTGTCCACAACCCTTTTTCTCCCGGGATCGCCATGCCGAAGAACCTCTTGCTCGCAGATGACTCGATCACGATCCAGAAGGTCGTGGGCATCATCTTCGCTACGGAGGACTACCGGATCACCGCCGTGGACAACGGCGAGGACGCGCTGCGCAAGGCCCGCGAGAGCCGCCCCGACATCATCCTCGCCGACGTGGTGATGCCGCGAATGAACGGGTACGAGGTGTGCGAGGCGGTGAAGGGCGACCCGCAGCTGGCGGGCGTCCCGGTCGTCCTGTTGGCCGGGACCTTCGAGGCCTTCGACGAGGCCCGGGCCCGCGCCGCGAAGGCGGACGGCCACATCGCCAAGCCCTTCGAGAGCCAGTCCCTCCTCTCCAGGGTGAAGGAACTCGTGGAGGGCGCGCAGCCCGCTCCGGCGCCGCAGGCGTACCCGCGCGCGGCGGCCGGCCCGACCGCGCCCGCGTCCGCAGCGGTTCCACCCGCGGCCGCTCCCCGGCCCGCCGCCCCGCAGGCGCGCCCGCCCGCCGCCCCGCCGCCGGCGTCGGCACCGGCGGTGCGCCCCGGCGCGCCCCGCGTAGCGGCGCCCCCCGCGCCGCGTCCGCCGGCGGCGGGCGCGCCCGTTCCGCCGGGGGCGAGGCCCCTGCCGTTCGGGGCCGCCCCGCGCGCTCCCGGGCCGGCGCCCGGGCGTCCCGGGATGCCGGGTGCGGCCCCCCTGCCC
>DATJZG010000114.1:0-7747 GCA_035499295.1 Anaeromyxobacteraceae bacterium
GTTCGCCGCCCACCTGGTCGCCGCCGCATACAACCTGCTCCGAATGGCAAGACTGACGCCCGCCGCAGCCTGACAGCTGCCCTCGCCGCAGAGCCCCGACGCGATTCGGACCCCGGCCAGGCCCCGGCAAGGGGCGGCCGAGGCCGGCAACGTCACTTCTTCAACAGCCTGCTAGGCGGGCTCGACCTTGGTCGCGGCCGGGGCGGGCTTCCTGCGAGCGCCGCCCACCTTGATGGTGATCTCGCCCTCGGGGACGTTCACCCGCACCACCACGTAGCTCAGCATGGCGAGCAGCGCGGCCAGGACGAGGAGCACCGAGGCGATGTGGTAGGCGAGCTCGTAGGAGCCGGTGGCGTCGGCGATCTGGCTCGCCAGGATGGGGCCCACCACGCCGCCAACGCCCCAGGCGGTGAAGAGGATCCCGTAGTTGAGGCCGAGGCTCTTCGTCCCCCAGTGGTCCGCGACGGTGGCCGGGAAGAGGGAGAGGCAGGCGCCGTAGCTGAAGCCCACGATGGCGGAGCCGACCACGAACCCGGAGAAGGTGCTGAACTGGGGGAAGAAGAGCATGTTGAGCGCCTGGAGCAGGCAGACGGCGGCGACCGTGACCATCCGGCCGATCCGGTCGGAGACGATGCCCGCCACCACCCGCCCCGAGGCGTTGAAGACGGCGAGCAGCGCCACGAAGAGGAAGCCGATCTTGATGGCGTTGCCGCTCTGGACCGCCACGATCTTCGCGAGGTGGCCGATGATCATGAGCCCGGCCGTGGCCCCGAAGGCGTACTGCAGCCAGAGCGAGATGAAGGTCGGGGAGCGCACCATCTGCCGCCACGAGCCGTCGACCGCGGGGGCGGCGGCGCCCGGCTTCTTCTCCGCCGCCGGGGGGTTGCTGATGAACTGCGCCATGAGCACGGTGACGACGAAGAACGCCACCCCCAGGATGCGGAAGGACCTCGAGATCCCCTGGGCCCCGAGCAGGTATTTGGAGAGCGGAGCGATGTAGACGGGGGCGAGGCCGAAGCCCGCCACCACCAGGCCGGTGATGAGCCCCTTCTTCTCCGGCGGGAACCACTTCACCGCGGCGGGGGTGGCGGCGGCGTAGCCGAGGCCGAAGCCGGTCCCGGCGAGCAGGCCGAAGCCGAGCACGGCGGGGAGCGCCGACGAGGGGGTGGCGAGGCTCGCCACCAGGAGCCCGATGCCGGTGAGCACCGCGCCGGCGGTGGCGATGGCGCGCGGGCCGAGCCGATCCTGGAGCCGTCCGGCGGGGATCATCATGAGCGCGAAGCAGGCGATGGCGATGGTGTAGGGCAGGGTCGCCTGGGTGCGCGACCAGCCGAAGCCGCCCTTGTCGACCGCCTCGGTGAGCTGCTTCGAGAAGACGCTCCACGCGTAGAGGATGCCGAGCGCGAGGTTGAGCCCCACGCCGGCGAAGGTGACGACCCATCCCTTCTTGCTCATGTGATCCTCCCGGGCACCCGTCCGGTAGGGCGCCCGCCCCGAGGCGACCGACACTAGCGCAGCGCGAAAGGGACCCTCCTGACCTGGCGCAAGAACGGGGGCCCCGCTCCCATGCCGCACCGCGGCATCCGGGGGGCGCCCCGCACCGGGCGCGAAGCCGTTGCCCCGGGCGGGCGCCTGGTTAGACAAGACGGCCCACGAACCCGGCGACCGGAGGTTGCAAGGATGGCTCTTCCCAAGCGAGGCCTCGCCCTCCTCCTCGGCCTCTTCTCCACCGGCTCGGCGCGGGCCGAGGTCGAGAGCCGGGTGGTCGAGTACCGGCAGGGCGACACGGTCCTGGAGGGATTCCTCGCCTACGACGCGAAGGGCCCGCCGAGAAAGCCCGGGGTCCTCGTCGTGCACGACTGGACCGGGGTCGGCCCCTACGTGAAGAAGCGAGCGGAGCAGCTCGCCGCGATGGGATACGTCGCCTTCGCCGCCGACATCTACGGCAAGGGCGTCCGCCCCAAGGACCCGAAGGAGGCGTCGGCGACCGCGAGCATCTACCGCAAGGACCGCCAACTCCTGCGGGCGCGCGTGGTGGCCGCCCTCGACGAGCTCCGCAGGCAACCGAACGTGATCCCGGGCCAGATCGCCGCCATCGGCTTCTGTTTCGGGGGGACGACGGTCCTCGAGCTCGCCCGCTCGGGTGCGGACGTGGTCGGCGTGGTGAGCTTCCACGGCGGGCTCGACAGCCCCACCCCCGCCGACGGGAAGAACATCAAGGGGAAGGTGCTGCTGCTCCACGGCGCCGACGATCCCTTCGTCCCCGATGCCCAGGTGAAGGCGCTCGAGGACGAGCTGCGCGGTGCCGGAGTGGACTGGCAGCTCGTGAAGTACGGCGGGGCGGTGCACAGCTTCACCATCCCCGACGCCGGGAACGACAACTCCAAGGGGGCCGCCTACAACGCCTCCGCCGACCGTCGCTCCTGGAGGGCGATGGAGGACTTCTTCGCCGAGGTCTTCGTCGCCGGCGGCAAGCCCCCGCCGCGACCGCCCTAGGCGGCGAGGAGCGCCGGCTGCGCGGCGAGCAGGGCCGCGCCTCGGGCCACCGCCGTCTGGGGCTCGTCCTCGAGGACGCACGGGCGCCGGAAGGCCTCCGCCACCCGTATCCGGACCTGCGGGACGAAGCTCGTGCCGCCGATGAGGAGGACGCCGGCGACGGCGTCGTTCGAGAGCCCGGCCAGGGAGATCGCCTGCTTCGACGCCTCGATGGAACGCTCCACGAGCTCGGCCCACACCGGCTTCAAATGCTCCCGGGTGACCGCGTAGTCGATCCGCTGTTCCTTGCCCCCCGAGACGAACGCGTCGGGAATGGTGAGGCGAGCCTCGGGCGCGCCGGAGAGCACGCGCTTCACGCGCTCGCAGGCGCGCTGCAGCCGGTTCCACAGGATGGCGTCCTGGGTCACGTCCTTCTTGAGCGTCCGGTAGATCCCGCTCGAAACCCAGCGGGTGAAGGCGAGGTCGAGGTCGTCGCCGCCCAGGCAGTCGTCGCCGCTCGAGGCGAGCACCCGCAGCTGCTGCCCGGTGCGCTTCACCACGCTGGCGTCGAAGGTCCCGCCGCCGAAGTCGTAGACCATGATGGGGTTGCCGCTGCCGACGTCGGAAGCGGCGCCGCGCGCCACCGCCCCGGCGCAGGGCTCCGAGACCACCCGCACCACCTCCAGGCCGGCCATGCGTCCGCAGCGGATCATCGCCTCGCGGATCTCCGGGGTGGCGGTCACCGGGACCGTGCACACCGCCTTGCCGATGCGCCGGTGGAAGCGGGCCTCGGAGCGCTCGCGGAGGTGGCGCAGGATGATGGAGGCGATCTCGCTCGCCGACCGCTCCCCGGAGCGCGTCAGCACCACCGCCTCGCCCTCGCGCGAGGGCTTGATGCGGAAGGCGGAGCAGGCGTCGAGGAGCCGGGCGGCCGGGGAGTCCGCCCCGTGGCCGATGAGGCGCTTGATCCCGAAGACGGTGTTCTCCGGATCGGTGGCGCGGAGCTTGTCGGCCTCGAACCCGACGATCGGCGGACCGCTCCTCGGGAAGTGCACCACGCTCGGGATGCACGACTCGCCCCGGCTGTCGAGGGCGTAGTGAATCCGCCCGCCGATGAGCGCGGCTGCGGTCGAGTAGGTCGAGCCTAGGTCGATCCCCAGGATGACCTCGGAGTCCGCCACGGTGGGCTCATCGTCCCCCAGGAGCCGGGCATTTGCCAGACAATGACCGCCCTCCAGATGTAGGTGCGGGGCCCCCACGGTGCGGGAAAAGTCCCGCGATCCAGGGCCGATGGGTGGGGCCGCCCCGCGGGCCTCCGCGGGCGGGCGAGCCTTGCCAGCCCCTGGAAGGGGTCCGGCCGAGAAGGCGCGCCGCCTCGACCCCTCCGATCGCCGTGCGCGCGCACGCGCCGACGAGTAGGGGACAACAAGCGGCTCCGGGAAGGTCGGAGCAGGAGGAGCCGGAAGGCGGGAGGCGCCAGATGACGAGGAGCGAGGAGAGCGAGAGGGAGTTCCTGGGAACCGTCCGCGGCACCTGGGCCGCCGCCGCCCTCGTCACCGTCGCCTTCGCCGTGGCGCCGTCGGTCCTGGCGAAGGAGTGCCGGCGCTCGCAGGCCACCGTCGCCGCGAAGCCGGCCTGCGCCGACCTGCCTCCGGGCCACCCACCGGTGCCGTGCGAGGGGCAGCCGTCGGCCGCGCTCGTCCCCGGACTCCCGCCCGGCCACCCGCCCGTGCAGGCGCCGCCGGATCTCCCGGCCGGCCACCCCCCCTTCGGCGCCGCGCCCGAGTTGCCCCCCGGTCATCCTCCGGTGAACGGCGCGCCCCGCCTGCCGCCCAACCATCCCTCCATCGACGGCCAGCCCGTGGGCGTGCCCGCCTTCGACCTCGACGCGCCCCAGACGACCTAGCGAGAGCTCCCCTTCACCCGCAGCGGTGAGGCCCGGGCGGGTCCGGGCGCTCGCCTGCGCGGATCGCGCCCCACCGTCCCCACGCCGCGGCGTAGACTCGGTCCGTGGCGCGCCCCCACCACGTCCTGCTCGTGCCGGGCTTCTTCGGGTTCGCCAACCTGGGCGACTTCGCCTACTTCGGCCACGCCAAGGACGTTCTCTCCGAGTTCGGCCCGCCGCTCGGGCTCGACGGCGAGATCCGGGTGGTGCGCACCGAGCCGACGGCGTCCCTGCCGCGGCGCGCCGCCCTGCTGTGCGAGGCCATCTCGCGGCTCCTCGACGAGGCGCCGGGGCGGGTGAGCATCGTCGGTCACTCGAGCGGGGGGCTCGACGCTCGCCTCGTCGTCGCGCCCGGGGTGTCGCTGCCGACGCCGGCCGACGCCGAGCGGTGCGCGGCGAGCGTGCGGTCGGTGGTCACCGTCGCCACTCCCCACTACGGGACCCCGCTCGCGCAGCTGTTCGGGAGCCTGCTCGGCCAGCAGGTCCTTCGCGTCCTCTCCCTCGCCACCATCTACGTGCTCCGGACCGGGCGCCTGCCCATCTCGGTCGCCCTCAGGCTGGCGGGCCTGCTCCGGCGTCCGGGGGCGGCTCCCTCGAGCGTGCTCGATCAGATCTTCGTCCAGCTCCTCGGGGACTTCGAGGACGACCGCCGGCGCGCGGTGGAGAGCTTCCTCGCCGACGTGACGAGCGACCAGGCGCTGGTGGGCCAGATCTCCCCCGCCGGGATGGAGCTCTTCAACGCGTCGACGCAGGACCGGGCGGCGGTGCGCTACGGCTTCGTCGCCACCCGGGCGAGGCCGCCGGGGCTGCGCTCGCTGTGGCGCGCCGGCATCGACGTCACCGCGCACGCCACCCATGCGCTCTTCGTCGCCCTCTACCGCTTCGCCGCCGGGATGCCCGCGTCCTTCCGCCCGCGCCTCAACACCGCGCACGCCGCCGTCCTGCGCCGGGCCTACGGGCGCATCCCCGATCCGAGCGCCAACGACGGGATCGTTCCCACGCTCTGCCAGGTCTGGGGGGATCCGGTCGCGGCCGTGTGGGCGGACCACCACGACGTCATCGGCCACTTCCAGCAGCCGCGGCACGTGCCGCCGCACTTCGACTGGATGGCCTCCGGGACCGGGTTCGACCGGCGCCAGTTCGAGCGGGTGTGGCAGGCGGTGGCCCGCTACCTGGCGGGCCCCGTTCCCGCCTAGGGAGACTCGACCATCCGGCGGAAGTCGTAGGGGATGCGGGTGAAGCGCACGCCCATCCGGCCGCGCAGGTTCATGCGGGCCTCGCCCCTCTTCGCCCAGGCCACCAACCCCGCGAACGCCACCTCGCTCCCGTCCACGTAGAGCGACCCCTCCAACGGCGTTCCGGGAGGCAGCACGCGCATGAGCTCGGTGCAGAAGCCCCCGCCCCCCACGTCCACCGTGAACGAGGAAGGGTGTCCGGAGAGCATCACCCGGAAGCGCCTGCGGACGCGCGCGCTCCCCCGGGCGAGGTGCCTCGCGGCGGCGCTTCGCGGGTCGCGCGACGCGAGCGCGCCTTCGTTTCCGATCCCTCGCTCCATGGGAGGACCTCCGGGAAGGAAGGCATAACGCCCGGGCGGCGGACGGCCATCGCGCGACGGAGGGACGGCGCCCTCCCCCCCGTTTGGGGAGGACCGCCCTCCGCTCACCGAGCGGAACAAGGGCCCCGGGTGGAGGCGGTGCCGGAAATCGATGCGCGTCTGGACGGGTTTCGTGCGAAGAGGTCTCGTGACCGAGGAGGAAGAGATGCACGAGGAGAACGAGCTGGAGCCGGCACCGCCCCCGCGTCGCCGCGGCATGTGGATCGCGCTCGTCATGGTGGCCGTGGCCATCGCGGCGGTCGTCTTTCTCTGGGTGCGCTACCGGAAGGAGGCGCCTCCGCCCCCGGCTCCCGCCGCCGCCCCGGCGGCCGTCGCCCCGCCCGCCCCGGCGCCCCCGGGGCCGCCCCCGGTGCTCGACGCAGCGCGGCTGCGCTCCCTCCTGGAGTCCGTCTCCTCGAATGCCCTCTTCCGCGGCTGGGTGGGCCAGGGCGACCTTCTGCGGCGCTGGGCCATCGTCACCGACAACCTGGCGGAGGGCGTCTCGCCGCGAAGGCAGCTGTCCTTCTCCGTCGCCCGGCCGTTCTCGGTGGTGCACCGGGGCCAGAAGACCTTCATCGCCCCGGAGTCCTACAAGCGCTTCGACGACTTCGTGGACGCCGTGGCCTCCGTGGACGCGAGGTCCCTCGCCTCGGTCTACCGGGAGGTCCACGGCGCGCTCGAGGCGGCCTACCGCGCCCTCGGATACCCGAACGCCTCCATCGACCGCGTCACCGCGAAGGCCCTCCGGCGTATCGAGGGCGTTCCCGTCCTCGAGGGGAACGTCGAGGTCGAGAGCGAGGGAGCCGTCTACGGCTTCGTCGATCCGCGGCTCGAGCGGCTCGGGCCGGTGGAGAAGCAGATGCTGCGGATGGGGCCGAGCAACGTCCGCCGGCTGCAGGCCAAGGCGCGCGAGCTCCGCGAGGCGCTCGGCCTCGGATCCGACGCCGCCCAGCGGTAGCGGGCGCCGCGCGGCGGGCTACCGGGCCTTCGCGCCGGAGAGGATGGCGACCTCTGGGGCGTAGCCCGCCGCCTCGAGGTTCCCCGCGCGCGCGCTCCCCCGCTCCTCCGCGATCTCGCGGACGATGGCGTCGTAGGCGCGCTTGCGCACCAGGAAGCCCCGGTGGGAGCAGTCCACCTCCACGTTCCGCGCCCCCTCCAGCATCGCGCCGGGGTGGAGGGTGAGCCGGTCGCGGCGGGAGTAGATGGAGGTGAAGCCGACGCCCGGTGGCCAGGGGCCGTCCTGCAGGCCGCGCACGAAGGAGCTGCGCGGGGTCATCTGCAGGATGGAGCGGTCGAGGAGCGCCATCGGGAGCGCGAAGAGGGTGGTGGGCGTCCCGTTGTGAGGGGTTCCGAGCGTGATGAGCGCCCGGGTGCGCGAGCTCCCGCCGAGCCGCTTCACGTAGTAGGCGCCCACCAGGCCGCCCTTCGAGTGTCCGATCACGGTGAGCGGCCCCATCCCCGGGTAGCGCGCGTACATGCGCTCCACCTTGGCGCGCACCAGCTCCGCCAGGTCCTGGATGCCGCGGGTGTCGAAGACGCGCCCGGGAGCGCTCAGGTCGAGCGAGAAGACGCAGTAGCCGTCCCGCCGCAGCCGCCGCTCCAGCACCTCCAGGGTCCGCCGGGTGGCGAAGACGCCGTAGAGGAGGAGCACCGGCCTCGGGCAGTTCGTGAAGTCGGTCTTGCGAGCGATGCGATTCCCGCGGCCGTCGAGCTCGAAGTGCCCGCGCAGGTGG
>DATJZG010000115.1:0-3281 GCA_035499295.1 Anaeromyxobacteraceae bacterium
GTTCGCCGCCCACCTGGTCGCCGCCGCATACAACCTGCTCCGAATGGCAAGACTGACGCCCGCCGCAGCCTGACAGCTGCCCTCGCCGCAGAGCCCCGACGCGATTCGGACCCCGGCCAGGCCCCGGCAAGGGGCGGCCGACGCCGGCAACGTCATTTCTTCAACAGCCTGCTAGCGCGCGGATGAACCTGGCCGCTCGCCGAAGACCGGCGCGAGTTCCGCTTCCTCCACCGGCAACATCGCCTCCACGAGTTTGGCGAGCTCGGCATCCGGCATGGCTGGGTAGTGCTCCAGGAGCGCGGCGGCGATGGGTAACTTCAAGTCGAGCCAGGGCGCACCAGCGCGCTGGAGACTCATCGCTGCCCGCGCCACGGTCGCCTGCCATCGCGCTGTCGTTCGGGCCCGCCCTTCCCGAAGCACTACCAGTCCGTCGGCAACGAGCCTGCTCAGCCCTTCTGGCTCAGGCGTGGGCACGCTTCGAACTCGCGGATGCCTGCGCTGATGGCATGTGGCCTTTCACATACGCGATTGCGTCCAACGTCTCGCGGCGGAAGTTGTCGTAGTCGATCTGCATGGAGTTCACAAAGGTGGACGCCGACATCGTGTGCGCTGCCATCATCGCCGCCTCTGCGATTTCCTCATCAGTCGCGCCGAACAGCTTCGCCGCCTCGGTGTGGAACAGAGTGCAGTACCGACAGCGAGTCGCTCCCGAAACGCCTAGGCCAATGAGCTCCTTGTACTTGTTCGGTATCTTTGTCTCGGCGAGTTGGAAGTCGCGCATCAGAGTCCAGAATCCCTCGAGCGCCGAGGTCGGCATTTCGTTGACCCAGGTCGGGACCTTGCCGAATGCCTCCTTGATCTCCTCACGAATCTTGGACGTGTTTGCCTGGTTCTTCTCGACGGTGGCCATGGCTTTGCTCCTTGGTTGTGCGCTCTCTGGCGCAGGAAAATCTTCCTCTAGCGGTAGAAAGAGAACCTGCCAGGCAGGGTGGGGGGTCAGCAGCTGTTGACACCCGCTCGAGCCGGTATTTGGCCAGCTATCGCAGATGGGCAGTATGCAGTCCTGTGCGGCGCCAACTCCAACGGGGACATTTGACCGTCAGAAGGCGGACCTTACATCCGACTCGCCGCTGCGCGGTGGGGATCCCGCGCGTCCTTTTTTTCGACGTGCACCGCGCGTCAGTGTCGGGCGTAGCCCTCCAGCACTGCCTCGCAATCAGCAAAGTAGACTAGCGCTGTTGGCAGCCAACGGCATATCCAGGCTGCGGCTATGGAGCAGCGGATCAGGTACTGCGCAGGACCCGGTGGCCAGAGAATGGAGTCCGCCATGCAGGCGATACAAGACCCCATCCCGCACAACCACCGCTGGGGTTGCGGTACGCTCAACTCTAACGGCCTACAGATTAAGAGCTACCCGGAGGGCGACGAGACGGTATGCCGCTTCCAGCCGCTGCCGCACTTCATGGCCGGCCCCACAAATGTCCTCTGCGGGGGGATCATCGCCTCCCTCATCGACTGCCACTGCGTCTGCACCGCCATCGCCGACGCCTATCGGAGCGCTGGGCGCCCGCTCGGATCCTCGCCGGACCTCCGGGCGGTGACCGCCGCGCTCCGGGTCGACTACCTCTCTCCCACACCCCTCGGACAGCCGCTCGAGCTGCGCGCCCGGGCGGTGGAGCGATACGGCCACAACGGGCTAGGTTCGCAGCCACCGCTGTGGCGTCCTGGCGCTGGAGCTTGGGAGAGCCTCTAGGTGGGGAGCCGTAATGGTAGCAGGCGGGCGTCCGGACGACGGGGCGCCCGCTTGTTATCCGAGCAGTCCGACAGGAAGGGGGAGGCCATGAGAACCGTTCGTTCCTCTGCTTTACTCGCAGGCGTCGTCGTCTTGGGTGCCGTGCTTACTCCGGGCGCGCGTGCTCACGCCCAGACCGATCCACTGCCGTCGTGGAACGACGGCCCGGCGAAACAGGCCATCGTGTCCTTCGTGAAGGAGACGACCGACCAGGCGAGTCCAAGGTTCGTCCCGCCGGCCGAGCGCATCGCCACCTTCGATCAGGACGGCACGCTCTGGGTCTCGCACCCCATGTACACGCAGGTGATGTACTGCCTGGAGCGGCTCGCAGTTCTCGTCAACGCAAAGCCGGAGATGGCGAAGAAAGAGCCTTTCAAGACCGTGCTGCAGGTCCTGAAGGGCGACCGCGAGGCGTTGGCAAAGCTCACCATGAAGGACCTCCAGGTGGTCCTCGCCGCCACGCTTACCGGCATGTCCGTGGACGAGTTCAACGCCGAGGTGAAGAAGTGGATTGCCGAGGCCAGGGACCCCCGCTGGAAGCGCCACTACACCGAGCTCACCTACCTCCCCATGCAGGAGGTCCTGCAATATCTGCGTGCCAGCGGATACAAGACGTACATCGTCACCGGCGGGGGCCAGGACTTCGTCCGCACATACTCGGAGGCCACTTACGGAATCCCGCCCGAGCAGGTGGTCGGAACCGCTGGGGGAACGAAGTACGGCTACGGGAAGGACGGCAAGCCGTTCCTCACGAAGGAGCCGAAGCTGCTTCTCAATGACAACCATGCCGGGAAGCCCGAGGGCATTCACATGATGATCGGCCGCCGGCCCTACGCCGCCTTCGGCAACTCCACCGGTGACCAGCAGATGCTCGAGTATACGAAGGCTGGGGACGGAGCCCGCCTTTCGATGCTGGTCCTGCACGACGATGCGAAGCGCGAGTACGCCTACGGGCCGGCTCAGGGGCTGCCCGATACCAAGGTGGGCACCTTCACCCAGGCGCTCTACGACGAGGCGAAGAAGCAGGGCTGGTTCGTCATCAGCATGAAGAACGACTGGAAGCGGATCTTCGCGTTCGAGTAGGCTCTGCGGTCGCCGGAGGAGCTTCCTGAAAATGTAACCGGTGTGCTGGATACCACGTTCATCCAGCCAACAAGGCGGTGTCACGCGGCTAGCCGGTAATCGTGATGCAGCCCTCCGAGCATCGGGCACCCCTCGACGACGGCTGCTAGTACGAAGTCCCGCGACAGGGCAGCGGAGCCGAAAGCGGCCGGGCAGCGCTGGTCGATTCCCTGGTGAGGTCGTGCGCGGTTCAAGTACGAACGGTACTCAGCGAGGACGCGCTGCGGATGGCGCTCGCCGAGCAGAAGGACGTGGTCCAGGCATTCTCGGCGAAGGGAGCCCACAAATCTCTCGACCAAGGCGTTTGCCGTGGGCGCAAGGACAGGCGTGCGGATGACGCGGATACCAGCGCTGTGGGCGACGTCGT
>DATJZG010000116.1:0-19230 GCA_035499295.1 Anaeromyxobacteraceae bacterium
GGGGTTGATGGGCTCCGCGATCTCTCCCCGGGCCTTCCGAGGCCAGAGCGGGTCCGCGAAGATCACCCGCGCTAACCCGACCATGTCCGCCATCCCCTCCGCGAGCACCTCCTCGGCCGTCTCGGGGCGCTGGATGCGCCCGGCTGCGATGACCGGGACCCCCGGCACTGCCGCTCGCACCGCCCCGGCGAAGGGCACCATGAAGCGCTCCTTCCGGTCCTGCTCCAGGTAGTGCGGCGAGGCGAAGCAGTCGTAGCACCCGATCATCACCGACAGGTAGGCGACGCCGGCGCTGGCCAATCGCGCGGCGAAGGGGAGGGTCTCCGCCAGCGTGAGGCCGCCCGGCACGCACTCGTCGGCGAGGAAGCGGTAGCCGACCGGGTAGCCTTCGCCGACCGCGTCCCGCACGGCCGCCAGCACCTCGAGCGGGAAGCGCATCCGGTTCGCGAGGTCGCCTCCGTAACCGTCGGTGCGCAGGTTCGTGCGCGGCGAGAGGAACTGGGCGAGGAGGTAGCCGGTCCCGCCGTGGAGTTCGACGGCATCGAACCCCGCCTCCTTCGCCCTGCGCGCGGAGGAGGCGAAGGCAGCGCCGACCCGCTCGACGTCGGAGTCGTCCATGGCCCTCGGCGTCACGCCCCAGGTTTCGATGGGGGAGGGCGCGATCCGGTCCGCGCGGCGCGCGTAGCGGCCGGCGTGATGGACCTGGAGCACGGACGGCACCCCCCTCTGCCGGATGGTCTCGGCGAGGCGGGAGAGGCCGGGTACGAAGCGGTCGTCGGAGGCGAGGAGGGTCCGGGGGTTCCCGAGCCCGCAGGGCTCCACGGTCACATTCTCGACGACGACGAGGCCCGCTCCCGAGTCGGCCATCTCGGCGTAGTAGTCGAGAACGAGGGAGTTCACCTCGTTGTCGGGTTCCGGATAGGCGAGGTACAGCGGAAGACAGCAGATCCGGTTCGGGACCTCCAGGGATCCCAGGCGCAGCGGCGTGAAGAGGAGGCTCATGCCGTCCGATGTCGCTCCTGCCCCGCAGGGGTCGCACGCCGGCTGCCCCGGAAGCCCGCCCTGCGCTTCGCGAGGCTGGTTCGAGGAGGTGCCGGTTCGCGCCTCCACCCCGAGGCCCTCATCGCTCCTCGATCGGGGGCGCGTCCGCGCCGCCCTCCGCGGTTCCCGGCGGCCCGGCTCCGTTGCGGCCCTTGGCGGTGCCGTGGCTCTCCACCCCGTCGAACCCGGCTCGCTTCACCCGGCGCTGGCGGACGCTCGCGGCGAGGACCTCGAGCACCCGGACCGTGTCCTCCCATCCCAGGCAGCCGTCGGTGATGCTCTGGCCGTAGGTGAGCGGCTTCCCGGGCACCAGGTCCTGGCGCCCCCCCACCAGGTGACTCTCGATCATGACGCCGACGACGCGCTCGTCGCCGCTGCCGACCTGCTCGGCGATGTTCTCGCACACCGGAATCTGGTTCTCCGGCCTTTTCTCGCTGTTGGCGTGGCTGGCGTCGATCATGAGCCGCTGCGCCAGGCCGGCCTTGGCGATCCCCTGGCAGGCCGCGGCTACGCTGGGCGGATCGAAGTTCGGAGCTTGGCCGCCGCGCAGGATGACGTGGCAGTCCTCGTTGCCCTTGGTGGCGACGATGGCCGAGTGCCCGCCCTTCGTCACCGAGAGGAAGTGGTGCGACTGCTGCGCCGCCTTGATGGCGTCGATGGCGATCCGCACGTTGCCGTCGGTGCCGTTCTTGAAGCCGACCGGGCAGGAGAGGCCCGAAGCCAGCTCGCGGTGCGTCTGGCTCTCGGTGGTGCGGGCGCCGATCGCTCCCCAGGACACGAGGTCGGCGACGTACTGGGGCGTAATCATGTCGAGGTACTCGCAACCGGTCGGTAGCCCGAGCTCGTTGATGTGGAGGAGGAGCTCCCGCGCCAGCCGCAGACCCCGGTTGATGTCGAAACTGCTGTCGAGCCCCGGGTCGTTGATGAGCCCCTTCCACCCCACGGTGGTGCGCGGCTTCTCGAAGTACACGCGCATCACCACCACCAGGTCGGACCCGAAGCGCTTGCGCTGCTCTAGCAGGCGCCCCGCGTACTCCTTGGCTGCCTCGACGTCGTGGATGGAGCAGGGTCCGACGACGACGACCAGCCGATCGTCCATCCCGTGCAGCACCCGGTGAATCGCCTCGCGCGCGTCGTGGACGACGACCGCCGCCTTCTTGGTGCAGGGAAACTCGCGGATGAGGTGCGCGGGCGGCGCCAGCTCGTGGATGGCTTTGATGCGCAGGTCGTCGGTCTTGAACGGCATCCAGGCCTCCGGGCCGCCGGTATCATAGCGGTAGACGCCCGACGAGCGAAGCTGGGCGCGCGGCGGGAGCCGGTCCCGGAGCCCGCCGCGTCGCAGGAACGGCCCGCGGCGAGGGGCCATTCTCCATTGGTGTAGCCGTACATCGGCGCCGGATGGCCTACCCACCGTTCTTGCGCCCTCCGGGCGCAGGGCGGTAATCGTTGCGGACTCCTCGGCGCCGCCCGGAAGAGGCGGAGCGGAGGAGGTCGAGGCCAAAGCGGGGACCCGAGGGCGGCGCCGAGGCGAAGATGCGGAATGCCCAGAGAGTGCGGCGGCGGGCGTCGCGGGCCCGGGCCGGTGCGGGTCCGCGAACTCGCGGGTGCAGGGCGGGCCCGCCTCGGCTCCACCTCCTCGCGGCGGCGTTCCTCTCGGCCGCCGGCGTCGGTCGAGCGAGGGCCGACGGCCCGCCGCCCGCGGGGCCGGTCCCCGGAGCCGAGCAGGCTGCGCAGTACCGGGCGGAGGTCTCGAAGACCATTGTCGAGCTGCAGCCGCTGCGGCGGAGCGACAGCGTCGCAGCCGGCTCGCCCGGTGGCAGACCGGGCAAGGTCGCGCTCCTCGACCTCAACCCCGCCATCAACGCCTGGTTCCTGCTCAGCCTCGACCTGGGACGCGGGGAGCGCGCCACCTACCACCTCGAGAATCCGCGGCCGCGCGATCAGACCCTCGCTCTTGCCGAGGGGCTGCCGGGACTCCGGCTCGCGTCGCCCGAGGGGGACAAGGCCTGCGACCTCTGGGCTCCGGGCGCGAACGCGCTCGAGAAGGCGAGGCGCTCCGGTCTGCCCTACGCGCCTATCTGCGGCGGCCGCCTTTACCTGCGCAATCACGTGGGCGCGAGCGCGACCGAGCTCGAGCGGGTGACCGACTTCCTGCGGGACCACGTCTGGGCCGGGGACCGGATCATCTCCTTCGTGAAGAAGGAGTTCTTCGTCGATCGCTACCTCGAGCGGGGAGTTCCTGGCGCTCCCGCCTTCGTCGCGGGCGAGCCCTCCCCGAACGACGGGCCCCTCCCTGCGGCCGTGAGCAGCGCCTACGCCGATCGTCGCGTCATCCCCAAGGACCTGGGCATCGAGCTCGAGGGGGCGGCGCGCGTGGTCACCCTCGGGCGCTGGTACCGGGTGGCCGGGATTCCGGGCGTGGACGTGAGCGCCATCGAGCCGCAGGACATCGCCGAGGACCTCCTCAAGACTTACCCCGGAGCGGTGAGCCGGCTCGACCCAGTGGAGTCCGGCGCGCTCGCGTACCTCGTCTCCTTCGACCTCGGGGAGTTCGACCTCGGCTTCTCGCTCGGGACCGAACACCCCCGGGTCGGCTGGTCCGAGCGCGTCGCGGGCAAGGCCCGCGACCGCAAACTGCCCGGTCCGGACGGCATCGACCGAGTCGAGCCGGTGGTGACGACCGGGATGATCAGTCCGGCCCTGGCTCCCCGGGTTGTCGCGGCCTTCACGGCCGGATTCAAGCGCCAGCACGGTGCCTTCGCCCGCGGCCCCCTCGCCTCTCAGAACCACGGCAGCCACTACGGCTTCATCGAGCAGGGGACCGTCTTCAGCAAGCTCGAGCCGGGCCTGGCGACCCTCTACGTCCTCGACGACGGCTCGGTGAACATGAAGACGTGGACGCGCGATGACGATGCCTTGCTCCCGCGGATCCGGCACGCGCGCCAGAACGGCGTGCCGCTCATCGAGTTCGACCCGGCCACCGGCCAGTCCCGGCCCGGAGCTCTCGTGAACCAGTGGAGCGCGGGCAACTGGTCGGGGTCCGCCGGCGAGGACCTCCGCACCCTGCGCGCCGGCGCCTGCCTCCAGGAGACCGCCTCGCGCCGCTTCCTCGTCTACGGGTACTTCTCGGGCGCCACCCCTTCGGCGATGGCGCGGGTGTTCCAGGCGTTCGGGTGCCGGTACGCGATGCACCTCGACATGAACGCGCTCGAGCACACCTACCTGGCGCTCTACATGCGCAAGGATGGCCAGGTCGGCGTCCAGCACCTCATCGAGGGCATGGCGGTGGTGGACAAGTCCTCCCGCGGCCGCCTCCTCCCCCGCTTCCTGGGCGCGCCCGACGACCGGGACTTCTTCTACCTCTACCGGCGCGAGCAGCCTCGATGATCGGGCTCGCTGCCGCGGCCGCCCTGGTGGGCCTGCTCGTCGGGGCACCGGCGTCGCTGCGCGATCAGAACGAGGAGCTCCTTCGCGAGCTGCAGGAGGTGCACGGGCTCGGCGACCCGCAGATGCGGGAGCTGAGAGCCATCTTCGCCCGCTCCGGCGTGGCGGGGCAGGGGAACCCGGCCGTCACCGAGCACCCCATGACTCCCGGGGAGTGCCGGACGCGACGCGAGGCCGGTGCCTCGAGCTCTGCCGACGCGAGCTTCGAGCGGATCTGTGGAGCGCGCTACATGGCTCCGCTCTACGACCCGGCCACGACGCGACCCGAGCAGGCGAGGGCCTGCATCGACCAGTTCGAGTTCCCCGACATCCCCTGCGCCTACCCGGTGGTCTGGGTGCGCGCCCGGGAGGCAGCCGAGATCTGCGCCGCGATGGGGAAGCGGCTCTGCGACGCCCACGAGTGGGAGGGCGCGTGCGCCGGGAGCCTCGGGCCACCCGATTACCGGTTCGACCTGGCGAAGGGGGTGAGCCCGGCCGTGGCGGTGGAGCGAATGCGCCAGGCCCACAACCGGGCGGAGGCCGCGCGGAAGGCGTGGAGCTACGGCCCTGCCCACCGGCCCGGGGTATGCGCGACCGCGAGCCACAAGACCCCGGGTTGCCCGGGAGGCGACTGGGCGAAGTGCGGGTCGAACACCTACCCGGCCGGGAGCTTCCCGGCCTGCCACAGCCCGCTCGGCGTCTACGACCTGAACGGGAACGCGGCGGAGCACATGAACCTGCCTCTCGACGAGTCGCAGATGGCGAGCCTCGGCTCGAAGGCGCTCGGCTACACCGAGATGAAGGGGAGCTGGTTCGTGTTCGACGCGTACCGGGCGCACGAGGACTGGTGCCGTTGGCGGGCCCCGTTCTGGCACGGCACCCGCGTCCTCGACGAGCACAGCCACGCGAACTACCACCTCGGGTTCCGCTGCTGCAAGACGATCGGCGCGCCCTGACAACGGGAGCGAGGGGGCGCCGTTGGAGTCGGCCCCCGAAAGGCGAATGCCGGGCCGCGACCTCCAGCGCGTAGCCGGACGCGACCGCGGCGACGCGCGCGGCGCCCAACCTCGGTGGACCGCACCGCCCGTCAGTGAAGCAGGGACGTCGGGCTCACCTTCAGTGCCTTGGCGAGCTTCGACAACGTCTCGAGGGGCGGAGTTCGCTGGTTCCGCTCGAGCATCGACACGTAGCTCGTGGACATGCCGGCACGCTTGCTCAAGGCGAACTGGGACATCTTCCTCCGCTCCCGCTCGTGCCTCAGGTTGTGCGAGAACCTCTGCGCCAGCGTCATGGCCGCTCTCCTTCACCCTCCCTGCGCCGCGACACCCCCGAGGGCTACATTCCGCCGGGGAGCGCAGCGCGCAACCGAAACGACGGCCTGCCGCAGTTGCCGAAAGTAAGCGTTCTTACCGTGCAGGCCCCAAGGCGCGCGCCTCGCGTCCTCGCCGCGCATGCCCCAGGACCCGGGGTGAGGAGAGAAGAGCGTCTCGTCGGCGGACCAGTGCACCGACGGAGCGGGCCGTTCAGTGAGCCACCGCGGGAAATCGCGGGAGCTCCCCCAGCGCGCGAGCGTCGTGCGCCGGGATGAGGCGGATCTCCGGGAACCGAGCGTGGATCGCGGCGACGTGCTCGATGTTCTCGCGCACCGCGCCGGGGTCGTCGTCCACCAGCACGCGCGTGAGCCAGGGCCGTTCGGCCGGGATCTCCACTCCTTCCCGCAGCCAGACGAGGTCGCCGAGCAGAGCGTAGCGCGCCCCGGAGGGGAGGGTGACGAAGGCGACCACGGAGCCGGGAGTGTGGCCAGGGGCCGGGACCAGCACGACCGAACCGTCGCCCCAGACGTCGAGGCTCTTCGCGAAGCCGAGGTACGGCCCGCCGTCGAACGCGTAGATCCGGTAGGCGAGCGCGCCGAGGTCGCGGGCGAGCGAGGGCGACCGCGCCTCGAGGAAGGCGCGCTCCGACGCGACCACCCAGACCGGCACCCCGGGCATGTCGGGCAAGCCGCTCACGTGATCCCAGTGGGCGTGCGTGAGCACCACGCCCGCGAGCCTGGCCGGATCGTATCCCGCCGTGGCGAGCTGGTCGGCCGCGGGGGTGGCCTTCCGGTAGCTGGAGAGGACCTTCATCAGCCATGGCATGGCGCGGGCGTGTCGATCGACGCCGCGCCCGAACCCGGTGTCGAAGAGCAGATCCCCTCGGGGGTGGTGGACCAGGATGGCCGTCATGGCGAAGTCTCGGGCGTCGCCGAACCCTCCGCCGCGAAACGCGAACGCGGCCACCGAGGGCATGGCACCGGTGGGCAGGGTGCTGAGCGTCATGTCGGCGGGGGGATGGGCGCTCGGCAGCGCCCAGTCACCCGGGGACGGCAAGGGCAGCTTCTCCCCCCGGAAGCTCAGCCCCAGGGCGAGGGCCGCGACCCCCACGGCAAGGGCCAGGATGACGAAGCCCCTCTTCACGGCGAGCCTCCCGAGCTGCGGAACCCTTATGGCGGCTTCACGGGCGTCCCGCTACGGGAAAGAGGAGGCCCGCTGCCGGCGCCTTCGCTCCCGGTCGGATGGGGCGTGGGCCCCGGGAGGGCGCGGCGCGTGACGCCAGGACCGGAGAGTGATCCGGGGAGGAGAGCGCATGAGAACGAGAGTGGTGGGGGTGCTCGCGGCCGGCATGATGGCCATCCCGTCGGGCCGCGCCGGCGCCGACAAGGAAGAGGGCTTCCTCCGGGTCACGCCGGACGAAGTCGTGTGGACGGAGCGGCCGGGGTACGAGGGCGTCCAGTTCGCGACCCTGGCGGGGGACCCGTCCAAACCCGGCATCTACGTGATCCGAGCCAAGTTCTCGCCGGGCCGGATGACGAGGCCGCACTGGCATCCGGAGGACCGGCACGTCATCGTCGTCTCGGGCACCTGGTACACGGGCGAGGGCGACACCTTCGACCCGGGGAAGACCGTGCCGCTCAAGGCGGGGAGCTACATGAAGCACCCGGCGCGCGCTCACCACTACGACGGCGCCAAGGAGGAGGAGGTCGTGGTGCAGATCGTCGGCTACGGCCCGAGTGGCACGACCCTCGTCCACCCGGACCAGGGTCACACCGGCTCCTCCCTAGGGAAGTGACGCCAGCGGCCCGGCCTCGATCGGCGCGTCCGGAGAGCCGGCAGAGCGGGAGAGAATGGAGCAGACGACTCGGGGAGCGGCGATGGCGCGGCGGGCCTTGGAGCTCGTCCACGACGGCGACGTCCTCGGTCTCGGAACCGGCCGAGCCGCGGCGGCGTTCCTCCGGGCCCTGGCCGAGAGCGTGCGCGCCGGCCTGCGCGTCCGCTGCGTCCCGACGTCGCGCGCGACCGAGGCCGCCGCCCGGGACCTCGGGGTCCCGCTCGTGTCCCTGGAGGAGGCGGGCGAGCTCGATCTGGCCTTCGACGGCGCCGACGAGATCGACCCGGCCCTCGACCTGGTGAAGGGGCTCGGTGGCGCGCTCCTGCGGGAGCGGATCGTCGCTTCGGCCGCAAGGCGCTTCGTCGTCCTTGCCGGGACGGAGAAGCTCGTCGGGACGCTGGGCGAGCGTGGCAACCTCCCGGTGGAGGTCGTGACCTTCGGGTGGACGCTCTGCCAGCGAAGGCTCGAGGTGCTCGGGTGCCGCCCGCGCCTGCGCGCGTCCGGGGCGGGCCCGTTCGTCACCGACAACGGCAACTACGTCCTCGACTGCGGCGTCGACCCCATCGCGGATCCGGGGGGCCTTCAAGGGAGCATCGGGGCCATCCCGGGGGTGGTGGGCACCGGGCTCTTCCTGGGAATGGCCGACACCGCCATCCTGGAGGACGAGCGAGGCGGCGTCACGGTCCGCCACCGGGCCCGGGACGAGGGCCGCTGAGGAGGTGCACCGCCGTCGAGGGCGAGGCGCCGCGGGGCCTCGCCGGACGGCGCGAGAGTCGGGCGGGGCGGTCGGCGGGGCCGCCGGCGTCTACGCCCTCGGTTCTTCGAGTCCGCCGCCCGCCTTCCGAAGCCGCATCTCGAAGCCGACGCCGCCGGGCACGATCTGGCACGATCCGAACCGGCTCCGGTTGGCCATTTGCTCGAGGTCCACACGGGAGTACGCCCGCTTGAGAAGCATGAAACGGAAGGTCCATCGAGTGAGCGCCGCGTCGACGCGCGAGAGCTCCATCCCCCGGACCTCGTCCTCGATCGCGCCGAGAGGAGCCTCCCGTCGCAGATCGAGGATGGCGGCCGCGCCTCCGGGCTTCAAGACCCGGTGGATCTCGTCGAGGGCCCCGACGGGATCGGTGAAGTTCTTGAAGGCGGCCATGCACACCGCGAAGTCGAAGGAGGCATCCTCGAACGGCATGTGGGCCGCGTCGCCCTGCTGGAAGTCGATCGAGGCTCCGGCCCGGGCCGCGCTCTCGCGGGCGATCCGCACGAAGGAGCGGCTGATGTCGAGCCCGGTCACCCGGTATCCCCTCTGAGCGAGCTCGAGAGCCAGGAACCCCGGACCGGGCGCCACCTCCAGCACCTTGCCGCCCTTCGGTGCCCTCGCGGACACGGCCTCGGCGGCGTCGCGGAACCTCCGCAGGTTGCGCCCGGTATTCTTCGCGTACCAGGTGGCGATGATCCCCTCCATCGCTAGGCCCTTGTAAGCCTTGTGCTCGCTCGGCATGGGTCTCTCCTCTCGATCCCGGCGAAGGCGCGGAGCTCCGGCAGCCTGCGCCGGACCTCGGCGCGCCGGCGTCCCCTGCAGACTGCCCCATGGCCGTTGGACGCCATAATATATCTAGACATAATATAACTAGTCATCCTCTGTCAACCCCCCGCGGTACCCTCTCCGCATGCGCCCCCCTTCTCGCCCCCGCTCGCCACTCTCGCTCATCGTGCTCGCGCTGGTTTGCGAGGAGCCCATGCACCCCTACCGGATGCAGGCGCTCATCAAGGAGCGCGGCAAGGACCAGATCGCGAACGTTGCCCAGCGAAACAGCGTCTACCAGGCGATCCACTCCCTGCGCCGTGCCGGGCTCATCGCCGCTCGGGAGACCTCACGGGAGGAGCGCTTCCCCGAGCGCACCGTCTACGAGGTGACCGACGAGGGGCGGCGCACCCTGCGCTCGTGGATGGCCGAGGTGCTGTCCACGCCGGCGCGCGAGTTCCCCGACTTCCCGGCCGCGCTCTCGCTCATGGCTGGGCTGGAGCCCGGCGAGGCGCGCACCCTCCTGGAGGCGCGGGTCGCCGCTCTCCAGGCGCGGCTCGAGGAGCTCGAGAGGCCGTATCCGCGGGTGCCCCGGCTCTTCCTCCTCGAGTCCGAGTACCTCGCCGCCGTCGTGCGCGCGGAGATCAAGTGGCTGCGGGCCGTAGCGTCCGACCTCCGCGATGGGCGCCTCACCTGGAGCGAGGAGTGGATTCGCCAGGTCGCCCAGGAACTGACCGGCGAGCCGCCCACGCGGCAGCGCTCGCGCCGCGGCGCCGAGGCGAGGCCAGCGCGTTCCTCGATCGACGGGAAGCGCGCCGCCGAGGGGAGGAAGACGGGCCGGCGCCGGCAGCGGCGAGCGGCTCGGTCGGGGTGATCGCGGCAGCCGGGTGGCCGGGCGCCTTCACCCGGCGCCGGAGCCGCTCCCGACCGGCGGCGCGGCCGGCAGCCAGACCTTGAAGGTGCTCCCGACCCCTGGCGTGCTCTCGGCGGTGATGTTCCCGCCCTGGACCTCCACCAGCCCCTTGGCGATGAAGAGGCCGAGCCCGAGGCCGCGCCGTCGGGCCCGGGCTCGCTGGGTCTGGAAGTAGCGGTCGAAGAGCCGCGGCAACTCCTCCGGAGAGATCCCGGGCCCGCGGTCCTCGACGGAGATGGTCGCGCCTCCCACGGACGGCGCGATGACGATTCGAATGGGCGTCCCCTCCTCGGAGTATTTCGCGGAGTTCTCGAGCAGGTTCGTGAGCACCTGCTCGAGCCGGAGGGGGTCGGCGAGAACTGGCGGTGGCGCCCCCGCGAGGTCGATCACCACGGTGTGCGTCCCGAGGCTCCCCGCGATCTGGGCGACGATGGACGACGCCAGCTCGGGAAGCGCCACCGGCGCCAGCTCGACGTGGATGCCCCGAGCGTCGACCTGGGAGGCGTCGAGCAGATCCCGGATGAGGCGGTCGACCCGCTGGCTGCTCCGCTGGATCAGCTTGAGCGAGGAGACCGGAACGGAGGCCGCCTCCCCGGCCGCGCGCCGCAGGATCGCGTCGAGCTGCAGCAGCACCGTCTGCAGGGGCGTGCGCAGGTCGTGGGCCACGAGTGCCATGAAGTCCTCGCGGAGCTGCTGGAGCTGCTTGAACGCGGTGATGTCCTGGAAGACGACCACCGCGCCCAGTTTGGCCCCGGATTCGGAGCGGACGGGGGCCGCGCTCAACAGCGCCGGGATGGCGCGCCCGTGGTGGCGCTCGATGACGACCTCAAGGTTGATCACCGCCTCCTCGCGGAGCGCGCGGGTAGAGGGCAACGCCTCTTCCCCCACCAGAGCGCCGCCCGGGTACCTCAGGTCGTAGGTCCGATCGGGATCGTTCCCGCGCGTGAACCGCCCCAGCAGCCGCTCGGCCGCCGGATTGCCGAGCACCTGGCCCTCGGGATGCGCCGGGAAGTAGACGATGCCGTGGGGCGCGTGCCGCACCACGGCGTCGAAGAGCCGGCGCTCCTCCTGCTGGACCTGCCGGGCGTAGGCGACGGTGAGCGATGCCTGTGCGCTGAACCGCTCCAGGATGCGCGCGTCGTTCTCGGTGAAGGCCCCGCCGGACTGCTTGTCGGCGAGGTAGAAGTTCCCGAAGACGCTCTGGCCGACGCGAAGCGGGACGCCGAGGAACGAGGTCATGGGCGGGTGCTGGGCGGGGAAGCCCGCGAACCGGGGATCGGACGCGATGTCCGGGATGCGGATCGCGCGCCCTTCCCGGACGACGGCGCCGAGGAGCCCCTTGCCGACCGGCAGGCCTCCGATGGCCCGCGCGACGTCCTCCGGGACGCCGGCGTAGACGAAGTCACGGAGCGACTCCCCATCGGCGGCGAGCACGCCGAGCGCGCCGTACCGCGCCTGGCTGATCTCGCAGGCGAGCCGCACGAGCTCGAGCAGGAGCTCCCGGACGGAGATGAACCCTTCGTCCGCGCTCCGTCCGAGGAGGGCCTTGTTGAGCAAGGCCAGGCGTTCGGTCACTCGCCGCTCGGTCTCCTCGGCGAGCAGGTCGATCTCGAGAAGGCCACATGCGCCCGCCGGCCGCCCCCGGAACCGAAGCGACAGCTCCCGGCCGGACTCGCGGTCACGCCAGGCGCCGCCGGCTTCGAAGATCTCGCCCCGGGTGATTCGGCGCACGGGGTGGTCGCCGGTCGAGACCGGCCGCCCGGAAGGCGACAGCGGCTCGAAGCGCGCTTCGAGCGCGGCGACGTCTCCCGGCGCCTTCCCGAGGAGCGCGGCGGCCGCGGGGGAGACGGCAAGTACCGCGCCGTTCGCGTCGACGAGAAGCGCGGGCCACGGCACCGCTGCGAGCTCGCTCGGGAGCATGAGCCACCTCTTGGGGCGCTTATTGCTCGCAGGGGGAAGGGACATCACCTTTGGGGTGGGCACCCGAAAGACCAACTGCTGCGTGCCAGGCTTCCCGTTCCGGCGTGCCCCATGAGGCGGAGGACCCCGCACCAAGGGTGCGTCCTCATCCGCCGACAGGGACGAGCTCGAGGTATTGGGCCGACTGCGAAGGTGCTCGACTCGGTCGTTGTGCGGCGGCGAGCCGACTGGACAGCCTTGCCTCGCGAGGCCGCCGGGCCCCGCACGCCGGACTGAGAGATCTGCCGCGGCGTCTCTCTCGGAGGGGCACGTGGTTCTCGCCTGCCGGGGCGGCGGCGACCCCAGAGCCTCGAACCGGTCGGCCGGATTCGCCCCCGAGTCGCGACTCAGCGTGACGAACCGGGTGATAGCACCCAGTGTCGCTGGGTGAAAACGCGCAGATCCCCTGCCAACGGGAAGGGTGGAACCACCATTCAGGACACATCCCTCAATGGAGTTCGGGCGCGCACCTTGCACACAAGGTCAACGTTCGGTTACGCGCCATTAACCTGGAACGACGGGGCAAATGCCGCGACACCCGCATGGGTGCATCTCGTGAGGGAGGGCTCGCGAATGACTCGGCACAACTCGTCCGACACGTCTGGCCTGGACACCAACCTGGCGGCTCGACGGTCGGAGGGCTCGCGGAGTCATGAAGGAAGCAGGCAATCCCTCGCCCTCCTGTGCTCGCTCCTCGCTGCCCTGGCGGGTTGCAAAGGGGGTGGCCAGAGCTCCGGGATCAGCGCGAGCCAGCTTCGAGCGAACATGCTCGACGGGCTCGGGGCCCAGCCTCCGGGGACCACGCTTCTCTTCCTGAACATCAGCGGAGTGGGGCTCGGCACGGTGGCCTCGGCGCCGACCCCGGCTGCGCCCGCCCTTGCTTGGTCCTGCGACACGGGCGGCGATTCCTGTGGGGCCTACGTGGCTCCCGGGACCGCAGTCAGCTTCGCACCCAACCCGGGCGCCTCTTCGATCTTCGTGTCCTGGGGAGGCGAGTGCAGCGGGAACGGGCCTTGTCAGATCACGACGTCCGGCGTGCAGACGGTCCTCGCGGTCTTTCAGCCCCACACGGTGACGGCGGTCCTTCCCGGCCTGGGGCAGGGAGCGGTGACGTCCAGCTACGGCGCGCCCGTTTGCAGCGGTGGCCAGTGCGTGTTGAGCCTGACGAACTCCGCGCCGGCAAGCGTGACCCTCACCGCCACGGCCTCGCCGGGGTCGTACTTCGCTGGCTGGTTCGGCGGGGGCTGCAGCGGTACGGGGACGTGCACCGTCACCACGAACCAGGCACAGGCGGTCGATGCCTTCTTCGCGACGAACCAGACCGCCGTGAACGTTTGGGTTCCGGGGAGCCCGGTGGTGAGCGGCGCCGGCGGCGGGACCATCGGCGCGACCGGCGCACTGCAGACTAGCTGCACCGCATCTGGCAGCACCACCGAGTGCGTCTTCTCCGTCAACACCAGCGCCCTGCCGCAGACGGTGACGCTCACGGCAACGCCGAATGCCACCTCTGTGTTCTCCGGCTGGGGAGGCGCCTGCAGCGGTACCGGGTCCTGCACGGTTTCCGTGACGCAGCCGACCAACGTGACCGCCATCTTCCTGGCGCGGCAGCTCTCGGTCGAGGTATTCGGAAACGGGACGGTGGCGGCGACGGGGTTTTCGTGCTCGCTCGGGACCTGCACTGCCCAGTTCACGGCGAGCTCGCCCGCGACGTTGACGCTCAACGCCACGCCGGGGACGGGCTCCGCCTTCGTCGGCTGGTACGATGGGTGCAGCGGAACCGGGACCTGTCAGGTCACCACGGCCGGTCAGTCCTCGGTGATCGCGGTCTTTCAGACGGCGACCGGCTCCGTCCCGCCGCTCATCGAGGCCTTCTCGGCGAACCCGCCCTCCATCATCTCCGGGCAGAGCGCGGGCCTCAACTGGTTCGTGAACGGGGCGACGAGCCTCAGCATCGACAACGGGGTAGGCGGGGTCACCGGTAACGGGGTGACCGTGAAGCCGACCGCGACCACGACGTACACTCTCACTGCGAAGAACAGCTTCGGCTCGAGCACGATGGCGACCACGGTGGTGGTCCAGGCCCCTGCCCAGCCGCCGACGATCGCCTCCTTCACGGCGAGCCCATCGACCATCTCTGCCGGCCAGACCACCAAGCTTTCCTGGAGCGTGACCGGGGCCGTGAGCATCTCCATCAACAATGGAGTGGGGACGGTCGGGGGCACGAGCGCGAACGTCACGCCCACGGCCACGACCACCTACACCCTCACGGCGACGAACGGAGCCGGCTCCTCCACGGCCAACGCCGTTGTCACCGTGACCGCTGCGGCCCCCTTCCAGCACCCGGCCGGGTGGGTCGACATGACCCTCACCGCGCAGTGTCCGAACGAGGTCCAGGTGGGCGGATCGCACGCCTGCGGCGGTGACATGAGCTTCTACATGCCGGGGCAATGCACGAGCTGCCACGGCAACGGCAGCGACTTCACGACGAGCGGCGGCTCCTCCCAGGTCGCCTGCAGCATGTGCCACCTGAACGCCTTCGCCTCCACCACCTGCGGCAGCTTCAACGTGCCGAGCCCGTGCTCCTGCGACCTCTGCCACACGCCCCCGCAGATCACGACGGCCATCACCCAGGGACAGTGCTCCGTCTGCCACACGAACGTGACCGCCATCACGGGGAGCGACGTCACCTCCCACTCCACCGGCACGACCCAGAGCAGCTGCACCGGCTGTCACGACCTCTCCCACCACATGAGCGGCACCGTCTACCTGGTGGGGGTCGGGGCCACGAGCTGTACCCAGTGCCACAGCGGCCAGGGCCAGGTTCTCGGCACCATCACCCCGCCCGTGCTCCAGGCGGGTTGGACCCAGACGTCGGGCGGCGATTTCCACGGCGCCACCCCCGGGACCTGCTACGACCCGGTGCAGGGACCGATATCCTGCACGAACGGCGTCACCCCCACCGGCTTCGGCGGCACGCTCATCGCTCCGTACGCCCGCGGGCAGGGAAACCTGCCGTGCGAGGCGTGCCACGACGACCACGCCAGCACGACCAACTACCTGTTCGCGGCCACCGTCAACGGCAAGGCGATTCCGAGCGGCTCTATCAGCATCGACGGCGTAGGCGCAGAGGTGCTCTGCAGCGCGTGCCACCAGGGCAATAACCACCAGGGGTGCCTGAGCTCGAACTGCCACGCGCCGCTCCACTCGTGGGGTTACGCCACCAGCCACACGACAGACCCCGCACCTCCGGGAAGCGCCTGTTTCTACTGCCACGGCCACGAGGGGCTCACCGCCAACTGGACGACGCCCTGGCCACTCACGGACCCGTCGAGCGGCAACTGGTGTAGCCACTGCCACGCTGGCAACCCCCCGCAGGGCGATCCGCCGCTCGTTCCACCCGGCACTACCAGCGCGCCCGGGATCACTTCGGGGAAGCTCTCGTGCCCGGCGTCGACCTGCGGTGCCTCGCAGCCGAGCCCGCAGCTCACGCTGCTGCCCAACGGCAACGTCTTCAACATCACGCCGACGTCCGCCTCCATCTACTGGGAGACGAACGAGGCGGCGTCGAGCCTCGTCGAGTACGGGATCGGCACGGCCGGCTACGTCGTCGGCACCCCGGCGGTGACCCCCTATCCGTGGCCGAGCGCCAACGGGTACTACCCGCACCTCGTGACGCTCACGGGGCTCACGGGCAGCACCACCTACTCGTGGCGCATCCGGACCGAGGACCCCTATCGCAACGTGACGGAGACGCCGATTCAGACCTTCACGACGGCGAACCCGAACGTGCCCGTCCCGCCGACCCTCACCACGCAGCCAGAGCAGTACTGGACGAGTCAGCAGTTCGGCTGCGGCCCCACGGATGTCGTGAACTTCTCGCCGTTCGCGTGGCAAGCCGTGACGGTGCCCAGCGGCGACGCGATCCAGTACGAGCTGCAGTTCGGGACCGACCCGGCCTTCGCTACTTACGTCACCGACTCCGGCTGGATCTCCGCGACGACCTACACGGCGACGAATGTGACGATCGCAGCTTGTTACAACGGCACCACCTACTACTGGCGCGTCCGGGCGAGGGACTCCGTTCAGAACCTCGTCGGCGGATGGTCCTCGGGGTCCTTCCTCGTCTGGGTGCAGTGCTTCGCCATAGACTGTCAGTAAAGTGGAGGGAGGCGTTCGCGAACGCCCGGCGACGGCGAGGTCGAGGATGTAGTTGGGACCGGGGAGATCGGTCCGGCGACGGGCCCCGTCGGGGTGCGAGCCGATCGCCTCCTCTGCCTTCAGATGAACTCCACCGAGCCGAACCCGATCGGGGAGCGCGTTTCACTGAGCCGGCCCCGAAGAGTATGCCCCCGCGCCCTCGCGCTGGGGGCTCATCTCCGGGTCATCTAGCAGGGCAGGGCGCCGGGACGGATCACGGTTCCGTCCCGGAGGGAGGCCGCGGTCCGGCACCGGTCATGGTCCGCCTCTCTAGCGGGAACTCGTCGCGCCGGCGCGCGCGTTCCAGACGTCGAGGGTGTCCGGGGACCCCTGCGAGCGGATGCCGTTGTCGTTCAGGATCTCCTCGGTGGCGCGAACAGCTTCCTTCCGAGGAAGGACGATGGCCTCGGTGTGGCGCTCGTAGAACTCGAAGGTGACGAAGTCGCCCTGCGCGTCACGGAGGATCTCGACGAGGTGGCGGAGGTTCTTCACCTCCGCGCCGTTCACGGCCTTCACCACGTGGGCTTGGGGGTTGCTGTACCCCTTCGCGAGCTTGTGGGGGAAGAGTGGAGAGGAGACCAGCACCAGTTCCTCGCCCGGGAAAGCCGGCCGGTCCCCCCTGCGGGTGATGAGCGGACTGCCGTTGAACACCGTCATCCCGAGCACGGTTCCCTTGCCGGCGCCGAGCGCTCCGAGGAACTGCGTCGAGGCCGTCGAGAAGACGAGCGGTCCGTAGATGAAGTAGGGCGGGTACGCGCCCCGCAGGTCGACCAGCACCAGGGGATGGGTGCTCGACACCGGAACCTGTACCGCCATCTCTCGGCCGCCGCGCCAGATGGTGAGCGGGACCCGGCCGTCCTTCGACACCTTCTGCACCAGGTAGGGGAAGGCGAGCCGGAGCCCGTCGACGGTCACCATTCCCTGGTTGTCGACGGCCGCGTCGCCGATCTTGGAGACCACGTCCCACTGCTTGAGCGGGTAGGAGGGCTCGTCCCGATCGGGCCGGTGCACGACCGCGCCCTGCACGGACTTGTCGAGCTTCAGCGAGGCGCGCAGCGCCTCGTTCTCGAGCGTCTGGAACTCGTCGAAGAGTGCCGGCTTGGCCGGGCTCTTCCCCTGGGCGGCGTCGGCCAGGAACAGCTGGATCTCCTCGCAGGGGATGATGTAGCCGATGTTCTGCGTCCCGCCGAGCGTGCTGAACACCAGCCCGACCATCTTGTCGCCAACGACCGCGGGGCCGCCGCTGTTGCCCGGGTTGATCGCGGCGTCGACCTGAACGCGCAGCCCGGACGCGGGGTAGTTGTACCCGACGAAGTCGATGCGCGAGACGATTCCCTTGGTGATGGAAAGCGTCGGCCCGCCGGTGGGGAAGCCGTACACGAGCACGGTGTCCTTCACGGACGGTAGCCTGGCCTCGCGCTTCAAGGGCGGGTGCGCATCGAAGACGGTCGGATCGTCCACCTTGAGCAGCGCCAGGTCCATGGCGGGGGAGACCGCCTCGACGGTCGCCGAGACCTTGTCGCCGGAGTGGCTCGCCTGGATCTGGATCTCGCTCGCGTACCGGACGAGGTGCGCGTTGGTGAGGATCCGACGTCCCTCGATGATGACGCCGGACCCCGTGACCTCTCGCGGTGCCTGCTTGGTCCAGGGCTTCGAGAAATCCGGGTCGCGCATCGTCGAGAAGACCTGCACGACCGAGTCCTCCGCGGCCCCGCCTCCGGTGCCCTCGTCACCACGGGCCGTGACGAAGAGAAGGATGGCGCCGACGGCTAGGAGCCGCGGGGCACGGGGTAGGTCGAATCGCATGAGGTCTCCAGGAAGGAAGTCCGCGGGAGTCTGTCACAGGGCGCGACGCTCGGCGAGCGTGATCCACGCCGCAGGGTGGTCACCGTCGGTGCTGGCCTCGAGAACTCAAGTCGTCGCTCCGGGCGGCGACGCCCACGGGACGCGCCGGAAGCCCGTCTTGCGTCCTGCTGCCCCCGTGCCCCATCCACGTGCCGGTGGCGAATGGTCGCGGGGGAGAGGGGAGGTAGTCGCCTCCTCCGGATTTCTCTCCGCGGGCGCCCCTATGTCGTCACCGCCAGCTCGAGCGCGATGTCCAGCTTCAGGACCTTCGAGATGGGGCAACCTGCCTTGGCGGCCGCGGCTGCCTCCTCTACCTTCTTCTTGTCGGCGCCAGGGGCCTTGACGCGGGTCTGAAGAAGGCTCTTCGTCAGGGTCAGGTTCTCGAAGGTGATGGTGCAGACGGTCTCGACGGCCTCGGGAGTGATCCCGCGCTCGCCCAGTTGGGCACTGAGCGCCATGCTGAAGCAGCTCGCGTGGGCAGCCGCGATGAGCTCCTCCGGGTTCGTCCCCGGGGCATCCTCGAATCGGCTCCGGAAGGTCACCTTTTGGTCCTTGATCGTCCCGCTCGCGACACTGAAGGTGCCGCGGCCATCTCTCAGACTTCCGTACCACCCTGCGTTGGCCATCCGCTTCATGAGCTCCTCCTTCACGGTCGCGCACCTTCGAACATGCGCGGCGACAAGAGTGGACGCGCTCTCGTGTGGTAGCGCCGCGGGTCCGGGAGGACAAGGTGATGCCGGTGACGCCCCCTTGACCGCCAGGCACGTCGCCCCGATTGGGTCTTCGAGGTGTTCGCCTTGACTTGGCCCGAGATCGGACGCTCTGACCCCAGCGCGCCTAAGGAGTTGGGTTCGACGTCGGGACGAGTGAATGCTCACTTGCGCTTCTTGAACTTCCCTCCGCCAGAAGTGTTGAGAGCAACGGCTGCGCGGATGAGCGCCTTGAAGGCATTTGCATCGATCTCCTCGCCCTCGTGAATGTCGATGGCGCGCCTGACGCCCCCGTCAAGGCTCGAATTGAAGAGCCCGGCAGGGTCTTTCAGGGAAGCGCCCTTGTAGAAGGTCAGCTTCACTATCGACTTGTACGACTCACCCGTACAGATGCCCCCGTCGTGAGACCATACCGGGGTCCCCCTCCACTTCCACTCCTCCACGACATCGGGGTCGGCCTGCTTGATGAGGGCGCG
>DATJZG010000117.1:0-6395 GCA_035499295.1 Anaeromyxobacteraceae bacterium
GCTAGAGGGGCCCTCGCCGGGCGCCTCCGCGAGCGGGGGACGTGCTAGTCTCCGCCTCGCCTGGGCGATCTCGCCCGCCGAGGGGATTCGAGGAGGAGGATGGCGACGAGCGAACTCGGGGTGAGCCCTGCGAGCGGCCGGGCGCGAGGGTTCGCCTGGGTGGCGGTCGCCTACGCCCTGGCGCTCGGGGCCGCGGGGGCGGTCGTCGCGGCGCTCCCCGGGCGCCACCCCGTCCTCGTCGCCCTCGGCGCCGACGTGGCAGCGACGGTCGTCGTCTTCGCCTTCAGCGTCGCCCTCGACAACTCGAGCCTCTACGACCCGTACTGGAGCGTCGCCCCCATCCCCATCGCCCTCTACTGGGCCTTCGGGACCGCCCCCACCGCCGCCCCCGCCGCGCGCCGGGTCCTCCTCCTCCTCCTCCTCGCGGCCTGGGGCGTCCGCCTCACCGCCAACTGGGCGGTGCGCTGGCGCGGCCTCGGCGACGAGGACTTCCGCTACCGCGAGATCCGGTCGAAGGCAGGCCGGCTCTACTGGCCGGCGAGCTTCTTCTCCATCCACCTCTTCCCCACCGCCTGGGTGTTCCTCGCGCTCCTGCCCGCCTTCCCGGCGCTCGCCGGCCCCGGCCGGCCGCTCGGGGCGCTCGACCTCGCCGCCGCCCTCGTCACCGCGGGCGCCATCGCCATCGAGGCGGTGGCCGACCTGCAGCTCCGCCGCTACCTGCGCGCGCGCCAGGACCCCGCCAGCATCCTCGACACCGGCCTCTGGGCAGTGTGGCGCCACCCCAACTACCTCGGCGAGGTGCTCTTCTGGTGGGGGGTCTTCCTCTTCGGCCTCGCCGCTCGCCCCGGCTGGGCGCTCGGCGCGGTCGGCGCCGTCGCCATCACCGGTCTCTTCACCTTCGTCAGCATCCCGTGGATGGACCGGCGCATGTTGGCCGGTCATCCGGCCTGGGCCGAGCACATGCAGCGGACCGGGACCCTCCTCCCCCGGCCGCGCCCGCGCGGCTAGGGCTCCTCCGCATCCCTGCCATGGCCCTCATGGACGAGAACGCGCGGCTGCGCATCGCCTTCGTCGCCGACTCCTGGGACGGCGCGGTCAAGAACGGCGGGGCCATGTCGGCGCGCCGGTTCGTGTCGGCGCTCCGCTCGAGGATGGACGTGACAGTGGTCACGACCGGCGAGGCGAAGAAGGCGTCGGCGGACCACATCCTCCTGCCGAGCTTCTACGTGCCCGGCTTCAAGAAGGTGATGCGGGACATGGGGTTTCCCTTCGCCTGGCCCAAGGGCGAGGTCCTCAGCGAGGTCTTCCGGGTCGCGGACGTGGTGCACGTCCAGTTCCCCTTCCCGCTCGGCATCCGCGCCGCCACGCTCGCGAAGCGCCTCGCCAAGCCCGTCACCGCCGGGTTTCACGTGCAGCCCGAGAACATCCTCTACAACATCGGCATCCACTCCCCGCGGATCAGCGCCGCCACCTACCGCTTCTTCCTCCGCAGCCTCTACAACAAGGCGGACCTGGTCGTCTGCCCGAGCCAGTTCGCGCTCGACGAGCTCCTGCGCCACGGGCTCCGCTCGCCGGCGCAGGTGATCTCGAACGGGATCGCCGACGGGTACCGCCCCGAGCGCGCCGAGCGGCCGGAGCCGCACCGCGACCGGCTTCTCGTCCTGGCGGTGGGCCGGCTCGCCCGGGAGAAGCGGCTCGACGTGGTCATCGAGGGGGTGCGGCGCTCCCGCCACGCCGGGCGCATCCAGCTCGTCGTCACCGGGCGCGGGCCAGAGGCGGGACGAGTGGCGGCCCTGGGCCGCACCCTGCCGCTCCCGGCCGAGGTGACCTTCGTCCCGGAGGAGGAGCTCCTTCGCCTCTTCCACACCGCCGATCTGCTCCTGCACGCCTCGGAGGTGGAGCTCGAGGGGATGGCGGTACTGGAGGCGCTCGGCTGCGGGCTGCCGGCGCTCGTCGCCGACGCTCCCCTGAGCGCCGCGCGGCAGTTCGCCGCCTCGCCCGACTTCCTCTTCGCCCCCGGCGACCCCGACGACCTGGCGCGCCACCTCGACCTCCTCCTCGAGCACCCCGAGAAGGTGGCGGCAGCGCGGGCCCGCTGCCTCGAGCTCCGCGACGACTTCGCCTTCGAGCGCTCGGTGGAGAGGTTGGAGGCGGTCTGGCGGGGCGTGGCCCGCCGCCCCGCGCCCTAGCGGCCCGCGCCCCCGAGGGAGGCTGGCCTCTCGCCGCTCACGATCCACAGCGCCGCCGGGAGGGCGGTGAAGTCGGCCGTCATCCCGAGCAGGAAGGCGGCGGCGGTGATGATCCCGAACTGCCGGAGCGGCGGGAAGTTCGAGACCGAGAGCGCCAGGAACCCCACCGCGTTGATGAGGGTGGCGAAGACGATGGCGCGCCCGGAGACGCGGAGCGCGTAGCGGAGCGCGCTCTCGAAGTCCCGGTGCTGCGCCCGCCCCTCCTGCAGGTGGTAGAAGAAGTGGATCTGGTCGTTCTCGGTGGTGCCGAGGACGGTGGTGGCGATGAGGATGGTGGCGACGTTGAGCGACGCCCCGAAGACCCGCATCCCCAGGAAGGTGAGGAGGATGGCGAAGACCGAGGGGATCATCGCCATGAGCCGCGCCGAGGGGCTGCGGAACACGAAGAGGAAGGCGACGAAGATGAGGGCGGCGGTGAGCGCGAAGCTCTCGGTGAGGGTGGGGACGAGGCTCGCGCCCACCTTGGCCTGCAGCATGGACTCGCCCACCACCTGCATCTCCACCCCGCGGAAGGCGGCGTCGCCCGCCACCGTCCGGTCCCAGACGCGGCGCATCTCCTGCGACAGGCGCAGGTAGTCCTTCTCGTCCCCCCCGGAGAACACCACCGTCAGCTGCGCGTTCGCGAGCGTGCCCACGTCGACGAAAGCGCGCAGCTCGCCCTCGGAGAGCAAGAGCTGCTCCACGTCCGCCGCCGCCTGGGCGAAGGCCTGCGGGTCCTGCGGCAGCTCGTCACCCTGCCCGGCGAGGTAGCGGCGCATGCGCAGGAAGGTGGTCGGGCCCACCACCGACGACACGCCGGGCAGGGCCTCCACCGCGGTGGCGAAGCGATCGAGGCCGCGGAGCACCTCGGGCTCGACGACCGCCCCCGGGGGCGTCCGCACCCACGCCCGCGCCACGCTGAGCCCGGAGACGTTCTTGCGGAAGAAGAGCATGTCGCGGTGGATGGCGAGGCCGGGGTCCACGTAGTCGAGGGAGTCGACCCCGACCTTCATGTGGTCGAGGTGGCCGGGGATCCCGAAGAGCGCCACCGCCCCCACCGCCGAGAGGGCGAGCGAACCCGCCACCAGGGGCCAGCGAAACCGGTAGCTGAACTCGGGCAGGAAGGAGGCGAGCCGGTCGTAGAAGCCGATGCGGAGCGCCACCGACCGGCTGGTGGGGGTGCGCAGGAGCTTCTGCAGGGCGGGGAAGAGGGTGAAGGCCACCACCCAGCCGATGGCGAGGCCGGTCGCGGTCCAGAGCCCCATCTCCCGCACCGGGCGGATCTTCGAGACCTGCAGGGCCCCGAACCCGAGCACCGCCGCCACCGTGGACGCGGTCACCGGGAGGAACTTGTTCGCGAGGGCGAACACCTGGTGCCGGTCGACCTCGCTCTCCTCGGGCTGGTCGACGAAGCGCGACTGGAGGTACACGAGGGTCGCGAGCGTGGTGACGAGCACGGTGAGCGGCACGAGCGCCGACACCACCGTGAAGGAGAGCCCCAGCAGCGAACCCGCCCCCACCCCGAGGGCCACCGAGGTCCCGAGGGCGAGCAGGATGGCGAAGAGCGTGCGGACCGAGCGGTAGAGGAACAGGGTGACCACGACGACGAAGAGCCCGAAGAGCGGGAAGTACCTCACCGAGGCGGCGCCCGACTCGTGCTCGATCCAGGCCTCCACGTAGGGCGCCCCGACCCGCCGCACCTCCTTCACCGGCCCGGTCGCCGCCCCCGAGAGCGCCCGGTCGATGGCCTCGAGGGTGGCGGTGCGCTCCCGCGCGCTCTTCGAGGCGAACCCCACCGCGATCCCCTGGAAGCCGGGGCCGACGAGCCCCTGGCGCCGGAAGATGGAGGTCCCGTTGGCGAAGCGTCGGTAGGCTTCGGCGCTCTCCGCCGTCGGCTGGAAGCCGGGCCGGGTGCGCCGGAAGATGTCGAGCCCCGAGATCGGGACCACCCCGGGGACGGCCCGGAGGCGCTCCTCCACCCGGGAGAGGTCGGCGAGCACCTCGGGGCCCCAGGGGTCGTCCGCCTCCAGGAGGAGCATCACCACCTGTCCCTCCGGGAACACCTTCTGGAAGGCGCGGGTGGCGAGGTAGTCCGGGTCGGAAGGGACGATGAGCTTGTCGATCGCCCCTTCGGAGGGGATGCGCAGCGCCAGCACCACGGCGAGGGGCAGCAGCACCGCGTAGGCGGCGACGATGGGGAGGCGCAGGGCGACGATGCGGCGGAAGAGGCGCTCGAGCAGCGGGTGCGTTACCATCGCGAGGGGGAAGCTAGCACTCCGCCGGCCCGCGAGCGCGTGGATTTCGCGCGCGGGCGGCGCCCTCCGGCTCTCACCAATGGCCTGCCCGCGCCGGGGCACCCCGAAGGTGACGGGTCGCCTATGACAGGGCGGTGACACGGGCCGTGTTGGGATCCGCGCATGGTGCGAGCTCTCCTCGTCAACGCCGGATCGCCCGCCACCTACTGGAGCTACGACTACAGCCTGCCCTTCCTGGGGAAGTCGGCCGCGCTCCCCCCGCTCGGGCTCGCCACGCTCGCGGCGCTGCTGCCCCCGGCGTGGCAGATCCGGATCGTCGACCTGCAGGTGGAGCCGCTCGCCGACCGCGACCTCCTCTGGGCCGACGCCGTCCTGGTGAGCGGCATGCTCATCCAGGCCGACTCCATGCGCGCGGTGGTGTCGCGGGCGCGCTCGCTCGGCCGCCGCACCGTCGTGGGCGGGCCCGCGCCCACCACCTCCCCCGGCGCCTTCCCCGAGGCGGACCACGTCTTCCGCGGCGAGGCGGAAGGGCGGCTCGCCGCGCTCGTCGAGGCGCTCGAGCACCCCGAGATCCGGGCCGCGCGCGTGCTCTCGCCCCCGGAGGGCGACGAGCGGCCCGGGCTCGAGAGCGCGCCGGTGCCCCGCTTCGACCTCCTCGCGCTCGACCGCTACGCGAGCTTCTCCATCCAGGTCTCGCGCGGGTGCCCCTTCCGCTGCGAGTTCTGCGACATCGTGGAGATGTACGGCCGGGTGCCGCGCCTCAAGACCTGCGAGCAGGTCCTCGCCGAGCTCGACGCGCTCTTGCGCCACGGCGGACCGGGCGCCGTCTTCATCGTCGACGACAACTTCATCGGCAACCGGCGCGCGGCCGCCGAGCTCCTGCCGCGCATCGCCGCCTGGCAGCGGGCGCACGGCCAGCCCTTCGACCTCTTCACCGAGGCGAGCCTCGACCTCGCCGCCCTGCCCGGGCTCGTCGAGTCCATGGTGGACGCCGGGTTCTCGGCGGTGTTCGTGGGGGTGGAGACGCCGTCGCGGGAGGCGCTCGCCGGGGCGGGCAAGACCCAGAACCTGAGGGTCGACCCCTCGGAGGCGGTGAGGTCCATCACCGCCGCCGGCCTGGAGGTGTTCGCCGGCTTCATCGTGGGCTTCGACAGCGACGGGCCGGACATCTTCGAGCGCCAGCGCGAGTTCATCTCGCGCCTCCCGCTCGCCGTCGCCATGGTGGGCATCCTGGGCGCCCTGCCCGGCACCGCGCTCTGGCGCCGGCTGGAGCGGGAGGGGCGGCTCCGGCCCGGGCTCGTCGGCGACCAGTTCGGGCGGGCGAACTTCCGCCCCGTCCTCGACGAGGTGCTGCTGCTCCGGGGGTACCGCGACCTGCTCGCCTCCCTCTACGCGCCGGCGGCCTACTACGAGCGCTGCGCGCTCCACGTCGAGGTGGCGAAGCCCATCGCCTCGGCGCGCCGGCCCGGGGTGCTCGGCTCGCTCGCCCGCGCGCTGTGGGGGATCGGCGTGCGCGGGCCGCGCCGCTCGCACTTCTGGAGGCTCGTCGCCCGCTCGCTCCGGCGCGGCCCGGCGGCGGTCGCGCGGGCCCTGTCGCTCGCGGTGCGGGGAGAGCACCTCATCCGCTACACGAGCGAGGTCGCCCTCCCCCGGCTCGATCGCCAGATCGCCGCCCTCCAGGCGGCCCGGGGCGAGGAGGCCGCGGCGACGGCGCCGCGCCCGCCTCCGGCGGTGGAGTTGCCCGCCGTGGACTGCGCCGGCACCCCCGGATAGGCTTACTCCACCTGGAGGAGAGCCATGCTGGAGCGCATCGGGATCTCGCTCGAAGACGACCTTCTCGCGCAGTTCGACCGGCTCATCACCGCGAAGGGCTACGTGAACCGCTCCGAGGCCATCCGCGACCTCATCCGCG
>DATJZG010000118.1:0-27571 GCA_035499295.1 Anaeromyxobacteraceae bacterium
TCCGCCGACGGACCAGTGCGGGGCGATGCGCCAGTCGAGGCTCGCCTCGAGCCCCGGGATGTTCGCCTGGCCGAGGTTCTGCTTCTGCGCGTCCGGCCCGATGCAGACGGCGCCGGGGGTCCCCACCGGGATGCCGGGAGCGGCGGAGCAGGTCACGTTGACGATGGGGTTCTCGAGCGCGTTCCAGAACCCGGTCGCCCGCAGGGTGAGCCCGCCGGGGATGGCGATGTCGACGCCCGCTTCCGCCCCCCAGATCCTCTCGGGGCCCAGGTTGGCGTTGCCGAAGGTCTTCACGGTGCCCACCTGGAACGAGCGGTAGAGCTCGTTCAAGGTCGGTGCGCGGAAGGCCCCGTACCCGGCCGCTCGCACGGTGAGCCACTCGAGTGGGCGCACCCGGACTCCCGCCTTGGGGTCGAACGCCTGGTCGCTCCGGTCGGGGTACTGGAAGGTGGGGTTGCTCGTGCCGCTCGCGAGCCCCTGGTCGAGGAACGCGCTCGTGTTCGCCCAGTAGTCGTAGCGAAGGGCCGCCACCGCCTCCACCGCCTCGGTCACCTCGTAGACGTCCTGGAGGAAGACGCCGAAGAGCTCTTGCTTGCCGCCCGAGTTCTGCTGGACCACGCTCGTCGGGGTGACGACGGCCGGGTACTCGGTCTCGTCCGTCTGGCCGGTGATCCAGCGGGCATCGAGCCCCGCGGTGAGGGTGTGGCTGCCCACCGGCGGAAGGGCCATTCGATCAGTGGCGCTGGCGCTCCCCGCCTGCGCCGAGAAGAGCGGCCGGCTCGTCCACAGGAGGCCCGCCCCGACGTCCCTCGTAGGGACCTCCTGGTGCGCCGAGAGGAACTCCTCGGTCCGGCCGCTCGTCACCCGCGCCCGGTTCTGGACGAACCCTCCCGCGTGCCCGAACACGGCGAGGTCGAACGTCCCGGCCTCGCCCGGCGAGTAGCGGACGCTCCCGGAGTAGGCCCCCTGCCTCACCATGGAGGTCGTGAACTCGGTCCCGCCGTTCTGGTTCTCGTAGAAGTAGCCTCCCCGCAGCTGGACGGCGAGGTCCTTCGAGGGCGCCCACTCCAGCCGGCCGCTCGCGACCGCGTGCTGGGTGGGCGTGGCGGCGTCGATCGGCCCCCGGTCGTACGGCGCCACGACCTCGTACCCCTCGGACGTCAGGTAGTCGCCCTCGACCGCGGCGCCCAGAGGCCCCCAGCGGTCCGACGCCCAGAGGCTCGCGCGGGCGGTGTCGTAGGAGCCGTAGTCCGCGAGGGCGTCGAGGGTGGTGGGGGTGATGGGCCGCGACAGGACCTGCAGGACGCCGCCCAGGGCGTAGTTGCCGTAGACCGCCGAGCCGCCGCCCGGCGCGACCTCGATCCGCTGGATCCCGAGGGGCGGCATGGAGCGCCAGTAGACCCAGTCGCCGAAGGGGTCGTTCGCCGGGACCCCGTCCACGAGGACGAGGCTGCGCGAGGTGGCGGAGGGCCCCACGCCCCGCAGGCTCATCCCCTCCGAGCTCGGGTCGGAGCCGATGCTGCTCGACCGGCGGAAGGTGTCGAAGGAGGGAACCGCCTGCAGGAGCTCGTCCACCGTCTTCGTGGCGCTCCGCTCGATGGCGGCGCGATTCACGACGGTCACGGCCGCGGGCACGTCCCGGAGCTTCTGCGGACCCCGGGTGGGGGTGACGACGATCTCCTCCCCCATCTCGCCTTCCGCGCTGGGAGCGGCCGCTGCCGTCCCTGCTGGCGCGGAGAGCGGCTCGGGGATCGTCCGATCCTCGGCGAGCGTTCGTTCGAGCGGGAGGGCGGCGAGCGACGCGGCGAGGAGGGCCCCGATCGCCAGGGATCTTTTCGGGACGCCGCGACCGAGGCCGCCGGGACCGGGACGGGGGGCCCGAGCGGTGGGCACGCGGTGGGCGCGCCGGACGACGGCCCGGCGGGTGAGAGGGGCGAGTTCCTGGAAGGTGAGGTCCAGGTCCACGACGTCGAACCTAAGGGGTGAACGTTGAACCGGCCGTGCGGGAGCGGCCCATGCCCCACCGGGGCTAGCGATAGGCGACCCTCGACCCGCCGCGCACCGAGGCGCCGGGGTGGACGACGACGACCTCGTCGGGCTTCAGGCCGGAGAGGATCTCGGTCTGCAGGGGGCCGCGGTGGCCGACCTCGACGCTTCTCGCCTCGGCGCGCCCGCCCTCCACGGTGAAGACGGCCCACCCCGAGCCCTGGCGGAAGAGAGAGCTCGTCGGCACCTGGAGCGCGTCCGGCCGCGACCAGACGGTGATCTCGATGTCTGCCGCGAACCCGTCGCCGAGCGGCCGCCAGCTCTCGGGAGGGCCGTCGAGGTCGAGGAGGACGTTGACGCGCTGCTCCTCCACCCCGAGGGGAGAGGTGTGGGTGAAGGCCGAGGGCTCGACGCGGCGCACCTTGGCCGCGAGGGGCCGGTCGCCGCCCCAGTGGAGGATGCGCGCCACCATGCCGGGGCGCACGGCGACCGCGTCCTGCGAGAGGACGTCGACGACGAGCTCCAGGGCCTCGGGGTCGCCCACCTCGATGAGGGGGGCGCCCGGCTCCACCACTCCCTCGCTCTTGTGCACCACGTGGAGGACCTGGCCGTGGACGGGGGAGGTGATCTCGAACTGCTCCGAGCTGTGCACCCCCGGGGTGAACCGCTCCAGGGCGGCCTTTGCCTGCTCGATGTCGTGGGTGGCGACCTTCTCCAGGAAGCGGGCCGAAGAGAGCTCCGCCTCGCGGATGCGGGCGTCCGAGGCCGTCTGGTCGAACTGCGCCGGGGGCATCGCCCCCTCCTTGGAGAGGGTCTCGGCGCGGGCGAGCTCCCGGCGCGCGTTGTCGGCTGCCACCTCGGCCCGCGTCACGGTGGCGTGCGCCTGGCGCTGGGTGTCCATCGCCGAGGCGAGGCGCTGCTCCGCCACCCGGCGCGAGCGCGCGTCGAGGAGCGGGCTCGGGAGCGGCAGGAGCCGGGCGAGCACGGTGCCGGGCTCGACCACGTCCCCCTCGTGGAGCTCGATGCGGGCGAGCGTTCCCGCCATGGGGGCCGAGACCGTGTAGCGCTCCCGGATCCGGGCGCGGCCGGTGTCCACCACCTTCTGGTCGAGCGGCCCGCGCACGACGCGCGCCACCTCGACGTCGACCGGCCGGGGGCGCATCACCGCCACGACTCCGGCGAGGAGGAGGAGGGCGATTGCGAGCGTCGCGATTCGGTAGGTCCAGGTCATGTCGTCACCTCAGTCCCGAGCCTTGAGGACCGCCACCAGGTCGAGCCGGTCCGACTGCCTCCGCACGACGAGCGCGCAGGCGAGCGCGGCGAGGAGAACCACGCAGGCGGCGCCCAGGTAGCCCGCCGGGGAGCTCGAGACCGGGATGCGCAGCAGCTCGCGGTCGATGGTGGAGAGCGAGAGCCCCCCGATGAAGCGCCCCAGGTAGAGGCCGGGGACGATCCCCAGCACCACCTGGATCGCCTGCTCGCCGAGGAGCACCGCGGCGAGCTCGCCGCGCGTGAACCCCAGGATGCGCATGGTGGCGAGGTCGCGGCTGCGGACCTCGAGCGCGATGCGCGCGTTGTTGTAGACCACCCCGACAGCGATGGCGGCCGCGAAGACGGCGAGCGCCATCTCCAGGACCAGGAATACGTCTCCCACCTGGGCTCGCACCAGGCTCCGGTCGACGTCGGGACGGCTGATCGAGGTCACCGCCGGCAGGGCCGCGAGCCGATCCGTCACCTCGTCGAGGTCGCGCCGCTCCACCCCGAGGAGGACGACGTTGGCGCTCAACTTCTCCCCGAGGAGCTGGGCGAGGTCGGAGGCGTCCATGTACCCGGAGAGGCCGAGGAGGTCGTCGACGAGCGCGGCGACCGGCACGACCACCTTCTGCCGCTCGCCCTCCAGGACCTCCACCTCCACGCGGTCGCCCTCGCGGAGGCCGAGAGACTCCCCGAGTGGCCGGGAGAGCGAGAGGCCGCTCGGCGGCAGGGCGAGCGGCCGGGCGCGGGCGTCGAGGAGCCGGTGGAGGTCCATGCCGCGGGGGATGCCGAGGATGGCGGTGGTGCGCGACCGGTGGCCGGCCCGGAGCCGGACCGGCACCATGCGCTCGCCCTCGGCGCGTCGCACGCCCGGCAGGTGGGCGGCCTCGAGCACGGCGCGCCCGTCGCGGGCGCCGTCGAGGGTGACGGTGACGTCCTCGCGGTGCGCCACCTCGAACTGGAGGCGCAGCACCTCGTCCATGGAGTCGTTGAGGACGCTGCCGGCGAGCACGATGGCGGTGGCGAGGGCGATGGAGGCCGCCGACAGGAGCAGGCGGAAGGGGCGCCGCTGCACGTCGCGCAGGATCATGCGGACGACGGGGGGGAGATGGGCGTAGGCCTGGTCGAGGCGGGTGGGGTGGTAGCTCGGCGGGGCCTCCGGCCGCATGGCGTCGGCGGGAGGGACGGAGACGGCCCGGCGCACCGCCGACCAGGTCCCGGCGACGCCGGCCGCTATCGCCGCGCCGCTCGCCCCCGCGATGGCCCAGGCGTCGAGGCGGAAGAGATAGGCGGGGAAGCGGAAGTAGCGGGCGTAGACGGAGAGGATGGCCTTCGCCCCGAGCCCTCCGAGCCCCCATCCCAGGACCACCCCCAGGGCGGAGACCGCGAACGCCAGCTCCAGGTAGTGCGCGGAGAGCTCGCGGGTGCGGTAGCCGAGCGCCTTCAGGGTGGCGATCTGCTCGCGCTGGGTGCCGACGATGCGGGAGAGGAGGACGTGGAGGAGGAAGGAGGCGACGCCGAGGAAGATGACCGGCAGGGTCCGGGAGAGCCGAGCCAGCTGGACGATCTTCTGCCCCACGAGCTTGTGGGACGGCTGGTCGGCGCGCCCCACCGCTCCGAGCCCGCCGTAGGGCTCGAGGAGCCGGTCCACCTCGTCGATGACCTCGCGCTCGTCGGCGCCTGCCGCGAGCTGGAGGACGACGTCGTTGAAGGCCCCCTTCAGGCCGGTGGCGTCGGCGAGGGCGTCGCCGTCCATCCAGGCGACGCCGAAGTGCCAGGGGTCGGGGAGGCCGGTGCGGGGCTCCGAGGCCCAGACGAACTCGGGCGAGGTGGCGAGTCCCACGACCCGCAGCTGGGCGAGGCGTCCCTCGACGACGGCCGTCAGCTTGGACCCGGGGCCGAGCCCCCAGGTCTCGGCGAAGGTCTGGCTCAGGACCACCTCGTCGGCGCTCCCGGGCTCGACCTGGCGCCCGGCGGTGATCTGGGTCTGGTTGAGCCGCGAGTCCGCCGGCCAGCCGACCGAGACGAAGCGGGCGACCACCGGCTCGGCACTCCCCTCCATGAGGAGGCGGAAGTCTTCGACGGTGCGCCCCTCCACCGCGGTGACGCCGGGCAGGTCGCGCAGCCGGTCGAGGAGCGGGCGCGGCGCCCGCTTCAGGTGCACGAAGACGTCGGCGAAGCGGGAGCCGGCGTAGAAGGAGTCGCGCGAGGCCTGCACCGAGGCGGAGGCCGAGACCGCCGCGACGAAGCTGGCGATGCCGCAGCCGACGAGGAGGGCGATGGTGAAGGCCTGGTAGCGCAGGCGCCAGAGGTCGCGGACGAGCTTCCGGCGGAGGGCGCTCACCACGCCACCTCGGAGGGCGGCCGGCGGTGGGGATTCGGGGTGTCGGTGGCGATGCGGCCGTCGGCGAGCGTCACCACCCGGTCGGCCATCTGGGCGATGGGCGCGTTGTGGGTGACGAGGGCGACGCTCGTCTCGAGCTCCCGGTTCACCCGGTCGAGGACCTCGAGCACCAGGCGGCCGGTCTGGGCGTCGAGGGCGCCCGTGGGCTCGTCGCAGAGGAGGATCTCCGGCTGCTTCACCACCGCCCGGGCGATGGCGACCCGCTGCTGCTCGCCGCCCGACAGCTGGGAGGGGAAGTGGTCGCGGCGGGCGGCGAGGCCGACGAGGCCGAGAGCGTCGCCGGGCGACATCGGGTTCGAGGCGATGTCGGCGACGAGCGCCACGTTCTCGAGCGCCGTCAGGCTGGGGATGAGGTTGTAGAACTGGAAGATGAAGCCGATGTGGCGGCGCCGGTACTCCGTGAGCGCCTCCTCGGTGGGATGCGAGAGGTCGATCCCGGCGTAGTGGAGCCCGCCCCGCGAGGGGACGTCGAGTCCGCCCAGGATGTTGAGGAGCGTCGACTTCCCGCTCCCCGAGGGGCCGAGGAGCACCACCATCTCCCCGCGGAGGAGCTCGAAGTCCACGCCGCGGAGCGCCTGCACCTCGACCTCCCCCATGCGGTAGGTCTTCACCAGCGCCGAGGCGCGGATGACCGGCGCCTCAGCGGACGCGCTCATGGGACCTCCGCCCGCCGGGCGGCCGGCGCCCCGGCCGTCGAGGTCCGGGGGCGACGGCGAGCAGCCGCCGGAAGGTGTCGAAGACGAGGCGGATGTGGCTCTCGAGGGCGGCGCGGGTGACCTCCGGGTGCACGGCGAGGAAGATCCCGTCGAGGGCGGCGTCGTTGGCCTCGACGAGCCTGAGGAGGAGGTCGTTGGGGATGTCGGTGCGCACGCAGCCGAGGCGCTGGCCCGCCTCGAGGAGGACCCGCCAGAAGGCGTGGCCCTTCGCCACGATGCCGGCGAAGCGGGGGCTCCTCCGCCGGGCCTCGTCGACGAGCAGGGTGACCTTCACGAGGTCGCCCGACGACTCGAAGGTCTCTGCCCACTCGCCCACGCATCGCTCCACCGCCGGCCAGAAGTCGTCGGGCGTGAGCCCCTCGAAGTCGGGAAGGCGCAGGCGCGAGAGCGCCGCGTCGAGGGCGCCCTCGATGGCCGTCGCGAAGAGGTCCTCCTTGTCGTCGAAGTAGTAGTAGCAGGCTCCCTTGGAGATGCCCGCCGCGGCGAGGATGCGGTTCAGCGAGGCCTGCTCGAAGCCCTGCCGGGCGAATTCCTCGAGCGCGATGCCGAGGAGCCGCGAGCGCGCCGCCTCGGGCATGTTCAGGAACCGCTGCCGGGGCATGAGACCGATGGTATGGACCGGTGGTCTAGGCTGTCAAGGGGCTCCCGGTCCCCGAGGCCGCCGGGTTCCGCCCACCGTCGCCTAGCGGGAGAGGAAGCTCTCGAGGAGTCCGTACCAGGTCGCGGTCGCGGGCTCCATGCCGGTCGCGTTCATGAACGGCGCCTGGGGCCAGACCGCCACGCGGGTGAAGCCGTAGCTCTCGATGGCGGAGAAGGCGGCGCCGGCGATGGCGTTCGTGGCGCTCGGGTCCGCCTCTAGCCCGATGACGGCCTTGTCGACCGGGAGGTTCGGGGCGCACATCATGTTGAGCTCCCCGGTCAAGGTGAAGTCGCAGCCGACCGGGTTCGTCGAACTCAGCACCACCCCCTGGCAGCTCGTGGTGGCGGTGCCGAGCGTGTTCACGTAGTCCTCGATGAGGACCCGGTCGATGGACGAGGCGGCGAGCTTCGCGAAATCGAGGTAGCCGTTGTCGCTCGAGCACCAGGTGCCGTTCACGTTGGAGACGATGGCGTCGACGGAGAGCGACATGCCGGGCCCGAGCGCGGCCTTGAACTTGTTGACGAAGGCGACGAACTTGTCCGCGTAGGCGCTGCCGAGGGCGGCGACCTCCCAGTCGAGGTTGTAGCCCGCGTAACCGTTCGCCACCGCCTCAGCCGTCATGGCGGAGATGAAGGCGTCCCCCTCGCCGCTCGCGTTGTCGAGGATGTTCTGGATGCCGGCGTCGGTGCCGCCGTTCCCGGCGCCGCCGTAGACGACGGGGACGGTCTTCAGGCCCAGCGACGTCACCCCGGCGGTGAACTGCCCCGTCGTCAGGCCGGCGAAGGAGTTCGAGCCCGGGCCGGTCCCGTTGCAGACGAAGGTGCCGTTCGTGGGGCAGGTGGAGTAGTAGGCCACCCCGGAATGGTAGTCGTAGTTGACGGTGTAGAACGTGGGGCAGACGTGGGTGAAGCTCGCCGGGTTGGCCCCGATCGACGCGAGCGCGTTCGCGTAGTCGACGTAGACCGCCACCCAGGATTCGCGCGTTCCCTCGGTGAAGTTCACCCCGGTCGCGTCGGAGCCGGAGAGGGTGACGGCGCTGCTCGCCGGGCTGAACCCGTACCCGGCGAGGGATGGCGTCACGGTGTAGCTCCCGGCCGGGAGGCCGGCGAAGGAGTAGTTGCCCGAGGAGTCGGTGGTGGTGGCGGCGCTCGAGGTGCCCGCGAGGGTCACGGTGACGCCGGCCGGCGCCGGGCCCGAGATGGTGCCTGCGAGGCGGTAGGTGGGGAGGGCGCTCGCGGCGAAGCCGTTCCCCGTGGAGTTCGCTCCGCTCACGGTGACGGAAGCGCTCGCGGGCGCGAAGCTGTAGCCGGCGAGCGAGGGAGTGACGACGTAGGTGCCGTCCGGGAGCGAGCGGAAGGAGTAGCTCCCCGAGGAGTCGCTCGTCGCGGTCGTCGTGCCGTCGAGCGACAGGGTGGCGCCGGGCAGCCCGGAGCCGGCCAGGGTGACGGTGCCCGAGATGGCGTACGCCCCGGCCTCGGCGAAGTCGAGGCCGGCCACGTCGGCCGCGCTCACCGCCGCCGGGAGGCTCGCGGGCGTGAAGACGTAGCCGCCCGCGAGGGAGGGGGTGACCGTGTAGCTCCCGGGGGCGAGGCCGCCGAAGGAGAAGCTCCCGGAGGCGTCGGTGGCGGTGGTGGCGCTCGAGGCGCCGCCGAGCGCCACGACGACGCCGCTCGCGGCGGGGCCGGTCACGCTCCCCGAGATCGCGTAGGTGGGCGAGGTGCTCGGGGTCGCCGCGAAGCCGTTGCCGCTCGAGCTCCCGCTGGCGATGACGACCGCCCGGCTGACGGGGAGGAAGCCGTAGCCCACGAGCGAGGGCACGACGCTGTAGGTGCCGTCGGCGAGACCGGCGAAGGAATAGTTGCCCGAGGAGTCGGTGGTGGTGGTGGTCGTGCCGTTCAGGGTGAGGGTCGCGCCAGCGAGGCCGGCGCCCGAGGCGGTGACCGCGCCCGAGAGGGAGTAGGCGCCGGCGTCCTTGAAGTCCTGTCCGGATACGCTCGCGCCGCTCACGTCGACCGTGAGCTGCGTCGGCGAGAACGCGTAGCCGGATGCGGCCGGCGTGACGGTGTAGCTGCCGTCCGCGAGCCCGGAGAAGGAGTAGTTCCCGGCCGCGTCCGTGCTTGCCGTCCCCGCGCCCGCCCCGCCCAGGGTGACCGTGATCCCCTGGCGGAGGAGCCCGGAGACGGTCCCGGAGATGGAGTGCGAGCCTGCGGGAGGCCCGCCGGAAGAGCTCGCGCCGCTTCCGCAGGCGGCGAGGAGCACGGCGAGCGCGGTAGCAAGGCGACGGAGCGTCGGCCGACGCATGGGATCCCTCCCGAGGAAGACGAACCCATGTCGCGAGCCCCGGTCGGCCGCCATCCCAGACCGCAAGGACACTCGCCGGACGGGGGCCCCAACCGCCGGGAAGAACGCCGGGTTCTTCGGGCCCGGCGAGAACCACGGGCCTCGATCGGGGTGGGGTCATCGGTGCGGCGAATCCGGACCGACCCGCACGGCGCGGCCTCCCTCCGCCGCTCGCTTCCGCCGGGAAGCGGTCGACGGCGGTCCTCCCCGCGGCGCGCAGGCGCGAGGGTGCTCCCAGGCGACGTGCTCGCTCGTCGAGGGCCTTCCGGAAAGTCTGGATTCCCCCCGCGTTAGCTGCTATTCGGCGGCCTCCTGCCTCGGGGCAGGCCTGCCCGCCGAGGAGGGTTCACGGGTACCGCTTGGGAGAGCCATGCCGATTCGCCGGGTCCTCATCTCCGGGTTGTTCGCCACCTTCCTCGCCGCCTGCCACACCACGACCATCCCGACGCCGGTGGTCGGGACCGGCTTCATCTCCGTGGCCGTGGGCGGGCTCCACACGGTGGTGGTGAAGAACGACGGGTCCCTCTGGACCTGGGGGCAGAACTACTTCGGCCAGGTCGGGAACGAGACGACGATGGACCAGCCCACGCCGCTCCAGATCGCGGCCGGCACCATCCCCTGGGTGAGCGCGGCCGCGGGCCAGTACTACTCGCTCGCGCTACGGGCGGACGACACGCTCTGGGCCTGGGGCGACAACTTCTACGGCGAGCTCGGGGACGGGACGACGACGCCGAGGAACATCCCGGTCCAGGTCGCCATCGCGGCCCCGTCGTCGACCATCTCCGCGGGGGGCACGCCCCTCGGCGGCGCCCACACGGTGGCGCTCCAGACGAACGGGAGCCTCTGGGCCTGGGGCGACAACACCTACGGCGAGCTCGGGGACGGGACGACGACGTCGCAGCGCGCTCCGGAGCAGATCGGGACCGCCACCTACATAGCGGTCGCCGCCGGAGGCTTTCACACCGCGGCGCTGCAGTCGGACGGAACGCTCTGGGCCTGGGGCTACAACGCCTCCGGCCAGCTCGGGGACGGGACGACGACGTCGCAGAGCGTTCCGGAGCAGATCGGGACCGATACCTACGCCGCGGTGGCCGCCGGAGGCTTTCACACCCTGGCGCTGAAGGCGGACGGAACGCTCTGGGCCTTCGGCGACAACACCTACGGCCAGCTCGGAGACGGGACGACGACCCAGCGGAATGCGCCGGTGGAGGTGCAATCCGGCAGCGGCTACACCTTCACGGCGGTGGCCGCGGGGCTCTACCACACGGTCGCCCTGGATTCGGCCGGGACGCTCTGGACGTGGGGCTGGAACGTCGACGGCCAGCTCGGGAACGGGCAGACCACGTCGGCGGACATCCCCCAGGGGATCGCGGTGGCGTTCATCGACCTCCTCGGCGCCGGCAACCTGCACACGGTCGCGACCCGGTACGACGGGTCGCTCTGGGCCTGGGGCAGCAACACCTTCGGCCAGCTCGGGAACACCAACCGGACGAATCAGCCGACGCCGCTGCAGGTCCAGTAGCCGCTCTCGACGCCTTCACTCGACCCGCAGCGCCTGGGTGCGGTCGAGCTCCGCCGCCTTGTGGGCCGGGTAGAAGCCGAAGGCCACCCCGCGGCCCGCGGGATGGTCAAAGCGGGAGGGGGAGCTTCCTTCGAGAGCCGGGAGGACTTCTCGAGAGAGGGCCGGCGACCGCGGCGGGAGCCTAGCGGTGCTCGGCTCCGTGGCTGCCGGCGTGGCCTGAGCCCGAGCCGTGGGCGGCCTTCGGGGGCGAGGAGGCCCGGGTCGGAGCGGGGTAGGTGCGCGGGGGCGCCTTCCACTGCCCCCCCTGGTAGTAGCTCGCCCCGCGCCAGCCGGTGCCGTAGGCGCCGCCCTTGTACCCGTACCAGTGGCCGTAGCCGTTCCCGTACCAGCCGTAGCGCTTCGGGCCGTAGGGTCCGTAGTACGGCGTCGGTCCCCACCCCCATACCCAGGGTGCGACCGCCCAGCACCAGCCGACGGTGGGGTAGTAGATGTACATGTTCGGGGGCGCGCCGCCCGCGGGCACGTTGGTGTACGCCTGCCCGTAGGGCATCCACACCCAGCCGTACTCCGCCGTGTAGACCCACTGCCCGGGGGGCGGGGGCGCGGGCTGCTGGACCGCTGCCGCCGGCTGGTCCTGTGGCGGAGCCGGCATGTCCCCCGGCGGTGGGGGAGGCGGGCTCGGCGGGGCCGGCGTCGGCGGCTCGACCGCGTCCGGCGGCGGCTCGGCCTGGCCGAGCTCCATCCGGAGGAGCGCCCCTGCGCCGCTCGCGGAGCCGAGCGCGGGGGCGAGGGCCGCTGCGATTGCGAGTGCGAGGGTCTTCATGGGGTTCGTCACGGCGGGAGTGGCACCTCGTTCCGTCGGCTGCGGGGGGAACGCCCCCAAGAGGACGTTATTCCTCTACGTCCGCGTTCCGTCGCCGGAGCGTAGCAGCTCTCGCCCGGGAAGACCCTGGGGAGGGACGGCGCGTGCCAGGGCCGGGGAAGCCGGCGGAACGACCCCCGCGCTTCCGCGAGCCTCGCGCCGTCGCCAGCTCGCCGGCTTCACCCGGGCTCTCGGGGTGAGGAGCTCGGCGAGCTACCGCAAAATGGCGGAAAGGGAGGGATTCGAACCCTCGATACAGGTTGTCCCCGTATACTGGTTTAGCAAACCAGCGCCTTCGGCCTCTCGGCCACCTTTCCAAAAACCCTTCAGAGCCCTCGACTGCTGGCGGAGGAGGAAGGATTCGAACCTTCGGAGGGCGTGAACCCTCAGCGGTTTTCAAGACCGCCGCCTTAGGCCGCTCGGCCACTCCTCCCGAGCCTCTTCCGCACTTCGCCCCCTAGGCCGACCAGGCTTCGGGACCGCCCTTTTATGGCACCGGGGCCACCGGGATCAAGCTCTTTGCCCTGCCAGGCGAGCGGCGGGTCAGCGCTCCACGCCGCGGGGGAAGCGCTCGGGGGTGATGCGCTCGAGACCCCCCATGTAGGGGCGCAAGGCCTTCGGCACGACCACGGTGCCGTCCCCCTCCTGGTACTGCTCCAGGACGGCGACCACGGTTCGCCCCACCGCCACGCCACTCCCGTTCAAGGTGTGGGCGAGCCTGGGCTTTCCCCCCTCGCCCCGGTAGCGCACCCGGATGCGGCGGGCCTGGAAGTCCTCGCAGTTGGAGCAGGAGCTGATCTCCCGGTAGGCGGCCTGGCCCGGGAGCCACACCTCGATGTCGAAGGTCTTCGCCGAGGCGAAGCCCATGTCGCCCGCGCAGAGCAGCACCACCCGGTGGTGGAGTTCGAGCCTCTTCAGGACCTCCTGTGCGTCCTCCACCATCCGGTCGAGCTCGGCGTAGCTCTCCTCCGCCTTCGCGAACTTGACGAGCTCTACCTTGTGGAACTGGTGCTGGCGGATGAGACCGCGGGTGTCCTTGCCGGCGGCGCCGGCCTCGGCCCGGAAGCAGGGGGTGAAGGCGCAGTACGAGATGGGCAGGTCCGCACCCTCGAAGATCTCGTCCCGGTGCATGTTCGTCACCGGGACCTCGGCGGTGGGGATGAGGTAGAGCGGGGTCTCGCCCGCGGTGCGGAACAGGTCCTCCTCGAACTTCGGTAGCTGTCCCGTCCCGGTCATGGTCTCGGCGGTGACGAGGTAGGGCGGCAGGATCTCCCGGTAGCCGCGCGAGGTGTGCACGTCGACGAAGAAGCTGGCGATGGCCCGCTCGAGCCGCGCGCCGGCCCCCTTCGAGATGGTGAAGCGCGCGCCGGAGATCTTCGCTGCCTGGCCCCACTCCAGGATGCCGAGCGACTCCCCCAGGTCCCAGTGGGCCTTGGGCTCGAAGGGGAGGGCGGGCTTCTCGCCCCAGGTCCGGACCACGACGTTGTCCTTCTCGTCCTTGCCGTCCGGGACCGAGTCGGAGGGGAGGTTCGGGACGACGAGCAGGATCCTCTCGATCTCCGCCTCGACGGACCGGAGCTCCTCCTCGGCCCTCTTCACCTCGTCGCCGGCGGAGCGGGCCTCGAGCCTGGCCCTCTCCCCGGCCGCCTTGTCCGTCCGCATGAGCTGCCCCACGCGCGCGTTCGCCTCCGCCTGGCGCTTCTTTAGCCCCTCGAGCGCGACGTTGAGCTCGCGCCGGCGCGCCGCGAGCGGCTTCACCGGCCGGAGCGTCGCCGCCTGCCCCTCGCCCCTCCGCCCCAGCCGGCGCTCCACGCCGTCGAAGTCCTGGATGACCGCCTTGAGGTCGAGCATGCCTTTCTCGCTTTCGGAGGGGGTTTCGGAGGCCCCGGGCCCGGAAACGGAGTAGCCTTTAACCAGCGGCCGGGCAAGGGGTTGCATACATGTGCTGGCCGGCATTGCCATGGGCGAACATCGGGACGAGGCGAGGTCCAAGCTGCGGGTCCTCGCCGGTGGCGCCGGAGAGGCCCAGCGGGACGCGGACCTCGTCCGCGCCTTCCTGGTGGGGGACGAGGAGGCCTTCGAGGAGCTCTGGCGCCGCCACGAGGGCGTGGTGCTCTCGGTGGTGCGGCGCTACGCGCGCGCTCCCGAGGACGCGCGGGACCTCGTTCAGCGGGCCTTCCTCCGGGCCCTCTCCGCCTCCCGGCGTGGCCTCGCCACCCGCCCGGGCGAGCCATTCCCCTTCCGGACCTGGGTCATCCGCATCGCCGTGAACCTCGCCAAGAACCACGCCCGGGACGAGGCGCGCTGGCGCAAGGAGCCGCTCGAGCTCCTGAGCGAGGCGGCCCACTCCGGCCCCACCGCCGACGAGACGCTGCTGCGGCGCGAGCGCGAGCGCATCGTGAAGAGGGCGGTCCTCGAGCTCCCGCGCCGGCAGCGCGAGGTGCTCTCGCTGCGGATCGACGCCTCCCTCTCCTTCGACGAGGTGGCGGAGGTCCTGAACATCACCGTCAACAACGCCAAGGTGTGCTTCCACCACGCCATCCGGCGCCTGCGGGCGCTCGTCGGCGAGGTGCCGCCCGACGGGGACGAGGGCGGGAAGGGAAGGCAAAAGTGACCGGATCCTGTGCACGGTGGGAACCCATCCTCCTCGAGCGGGTCGCCGGCGAGCTCGACGCCGAGGGCGAGCGCCGCCTCGACGAGCACCTCTCGTCCTGCGCCGCCTGCCGGGCGGAGCTGCGGGCTCTCGGGGAGGTCCTGGAGCTGGCGGAGCTCCCGCCCTTGTCGGACGCCGAGCGGAGCGCGCTCGCCGGAGCCGACCGCGCCGCGCTCGGCGAGTGGAAGAGGTCGCACCGCCGCCGCCGCGCCTTCGCGGCCGCGGCGGTCTCCCTCGCCGTCGCCGCCGCCGCCTTGGTCTTCGCGGTGTCGCCCGGGCTCGTGCGCCGGCCCCCGGCGGTGGAGGTGCCGGCGGTCGCCTGGCAGCTGCCCGACCTCGAGGAGACCTGGTCGGCGGCCGCCATCGCCGAGCCGTCCGCCGCCTCGGTCGACGAGGCCTCGCCGGATCCGAGCGGCGCGCCCTTCCCCGAGGACACCCTGTTCGCCGAGCTCGAGGAGATCGACCTCGACGCCCCATGAGCAGAAGTAGTAAGGAGAGATCGATGCGGTTCGCCCTGGCCCTGCTCCTCGTCCCCGCGCTCGCGCTCGCCCAGGGCGGGCCGCCCGCCAAGGCCCCGCCGCCCGGCGCCGAGGCCTCCTCCCCGGGCAGCCCCGAGCAGCCGGAGGAGCGCTGGGAGCGGATGGCGAAGCGGATGCGGCTCGCCCGGGCGCTCGGCCTCGCCGAGGCGCTCGACCTGGACGAGACCCAGGCGACCAAGATGAACGAGATCATGGGGAGCTTCGACGCTCGCAGGAAGGCGCCGCTCGAGCAGATCCGGGCGAGCGTCAAGGTGCTGCGCGAGGCGGCGCGCTCCTCCCAGGGGGCGAAGGACGCGAAGGCCGCCCCGGCCGACGGCAAGCCCGTCGACCAGGCCATCGCCGCCATCTTCGACGCCCGCAGCCAGCTCCTCGCCGTCGACCGCGAGATGTTCCAAGCGCTCGCGAAGGGGCTCACCCCGGAGAAGAAGGCCCGCATGGCGCTCTTCTTCGCCCGCTTCCGCCAGCGGTTCGGGATGGAGATCCTCGAGCACTCGGAGCACCGCGGCTTCGGCGGGAAGAAGGCTCCGGGCGCTCCCGGCCGCCCGTCCGGCTCCGGTTGGGACGACTAGCCAGTCGGCGTGGCGAACCCTTTCGGGGACGGCTAGACTCGCCGTCCATGGGGAAGAGCCGCCGCGGGCGCGACGAGGGCGTCGCCGCAGGCTACGAGGGGCCGGAGGTTCTCTCGGCGCTCCTCGCCCAGGCCGGCTCGCCCTACGCTACCGAGGAGGTGGCGGAGCACTTCACCGAGGCGCAGGCGTCGGGCGAGCCCCGCAGCGACGTCATCCCGTCCCTCTTCCCGGACGAGCCGCACTTCGCGGCGCCGGAGCACGCGCGGCGCCTCTACGCGAACCTCATCGGCCTCTGGGACCTCGTCGCCGCCGGGAAGGACATCGACGACGCCCCGGCGGTGGCGGCGCCGCCCGCGCCCGCGCCCCCTCCCGAGCGCGGGAGCGTCGACGGGCGCGAGCTGCCGCGCGCCTTCGTGGAGGAGGCCTGGCGCTGGCTCGCCTCCCTGCCCGAGCGGGAGACGACCCGGCTCCGCGACCGCTTCGCGAACACCCAGCCCCACCTCGACGCCTGGCTGGGAGAGGTGGAGCTCCCCGAGGCCGGCGGGGTCGCCGCGCACGACCTGGTGTTCGAGACCTGGGCGATGATGGACCGGGCCTTCGACGACCGCCTCGGCGTGGTCGACTGGAAGGAGCTCCAGGACCTGGAGGCGGAGCCGCCCTCGCTCGAGGGGGTGCAGCCGGCGCTCGCCGAGTACGTGGCCGAGCAGCTCGACAACCTCGAGGACGAGGACGAGTCCTTCGGGGCCCCGGAGCGCGCCCAGGTGGAGCGCGTCCTCGCCTCCGCCGGCGCCTCCCTCACCCGCGTCGTGGCCGAGGACTAGCGTCCGCCTCAGGGCGGGACCGCGGCCAGGAACTCCGCCAGGGCCCGGTGGAAGGCCTCCGGGTTCTCGAGGTTCGCGATGTGGCCGGCCGCGGGGATGCGCACGAGCTTCGCGCCCTTCACCCCCGCCGCCATCTTCTCCGCCTCGGCGGGCGGGGTGAGGCCGTCCTCCTCGCCGACGAGGACCAGGGTGGGGCAGGCGATGGCGGCGAGCGTCGGGGTCGAGTCCGGCCGCCGCGCCATGCCGCGCTGGGCCGCCGCCACCCCCGCCGGAGTGCCCTGGCCGATGAGGGCCCGCACGTCCCTCACCGCCGCCGCGTCGGCCTGGGGCCGGAGCAGCTTCGGCGTCATCTCGTCCGCCACCCAGTGGAGCCCCTTCTCGATGGCGCTCTTCGCGAAGGCCTCGCGCCCCGCCGCCCCCTCGGGCGTGTCGGCCCCGGCGCGGGTGTCGCACAGCGCGAGCGCGCGGAAGAGACCCGGGTGGCGGCGATAGAGCTCGAAGGAGAGGTACCCGCCCATGGAGAGTCCGACCACGGCGACTCGGTCGACCCGGATGGCGCCGAGGAGCCCCGAGACCTGCTCCGCCAGGGCCTCCATGGTGGTGGGCTCGGGCCGGGGCTGGCTCTTCCCGAGCCCCGGGTAGTCCGGTGCCACCACCCGGTAGCGCGGAGACAGGGCGGCCACCTGTCGCGCCCACATCCCGGAGTGGAGCGGGAAGGCGTGCAGGAGGAGCACGACCTCCTTCCCGCGGCCCGTGTCCTGATAGTGAATCCTGGCGCCGCCGACGTCGCTCGTGGGCATGGCAACCTCCCCTCCCGACCCATCCATTATCGCTGCGCCGCCTTGGCTTTGACCACCGTGACCTGCGCGGTCGACCCGGGAATGCCGTCCCCCTGGAGGGGCTCGAGCCGCCCGCCCAGGCAGGCGGCCAGGAACGCCTCCGCGCGGGAGGTGAAATCGAGGGCATTCTCGGGGCGTGCGAAGCCGTGCCCCTCGTCCGGGTACAGGACGTAGGTCACGGCGCCGCCGCTCTTCGCGATGGCCGCCACGATCTGCTCCGACTCGGCGGGGCGGACGACCGGGTCGTTCGCCCCCTGGCCGATGAGGACGGGGATCTTGATGCTCGCCGCCGAGAAGAGCGGCGAGGCGTCTCTCAGGAGCTTCTCGTCCTTCCTCGGGTCGCCGATGCGCCGGTAGAGCTCGGCCAGGAGGGGAGCGGAGTAGGGCGGCAGGCTGGCGAGCAGGGTGAAGAGGTTCGAGGGGCCGACGAGGTCCACCGCGCAGCGGTACGCGTCCGGGGCGAAGGCCGCCCCGGCGAGCGCGGCGTACCCTCCGTAGGAGCCGCCCAGGATGGCCACCCGGGCGGAGTCGGCGGTGCCCTCCTTCGCCGCCCAGCGCACGGCGTCGGCGAGGTCGTCCTGCATCTTCCGCCCCCACTCCTTGTTGCCGGCGTTCTGGAACCTCTTCCCGTAGCCCGTCGACCCGCGGAAGTTCACCTGCAGGACGGCGTAGCCGCGGTTGGCGAGCCACTGGGCGTCGGCGTCGTACCCCCAGGCGTTCCGGGTCGCGGGGCCGCCGTGGACGAAGAGGACGAGGGGCAGCCCCTTCGGCGGCGCGCCCGGGGGGAGCGTGAGGTAGCCGTGGAGGACGAGCCCGTCCCGGGAGGCGAACTGGACGGGCTTCATCTCGGCGAGGGGCTGCCCCTCCAGCGCGGGCCGCTCCGAGAAGAGCAAGGTCCCTCGCTTCGAGGCGCGGTCCCAGGTGAAGTAGCGCCGCGGCCCCCGGTCCTCGGTGAACCCCACCACCCAGGTTCGATCGGCGCGGTCGCGGCCGAGGATGGAGAAGCTGCCCGGGGCGAGCTTGCGGATCCCCTCGAAGTCCGCCTTCACCGCGCTCTCCACCACCGACCAGGCCTGCCGGTCCCCGGGGAAGTCGACCGCCTCCACCGCGTGCCGGCGCCGGTGGAGGATCACCGCGCTGGCGTCGTAGTCGGGGCTCTCGACGATGACGTGCTCCTTGCCGGTGAGGAGGTCCTTCGACACCAGGCGCACGGTGTTCGCTCCCACCGACGAGAGGAGGTAGGCGCGCTTCCCGTCGGCGCTGAAGTCGACGAGCGAGGCGCGGTCGCCGAAGGGCACCTGGAGGAAGGGGGAGAAGGCGGCGCTCGGGCTCCGGCGGACGCGGATCTCGGTGCCGCCGTCCGGGGTGGCGGCCTCGGCGCCCCGCACCTCCATGTCGTCGGTCGCGATCCAGCGGACGACGTCTCCCGGGTTCTCGACCTGGAGGTCGACCTCGCCGGTCCGCATGTCGACGACGTGGACGTCGGAGACGCGCCGGTCGCGCAGGTTCAGGGCGACGAGGAGGCTGTCCGGCACCTTGGGACTCACCGAGACGATGGAGGCGCGCACCCCCTGGAACGGGGTGAGGTCGCGGACGTTGCCGGTCTCGAGGTCCGCGCCGAAGACGTGGAAGTTCTCGTCGCCGTCCGAGTCCTGCAGGTAGAGGAGCGTCCGGTCGTCCTCCGCCCACAGGTACTCGTGGATGCCCCGCCTCCTGTCGGCGGTGACCTTCCGCGGCTCCGTCTTCCCGAGCGGCTGTATCCACACCTGGAGCACGTTCTGCTCGTCGGGGGCGAGCCAGGCGAGCCGGGTGCCGTCCGGGGAGATCGAGGGCCGGGTCCGCTCCGGGTTGCCGAAGAGGACCTCGCGGGGGATGAGGGGCGGTGGGTTGGCCGGCTCGGCGGCGAGCGACTGCCCCGCCCGTCCCCCGAGGAGGAGGAAGGCAGTGAGGACCACAGCTCGTGCCGGGGCGCGAAGCATAGGAGTTCTTCCCCCGCCGAGGCCCCTCCTTGGCATCCACCTTACTTTCTCATTAGGCCCCGGTGGGAGACTAGTGTAGCCATTCGAGGCCCCGCGGCCCGGGGACGTCCCGGACGAGGGCTTCCTTCCACGAAGGGGACGGTCATCGGGATGAGAGGGCAGGCGGCAGCGGTGGGCACAGGGATCGGGTACTTCGACCGCTTCGGGGTGACCGAGCGGGTGCTGCGGGAGGCGCTCGCGGCGGCCCTCTCGCGCGGGGGCGACTTCGCGGACCTGTTCTTCCAGCACCGGGTGGAGAGCAACTTCGCCCTGGAGGACGGCGCCGTGAACCGCGCCCTCTCCTCGGTGGAGCTCGGCGTCGGGGTGCGGGTGGTGAAGGGCGACCAGACCGGTTACGGCTACACCGAGGACCTGTCCCTCGAGGCCATCCTCGACGCGGCCCGCACCGCCGCGGTCATCGCCGACGGGGCGGCGCGCGAGGCGCCCGCGAGGCTCCACCTCGAGCCGCGCCCCGCGGGCCGATACGCTCCGCGCACCCCCTGGGACGACGCGGGCTCGAGGACGAAGCTGCCGCTCCTCGAGCAGGTGAACGCCAGGCTCCTCGCCGCCGACCCGAGCGTTCGCAAGGTGAACGTCTACCTGCACGACGAGAGCGGCGCGGTCCTCGTCGCCGACTCGTCCGGGCGGGTGGTCGAGGATCTCCAGCCCATGACGCTGCTCGCCGCCTCGGTGCTGGCGGAGCGGGACGGCCGCCGCGAGCAGAACGGCTACAACATCGCCGGCCGGGCCGGCGTCGAGCTCTACACCCCGGAGCGGGTCGACCGGCTGGTGAAGGGCGCCTGGGAGCGCACCGCCATCCTCTTCGAGTCGGGCCAGCCGCCGGCGGGGGAGATGCCGGTGGTGCTGGCCGCCGGCTCGTCGGGGATCCTGCTCCACGAGGCCATCGGGCACGGGATGGAGGCGGACTTCAACCGCAAGGGGGTCTCCATCTACGCCGACAAGATGGGGAAGCCGGTGGCCGCGCCCTTCGTCTCCATCGTCGACGACGGCACCGAGCCCGGGGCGCGGGGCTCCATCCACGTGGACGACGAGGGGAACAGCGCCGGGCGCACCGTGCTCGTCGACAACGGCGTCCTCGCCTCCTACCTGCACGACTCCATCTCGGCGCGCCATTACAAGGTGGCGCCCACCGGGAACGGCCGGCGCGAGAGCTATCGCTACCCGCCCCTGCCGCGCATGCGCTCGACCTACATGCTGCCCGGCCCGCACGACCGCGACGAGATCCTGCGCTCGGTGAAGAGGGGCATCTACTGCCAGACCTTCTCGAACGGGCAGGTGCAGATCGGGGCCGGGGACTTCACCTTCTTCGTGAAGAACGGCTGGCTCATCGAGGACGGGAGGCTCACCCGTCCCATCAAGGACGTGAACCTCATCGGGAACGGGCCGAAGGTCCTGGAGAAGGTGGACATGGTGTCGAACGACCTCGCCATCGACGAGGGCGGCTGGACCTGCGGCAAGGACGGGCAGAGCGTGCCGGTGTCGCAGGGGCTGCCCACCGTGCGGGTGTCCTCGATGACGGTCGGCGGGAGGGGGTAGGCGATGTCCGGCTCCTTGGTCGACACCGCCCGGGAGGCGGTGAGGCTCGCCGTCTCCCACGGGGCGGCGGCGGCGGCGGCGGCGGTGTCCCGTGCCCGGCAGGTGGAGGTCGCCTGGCGCGACGGCAAGCTCGAGACCGTCACCGAGGCCACCACCCGCGGCCTCGGGCTAGACCTCTACGTGGACGGGCGCTACGCCTCGCTCTCCACGAGCGACCTGAGGCCGGAGGCGCTCGACCGCTTCATCGCCGAGGGGGTGGCGCTCACCCGCACCCTCGCCCCCGACCCGCACCGGCGCCTGCCCGACCCGGAGCTCTACCGCGGGCAGGCGAGGGTGGACCTCGAGCTCGCCGACCCGGCCATCCGCTCGCTCGACGCCGGCGCGCGCCGCCGGGTCGCCGAGGAGGTGGAGGCGGGGGCGCGCTCCGCGCCCGGCGCCGATCGAATCGTCTCGGTCTCCGCCAGCGTGGGCGACACCGAGGCGGAGCGCGCGCTCGTCGCCTCGAACGGCTTCGAGGGGGAGCGCACCGGGACCGACTCCGCCGTCTCGGCCGAGGTGAGCGTGCGCGACCCGGACGGCCGGAGGCCCGAGGACTGGGACGCGGCGAGCGCGCGCTTCCGCGCCGACCTCCCCCGCCCCTCCGCCGTCGGCCGCGGGGCGGCCGAGCGGGCGCTCGCGCGGGTCGGCTCCCGCAAGGGCGAGTCGGCGGTCTCCGCCCTGGCGGTCGACCCCCGCGCCGCCGGGCGGCTGGTGAGCGCGCTCTTCGCCCCGCTCGCCGCCTCCGCGCTGCAGCAGAAGCGCTCCTTCCTGGAGGGGCGCCTGGGCGCGGCGGTGGGGAGCGCTCACCTCGACGTGGGCGACGACCCGCTCGTCGTCCGCGGCCTCGGCTCCCGCCTCTGGGACGGGGAGGGGATCGCCGCTCGCCGCTTCCCGGTCTTCGAGCGGGGGGCGCTCAGGACCTTCTACGTGGATTGCTACTACGGCCGGAAGCTCGGGGTAGCCCCCACCACCGCGCGCGTCTCGAACCTGGCCTGGCGCCTCGGGGACGCGGGGCAGCAGGAGCTCCTGGCGCGGATGGGCGAGGGCGTCCTCGTCACCGGGTTCCTGGGCGGGAACTCGAACAGCACCACCGGCGACTTCTCGCTCGGGGTGCAGGGGTTCCGGGTCCGCGGCGGCCGCGTCGCCGAGCCGGTGGGCGAGATGAACGTCTCGGGCAACCACCTCGAGCTCTGGAAGCGGCTCGTGGCGGTCGGCAACGACCCCTACCCGTACTCCTCGCTCCGGACGCCGACCCTGGTGTTCGAGGGCGTGCAGCTGGCGGGGCTGTAGGTCACCCGTCCGCCTCCGCCGAGGCCCGCACCCGCCGCGGCGGCGGCATCTCGCTCAGGATCCGCACCTCGAGGACGCGGCTCGGGGCGCTCGCCTTCGCCTCCGACAGGCCGGTCGTGGCCCGCTCCGCCCCGGCCACCGCGCGGGCGAGCCATTCGGCCACCGCCGGCTCGGCGCTGAAGGACTCGCACACCGCCGCGAGCACCTCCATCGCCACCGCCCACTCGGCGGTGAGCTCGGAGGCCCCGAGCGTCTCGGAGGTGCGGACCATGCCGGAGGCTCCCTTCCAGGCGTCCTCGGGGGGCTCTCCCGCGGCCATGGCAGCGCCCGCCGAGGAGAAGAAGCTCGCCATCACCCCGTCGAGCAGCCCGGGGAAGACGCCGCTCCGCGAGGCGGCCCGGGCGAGCCGCCAGATGCGGAGGAGCTCTGCCGCCGACTGCTCCAGGATCCTCCCCGCCGCCTTGGTTCCCGCCGCCACGTCACGCCTCCCCGAGGAGCCAGGCCCAGGCCGCCTGGGCGGCGCGCTGGAGGGCCGGCAGGTCCTCCAGGAAGAGATGGGTGGCGCCCGCCACCACCCACAGCCGGCTCGGTCCCCGCCAGCGGGCGAGGAGCGGGCGGACGTCGTCCGGCGCCCCGAACTCGTCGTTCTCTGCCTGTACTGCGGCGACGGGCTTCGCGCACGGCTGGGAGAGGTCGGGCCGGAGGTGGAGCGCCAGGCCCGCGGCGAGCACCCCCGCTGCCTCGGGGCCGGCGCATCCGGCCCGGAGCGCCACCGAGGCGCCGAAGGACATGCCCCCGGCGACGAGCGGCAGGCCGGGGTGGCGCGAGCCGAGCCAGGCGAGGGCCGCGCGGGCGTCCTCGGCCTCGCCCGCGCCCCCGGCGTGCGAGCCCGCCGAGAGCCCCACCCCGCGGAAGTTCATCCGCAAGGTCGCTCCCCCCTGGGCGCGGGCCGCCTTCGCGATCTGGTAGGTGGCGTGGTTGTGCATGGTGCCGCCGAAGAGAGGATGGGGGTGGAGGACCAGTGCGGCGAAGCGGGGGGCGGAGGGCGGCTCCTCGTGGAGCGCCTCGATCCTGCCCGCAGGGCCCTCGAGGTCGAGCCGCACGGGGGGGTTCATACCGCGGCCCGGGCCCGCGGTGGGGGCCCGCGCCCCCGAGAAACCCACGAGGGGCGGACCCGCTATCGCCGCAGCCGGCCGAGGGTCTGGCGCAGCGCCGCGAAGAGCCGGATCTCTCTGCGGTGGAGGACGAGCTCCGCCGCGGCGAAGGCGATGTAGGCCCAGGCGACGAACACGTGGGATCGGACCGCCGAGAGGTGGAAGCCCCCGGAGCCGTACTCGGGGACGTCGATGGGCCCCTGGTAGAAGAACTGCAGCAGGAAGAGGGCGATCATCACGTTCGCGTTGCCGCGGGTGAAGCGGAGCTTCGCCAGGCAGGCCACCCCGTAGAGGGTGGTGGCGAAGGAGAGGAAGAGCTCCACCCGGTGCAGGTCGTCCATGGGGAGCGAGAGCGCCCCTCCGGCGGAGAGCGCGAAGGCCACCGGGACCATGGCGACGAGCGCGGTGTACTGGTTCACCGTGGACGAGATGAGGTTCAAGAGCGCCATGGGCGCGAGCTTCACCGTGCGCGACCAGTAGACGGCGGTGACCTTCTCCGGGAACTCGGTGAGGAAGGGCGCCACCCACTGGACGAAGGCGAACTGGGAGACGCCGATGGCGAGCGCCACGTCCTTCATCGCGTCCAGGAAGGGGCCGGCGACCGCCCACATGACCACTCCCCCGAGGGCGAAGAGCCCGAGGATGAAGGCCGAGCGCCGGCGGGGGGGCTGGGTAGTGGCGAGCATGCGCGCCGGGGCGATGAGCTCGTCGATCTCCTCCTCCTCCTCGGCGGGGAGGCGGTGGAGGACGAAGAGGTAGAGGAAGAAGCCGCCGCCCAGGACCGCGGAGTCGACGAGCCCGAGCGAGCGCTTCGCCAGGATGACGAGGTACCAGCAGGAGGCGAGCAGGAGCGCCGCCACCTCCACCACGTGCTCGGGCCGGAGCTCGATGGCCCGGAGCGGGCCGCGCCCCTTCTTGCGGTGGTAGATGTCGGTCACCAGGAAGACGAGGGGCCAGCCGAAGCCGGTGAGGAGGCGGTTCGAGCCGGTGGCGTTGGCGAAGACCAGGTCCACCCGGCCGTCCTTCCCCGCCTGCCAGGCGATGACCGCCTCCACCATGAACTCCGGGACCACCTGCAGGAGCGCGATGACCGCCACCGCCAGCCCCTGGGAGACGAAGAACTGCGCGGCCTCGGCGCCCCAGGAGATGAGGAGCGCCGCCGCGATCACCGCCAGGAAGCAGAGGGCGGCGGCGAGGGCGGAGGGGATGTGGAATCGCACCGCCGCCGAGGAGGCGGCGGTGAGGAGGACGAGCCCGAGGATGAGGGCGCCGGCGCGCCTGCGCTGCTCGACCTGCACGCGGGTTGCGTACCACGCGTGGGGGCCGCGTGAAAGCGAGAAGGGTGGTATTTCTTCCTCTCGATGGAGGTATCGGCCGCGATCGCGGAGCCCCTCGCCCTGGCGGCGATCGGACTGCTGGTGATCCGGGCGACGGCGGCCTCCTTCGAAGCGGCGCTCGCCGCCCTCGGCTCGCCGCGGGCCGAGGTGCTTGCCGGCGCGCCCGGCGCCGGGCGGCGCGCCCGTGCTCTCGGCCGGCTCACCGCCCAGCCGGAGCGCACCGCCGCCACCATGCGGCTCCTCGTGGCGCTCGTCTCGCTCGGCGCCGGGGCGCTGCTGGCGGTGGTGGGGGGGGCGCTCGCGCCCGGCTGGAGGGCACCGGGGATGGCGCTGGCGGTGCTCTTCGGCGCGCTCTTCACCGTGGCGCTCGCCGCCGCCGGCCGACGCCTGGGGGCGCGGCACGCGGAGCCGGTGGCGCTCGCGCTCGCGCCGGTGGTGATGTGGCTCTCGGTGCCGCTCGGGTGGCTGGGCGACGCCCTCGGGCTGCTCGTCGCCCCCTTCGCCGGCGGGAGGGGGCGATTCTCGCTGCCGCTCCCGCCGCTCGAGGAGATGGAGCGCAAGCTCGCCGAGTACGCGCGGGCGAAGGGCAACCCCGCCGACCGCACGAGCGAGCTCATCCACAAGGTGTTCGAGTTCCGCGACAAGGTGGCCCGCGACGTGATGGTGCCGAGGACCGACCTGGTGGCGGTCGACATCGACACCCCGGTGGAGGAGATCCTGCGGATGCTCGCCGAGCAGGGTCACTCCCGCATCCCCGTCTACCGGGGGACCCTGGACCAGATCGTCGGGATCCTGCACGCGCGCGACCTCGTCCCGCTGCTCGCCAACCCCAACCTCATCGTGCTCCGCGACCTTTGCCGCCCGGTCGACTTCGTGCCCTGGTCGAAGCCGGTGCAGGCCCTGCTCCTCGACATGCAGCGCAAGCACGTCCACATGATGGTGGTGGTGGACGAGTACGGCGGGGTGATGGGGGCGGCCACGCTCGAGGACGTGCTCGAGGAGATCGTCGGCGACATCCAGGACGAGTGGGACGTGGACAAGGGGAGCACCGTCGAGCTGTTGGCGGACGGGACCTTCGCGGTGCCGGGCGGGACCCCGGTCGCCGACTTCAACCAGGCCACCGGGGCCGGGGTGCCGGAGGACGCCGCCTACGAGACGGTGGCGGGGTTCCTGAACACGCTCGCCGGCGCCATCCCCGCCGCGGGGGACCGCCTCCTCTGGCACGGCTGGACGTTCACGGTCAGCGAATCCGACCGCCGCCGGGCGACCCGGGTGCGCGTCGCCCGGCCCAAGCGGCCCCTGTCCGCCGCCGACGGCCGCGCCGGGTGACCGGACCGGCCGCTCGTGGTACTCGGGAGTCTCGCTCGGAGGTGACGCCGTGTACGTCCTCGCCATCATCCGCTACCGGAAGCCGCTCGAGGAGGTCCTGAAGGTGGTCGACAGCCACCGCGCCTACCTCCGCGGCCTGAAGGAGAAGGGGCTGCTCCTCGCCTCGGGCCCGCTCGAGCCGCGCTTCGGCGGCGCCCTGCTCCTGCGCCTGCCCGACGGGGCGCCCGACGCCGAGGTCCTGAGGCTCCGCGACGACGACCCGTACGTGAAGGGTGCTCTCGCGCAGTGGGAGGTCCTCCACTGGGCGCCGGGCATCGGCAAGGAAGACCTGGACCGGCTCTAGGGGCGCGGGTCCTCGAGGAGGGCGGCCCGGTCGGGTACACGGAAGGTTTGCCTTTTCGATCCCGAGTCTCTAGACTCCGATATCGACGCAAGATCTCGGGATCGCTCGGCGATCCCGGAGGGTCGGCCACGGGCCGGCGGGAATCGCCTGCGTGGAAATCCGGTGGGTGGAGTCGGAGGCGGGTTGAGCGGGAATCCGGAAGAGCTACTCCGCGGCGCTCTCGAGAAGATCGTCTACTTCGAGTGCCGGCTGTCGCAGCTCGAGGCCGAGCTGAAGGCGGCGCGCGAGGTGGCGGCGCGAGAGAAGGAGGGCGCGGCCACGGCGCGCGCCCGCGAGGGGGCCGCCACGGCCTCCGCGGGCGAGCTTCGCCGCGACCTCGAGGCGGCCCGCCGCGGCGAGGAGGAGCTCTCGGAGCGCGTGCGCCTCCTCGAGGGCGAGCGCGAGCGCTTCCTCGCCGGCCTCATCGACCAGGCGCGCATCGCCGGGGCGCCCGGGAACGGGGGGGAGCCCTCCGAGCCCGCCGACCTGGCCGGCTTCATCGCCGAGATGCGGGCCGAGATCGAGCGGCTGCGCCCGTGGAAGGCGGCGGCGGAGCGGGCCGGCCTCTCGGTCGACGAGGCCTCGCGGGATCCCGAGGCGAGGCCGCGCGGCGTCGAGGAGCTCGCCTCCCGGTTCGAGAGCACCGGGCGCTTGGGCCTCTCCCGCTCCGAGGCGACGGGGCTCGAGCGCGCTCTCCCGGGCCGCGCCGAGCGCTCCCTCTACCAGGCCTCCATGGACGACCTCGCCTCCCTGGACGCCCGCACCCGGAGGCGCGCCGCCGAGGCGCTGCGCGCCCTCGGCTCGCGCGCGGCGGCGCCCATCGTCGCCGCTGCGGTCGGGCGCGAGCGCGACCCGGAGGTGAAGGCGGCCCTGCTCGCGGCGCTCGCCGCACTGGCCGAGCCCGCCGCCGCCGAGATCGCCGCCCGCGAGCTCGCCGACCCGCGCCCGCCGGTGCGGGCGGCCGCCCTGGAGGCGATGGCGGCGCTCGCCGGCCCGGGCGCCGAGCCGCGCCTCGTCGCCGCGCTCGGGGACGGGAGCCCCTCGGTGCGCCGGCGGGCCGTCCTCCTCCTCGGCTTCGCCCGCGGGCCCAGCGCCGAGGAGGCGCTCGCGAGCGCCCTCTCGGATCGCGACGGCGGCGTCGCCCGCGCCGCGGCGCTCGCCCTCTCCGGTCGCCCGAGCGCCGAGGCCCAGGGCGCGCTCGCCCGGGCCCTCGACCACCGCGAGGAGGGCGTGCGCCGCGTGGCCGCCGAGGCCGTCTCCCGCTGGTCGGGCGAGTCCGTCGCCCCGGCCCTGCCGCCGGAGGAGCGCCGCCGCGCCTCC
>DATJZG010000119.1:0-7314 GCA_035499295.1 Anaeromyxobacteraceae bacterium
GGGATCGAACTCCACCTCGAAGCCCTCGCCCCGGTAACGGACCCGTGCGCCCATCCCTTCGAGGAGATAGGCCTTGCCGCCGAACCGGCCGTGCACCCGGAGCCCGCCCCCCAAGGCCTCCAGGGCGAAGCCGTCGAGCCCTTTGGACAGCTCAAAGCGGCCGACGCTCCCGAAGAATCGGGGCTTCACGAGATAGGGGCCGCCGTCCTCGGGGCACATCACGTCGCAGTTTCCGCAGTCGTTGCAGGCGTCGGCGAAGTTGGCGATCTGCCTCTCCCGCGCGAGGCGGAGCGTGCCGGTCCGCTCGAGCGTGAACCGCCCATCCCCCGAGGGAACGAGCTTCTCCAGGGCGATCTCCCCGGGGGGCAGATCGAGCGAGAAGTTGGCGTCGTTGGGGCAGACGGGGATGCACTTGTCGCAGGTGAGACAGTCGAAGAGGGAGAGCTTCGAGCCCACCTTCCGGGGCGGGGTCCGGTTTCGCTCCCGGGCGTAGCGGGGATCGGCGAGCACCCGGTCGGCGTACCACTCGGTGTTCCTCAAGACCGCCGCGGAGCACCAGGCCTCGAACTTTTCCTTTGCGGCCGCCCGGAGGTCGCCGCCCGAGGGCAGGGCGGCGCGGCAGGACGCCTCGCGCTCCGGGGAGAGCCCGAGGTCAAGGAGCGCCGCCTCGGCATGGCCGTGGGCGCGGATCGCGAAGCTCTCGAGGTCCATCGTCCCCGCCTCCGCCATCCGCCTTGCGAGCTCGGCGAAGTAGCGGCGGCCCCGGCCGTACCCGCCGGCCCGCAAGAGGTCGGTGCAGACGGTGATGGGCCGAAGGCAAAGGGCGGCGAGGTCGGGGAAGTTCGCGGCGTCCACCCCGGCCGAGAAGGAGATGGGGACCCGGTCGGCGAAGACCCTGCGGAAGCGGCGGACGAGCTCCGTCGCGAGGACGTGCAGGGGCGGGCCGGAGAGGTACATGATCCGCTCCGAGGCCGGGAAGAAGGACCGGTGGTTCTCGACCACGAGAGTGTTCGTGAGCTTCACCCCGAAGCCTCGGCCCCGCGCCGTAGCCAGCTCGCTGAGCCGGCCCACGAGCTCGGTCGCCTCCCGAAAGCTGGGGTCTCCCTCGAAGGCTCTTCGGGGGACGAGGAGCTCCTCGTAGCCCAGCCGCTCGTGAAGGATGGCTCCCAGGTCTCTTTGCCCGAGCAGGGTGGGGTTCAGCTTCACCGTGACGTGCAGCCCCTCCTCCTCGAGCAGATGGGCCGCGATCCGCTCCACCTCGCCGGACGGGCAGCCATGGAAGGTCGAGAGCGTGAGGGTGTCCGAGATCCGGGTGGGGAAGGGGAGGTCGCGGAGGTGCGCCCAGCGGGACGGGATCTCCCGCCGCAGCCGGTCGATGAGAAGGGACGCGTCGCGCATGCCGGCGAGGAAGGCGCGCACCCGCCCCGAGCGGATCCCCTCGAGGTCGTACCCCACGCTCATGTCGAGAACGGTGTCCTCGAGCCCGGGAGCGACGGCGCAGGCCTTCAGCACCTCCACGAGCATCGCGGCCTTGACGTACTCCTCGAGAGACTCCTCGAGGGACAGCTCCTGCGACCACTCGATGTTGAACCCGATCGTCTGCATGTCGATGCAGGGGCGGGGGATCGCGAGGTCGTCCTTCACCTGGATGGTCTTGAGCTCCAAGAACCGCCCCCCGGCGAGCCAGGAGGGCACGATGTTCTGGGCGAGCTGGGTGTGCGGTCCGGCCGCCGGCCCAAAGGGCGTCGAGGCCCTGTGGCCGTGGATCGACACCGACCAGCTCCTGCCGGGGTCGCCCCGCACGAAGGCGCGCGAGGGCAGGTCGAAGACCGAGCCCCGCTCCTCCAGCTCCCGCAAGAGTCGCGTCACGAGGACGCCGAAGGGGACGGGGACGAGCGCGGCCACGAGCTCCTTAAGGCGCGAGAACGCGTGCGGTGGGGCCACGCGCCGGGCGGGACGGGATATGGTCGGCCCTCCCCGGCGCGCGCAAGCGGATGTGGAGTTTCCGTTTACGTTCGCGAGAGCGGCGCCGGCCCGGCGCTCCGGCTACGTGATAATGGGGAAGCGGCAGTAGGATGAGCTCGATGACGACGCGCGTCACCTTTCACCTGAACGGGGCCCAGGTCGCCGCCGAGGTCGAACCGGGCCAGTCCGCCCTCGACCTCCTCCGCGAGCGGTTCCGGCTCATCTCGCTGAAGGACGCCTGCCAGCCGCAGGGCCAGTGCGGCTGCTGCCTCGCCCTCGTCGACGGCGCCCCCAAGACCACCTGTGCCATCGCGGCCGAGAGGCTCGAGGGACGGAGCGTCGTCACCCTCGAGGGCTTGCCCGAGGCGGAGAGGCGGCTCTTCGCCGACGCGTTCCAGGCGGCGGCGGGGCTCCAGTGCGGGTTCTGCACCCCGGGGCTCGCCCTCCGCATCAAGTGGCTCACCGATCAGGATCGGACCCTCACCCGCCCCGAGATCTCCCGGGCGCTCGACGGCCATCTCTGTCGCTGTACTGGCTACGTGAAGATCGTCGACGCGGTCGAGCTCATCCACCGGGCGAAGCGCGGAGGAGCCCCTCCGGTGGTGGCGTCGGACGGCGGCGTCGGCGCGGACGTGGCCCGGCACCGAGGCGACGAGCTCGCCCTGGGCACGCGCCCCTTCATCGCCGACCTCGAGGCGCCCTCTCTCCTCCACGGCGCAGTGGTCCTCTCCCCCCACGCCCGGGCCCGGGTCGTCCGGATCGACACGCGCCGGGCGCGAGCGCTGTCCGGCGTTCTCGCGGTGGCCACGGCCAAGGACGTCCCCGGCGACCGCTTCGTGGGGATCCTCTATTCCGACTGGCCGGTGCTCGTCGCCGAGGGCGAGGAGGTCCGTTGCGTGGGCGACGTCCTCGCCGCGGTCGCGGCGGAGAGCCCGCGCATCGCCCGAAGGGCCGCGGAGCTCGTGGAGGTCCTCTACGAGCCGCTCAGGCCGGTGCTCGATCCGGCCGAGGCCGTCCGGCCCGGCGCACCCCGGGTGAACCCAAAACACGAGAACGTCCTCTCCCACACGAGGTTCAAAAGAGGGGACGTCGACGCCGCCCTGGCCGCCTCGGCCCACCTGGTCACGGGCACCTGGGAGACGCAGCGCATCGAGCACCTCTTCCTCGAGCCCGAGGCCGCGCTGGCCGTGCCCCTCGAAGACGGGCGGCTCCACCTCTACACCCAGGGACAGGGGGTCTTCGACGACCGCCGCCAGGTCGCGTCGGTCCTGGGCGTCCCGGAGGACCGGGTGCTCGCCGAGCTCGTCCCGAACGGCGGCGCCTTCGGGGGCAAGGAGGACATGGCCATCCAGGCCCAGACCGCGCTCCTCGCTCGCTTGACCGGCCGGCCGGTCCGGCTCGTCCTCTCCCGGGAGGAGTCGATCCGCATCCACCCGAAGCGCCATCCCATGAAGATGACCTACACCGTGGGCGCGGACGCACAGGGACGGCTCACCGCGGTGCGGGCGCGGATCCTCGGGGACTCGGGCGCCTACGCCTCGGTGGGGGGCAAGGTGCTGGAACGCGCCGCCGGCCACGCCTGCGGGCCCTACCGCGTGCCGGCCGTGGACGTGGAGGCGGTCGCCGCCTACACCAACAACCCGCCCTGCGGGGCGATGCGCGGGTTCGGGGTCAACCAGACGAGCTTCGCCATCGAGGGGTGCATCGACCTCCTCGCGAGGAAAGTGGGGATCGACGGCTGGGAGATGCGCTTCCGCAACGCCCTGCGCGTGGGCGACACCTTCACCACCGGTCAGGTGCTGACGAAGTCGGTCGGGCTGGAGCGCACCCTGCTCGCGGTGAAGGACGCCTACCGAGAGGCCCGGGCCGGGGGGCGCGCGGTGGGGATCGCCTGCGGCATCAAGAACTCGGGGATCGGCAACGGCGCGCTCGAGGAGGGGAAAGCGCGGTTGGTGGTGAGGCCCGACGGCCGGATCGACCTCCACCTCGGGTTCACGGAGATGGGCCAGGGCCTGCACACCGTCGCCGCCCAGTTCGCGGCCGAGGTGACCGGGCTCCCCTCCTCGAGGTTCGTGCCGCGCACGGACACCGTCTTCGAGCTGGGCGCGGGCCAGACCACCGGCTCCCGCGGCACCCTCCTCGCCGGGCGGGCGATCCTCAACGCCGGAGAGAAGCTCCGCAACGACCTCGACCGGGGGCTCACCCTCGGCGACCTCGCCGGCCGCGAGTACGAAGGCAAGACCGTCATCGACGACACCACCGCCCCGGGCCAGGTGGGCAAGGACGGGAAGGTGAAGACCCACACCGCCTTCGGCTACGCCACCCAGGTGGTGGTGCTCGATCGCGAGGGCAAGCTCCTTCGCGTCATCGCCGCGCACGACGTGGGGCGAGCCGTGAACCCGCAGCAATGCGCCGCGCAGATCGAGGGCTCGGTACACATGGGGCTGGGGTATGCGCTCACCGAGGAGCTCCCCTGCAAGGACGGGATGCCGGTCACCTTCAGGCTCCGCGACCTCGGCGTCCTGCGGGCCCAGCACATGCCCGAGGTGGAGGTGATCCTGGTGGAGGACCCCGAGCCGGAGGGCCCCCTCGGCGCCAAGGGGGTGGGCGAGATCGGCCTCGTCCCCACCGCCGGGGCGGTGGCGGGCGCGCTCGAGGCCTTCGACGGCGTGCGGCGCACGCGCCTTCCCATGAAGGACTCGCCGGCGGCGCGGGCCGTGAACGTCGGGCGCATCCCGGAGAGGGATCGCGAGAGCTGGCGCTAGAGAGGCCGCCCGACGGCGACCGCTTCGGTGAACCGAATGACCGACATCCTGGTGCGGGGTGGAACGGTGGTCTTGGCGACGGGGCGCCGCCGCGCCGACGTCCTGTGCGCGGAGGGGCGGGTGGCGGCGGTGGAGGAAGGGCTCGAGCCAGCCCCCGGCACCGCGGTGATCGACGCGGGCGGGTGCTTCGTCCTGCCGGGCGGCGTCGACCCCCACACCCACATGCAGCTCCCGATGATGGATACCGTGGTCGCCGACGACTTCCTCTCCGGCACCGCCGCCGCCGCGGCCGGGGGGACCACCACGATCCTCGACTTCGCCGGGCCCGACCGCGGCGAGCCTCCCCTCGACGCCTTGGCCCGCTGGCAGGCGTGGGCCTCCCGCTCCACCATCGACTACGGGCTCCACATGACCGTCTCCTGGTGGGGAGAGCGGTTCGCGGCGGAGATGGAGGCGCTCGTCAAGGAACGCGGGGTCACGAGCTTCAAGTTCTTCACCGCCTACAAGGGCCGCCTGCAGCTCTCCGACGAGGACCTCATCAGGGGCTTTTCCCGCTGCCGCGAGCTCGGGGCGCTCCCCCAGGTCCACGCCGAGAACGGCGACGTCATCGCCTACCTGCAGAAGAAGCTCGTGGCCGAGGGCGTCACCGGGCCGCGCGGTCACGTGCTCTCGCGCCCCCCCTCCTGCGAGGCGGAGGCCACCCTGCGGTGCATCACCATCGCCGAGGCGGTGGGCGTCCCCCTGTACGTCGTCCACGTGTCCGCCGCCGAGGCGGCCCTTTCGATCGCCCGCGCCCGCCGGCGCGGACAGAGGGTCGTGGGCGAGACCCTGCCCAACTTCCTCGCCATCGACGCATCGGTGTACGAGAACCCGGACTTCGACTTCGCCGCCGGTCACGTCATGAGCCCGCCCTACCGGCCCCGGGAGCACCAGGCGGCGCTCTGGAAGGCCCTCGCCCTGGGGGACCTCAGCACCACCGGTACGGACCACTGCTCTTTCACCAAGGACCAGAAGCGCGCCGGGCGGGGGGACTTCAGGAGCATCCCGAACGGCTGCGGCGGGGTGGAAGACCGGCTCAATGCCCTGTGGCACCTCGGAGTGAACCTCGGGCGGCTCAGCCCCGAGCGCTTCGTCGCTCTCACCTCCACGAACGCCGCGAAGGCCTTCAACCTCTGGCCCAGGAAGGGGTCGCTCGAGGTGGGGGCCGACGCCGACCTCGCGGTCCTCGACCCCTCGCGCACCCGGCGCCTCTCGGCGGAGAGCCAGAAGCAGCGCACCGACTTCTCGGTCTGGGAGGGAGTCCTCGTGAAGGGGGCGGTGGTGCACACCGTGGCCCGCGGCCGCCACCTCTTCGCGGACGGAGACCTCCGGGCCGAGCCCGGAACGGGCCAGTTCTTGAGCCGCCGCCCGTTCGGGCCGGTCTACGAGGGCGTGCTCGGCTAAAGATGTCCCCTCCGGCGCCCGCTCGCAAAAGGCGAGCCGCCGTGAACAGCCGAGAGAATTGCACCTCGATCGCTCGGCGGTAGCCGCACGAGGAAGGCGAGGACGAGGGACTCGCGGCTCACCCCGTGCTCTTGGCGAACTCCGTCGAAGGGCGGGGTGCGCTTCCGCCAGGGACGCGCACCCCGCTCGCAACAACGCCGAGCGGCGCTAGTCCTTGTAGTCTCTGGACCAGACGGCCGGCATGGCGGCGGTGTTCTGGGGTGTGAACAGGCGCCCGGGGACGAGGTGCGTCCCCTGAACCTTCTGACCGGCGAGGAGCTCCGCGATCACCGTGACGAGCGCATCCGCCTGGGCGTAGGCCTCGTAGGACGCGGCCACGTCGATGTAGCCCTTGGTCAGCGGCTCGAGCGCTTGCGGCTGGACGTCGCAGGTGAACATCCACACGTGCCGGGGGTCGCCGGCGGGCGCCAGCCGGTTCGCTTCCTTGAGGGCCTTGAGGACCCCGTCGAACGCGAAGTCACTGGCGGCGAAGATGACGTTCGCCTCGGGGTGGGCCGCCAGGGCGTTGGCAGTGCCGGTGTAGAAGTTCTCGGGCTTCCAGTCGGTGGGGACCTGGGCGACGGTGGTCCAGGCCTTCGAGGCAGCCTCGACCTGGTGCCAGGCCTGGCTGCGAAGGACGGCGTTCATGTCCTTGAGGTCGCCGAGCAGCTCGATGGCCTTTCCCTGCACGCCGTTCTTCTTGAGGAGCTCGACTGCGGCATTGGCGGCGGTGATCCCCTGGGCGAAGCTGTCCCCGCCGACGTGGACGTCAGGCTGGACGGTGGAGGACTGCCGGTCGAAGGTGATGAAAGGGATGTGGGCCTTGTGCGCCGCGTCGATGGAGGCGCCGATGGCGGCGGCGTCTTCCGCGCGCGCCACGATCACGTCCACGTGCTGGTTGATGAGATCCTGGATGTTGGACGCCTGGGTGGAGGGATCCCCGTTCGCCACGTTGACGATCCACTTGAACGAGACGTTGTGCTGTTGCCCGTAGGCCTTGCCGAACTTCTCCATCTCGTCGGTCCAGGCCTGGATCTGGGAGTGGATCTTCTCGTTGTAGGACACCCCCACCCGGATCACCTTGGGCTTCGGGGCGCCGAGG
>DATJZG010000120.1:0-2440 GCA_035499295.1 Anaeromyxobacteraceae bacterium
CTCCGCGCTCATGCGTTCATCATGCGCGCTCCGGCCCGGGAACGCACCGGCAAACCCGCCGCCCTCCCGAGGCGGCCTGTGGCCGGACTCCTCGGCCCCCGCCCTGGCCGGCGAACCGCCCTTCCTAGGGTCTTCTAGCCCGGATCATTCATGAGCGGCGCGATCCTGCTGGGTTGAGGGTCCAGTCGGTCCTACGACGGCGGTCGGGCGTCCGCTGACTGCAGTTTGATGGTGGTGGGAGGGGTGGTCGGAAGGTCTATCGCCGTTGGGCGGACTCGACGGCTGACGGAAGACGATCATCTCCACCCGGGGCGTCTCGCCCGCGACAACTGCCTGTCGCTTTCAAGGCCAATCAGCCGACGGTGGCGCCCACCGCGCGAGCCAACTGCAGCCAGTCCCCTCGCCACGGGTAGGACTGGCTGACGCGAACCCATAAGCGGCGAGTCGTTCGCTTCACGCGCGCCGCCACCCGCAGGAGGCGAAGGCGCAGCGTCTCCAGACGCACTGAGCGCAAGCGCTTTCTCGCCCGGCGACGGAGTTCGTGGAGGAGTTGGTAGCTCAGGGCAAACAGGAGCAGGCGGAGCTCGTTGGCGTCAAAAGCACTGCAGGAGAGCCGGCCGCTTTTGAGCCCGAGCTTGAGGTCCTTGATCCAGTTCTCCTCTTGGCCGCGACGGCAGTAGAGAGCGTACACGTCCTCGAGGGGGCGAGTGGAGTTTGTGACGAGGAAGCGCTCGTCTGGCCCTGCAAGGTTCTGGGCGGCCTTGCCCACGATGCGTCGCCGATGCCGCCAGGTCTTGGCCTGATAGTGAAATTCTCCGAACACTTGGACGGGTACCACCCCGCCGAGCAGGTCGAAAAGCTCGCGAGACCGTTCCTGCTGTGGCTCGAGCTGTTCGGCGAGAGCTCGGTAAGTACCCACATTCACGAAGTATTCGACGCCGTGGTCCTCGCAATAGTCGTATAGCTCGGGGCAGGCGAACCCGTTGTCGGCACCAAGCACCACTGCCAACGCTGGGAAGGCCGCCCGGAGCCGATTCACGACCTCGCTGATCGCGACGACGGCGATCTGCCGAGGATCCCCGTTGCCGGGCAGGAGCGCGGCGAACAAGAGATCCCCCTCGGCGGTGTGCACCAACAGGTGGCGGTAGCAGTGTGCCCGGTAGTACCCGTTGTAAAAGGCGAGCTCCTGCTGCCCGTGCGTCTCGTCATCGGTGATGTCCAGGTCCAGTGTGAGCCGGCTGGGACGCGCGAAGCGTCGTTTGTACCGGCCGATGAAATGGTCGAGGAGCACGTGCCTCGCCGCCTCCAGCCCACCCCGCCCTGCCCGGTTCTCGAACCGCGAGAGAGTGGGTTGGCTTGCCAAAGGAAGGTCATCCCGCCCTCGGCAGACGACCTTAAACAACGCATCCTCCCGCAAGGTGGCAGCGTCATTGCAGTCCTCGTAACCCTGGGCGATCCCGTACACGCGCTCGCGCACCATCTCGTGCAGGCTGTGCACGATGAACACAGGGTTGCGCCAATCGCGGAGGGCGCCCGCCAGGGTGCCACTCAGGCCCAGCTGGTCGTCCAGTTGACGGAGCAAGAGCGCACCCGCGTCGGTGGTGATCTCGCCTTCGTCGAAGGCGACCGTCACCTTCCGGGGGCGGAAGAAATCGAAGCTAGCCTGGGTCGAGGTCGAGTTACACTCTGTCATGCGAGCGGTCATCCTTGTGAGGGCCTGAGTCCTTGACAAACCCAAGCTACCGCAAGGCGATCCGCTCGCAACCTTTACTTGCCGACTGCCCCCCGTGAATGATCCAGGCTAGAGGTGCATCTCTTCTTCCCGCGACAGAGGAGAGATCGTCCGGCGCGCCTTTCCCCGCCAGAGCGGAAGGGCCGCTCGCCCCGAGAGCGAGGGCCTTGAAGAGGGCCGCGCCTACCCCGTGGTCATTGGTGCGATGCATTCCCCCCCCAAAGCCCGGTGGGTGAACCGGATCCGAGGAAGCATCGAGCAGGCCGGAGTGGACGAACCTAGCCCCCTGGCCCACCCGAGCCTTCCCTCCCTCGACTCCGCGTCTACTCGTACCCTGGGTTGATGGGGCCGGCGCCCGGAGTGCACCACCACCGCGGGTGACGAGAAGGAAGCCCGGAAAAGAGGGAGGGCCCGGGCGCAAGAGTCCCGGGCCCAGGAGCGCACAGTTCCCCACCGACTCGCGCCGAGGGGAGACCCGCTCCGGAGGGAAAAGGGCCCACCATGGGGCACCCGCCTTGGGAGGTCGGTTCACCGGGGGGCAGACGTCGCGGGCGGCATGCGTTAGATGATGTGCGACGAGAAGAACCAGGCACCGCGGCCCAGCGGCCCGGGTCGCGACCCAGGAAGGAGCGCTCGACCGATGGCCTTCTTCAGCCGGTCCGGCAGCCGCGCCACTGCCCAGAGCGGGAACGCGCGGCCCTCTCGTCC
>DATJZG010000121.1:0-2157 GCA_035499295.1 Anaeromyxobacteraceae bacterium
GGCGGCTTGCGCCGCCGGTACGGCTGGGTTCCTGGGCCGAGTGCCTCGCTTCGCTGCTCGTATCTCCGCAGGCGTTACTTTCCCCCTGCCCGGGGGTAGTTCGCTTTCGCGACAACTTTCCTGTAGCAGCATCGTCTGACATGGCTCGCTCAGCGAGCCGGGCGCTATCCTTCCCCGCCCTGAACGGCGGGGCTTGTCGCGCATCCCGGTCAACAGGTCGAGAGCAGCGGTCAACAGGTCGAGGCCGCTGGCTGTTGACCCGGGTCTGCATCCGGAACGCTGGCCCGCTTGGCCGGGACCTCCCCACGACTCAGATCGCGAGCCCACGAACCTCCGCCTGATGCTGACGGGTCTGCACGACCGCGCCTCCCTCAGTCGCGAAGATCGACCGAATCGGGTCCCGAGTCGTAGAGCTCGCCGATCCTGACGCCTGCCTCCGTGAACCACTGCAGACGCTTGCTGGTGAGCAGCCCAAAACCGGCCCTCCCGACCAGCAGCCGCCCCTGCTGGAAGACGTCGAGAAAGGCGGCGAGCTTGGCCTTGTCCTCGACGACGTAGAGTCTGGTGGGCGTAAGGAAGTACGTGTAGCGACCAACGTCGACGATCTCGCTCGGGCAGGTCCCGATGTCGTAGACGACCAACGGTCGCCCCTCGCGTGAGAGCAGGATGACCTTGCCGGAGTAGGTCGCCACGTAGGCGCCACCCTCGGCAGCGGCGAAGCTCGCTCCGTAGACCCAGTCCTGTGGAGCGATGCCCGTCATCGACATCTCAAGGCGGATGCCCGCCACCTCGACCACGTGATCGGGCTTGGTCCGCGCGAAATACGTCACGTCGGACTCCTCAAACCCGAGGGTGTTGGGATCGACGCCGGTGAGGACCTCAGACGCACCGTTGAGGGCCTTCATCTTCTCCGCCGCAGATGGATCGTTGGGATTGCGGTCGGGATGGCGTTCGAGCGCCAACGTTCGGTACCGCCGCTTGATGTCGGAGGGGCTTACCGGGAACGCGAGGCCGAAAAGGTTCAGCGCCTCCTCGATCTCGCGACCGACGCCGAAGGGCCCGGCCCGGCCAACGACCCGTTTCCATCCTTCCTTCAGAGGCATCACCACGCCCCAGATGGCACGGCCAGCAGGCGTGCAGCACCAGGCCTCATCGGCAAGCGTGAAGATGTACCTGTCACCCTCGGGAGCGACATCTACGGCCCGCACCTGAGACTTGAATTCGCCCCAGTAGTTCGTGTCGATGGTTCGGAAGTGCTCTACAACGCGGGGCTCCTCGCGCAGGTTCGACTCGACGATGACGCGCAACCCGGCGTCATAGGCGTGAAGCCCGCCGGCAGAGTCCATGATGGCAATGCTCGAACCGGCGACGCCGCTCCCAATGCGATAGGCGTCCTGACCGAGGACCTTCTCTCCAACGAGGACGCCACGGCGGTCGACGCGGCGAAGAACGCCTTTTGCGTGTGGCTGGCCCACACTCGAGCCGGAGCCATCGAGCAACCACGTCCCGGTGGCGTCGACCCCCACCACGTCGAAGGCGGGATGCGGTCGTTCGTCGTCCTGCAGCTTCCGTTCGCCAACGAGCGCCCACCCGGTGTCTCCGACGAGCGTGAACAGTGGCAACGATGACGGACTGGCGGCATCGACCGACTTGAAGTCATGCTTCTTCCCCGCCTTGTCCATCTGAGCAAGAACACGGTTGAAGCGCCGGCGGTCGGTGTCCTGGACGTCGCCCGGCACCATCTCGAACATCCCACCTCTCCAAGCGGCAAGAGGAGCGAGCGCAGCGGCGTGCGGAGGCGGGGCTGCCGACACCCCCGGTGATCCCGAAGGGGCCACGCAAGGCACGCTCCGATGGCAGGCCGCTCAGGCCCTTCCGGAAAGATCGGCTCTCCCGCAGCTACCGGCGAACACGTGCGGCCTTGGCGGCGGATGCGGCTTCCACCGCGCAGGCGAAACGGGACCGCGCGCGCTGGATCGCGAAACTGGTCGTCTTGTGGCACGGCTTGTGGTTCGCCCGTCGAGGCCTGCAACCTCTCGGCCTGGGCACGGCTGTGGGGCCGTGCCCTGCACGCCTTCTCGCCGGGCACGCTCCTCGCCGCCATCAAGCGGGAGGCGGCCGCGGCTGCCACCCAGGCCTGTCTCGCAGCTGGGTTCT
>DATJZG010000122.1:0-36460 GCA_035499295.1 Anaeromyxobacteraceae bacterium
GGCGGCGAGGCCGGGGAGCGGTTCCCGGCGGCGTCGAGGGCCAGGACCGTGTAGCAGTAGTCCTGCGACGGGCGGAGCCCGGCCTCCCGCACGAAGGTCTCCTTCGCGCCCACGGGAAACACCTTCGTCCCCCGGTGAACCTCGTAGCCGGTGACGCCGACGTTGTCGGTGGAGGCCGTCCAGCGGAGCTCGACCTCGCGGTCGGAGAGCGCCTTCGCCGCCACCGCCGAGGGGATCGAGGGGGGCGTGAGGTCGGGAGTGGTGGCGCACGCCGAGGGCGAAGGCGCCGAGCAGTTCCCCGAGGCGTCGCAGGCGCGGACCTGGTAGCAGTACCGGGTGGCGGCGCTGAGACCCCGGTCGCGCGCCGCCACGCCCTCGGCGGGAACGGGGGTCCCCTTGCCTTCCGGGTTGCCGGCGCGCACGAGCTCGTAGCGCGCCACCCCGACGTCGTCGGTCGCGGGATCCCAGCTCAGCGCCACCTCGTGCTCGCCCGCGGCGCTCGCCGCCAGGCGGCCGGGGACGGTGGGGGGAGTGGTGTCGGGGATGGTGACGCACGCCGGGCCGGAGGCGGCCGAGCGGTTCCCGGCGCGGTCGAGCGCGTGCACGGTGAAGCACTGCTCCTTCAGGGGCGCGACGCCCCGCACCTCGAGCGAGGTGGCGGTGACGGTGGCGAGCCGGTCGTTGCCTCTCATGACCTCGTAGCCGACCACCCCCACGTCGTCGGTCGAGGGCCCCCACGTGACGGCGATGTTGTTCCCCGGGCGCACCGCCGCCTTGAGCTGGGGGGGTGGGCTCGGCGGAGTGGTATCGAGCGTCTGGGCGCAGACGGGCTTGGTGCGCTCGGAGAGGTCTCCCTCGGCGTCGTAGGCGCGGAGCGCGTAGCAGAAGGTGGTCCCGTGCCGGAGCCCGCGATCGAGGAGGCGCGTGGCCGGGACCTTCGCGGCGAGGGCGTCGCCCCGGTACACCTCGTACCCGGAAACGGCCCCGTCGGGCGAGGCCTCCCACTGGAGCGCGATCTCCGAGTCCGACTGGGAGGCGGCGCTCACCTTCCGCGGCGGGGCGAGCACGCGGGCCTCGCGCGGCGGGGGAGCCGCGACGGGCGGCGGCGGAGCGGGCTCCGCGGGGCGCGGTGGCTCGACCTGGGGAGCGGGCCTCGGCGCCTCCGCGCGCTCGCAGGCGAAGAGGAGCGACGAGGCGGCGGCGAGCGCCAGGCGAGCAGAGCGGGTGCGGCGGGGCATCGTTCCCCCTTCTCTTCGGTGCTGGGGCAAAGCCTCCCCGGAGAAGAGGTATGCAAATTCCATACGATCGAGCTCGCCCCCTCACATCGGGATAACCGTTTGGATTCACTCGCATATACTGATGGTGCGATCGGAGTCGCTTCACCCATGTGTGTGCCATGCCCCAGAGTGTGGGGGAGGGCGCGATGCGACGCGCCGCGGCGACCGGCGCGCGTCCGATCGGCGAGGAGCCTTGTCCTTCCGAAGGCGGCGCGGAGGGAGGAGTCCCGCCGGCGCTGAAGATTCACTTCGCCTCCCGATCCGCACCGCAGCTTCCGCTCGCGGAGGAGGAGCGCAAGCGCTCGCGATCGCCCGATGGCGAGGGAAACGCGCGATGGCGACCGCCATCGCGTGGGGCGCGCCTCTCGCCAGGCGTTCATGTCGTGCGGTGTAGCCTCACCCTTACAGAAGAGCCCAGCGGGGACTTGTGAGACGGAGCGTAAAGGCTATGGAGAGGCATCCCCCGCGATCTCCGTGTGGGTGGAGGTGAGTCCCCGTGGCGTCCCAATCCAAGTTCGTCTCCCTCTCGGGCAGCGAGAAGGCCCTCCCCATCGGCGCGCGCTTCGTCGGTCCGGTCGCTCCCGCCGAGCAGATCGAGCTCATGCTCCTCCTCCGCCCGCGGTCGAAGCCCCCGGCACCTCGCACCGGAGCGCGGAAACACATGTCGCGAGAGGACTACGCATCGCAGTACGGCGCCGACCCAGCCGACGTCGACCAGGTGGCGAAGTTCCTCCGACAGGCCGGGCTCGCCGTCGTCTCCTCCAGCGCCGCCAAGCGGACGGTGGTCGTGAGCGGCCCCGCCTCCAAGCTCCTCACCGTGATCCACGCCGAGCTCGGGACCTACGAGCACTCCGGGCGCCGCTTCCGGGGGCGCAAGGGCGCCGTGAACCTCCCGAAGGAGCTCGGCGACCTGGTGGTGGGCGTCTTTGGCTTCGACAACCGGCCGGCAGCGAAGCCCCACCTCCGGCTCGCCACGCGCAAGGCGGGGCTCTCCGCATTCACCCCTCTCCAGCTCGGCCAGCTGTACGGGTTTCCCACCGACGCCACCGGGAAGGGGCAGTGCATCGCGCTCGTCGAGCTCGGCGGCGGCTACACGCAGGCGGACCTCGACGCCTACTTCCAGGCGCTCGGGCTCTCGACCCCCAAGGTCGTCTCGGTGAGCGTGCAGGGCGGCAGCAACGCGCCCACCGGGCAGACGGACGGGCCCGATGGAGAGGTGATGCTCGACATCGAGGTGGCGGGCGCGCTCGCCCCCGACGCCAAGGTCGCCGTCTACTTCGCCCCCAACACCGACGCCGGGTTCCTGGACGCGATCCTCACCGCGATCCACGACGGCGCGAACCAGCCGAGCGTGGTCTCCATCAGCTGGGGCGGTGCCGAGGCGAACTGGACCGACCAGTCGCTCCAGGCCTTCGACCAGGCCTTCGTCGCCGCCGGGGCGATGGGGGTGAGCGTCTGCTGCGCCGCCGGCGACGACGGCGCCACCGACGGCGTCGCCGACGGCCGGTTCCACGTCGACTTCCCCGCCTCGAGCCCTCACGTGCTCGCCTGCGGCGGCACCCGCCTCGTCGTCTCGAACGGCGCGCCGAGCGAGACCGCCTGGAACGACCTCGCCGCCGGCGGCGGCGCCACCGGGGGCGGCGTGAGCGACAAGTTCGGCCTGCCGCCCTGGCAGGCGGACGCGAACGTGCCCGCCTCCGCCAACCCCGACCACCGCAAAGGCCGCGGGGTGCCCGACGTGGCCGGCGACGCCGACCCGGCGACCGGCTACAGCGTGCGCGTCGACGGCCAGGACATGGTCATTGGCGGCACGAGCGCCGTCGCCCCGCTCTGGGCGGCGCTCCTGGCGCGCTGCAACGAGAAGCTGGGGGGCTCGGTGGGGTTCGTGAACGCCGAACTCTACGCCAAGGGCGAGAGCGCCTTCCGCGACGTGGTGTCGGGATCGAACGGGCCCGCCGCCTACCAGGCGCGCGCGGGCTGGGACGCCTGCACCGGGCTCGGCACGCCCATCGGGACCCGCATCGTCCAGGAGATCTCGCCGAGCTAGCCGGGCGCGGGAGGCGGCCGGACCGCCGGCGCCTCGGAGCCGCGAATGGGCAGGGTGACGGTGAAGGTCGTCCCGGCTCCGGGGATGCTCCTCACCTCGATGACCCCGCCGTGCCGCGCCACGATCCCCTGGACGATGGAGAGGCCGAGGCCGGCCCCGCGCCCGCCCTGCTTGGTGGTGAAGAAGGGCTCGAACACCCGGCTGCGCACCTCGTCCGTCATCCCCGTCCCGTCGTCCGCCACCGTGGCCACCACCCGGTCGCCGCGGGTGGCGATGCCGAGGGTGACGTTGCCGCCCTCGGGCCGCACCGCCTGGGCGGCGTTGGTGACCAGGTTCACGAACACCTGCAGGAGGCTCGCCCGGCCTCCGCGCACGCGCGGCGCCGGCGCGATCTCCAGGTGCGCCTTCGCCTTCGCCTCCCGCAGCACCGGCTCGCACATCCGCGCCGCCTGCTCGAGGAGCCCCGCCACGTCCACGTCCTCCGGCTTGTCGGTGGAGGGGCGCGCGTAGGCGATGAGGTCGCGCGAGAACCGCTGGATGCGCTCGCCCGCCTCCTGGATGCGCCGGAGCTTCTCCACGTCGTTCGGGTCGAGCCCTCCCAGGCGGTAGCGGCTCAGCAGGCTGTCCGAGTAGGTGACGATGGCGACGAGAGGGTTGTTGAGCTCGTGGACGATGCCGGCGGCGAGCCGCCCGAAGCCGGCCAGGCGCTGGTAGTGCTCGGCCCGCTCCTCCATGGCGCGCAGCGCCGTCAGGTCCTGGCCGATGGCGATCACCCCCTCCACCTCGCCGGTGTGCCCGGTGATGGGGGCGGTGTTCACCACCACCTGCGCCTCTCCGCCGCCGCGGAGCGCGAGGCGGGTCTCGAAGCTCGTGACCGCCTCCCCCTCGATGCTCCGCTCCAGCACCCGCCGCGCCCGCCCCCGCTCCTCCGGCGGCAGGAGCGAGAGGAGCTCCCCTCCGAGCGCCTCCTCGCGGCCGACGCCGGTGAGGCGGGAGAGCGCGCGGTTGAAGACGAGCATCTCCCCCTGCCGGTTCGTCACCACGATGAGGGCGTTGGCGTTCTCGATGAGCTCCTCCAGGTAGGTCTTGAGGAAGGTGAGCTCCTCGATGGAGCGGAGGTTCCGGACGCCGAGGGCCGCCTGGTTCGCGACCTGCAGGAGGAGCGGCTCGTCGGCCTTCGGCTCCCCCGGGCCGCCGGGCGGGTACTCGAGGTTCACGACGCCGAAGAGGCTCCCGCCCACCGCCACCGGGACCGCGATCGCCTTCACGCACCCCTGGAAGACGGGCTCGTCCTCCTCCACCAGCCCCACCCCGCCGGCGCCGAGCGCGGCCTCGGAGAGCCCCTCGCGCCTCACCGCCAGGCGGCGGAGCAGCACCTGCTCCTGGGCGATGGGCTTGAGCCGCCCGCGGGCGTAGAGGGTGGTGAGGGCGAGGCTCTTCGCGTCCACGAGCCGGATGCAGAAGGCGCGCCCGGGGAAGAGCACCTCCAGGGCGCGAGAGAGGGCGCCCGCGATCTCCTCCTCGCCGCGCGACTGGGCGAGCTCGCGAGAGAGCTCGAGGAGCGCCCGGCTCTGGGCGGTGTCGACGTCCTCGGCGTGGAGCGAGAGGACGAGGAGCGCGAGCGGCTTTCCCCCGCCCGCCCGCTCCAGCCCGCGCACGTCGGCGCGGGCGCCCACGCCGCCGAGCCGCGAGCGGAAGGCGGACGACCGGCCGGGGCCGGGAAGCGCCGGCGGCTCGCCCTCCGGGGGCAAGAGCTCGAGGATGGGGCGGCCGGCGCAGGCGGCGGGCTCGAGCCCCACCGCCCGGGCGAAGGCCTGGTTGGCGCGCCGCACTCGCCCCTCCTCGAGGAGTGCCGCCGCGACCGGGGAGATCTCGAAGGCGGCGACGAGGTCCTCGGGGGCGAGCGCCGCCGCGCCGCCCTTCGGCCGGGCGGGCCTCCGCGGAGCCCCCTTCCGCCCCGACGCCCCGCCCGGCCTCCGCTCGCCTTTCCGCATCGCGCCCCTCCTCGAGGAGATCGGGCCGTTAGCGCCCGGGCCGGGCGCGGAAAGCCGCCTGCGCCGCCTCCAGGACCTCCTTGAGCGGCACCCCGCGCTCCCGGGCAAGGGCGAGGCAGTCGTCGTGCTCCGGGTGCGCGCCCACCACCTTCCCGGCCCGGCGCGCCACCTTCACCCGCACCGTCCCGTAGGCCGTCTCGACGGGGACGAGCTCGCGGTCGAGCTCGGCGCGGTCGACGGGGTGGTAGCGGACGCCGAGCGAGGTGGTCTCGTCGAGGAGCACCCGGGCGACCGCGTCCCGGAGCTCGCCGGGCGCGAGCGCCGCCACCTGGAACCCCGGTCGCCCCTTCTTCATGGTGAGGGGCGCCGCCCAGGCGTCGAGCGCGCCGGCGGCGAGCGCCGCCTCGATGGCCCGCGCCACCAGCTGCCCGGAGCAGTCGTCGAGGTTCGCCTCGAGCACCCACAGATCGCGAGCCGCCCCCGCCTCGCGGCCCAGGGTGAGGCGGAGCACGTTGGGCCGGTCGGGCCAGCGCGCCGTCCCGACGCCGTAGCCGACGCGCTCGGGCACGAGCGCCGGAAGGGCTCCCTCCCGCACCTCGGCGAGCTCGGCCAGGATGGCGGCGCCGGTGGGAGTGACGGCCTCCCCAGGGGGGCCTCCCGGCCGGACCGGGACGCCCCGCAGGATCTCGAGCACCGCCGGGGGCGGCACCGGCAGCCGGCCGTGGGCGGTCCCGACGAACCCCTGTCCCAGCTCGGGCGCGGGGGAGACGAGGCGCGGCCAGCCGAGGAGGTCGAGCACCACCGCCGCCCCGCAGATGTCGACGATGGAGTCGAGCGCGCCCACCTCGTGGAAGTGCACCTCCTCGAGAGCGACGCCGTGGACCTTCGCCTCCGCCCGGCCGATCCGCTCGAAGACCGCGCGCGCCGCCTGGCGGGCGCGCGGCGCGAGCCCGCTTCGGTCGACGAGGGCCAGGATCTCGGCGAGGTGGCGCTCCCTCGGGCTGCCCCCCTCGCCCACCACCTCGACGTGGGTGCCGCGGACGCCTCCCGCCTCGGCCCTGGAGGCGACGAGCCGGAAGCCGGAGAGGGGAAGCGACCGGAGCGACCGCTCGAGCGCGGCCTGGTCCACGCCCAGGTCGAGCGCCGCGGCGAGGAACATGTCACCGGCGACGCCGCCGATGGGCTCGAGGAGGAGGACGTTCGCCATGAGCGCTCTTTAGCGCGCCCCGCGCTCCGGGTCACCTCCGGGCGATGAGCCCGGCCACGAACCCGGCCCCGAAGCCGTTGTCGACGTTCACCACGCTCACGTTTGGGGCGCACGAGTTCAGCATGGTGAAGAGCGGCGCCAGGCCGCCCAGGTTGGCGCCGTAGCCCACCGAGGTGGGGAGCGCCACCACCGGCTTGCCCACGAGCCCGCCCACCACGCTCGGGAGCGCCCCCTCCATCCCCGCCGCCACCACCACCGCCACCGCCCGCTCCAGGTCCTCCCGGCGGGCGAGCAGGCGGTGGAGCCCCGCCACCCCGACGTCGTAGATGCGGATGACGTCCACTCCCATCACGTCCAGGGTGACGGCCGCCTCCTCGCAGGCCGGGACGTCGCTCGTGCCGGCACAGCAGACCGCCACCGGACCGCGGGTGGGGAGCGACATCCGGCCGCGCGAGAGGGTGCGCGAGACCGGGTCGTAGCGCGAGCCGCGCACCGCACGCCTCGCCGCCCGCGCCTTGTCGGGCGCGAGCCGCGTCACCAGGAGCGGGCCGCGCGAGGCGAGCTTCTTCGAGATGGCCGCCACCTGGGCGGCCGTCTTGCGCTCGGCGAGCACCACCTCGGGCATCCCGACCCGCAGCGTGCGGTGGTGGTCGAGGGTCGCGAACCCGCCGAGCTCCTCGTAGGGGGCGCCCTTCAGCGCGGACACCGCCTCGTCCACCGTGGCCCCGCCGCGCGCCACCCGCGCGAGCAGGAGCCGCAGGCGCCGCTCGTCCATCACCTCGCCTCCATCGCCGCCAGGATGAGCGGCACCCGCTCCCCGTCCGGGAGGAAGAGGAGCATCGCCTCCAGCCCACCGCAGCGGAAGCGGGGAGCGAAGGCCGGCCCCGAGAGGGTCGGGGCGAGGTCGTCCAGGCACTCCGCCGCCGATCCGCGGGTGAGGCGCGGGACTCCGTGGACGAGCCTCCCGTGCAGGTGCTTCGCGAGCGCCGACACGAACGCCGAGCCGGCGATGTTGGCCGCCTCGACCACCGCGCTCTCCCCCACGGCGTCGAGGGATCCGGCAGCGGCGGAGGGGGCGAGGGCGGAGGCGATCCGCTCCGCGTCCGGGGCCCCGACGAGGAGGACGAGGCGGCCCCGGAGCGGGGCGGCGAGGTCCATCGCCACCGCCACCAGGCTCGGGCCGAGCGCGCCCGCCAGGGCGGCGAGCGCCAGCCGGTCCGGGGCGGCGAGCGCCTCCACCCGGTCGACCCGGGACTCGAGCCCCATGAGCATCCCCACCGCCCGCGCCGACTGGGCCCCTCCCTCGGCGGCGAGCAGCCGCAGGGCCTCGAGCTCCCGCTGCGCCACCGGGGAGGTCACGCGGCGACGAGCCTCGGGACGTCGAGGACGAACACCGGCCTGCCGGAGCCGAGCACGGTGACGGCGGAGAGCCCGGGGACGAGGGAGAGGGGACGGTGCAGGGGCTTCAGCACCGCCTCCTCCTGGCCGAGGAGCTGGTCGACGGCGAGCCCCACCCGGCCCTCCCCGCCCTCGGTGACCACCACCGAGCGCTTGCCGGTGGCGCGTCCAGGGGAGAGGCCGATGAGCGTGGCGAGGTCGTGGACGGGAAGGTGGGTGCCGCCGAACCCCAGGAGGGGCGCCCCGCCGGAGCGCTCCAGCTTCTCCAGCTCCACCTCGGCAGCGCCGTGGACCTTGGAGACCGGCAGGGCGAGGATCTCGTCCGCCACCCGGACGAGCAGCACCGGCTGCACCGCCACCGTGAGCGGCAGGCGCATGGCGATGCGGGTGCCCTGGCCGCGCCGGCTCTCGATCTGGAGCGACCCGCCGGCCGCCTCCACCGCGCGCTTCACCGCGTCCATACCCACGCCGCGCCCGGAGACGTCGGTGACGGCCCGGGCGGTGGACACGCCGGGCAGGCAGGCGAGCTCGAGGGCCTCGGCGTCGGAGAGAGCAGCCGCCTGCTCGCGAGAGAGTGCTCCCCGCTCCACCGCCGCCTGGCGCAGCCGCTCCGGGTCCATGCCGCGGCCGTCGTCGGCGATCTCCATCACCACCCGGTCGCGCTCCCGGCGGGCCGAGACCTCGACGTGGCCGGTGGCCGACTTTCCCAGAGCGATCCGCTCCGCCGGGGTCTCCAGGCCGTGGTCGACGGCGTTGCGGAGCACGTGCAGCACCGGGTCGGCGATGTCCTCGAGGAGGGAGCGGTCGATCTCGATCTCGGCCCCGGAGACCGACACGTCCACCTGCTTGCCCCCGCGGCGCGCCAGGTCGCGCGCCGCGCGCGGAAGGCGGTCGGAGAGGACGGTGAGCGGCGTCATCCGCGCCGCCATCACCTTCAGGTGCAGGTCCTTCACCACCGAGTGCAGCCGGTCGACCCCGTCGTCATGGGGGCGACGCTGCGCCTCGGGAATGGCGCGCCCCACCGCGCGCAGGCGGGCGGTGGCGAGGAGGAGCTCCCCGACCACGTCCAGGAACTCGTCGAGGAGCTCGGCGCGCACCCGCACCGTGCGCTGCGCCTCGGCGGGCGCCTCGGCCTTCGCCGCCGCCACCGGTGGGGACGGCTCCTCGCCGGCGGGCCGCGCCACCACCTTGGCGAGGTCGGCGATCTGCGCCAGCGCCTGCTCGACCGCCTGCGGCGTCTGGGTGGTCTCGATGGTGGCGGTGAGCCGCCGGTCCGGGATGCGGCCGGCCTTGAGGTCGTCGTGCCCCGGGGAGGCCGCGAGTACCGTGCCGAGCGCCTCCAGGCGCTTCAGGACCAGGTAGCCGCGCACCGACGGCACCGGGCACGCCCCCGCCACCTCCACCTCGACGGCGAGCCGGAGCGCACCGGCGCTCGCCGGAGGCGCGGCCGGGGCAGGCGGGGGCGGGGCGTCCACGGCCGTCGGCGCCTCGGGCGCCGGGACCCTCTCCCCGCGCTTCAGGGCGGCGAAGGCCTGCGCGAGCGAGTCCACCAGGGGCTGGCTGGGCGCGCCCGGGGCGCCGCCGCCGGCGCTCGCCTCCACCATCCCGAGGAGGGAGTCGGCGGCCGAGAGCAGGAGGTCGACCACCTCCGCATCGATGGGGCCGCTCCGGCCGCGGAGCACGCCGATGACGTCCTCGGCCCGGTGGGCGAGGAGCGCGATCCCGTCGAACTGCATGGTGCTCGCCATCCCCTTCATGCTGTGGGCGTGGCGGAACATCTTGTCGACGAGCTCGGGGACCTCGCCGGCCTGGGCCCGCTCGAGGTCGACCAGGGTGCGGGAGAGCGCCTCGAGGTGGTCCTTCGACTCCGAGACGAAGAGGCCGAGGTATTTGGAGAGGTCGAGTTCCACGGCGCCCCCGCCCCCGGCGCCTAGGCCTCGCCGAGGACCTTGCGGACCACCGAGAGCACGTCCTCGGACTTGAAGGGCTTCACGATGAAGTCGCTGGCGCCGGCCTCGATGGCCTCCATGACGAGCGACTCCTGCCCGAGCGCGCTGCACATCACCACCACCGCCCGCGGGTCCACCTTGACGATCTCGCGGGTGGCCTCGATGCCGCTCTTGAAGGGCATGACGATGTCCATGGTGGTGAGGTCGGGGCGGAGCTCCTTGAACTTCTCCACCGCCTCGAGCCCGTTGGCCGCCTCTCCCACCACCTCGAAGCCGCCGGACGCGAAGATGTCCTTGATCATGTTGCGCATGAAGATGGCGTCGTCGACCACCAGGACTTTCTTCGACATGGAGCCGGAAACCTCCTCGAGTGCGGCTGCGACATTGACGTTAACACCGGCCCCGGACCCGCTCCAAGGAAGCGGCCTGTGGGGGGAGGGCCTACCCCATCAACCCGCCTGGGGCAGCTTCCCCCCGAAGAGGCGCTGGGCGGCCTCGAAGAGGGCATCCGGGTCGAGCACCGCCAGCGGAGCGTTCTTCACGGTGGCGAGGCCGCGCACCGCCGGGCCCTCGCCGGGCCGCTCGAGCGGGCCCACCGGCTCCACGCCCAGGACGGAGTCCACCAGGAAGCCGAGCCCGCGGCGCTCGCGGTCGAGCACCACCACCTGCCCCTGCCCTTCGGCGAGCCGGCAGCCGCCCAGGCCGACGAGCGGCGCCAGCTCCACCACCGCCACCACCCGGCCCCGCAGGCTCATGGCACCGCGCACCGCGCCGTCGGCTCGCGGCACGTGCGCGTAGGGAGGCTGCGGCGTCACCACCTCCCCGACGGCCTCGAGGGGGAGGGCGAAGCGCTCGCCGCCGGCCCGGAATACGACGTGGCGCGGGTCCACGGCTAGGGCCGGTCGAGGCGGAACCGGGAGACGACGCTCTGCAGCTCGAGCGACAGGTTGAGGAGCTCCTGCGCGGCGCTCGCCATCTGCGAGACCGAGGCGGTCTGCTCCACGATGACCTTGCGCACCTCCTCGGTGGAGGTGGCGTTGCCAGTGGCCACGTCCGAGATGTCGTCCATGGCCCGGACCATGTCGGCCGAGCCCTGCAGCTGGTCCCGAGCGGCCTCGGAGATGACCTTCACCTTCTCGGCGCCGGTGGCGGCCACGCGGGCGATGCCGTCGAGCGAGCGCATGATGGCGTTGAGGTCCTCGCGCCCCTCGCCGAGCTCCGAGACCGAGGCGCGCATCGCCTGCACCACGATGGAGGCCCGGCTGGAGACGTCGGCGGCCACCGCCGAGATCTGCTCGGCGGAACGCCCGGCGTTCTCCGCCAGCTTGCGGACCTCCTCGGCCACCACCGCGAAGCCGCGGCCGTACTCGCCGGCGCGCGCCGCCTCGATGGTGGCGTTGAGCGCGAGCAGGTTCGTCTGCTGGGAGATGCTGGTGATCACCTCCACGATCTGGGTGATCTCGCGGGTGCGCTCGCCGAAGGCGAACACCTGCTCGCTGGCCGCCTCGATGCGGGCGAAGACCTTCTTCACCTTCTCGGCGGCGAGCCGCGCCCCCTCGCCGCTCTTGGCGGCGCCGCTGGAGGTGTCGGCGCTCGCCTTGGTCGCCTCCTCGGCGCTGCGGGCGGTGCGCTCGATGGAGGCGGCGATGTCGCCGATGACCTTGGAGGTGCGCTCCACCAGCCCCGACTGCTCCTCGGCGCCCTGGGCGATCTTGGCCATCGAGCTCGCCACCTCGTCGGTGGAGGCGTTCACCTCCTCCGCCGAGGTCTGCAGCTCGTTGGCGCTGTCGGCCACCGACTGGGCGGTGCGCTGGATGCGCGACACCAGGTCCCGGAGGTTCTCCTGCATGGTGCGGATGGACTCGGTGAGGTCGTCCACCTCGTCGTGGAAGCCGTGCTTCTCGTCGGAGAGCACGCTCTTCGAGAGGTCGCCGCGGCTGATCTCGACCGCCGAGCCCTTGAGGCGGGCCAGGCGCGCGACGGCCAGCACAGCGGTGGAGAGCCCGTAGCCCACCGCCAGGGTGAGCCCCAGGATCACCGCCCCGGCCCCCACCCGGCTCGCCACCAGGTAGGCCTGCACGAAGGGGATGGCGAAGAGGAGGATGACGCCCAGGATGAGGTAGGAGACGAGGAGCTTCGTCTGCAGGGAGACACTCCGCCTGGAGAGCGGCGTCACCGCCTTCAGCTCCCGCTCGGCCGGGCGGCCGCGCAGGGCGATGAGGTGGGGGGCGCTGTCGGCGCCGCGGGCCGAAGGGCGCGTCGAGGGGCGGTCCTCACGGATACTTCGGGACAAGGGAGATCTCCTGCCCCGCCGCGCGAGGCACCTAGGCAGGGAAGATCCTACGCCCCGCTGCGGCGCCTTCCAAGAAGGAAGCCCCGCGGCCGGAGGTGGTCGTGCCCGGCGCTCCGGGGGCGGTAGCTCCCGCCCCCACGTTTCACCACCCGGACGCCGCGCCCGGGCTCGAGCCGGCCGACGACGGTGAGGCGCGTCCGGCACTCGCGCGCGCGCTCGAGCGCGTCGCCGAGCCGCTCCGGCGGCACCGCCAGGACGAGCTCGTAGTCCTCCCCCCCGGAGGCGGCCGCCTCGAACGGGTCCCGGCGCCCGGCCACCGCGGCGCGGTAGGGGCCGGAGAGGGGCAGGTCCTCGAGCTCCACCCGGGCGGCGACCCGGGAAGCCTCGCACAGATGGGAGAGGTCCTGGAGGAAGCCATCGGAGACGTCGATGGCAGCGCGGGCGATTCCCGAGAGCGCCCGGCCGAGCGCGACGCGGGGCGTGGGGCGGCGCTGTCGGCGCAGGAGCGGGGCGGCAGCGCCCGCGGCGAGGCCGAGGGCCGCGTCTCCGAGCGTGCCCGAGACGAGGACCAGGTCCCCGGCCCTCGCCCCCGAGCGGAGCAGGGCCCTTCCCCGGGGCACCGCTCCCACGACGGTGACGGTGAGGGAGAGCTCCCGCGCCGCGGTGACGTTCCCGCCCACCACCGAGACGCCGAAGCGGCGGGCGCAGGAGGCGAGGCCCCGGCCGATGCGCGCGAGCCGCCCCCGGTCCGCCTCGCGGGGGGTGGCGAGCGCCGAGAGCGCCCAGAGGGGCCGGGCCCCCATGGCGGCGACGTCGGAGAGGTTCACGGCGAGGGCCTTGTAGCCCACGTCCTCGGGCGCGAAGCCGGCTCCGAAGTGGACGCCTTCCACCACCGCGTCCACCGTGGCGACGAGGTCCTGCCCGGGCGGCGGCCGGAGCACCGCGGCGTCGTCGCCGATGCCGAGGACGACCGCCTCCCCCGGGCCCCTCATCCCGCGGGTGAACCGATCGATGAGCGCGAACTCGCCTGTGGGGCGCACGTGCGCCGCTACCCCGCGGCCGCGGTGGGAGTCGCCGGGGGCGGCGGCGTCGCCGACGCCGGGATCGCCGGGGCCCGGGCCACGACCGGCAGGACGAGCGTGAAGGTCGTCCCCTTGCCGACGATGGACTCGACGCCGATCTCGCCGCCGTGGGCCTCCACGTAGCTCTTCACGATGGCGAGCCCCAACCCGGCCCCGCCGAACTCGCGGGTGGAGGACCCGTCCACCTGGTAGAAGACGTCGAAGACGCGCGGCAGGTGGTGCGAGGGGATGCCGATGCCGGTGTCGACGACCGAGAGCCCCACCTTGTCGCCCGCGACCTGCCGGGCCTCCACCGTGACCGCTCCCCCGGCGGGGGTGAACTTCACCGCGTTGTTCACCAGGTTGATGAGGCACTGGCGGACCTTCTCGCGGTCGCACTGCACCCGCGGGAGCGGCGACGGCTGCCAGGTGAGCTTGAGCCCCTTCTTGCGGGCGAGCGGCATCACCGTGGAGACGGCGTCGCGCATCACCGTCGCCAGGTCGACGTCGGAGAGGACGAGCTTCACCCGGCCCGCCTCGATCTTGGAGATGTCGAGGATGGAGGTGATGAGCTGGAGCAGGCTCTCCCCCTTCTCCATGATGATCTGGAGGTACTCGCGCTGCTCGGCGGTGAGCGGCCCGCCCAGCCCCTCCAGCATCATCTCCGAGTAGCCGATGACGCTGGTGAGCGGCGTGCGCAGCTCGTGGCTCATGGTGGCGAGGAAGTTCGACTTCAGCCGGTCGAGCTCCTTGAGCGCGTGGTAGGCGTTCTCGAGTTGCTTGTTCTTGTCCTGCAGCTCCCGGTAGGACTCCTGCACCGCCTCGATGTGCAGCCGGGCGGTGAGCAGGTTCTTGTGCCCGGTGAACACCAGCACGTCGAGGATGTCGGCGAAGTGCTTGAGCACCTTCTCCGCGGTGGCCCGCGGGACCCGCCGGATCTTCTGCAGGTAGCCGGTGGCGAGCCGCTCGTCGAAGTCGGCGGAGATGGAGGTGAGGGTGCCGGGGAGGGAGACGAGGTCGTCGGGGACGAAGGGGCCGAAGACGATGCGCCCGACCACGTCGCCCTCGTAGAGCACCGGCTGCACGGCGTAGCGGCACCCGGAGAAGCAGTCGAAGAGGGTGGGGGCGGCCTCGTCCGGCACCGCCTCGCCCTTCACCCGCTGGACGGTGGCGATGCACTGGGAGCGGCCGTCGGGCTTCTGCCAGATGTAGCCGCAGAAGTCGGCGTTCCCCACCTTCACGTCGACGAGCTTGTTCCCGTCCGCGTCGAAGACCTTGATGCCGATGCGGTAGAGCTCGGCGAAGGACTGGCAGACCTCGGTGAACGACTTGAGGTCGAGCAGGTCGCCGAGGGGGGTCGGCGCCTGGAGCACGGACGGCGCCAGGGTCATGTGGCCGTCCCCGTCGGCTGGAGACCGGTGCCCTTCACGTCCACGTGCGAGAAGACCGAGTCGAGGAACTCCTTCTCCGAGATGCGCCAGCGGCTGGCGAGTCCCACCGTCTTGTCGAGGTTGCGATAGCAGAGCTGCAGCACCGCGTGCAGGGTCTCGAGGACTCCCTCGCCGCGGATGGCCACCGCCGGCAACACCGGCGCCGACAGGCCCTGACGCAGGTCGGCGAAGTCGTCGTCGCGCAGGTCGGGGAGGTCCATCTTGTTCTTCTGGATGACGATGGGCAGTGCCTTGGGGTCGAGCCCGTTCGCCTCCAGGTTGCGCAGCATGTTGTTCCAGTAGGCGAGCGTCGGGCCGCTCTCGGAGCGGCGCGCGTCGGCGACGAAGGCCACCGCGTCCGTCCCCTGCAGGACGATGCGCCGGGTGGACTCGTGCATCACCTGCCCGGGCACGGTGTAGAGCTTGAGCTTCACCTTCACCCCGGAGGCGGAGCGGAAGAACACCGGCATCATGTCGAAGAAGAGGGTGCGGTCGTCCTTGGTGTCGAGCGTCATGAGCCGCCCGCGCACCTTGGAGTCGATCTTCTGGAAGAGGGCTTGCAGGTTGGTCGTCTTCCCGGAGAGTGCGGGGCCGTAGTAGACGACCTTGACCGCGATCTCGCGGATGTCGTTGTTGAACTGGACCATGGGCTCGAGGCTCCGCGCCAGGAACGAGGCACAACCCGCACCGGAAAAGCTATCGCACTCCGCTCGCTTAATCCAACCGAAGGCCTGGTGCGCTCCTAGGGGCGCGGTGGGCCCTCCTCCCACCATCGCCGGGCCTCGGCCACCGTGCGCAGGAGCGGGCTCTGGGGGAGCGACTGCAGGAAGGCCCGACCGTAGCCGCGGGTGGTGAGGCGCGGGTCGAGGACCGCCACCAGCCCCCGGTCGCTGCGGGAGCGGATGAGGCGCCCGAAGCCCTGGCGGAGCTGCAGCGCCGCCGCCGGGACCGAGAGCTCGGCGAAGCCGTCCTGCCCCGCCTCGGCGAGCGCCTTGAGGCGCGCCGCCACCACCGGGTCCCCCGGCGGGGCGAAGGGCAAGCGATCGATGACCACCAGGGAGAGCGCCTCGCCCGGGACGTCGACACCCTCCCAGAAGCTCTGGGTGGCGAAGAGCACCGAGGGGCGGGCGCGGAAGGCCTCGAGGAGGCGGTGCTTGGGGCGCTCCCCCTGCAGGAGCACCTGCCAGGGAAGGCTCGAGAGCGCGTCCCGGAGCGCCACCATGTTCCGCACCGAGGTGCAGAGGACGAAGGCCCGCCCTCCGGTCACGGCGGTGAGCCCGCGGATGGCCTCCGCCGCGGCCGGCAGGAAGGCGGGGCCGTTCGGGTCGGGCATCCCCTCGGGCGCGACCAGCGCCGCCTGCCTCCGGTAGTCGAAGGGGCCCGGGAAGTTCCGCTCCGCCACGTCGAACTCGGGCCGCAGCCCCACCCGGCTGCGGAAGTAGTCGAAGCGCCCCTGGGTGGCGAGCGTGGCGCTCGTGAACACCACCGTGTCGGTCTCGCGGTAGAGGCGGGCGGCGAGCTCCTCGGCCACGTTCACCGGGGCGGCGCGCAGGAAGACGCCGCGCCCGCGCGCCTCGGCGAAGAAGACGCGCGAGGGCTCCTTCATCGCCGTCACCGCCGCTAGCTCCACCCGGAGGTCGGCGGCCCGGCGCGCCACCTGCGCGAGCGCCGGCGAGGGCCCGTCGGCGAGCTCGCCGCGCAGCTCCTCGAGCGCGTCGTCGAGCCGCGACTGCTCGCGCTCGAGGGGGGAGAGCATGGCCGGGGTGAGCGGGCCGCGCAGGCTCTCGTCCTCGGCGCGCCGCCCGCCGCGCGGCGGCGAGGCGCGACCGGCGGTCTCGGCGAGCGCGCGCCCGACCCCGGAGAAGAAGCGCTCGCCCGCCTTCACGAGCTCTCCGGTGGTCCGCTTGAGGAGACTCGCCAGGTCGGGGCGGTCGGAGACCGCCCGCTGCGCGTCGCGAGCGAGCTCCTCGATGCGGTAGGACGAGACCTGCAGCCCGAAGTACTCGGTGGCGATGTCCTCGAGGGCGTGCGCCTCGTCGAAGATGACCGCCTCGTAGGGAGGCAGCACCTCGACGCCGGCGCGGGAGGTGCGCATGGCGAGGTCGGCGAAGAAGAGGTGGTGGTTGACGAGCACCACGTCGGCGGCCGCCGCCCGCCCCCGGGCCAGCTGGACGAAGCATTCCTCGTAGCGGCGGCATTCCTTGCCCAGGCAGGTCTCGCCGGTGGCGGAGAGCTCCCTCCAGGCGAGGTAGGAGTCGGGGAGGTCGATCTCGCTGCGGTCCCCGGTCTCGGTGGAGCGGGCCCAGTCCCGGATGCGCGGCCAGAGCGCCGCCTCGTCGCGGGTGGGGAAGGTGGGGTGGCGCTCGAACTCCTCGCCGCGCGCGAGGCAGTAGTAGTTGGCCCGCCCCTTCAGGTAGGCGGCCGAGATCTCCATCCGGCACTGGTCGCGCAGGAGCGGCAGGTCCCGGAACCAGATCTGCTCTTGCAGGGTCTTCGTGGCGGTGGAGACGACGATGCGCCGGCCGGAGAGGACGGCGGGGACGAGGTAGGCGAGCGTCTTGCCGGTCCCGGTGCCCGCCTCGGCGATGAGGTAGCGGCGCCGGGCGAGCGCGTCCGCCACCGCCTCGGCCATCCCGAGCTGGTCCGGGCGCTCCTCGTAGCCCGGCAGCGCGCGCGAGAGGGCCCCGCCCGGCCCGAGCACCGCCTCGAGCGCGCTCTGCGCCGTGACCGGCATCAGCGCATCGCCCCCAGGCCGGCGAGCGCGTACACCACCCAGACCGTGCCCCCGAGGAGCGCGCCCGCCAGGACCGCGAGCGTCCCCCACTGGAGCGCCCGCGGTAGCTCCCCCCGGGCGGAGGCGCGCGGGAGCTCGGCGAGCCCGAGCGCGGTGGCGCGGGCGAGGAGCTCGTCGCGGGCGCGGGCAGCAGGGGGATCGGAGGGGCTCGCGGCGAGCACCTCGCGGTAGCGGGCGCCGGCGCGGGCCAGCCCCTCCAGGTCGACGAAGCGGGAGAGGAAGGCGCGGTGGGCCCCGTCGTCCTCCCACCTCTTCCGGAGCTCGGACCAGGCCTCCTCCTCGCCCTCCGGGGGCGGCGCCGCCACGGACGCCGAGGCGGGCTCGACCGGGACCGAAGTCGCGGCCCCGCAGGACCCGCAGACGAGCACCACCCCGTCGGGCGCGCCGACGAGGCGCCCCTCGGAGAGGGATCCGCAGGACTCGCAGAGAACCTTCATCGCTCGACCGATATCTAGCACGGGGCACCGGGGAGCGCGCTCCTCGGACCCGCGGGCTGCTCGGGCCGAGGGACCGCCTCCTCCTCGCCTCCCCGAACCGCCCTCTAGAAGCGGATGGGGACGGGAACGAAGGTGAGGACGAAGAGGAGGAGGCTCCCCCAGGCCAGGTAGCGCCTCCCGGGCGTGAGCGGCTCCTCCCGGTCTGCGGGCGGGTGGCGGAGCCCGATGACGAGCCGGGTGAGCGCCCACCAGATGAGCCAGTTCAGGGAGACGAAGACGCCGGCGAGGAGGAGCGCCCAGGAGAGGAGGCGCGAGGCGCGGAGCGCGCCGCGGCCGCCGAAGAGCGCGTAGGTGACGTGGCCGCCGTCGAGCTGGCCGATGGGGATGAGGTTCAGGGCCGTGATGAAGAGGCCGAGCCAGGCCGCGAGCCCCACCGGGTGGATGAGGATGTCGTGGCCAGGCGGCGGGGTCCCCACCACCAGCTTCTCGAGCCCCCAGGTGAGGAGGCTCTCCCCGAAGACCATGGCGCCGTCGGCGGTGCCGCCCCACTGGAGCGCCTCGCCGTGGAGCTTCGCGGAGAGGATCGTCCACAGCGAGGTGGTGTTCGAGGCCGCCACCTCGGCGACCGCCTTCACCTCCGAGTGGGCGATCCCCCACGCGTAGAGGGGGATGGCGACGAGCACGCCGGCGATGGGCCCGGCGGCGCCGATGTCGAGGACCGCGTTCCGGTCCGGCATGCGGGAGCGCAGGCGGATGACGGCGCCGAGCGTGCCGAAGCTCACCGGCATGGGGATGAAGAAGGGCAGGGTCGAGTCGACCTTCCAGGCCCTCGCCTGCAGGTAGTGCCCCATCTCGTGCGCGAAGAGCACCCCGATGATGGCGGCGCCGTAGGGGAGGCCGGCGAGGACGACGTCCCCGAGGCCCCCGGCGCCGGTCTCGCCCGAGAGGCCCGCTCCCACGAAGACGCAGCTCGCGAGCGTGGCCACGAAGAGGAAGAGGTTCAGCCAGGGCCAGCGCCGCGGGCGCGCGGCGGGGAAGGGAGGGGCGTCCATCGGTCCTCGTCAGGGGTTCCCGGCCGAGGCCGCGATCTCGTCGGGGCGGAGCTCGCGCACCCCCACCTTGTCGACGGTGAGGAAGAAGAGGGCGCGGACGGGCTCGCCGCGCGCGTCGAAGGAGAGGTCCCCGGTGGCGCCGGGGAAGGCCCGCAGCGCGGAGAGGGCGGCGCGCACCGCGTCCCGCCCCTCGGCGCGGTCCTTCGTCACCACCTGGGCGAGCATTCGCGCCGCGTCGTAGGCACTCGCCTCCAGGATGGACGGGACGCGGCCGTACCGCTCCTGGAAGGACTGCACGAACCGCTTCGTCTCCGGGCGCTCGGAGGCGGAGAAGAAGCCGTCGACGAAGATGGCGCACTCGACGTAGCGGCCGGCCTTCTCGAAGAGCGAGGGGTCGTCCCAGCCGTTCGCGCCGAGGAGCTGCACCGGGCGCACGTCCCAGGAGCTCGTCTTGCGGATGCGCTCGAGCTCCTTCGGATCGCAGGTGGTCACCACCTCGTCGACCGCCAGCGCCGGCGCGAGCAGCGTCACGTTCTTCGCGAAGTCGGGGATGAAGATGGCGTCGAAGTCCACGATGGGGGGGAGGTCCTTCCGCGCCTTCTCGAGCGCCTTCGCGCGCCGGTACGGGTCCTTCACGTTCTTCACGATCTCCCGCACCGTCTCGGCCCAGTCGGCGCGGTCCTCGAGCGCGGACTTGCCGACGAGGTCCTTCACCAGCGGCCCGAAGGTGGTCCGATCCGGCTCGTACATCCCGGCGCCCCGGAACTCTCCTCCCTTCGCCTCCACCTCGGCCCAGAAGGCGGCCATGAGCTCGGTGCCGTAGGGGATGTCGGGGTAGAGGACGGCGAAGCGCTTCAGCCCCCGCTTCGTCACCGCGAAGTCGGCGAGCGCGGCCGCCTGGGCCGAAGAGGTGAGCATGAGGCGGAATACGTAGGGCCCGGCCTCGGTGATGCCCTCGACCTTGGAGAGGGAGACGAGCGGGAGCGAGAGGGCCTGGGCGGTGAGCGCGGCCCGCTGGGCCTCGGCGTTCGTCACCGCCCCGATCACCGCCACCGCGCCCTCGGCCGCGAGCTGCTCGAGCGCCTGCGCCGTCCCGTCGCTCTCGCCCCGGGTGTCCTTGGCGGCGATCTTGAAGCCGCTGCCCTCGGGGAGGGCGAGCTGCACCCCCTGCAGGATGGCGTCCCCCCAGCCCTTGAACTTCCCGGAGAGCGGCACCGCCACGCCGACCAGGCGGGGGTCGGCCCGCCCCCGGCGCTCGAAGCGCTCCAGGAGCGCCTTCGCCTCGGCGGCGTAGGCGTTCTGCGGCCAGCGCTCGACGAGCCGGCGCGCCTCCTCCTCGGCCCGGGCGGCCTCGCCCAGGTGGAGGTAGACGCGCACGAGCTTCATGCTCACCGCCGGGGCGAGCGGCGAGTCCTTGGCGAGCTCGTGGTCGAGCTGCTCGACCTCGGCGAAGGAGAGGTGGGTGTCGAGGAGCTCCACGGCGCGCGCCACCTCGCGGTCGCGGTCCACCCCCTGCGACCACTCGGCCGCCTGTCCCCGCCACTCGATGGCCGCCTTCCAGGCCTTGCCCGTCTCGGCCGAGGCGGCGATGCGGCTCGCCGCCTCCCCCTTCTGGTCGCGCGGCAGGTCGCCGAAGAGCGGCACCAGCGTCTGCAGCCCCTCCTCGGTGCGGCCCGCCTCCAGGTCGGCGAGGCCGTACTGGAAGCGCGCCTGGGTGGCGAGCGGCGAGAGCGGGTAGCGGGAGAGGAGCTCGCCGAGGTCCTCGACGGCGCGGGCCGGCTGCCTCGCCTTCTGCCGCCAGCGGGCACCCTCGAGCAGCGCCTCGGCGGCCTCCGAGGCGGCCGGGTAGCGGCGGGCGAGCCTCTCGAAGGCCTCGGCCGCCTTCTCCGGGGGCAGCCCGGGCACGTCGGCCCGGAGCCGCTGCAGCTCGCGGGCTGCCTCCGGCGAGGGGGCCGTGGCGACGGGCGGCGGGAGCCCCTCCTGCCGGGGCGGGACCGGAGGGGGCGCGCTGGCGCAGGCGAGCGCCAGGAAGGCGAGCGCCAGGGCGGCTACCGGGGACGCGCGTCGCATGGGTCCCGCATTTCTACTCGACCCCCGCCCGCGGGGAAAGCGGCGGCGCGCGAGGTGGATTCTCGAGGCGGCCGTCAGAACTCGCCGCGCAGGGTGGCCCGGCCGCCGAGGTAGCGATCCTGCGCGCCGGTGGCCGTGGGGCTCCCGCTGAAGCTGTACTGGGTCGCGCTGTAGACGGCGAGGCCGCGGATGGAGAGCGGACCCCAGATCCGGACGTCGAGCCCCGCGTCGGCCTCGATGGCGTAGGCCGAGCCGCTCGGGAAGTAGCTCGGCCCGACGAGGTCCCCGGTCTGGAGCCATTTCACGTAGCCGCCGCCCGCCAGGATGGTGACGACGCTCCCCACCGGGAACTCGAGATCGAGCGCCACCTCGACGCCGGACAGGTTCGTGTCGGGGAGCCCGGGCGGCGGACTCGAGGTGGTGAACTTCTGCGCCTCGTAGGCGACGACCGGAGTGAAGGCGAACTCGTAGTCGGAGAAGGGCCGGATGCGCCACTCCAGGCCCGCGCGCAGCATCGACAGGGTCGACGCGACCGCCTTGCTCGTGTCCGGGGGCGGGAGCGTGCTCTTCAGCCCGATGGAGATCCCGTAGTCGGCGACGATGCCGAGCCCGGCCGCGAGGCCGTCGGTGGCGAAGGCGAGGGGGAAGAACTCGAGCCCGACGTAGGGGCCGGCGATGATGGTCGCCTGGTAGCCGAGGATGGTGGCCGAGCTGGCGAGGTTCGTGTAGGCCAGGTCCCGGCTGGTGAAGAAGGCGCCCAGGTCGACGGCGAGGACGTACTGCTTCGGCGGCGCCTCCGCGGCCTTCTTGGGCGGAGGCGGGGCCTCTGCCTTGGCCGGTTCGGGAGCGGGGGGCGGCGGGGCGACCGGCTCCGGTGCCGGCGGGGGAGGCGGAGGCGCGGCCGCCTCGGCCGCCGCAGCCGCTCCGGCGGCCTCGGCCGCGGGGGGCACGGGCTTCGCCGCCTCGGGTGCCGCCTCGGGGCGCTTCAGCTCCTGGTCCACCCCGTCCGTCACCTCGGCGAGCGCCGCCTCGGACAGGGTTCCGCTCTTCCCCAAGGGGAGCTTCCAGGTGCGGGTCGGCTGCGGGGACTCGGTGAGGAGCGCGAGCCACAGCTCCGACGAGGCGCCCTTCTTCGTCACCGATCCGAAGAGGAACCCGGAGACGGAGTGCAGCTGCATCGCCGCGAAGCTCACCTTGCCCCGCTTCGTCACCTGCGAGCGGGGAACGCACTCGTAGCGGGAGCAGAGGGCGGAGGTGAGCTCGCGGGTGACCGGGCCCGCCCCCGGGCCGCCGATCGCCCCCATCGAGATGCGGGGAGGAGCGCCCGCCGCGGGGGCCGCCGCCGGGGCCGCCTCGACGGCGGGGGCGCCCAGGAGCTCGGCCAGGTCCGCCCGGAGCGCGTCGAGCGCCGACGGGTCGAGGGCCCCCGAGGGCGTGAGCGAGAAGGTCCACGTCCGCGAGGGGTGCTTCGACGTCCGCACCAGGGCGAGCCACAGCTCCGAGCTCCCGCCCTTCTTCGTCACCGAGCCGAAGAGGAAGCCCGAGACCTTGTGGGCCTTCATCTTGGCGAAGTCGACCTTGCCGTCCGTCACCACCTGCCGGCGCGGCACGCAGGCGTAGGACTCGCACAGAGCCGACTCGAGCTGGCTCAGGATGCGGGAGCCGCGGTCGTTCTGGACGGCTCCGAGCGAGATGCGGCTCGCGGCGGAGGCAGGTGGCGCGACGGCGAGCGCGACCGCGAGGACGGCGAGGCGTCCGCAGGTTCCATGCATGCGGCTCGGGACTCTCGCGCGGATCGCCGGGGCCTGGCAAGGACTCTGGGCGACTAGGCCGATGGGGTGATGCGCGCTGCACAGGAGGGCGATATCGCCCGGCGCTACTTCTTGCCGAGGATCTCGCCCACCTTCGACCAGAACTTGCTCGAGCGCGGGTTCGTCTCCTCTCCCGAGAGCGCGGCGAAGCGCTCGAGCAGCTCGCGCTGCTCCTTCGACAGGTGCGTCGGGATCTCCACCTGCACCTGGACGTGCTGGTCGCCGCGGCCGCCGCCGCCGAGGGCCGGGATCCCCTTGCCCTTCAGCTTGAAGGTCTTCCCGGGCTGCGTGCCGGCGGGGATCTTGAGCTTGTAGGGGCCGTCCAGAGTGGGCACCTCCACGGTCGCGCCCAGCGCCGCCTGGGCGACGGAGACGGGCAGCTCGCAGATCACCTCGGTGTCCTGCCGCTGAAAGATGGGGTGCTCGCGCACTTGGATCACCACGTAGAGGTCGCCCGGCTCCCCCGAGGGCGTGGGGGCGGGCTCGCCCTCGCCGCGGAGCTTGAGGCGCGTGCCGGTGTCCACCCCCGGTGGAACCTTCACCTCCACCTTGACCTTCTCGGCCACCCCGCCGGCCCCGCCGCAGTCCGGGCAGCGCTCGACCACGATCCTCCCCTCGCCGTTGCAGTGGTGGCAGGTGCGGGCGATGGCGAAGAAGCCCTGGCTGAGGCGGATCTCGCCCGAGCCCCCGCAGGTGGGGCAGGTGCGGGGCTGCGTGCCGGGCTTGGCCCCGCTGCCGCGGCAGGACTCGCAGCGCTTGGGGCGCGGGATCTCGATGCGGGCAACGTTGCCGAAGGCCGCCTCCTCGAAGGAGATCTCGAGGTGGTAGCGCAGGTCGGCGCCGCGGCTGCGCGCCCGCTGTCGCCTTCCGCCCCCGAACATCTCCCCGAAGATGTCGCCGAAGATCTCGTTGATGCTCCCCGCCCCGGCGAACCCGTCGAAGGGGCTCTGGAAGCCGTTGGAGTGGCCGAAGCGGTCGTAGCGCTCGCGCTTCTCCGGGTCGCAGAGGACGTCGTAGGCCTCCGCCACCTCCTTGAAGCGGTCCTCCGCCTGCGGGTTCCCCGGGTTGCGGTCGGGGTGGAACTCCATCGCCAGCCGCTTGAAGGCGCTGCGGATCTGCTCGGCGCTGGCCTCGCGCCCGACTCCTAAGACCTCGTAGTAATCGCGTTTTTGCGCGTTCATCTGGGTGCTTGGCAGTGGTCAACATAACGCCGCCGCCTGGGCTGGCAAACGGCGCAGCGCCTCGCTCCTCTTCTCCGGGCGCCTAGCTCGGCGGCGCCGTCCCGCCGCCCTGGCTCGCGTAGATGGCGTCGGCGATGCGGTACGCCGAGCCCTCGAGGCGCAGGAGCGCCTCCTTCAGCTTCTCCACGTCGTCGCCGGAGAGGACGGCCTTCAAGGCCTCGAGGTCGGCGCGGATCTCGGCCAGGTCCTCGGCCTTGAGCGCGCTCGAGTACTCCTCCAGGCTCTTCTCGGTCGTGTAGATGAGCCCCTCGGCGGTGTTCTTCAGGTCGGCGACCTCCTTCTTGCGCTTGTCGTCGGCGCTGTGGGCCTCGGCGTCCTTGATCATCCGCTGGATGTCCGCCTCGCCCAGGCCGGACGAGGCGGTGATGCGGAGCTGCTGCTGCTTCCCGGTGCCCAGGTCCTTCGCCGAGACGTGCACGATGCCGTTGGCGTCGATGTCGAAGGTGACCTCGATCTGCGGCACGCCGCGCGGGGCCGGCGGGATGCCGACGAGCTCGAAGCGGGCGAGCGTCTTGTTGTCGGCCGCCATCTCGCGCTCGCCCTGGAGGACGTGGACGCTGACGAGGGGCTGGTTGTCGACCGCGGTCGAGAACACCTGCCCCTTCTTGCAGGGGACGGTGGTGTTCTTCTGGATGATGCGGGTGAACACGCCCCCCGACGTCTCCACGCCCAGCGAGAGGGGGGTGACGTCGAGCAGGAGGACGTCCTTCACCTCGCCCTTCAGGACGCCGCCCTGGATGGCGGCGCCCACCGCCACCACCTCGTCCGGGTTCACGCCCTTGTGGGGCTCCTTGCCGAAGAAGCGCTTCACCACCTCCTGCACCTTCGGCATGCGCGTCATGCCGCCGACCAGGATGACGGTGTCGAGCTGGGAGGCGGTGAGCGCGGCGTCCTTGAGCGCCGTCTTGCAGGGCTCGATGGTCTTGTCCACCAGGTCGCCCACCAGGCTCTCCAGCGTGGCCCGGTCGACGGTCTCGGCCAGGTGCTTGGGGCCGGTGGCGTCGGCGGTGATGAACGGCAGGTTCACCTCGGTCTCGGTCGCCGAGGAGAGCTCGTGCTTGGCGCGCTCGGCCGCCTCCTTGAGCCGCTGCAGCGCCATGCGGTCCCGCGAGAGGTCGATGCCGTTCTGGTCCTGGAAGCGCTTCGCCAGCCAGTCGATGAGCCGCTGGTCGAAGTCCTCGCCGCCCAGGAAGGTGTCGCCGTTCGTGGCCTTCACCTCGAACACGCCCTGGTTGAGCTCGAGGATGGTGATGTCGAAGGTGCCGCCGCCCAGGTCGTAGACCGCGATCCTCTCGCTCTTGCCGCTCTTCTGCTTGTCGATGCCGTAGGCGAGCGCCGCCGCGGTCGGCTCGTTGATGATGCGGAGCACGTTCAGGCCGGCGATGCGCCCGGCGTCCTTGGTAGCCTGGCGCTGGGCGTCGTTGAAGTAGGCGGGGCAGGTGACGATGGCCTCCGTCACCGGCTCGCCGAGGTAGTCCTCGGCGGTCTGCTTCATCTTCGCCAGGATCATGGCGGAGATCTCGGCGGGCGAGAAGCGCTTGGTCCCCACCTCCACCCAGGCATCGAGGTTCTCGGCGGTGACGATGCGGTAGGCGACCACCGAGGCGGTGCGCTTCACCTCCCGGTCCTCGAACTTCCGGCCGATGAGGCGCTTCACCACGAACACCGTGGACTCGGGGTTGGTGATGGCCTGGCGCTTGGCGATCTGCCCCACCAGGCGCTCTCCTCCTTCGGTGAAGGCGACCATCGAGGGCGTGGTACGCGATCCCTCGCTGTTCGGGATCACCACCGCCTCGCCCTGCTCCATCACGGCGACGCAGCTGTTCGTCGTCCCGAGGTCGATGCCGATGACCTTGCTCATGGCTTGTCTTGGTCCCCGCCCTTCTCTGGCGGCCCCCCGGGGCCCGCCTCCTCCTTCGCCGCCGGCGCTCCCTTCCCTCCCGCCGACACCGCCACCATGGCCGGCCGCAGGAGCCGGCCGTGCATGAGCCAGGCCCGCCCGTGCTCCGACACCACCGTTCCCGGCGGCCGGTCGGGCGCCGCCACCGTGCTCAGGGCCTCGTGGTGGCGCGGGTCGAAGGGCTGCCCGAGGGCGGACCTCGCCTCCACCCCGTGGCGGGCGAGCGCGTCCTCGACCTGCTTCAGGACGAGGCGCACCCCCCCGGAGAGGGCGTCGTCGGCCGCAGCGGCGGCGAGGGCGCGCTCCAGGTTGTCGATGGCCGGCAGGATGTCCTTCACCACCCGCTCGGCGGCGAACCTCTGGAGCTCCTCCTTCTCGCGGACCACTCGCTTCTTGTAGTTCTCGAGGTCGGCGGCGGCGCGCAGGTAGCGCTCGTGCTCCTCCTTGAGGCGCTCGAGGGTCTCCCGCGCCTTCTCCTGCGAGAGCGTGAGCTGGGCCTCGAGCGCGGAGGCGGAGGCGGGGGCCTCCACCTCGACCGGGCCGTCGCCCTCCGCCTTCGCCGCCGGGGCGGGACCGTGCTTCTCCACGCTGCGGAGCGCCTCCTCCAAGACCGAGGAGGGGATGTCGGCGTCGAACTTGCCCTTCTCGCCGTGGTCGGCCATCGAACCTCAAAATATTGCATACGCCCCGGGCCACGGCAAGGAACGGTCCCGCGACTCAACTCGCCGACGGGACTCAGGATTCCGGCGTGCTGGAGAGCGCCCGGCTGATCTCTTTCGCCGTCAGGTCGACGAGCGGGATCACCCGCGCGTAGTTCATCCGGGTCGGCCCGATCACCGCGAGCGCCCCGAGCACCCGGCCGTCGTGCCCGTAGGGAGCCGCCACCACCGAGACGTCGGAGAGGGAGGCGAGGTCGCTCTCCGCCCCGATGAAGATCTGGACCTCGTTGGCCTGCAGGACCCGGTCGAGGACCCGGAGGATGCGGTCCTTCTCGGCGAAGGTGCGCAACAGCGCCCGCGCCTTCCCGACGTCGGCGAACTCCGGCGCGTCGAGGAAGCTCTCCTCGCCGTCGACGAGCACCGTCCCGGCGGCGGCGCCCGGAGCCGGCAGCACCTGCTCCGCCAGCCGGAGCACCTTCTCGAGGAGCCCGCGGAGGGCGCTCTCGTCGGCCCGCATCTCGGCCAGGATGACCTCGCGCAGGTCGGAGAGCGACGTGGCCAGGAGCTTCTCGTTCAGGTAGGCGGCGGCGGCCTCGAGCTCCTGGTCGGTGAGCGGGGCGTCGAGCTGGACGAGCTTGTTCGTCACGATCCCCGCGTGCGACACGAACACCGCCAGGATGCGGTTCTCCCGCAACCGCACGAACTCCAGGTGGCGGGTGGGATCGGAGAGCGGGCGCGGGGTGGAGACCACCCCGGCGTGCTGCGAGAGCGAGTGGAGGAGCTCGGCGGTGCCGCCGAGCAGGGTGTCGACCGCCGGTGCGTCGTGGGTGAGCTTCTCGATGCGCTCGCGTTCGGCGGGGGAGGGCTGGCGCACCTTCACGAGCAGGTCGACGTAGAGCCGGTAGCCGGCCGGGGTGGGGACGCGCCCGGCCGAGGCGTGCGGCTTCTCCAGGAGCCCGCGCGCCTCCAGGTCGGCCATCACGTTCCTCACCGTCGCCGACGACACCTCGAGGTCGTGGCGGGCGAGGAGCGGCTGGCTCCCCACCGGATCGCCCGTCTGGATGTAGTCCTGCACGATGGCGCGAAGGATCTCGCGCTCCCGCCTGCCCAGAGCGGTCCCTTGCGCCGACATCCCGCTCGTCTACTGCTCCTCCAGGTGGCGCTGCGCCGCGAGCGCCAGGGTGGGAAAGCGCCCGGACCGGAGCTCCCGCCAGCGCGCGGCTGCGCCGGCGCGGTCCCCGCTCGCCTCGGCGACGAGCGCGTCGAGATGGCTCCTCTCCTCCGGGTACACGAAGGCGAGGGTCCGGCGCGCCGCCCCCTCCGGGTCGAGGCGCAGGGCGAGGCGCGTCAGCGCCGCCGCCTCCGGATCGCCGCGGCCGTCGGCGAGGAGCGCCTGGGCGTAGACGGGCTCGGGGCGGGCGGCGTCGATCCCGCGCGCGCTCTCCAGGTGGGCCTGGGCCGCTGAAAGGTACCCCTCGAGGGCGTAGAGCTCGGCCAAGTTCACGAGGGCCGCCTGCTGCTCCTGCTCCCCGCCCCTCGCCACCACCTCGTCGAGGAGCTGGCGCGCGGCCTCGAAGCGCCCCTCCAGGTAGTAGCTCACCGCCAGGTCGTTGAGCGCCGCCATCCGGTCCGGGTCGGCCTTCAGCACCGCCTCGAACTGAACCCGGGCGGCGGCGAGCTGGCCGGAGCGCAGCTCGGAGGTCCCCGGGCCGGCCGCCTGGGCGAGCGTGGCCGCGAGCGGTGTGCCCTGGGCGGAGTAGGCCGCCTCCTGCCCGCCGCAGGCGGCGGCAAGCAGAGCGAGAGTCACCCAGGCGACGTGGGAAGGAGGACGGCTCATCGGCGAATCCGCGCTGGACCCTTGGAGTTTAGTCACGGCTCCCGGCACCCGGCAAGGAAGTCCATCCCTAGCACGCCTCAGACCTGCGAAAAGGCTTCGTTCCTGTTACGAATCGCTCCCCGAAAGTGTCCGAGTCGCGCGCCATGCCAAAGCCGGCCGAGCCGGTCGCCCGGCCAGCCCCCTGGCAGGAGCTGCTGCGCGCCCTCGAGGCGGGGGCGGCGGAGGTGGTCGGCCTCTCCGGTGCCGCCCGCGGGCTCGCCGCCCGCTTCCTCGCCGAGAGCGGGAGGAAGGCGATCCTCGCCGTCGCCGCGGGGGAGGAGGAGGCGGACCTCCTCGCCCGCGACCTCGGCTTCTTCCTCGGCTCCCAGGGCCCGCGGGCGGTGCTGCGGGTTCCGGCCGATCCCATCCTCCCCTACGACGACCTGTCGCCGGACCGGGGGCTGGAGATGGACCGGCTGGCGGCGCTCGCCGCGCTGCACCTGGAAGGGGGGTCGGTCCGGGCGGTGGTGGTGAGCGCGCGCGCGCTCGCCCGTCGCACCGTGCCGCGCGCCGTGTTCGAGCGGCACCTCGACCTCCTCGGGAAGGGAATGTCCGTCGACCGGGACGCGCTCGCCGCCCGGCTTGTGGAGATGGGGTACGCGCGCGTGCCGCTGGTGGAGGACCCTGGCGCCTTCGCCATCCGGGGCTCGGTGCTCGACGTCTTCAGCCCGCTCTACGAGCGGCCGGTGAGGCTCGAGCTCTTCGGGGACGAGATCGAGAGCGCCAAGTTCTTCGAGCCGGTGTCGCAGCGCTCGCTCGGCGACGCCGGCGAGCTCGTGCTCTGCCCGGCGCGGGAGGTGCTCTTTACCGCCGAGGGGCGCGAGGCGGCCCGGAGCGCGGTGCGGGAGATCGCCGAGCGGGTCGACCGGCCCACGAGCAAGGTGCGCGAGGTGCTCGACGCCATCGAGGCCGGGACCCCCTTCTTCGGGATGGAGGCGCTCCTGCCCGGCTTCCACCGGGGCGGGCTCGGCACCCTCTTCGACTACCTGCCGGGCGCGCCCTTGCTGTGGCTCGACGACGCCGAGGCGGTGTCGGCGGCCCTCGCCGAGCTCGACCTGGAGCTCGCCCGCGAGCACGCGGCGGCGGAGAAGCGCGGCGAGCTCTCGCTCCCGCCCGGGGCCCACTTCCTCTCCTCCTCCGAGGCGGAGGCGAGGTGCGCCGCCTCTCCCCGGATCCGCTGCCACCGCGTCTTCCTCGGGACCGCCGAGCCCGTCCGCTTCGCCTTCGGCGAGACCGCCTCGATCCGGGGAGAGATCGAGGAGGCCCACGGCGACGAGGGCGCGCTCGCGCCCCTGGCGCGCCGGCTCGAGGAGTGGCGGAGCCGCGGCGTGGCCGCGGTGGTGGCGACGGGATCGCCCTCCTCGGCCGACCGGCTGAGGCGCCTCCTCGAGGACCGCCGCCAGGCGACTCGCGTCCACGCCTCGCCTCCCGGCGAGCTGCGGAGCCTGTGGAACCCGTCCGTCCACGCCCACCTCGTTCTCGGGGAGATCTCCCACGGCTTCGTGGACCTCCAAGGCGGGGTGGCCCTCCTCTCCGACGAGGAGATCTTCGGGCGGCGGGTGCGCAAGCACGCCCGGCAGGCGCGGGTGGAGAACGCCTTCGCGGCGAGCTTCCGGGACCTGAACGAGGGGGACCTGGTCGTCCACGTCGAGCACGGGATCGCCCGCTACCAGGGGCTCACCAAGATGCAGATCCGGGGGGTGGAGGGCGACTTCCTCGTCCTGCAGTACGAGGGCGCGGACCGGCTCTACCTCCCGGTGGCGAAGCTCCGGCAGGTGCAGAAGTTCACCGGTGCCTCCCCCGAGGGGCTGCGGCTCGACCGGCTGGGCGGGAGCTCCTTCGCGCTGCGCAAGGCGCGGGTGAAGGAGCAGCTCCTCAAGATGGCGGCCGAGCTCCTCGACATCTACGCCGCGCGCGCCGCCCACCCCGGCTTCGCCTTCGCGGCGCCGGACGAGGTCTTCCGCGCCTTCGAGGCCGAGTTCCCCTACGAGGAGACGCCCGACCAGGCGAAGGCCATCGCCGACGTGCTCGGTGACATGGGCAAGGAGGGGGGCGGCGACGGGGCCGGGAAGGCCACCCGCCCCCCCATGGACCGGCTCGTGTGCGGCGACGTCGGCTACGGGAAGACGGAGGTGGCGCTCCGGGCCGCCATGCTGGCAGTGCTCTCGCACAAGCAGGTGGCGGTGCTCGTCCCCACCACCGTGCTCGCCGCCCAGCACGAGCGGACCTTCCGGGAGCGCTTTGCCGGCTACCCGGTGCGGGTGGAGGCGGTGTCGCGGATGAAGTCGAGCGACGAGGTGCGCCGCACTCTGGCCGCGGCGGCGGAGGGGAAGGTGGACGTCCTCGTCGGCACCCACCGCCTCTTGGCGAGCGACGTCTCCTTCCGGGACCTGGGGCTGGTGGTGGTCGACGAGGAGCAGCGCTTCGGGGTGACGCACAAGGAGCGGCTCAAGAAGCTCCGCAAGCTCGTCGACGTCCTCACCCTCACCGCCACCCCCATCCCGCGCACCTTGCACATGAGCCTCGCCGGGGTCCGCGACCTGTCCATCATCGCCACGCCCCCGGAGGACCGGCGCTCCATCCGCACCTTCGTGCTGAAGTTCGACCCGGCCGCGGTGAAGGAGGCCATCGAGCAGGAGCTGCGCCGCGGCGGCCAGGTCTTCTTCGTCCACAACCGGGTCCGGTCCATCCACGCCATGGAGAGGTTCCTGCGCGAGCTCGTCCCCCAGGCCCGCATCGGCGTCGCCCACGGGCAGATGGGGGAGGGGAAGCTCGAGGAGGTGATGACGCGCTTCGTGGGGCGCGAGCTCGACGTGCTCCTCTCCACCTCCATCATCGAGAGCGGCCTCGACATCCCGAGCGCCAACACCATCCTGGTGAACCGGGCCGACCACTTCGGCCTCTCGCAGCTGTACCAGATCCGGGGCCGGGTGGGCCGGAGCCGCGAGCGCGCCTACGCCTACCTGCTCGTCCCCGCCCGGCGCCCGGTGACGCGCGAGGCCAAGCTCCGCCTGGAGGCGCTGCAGAAGTTCACCGAGCTCGGGGCCGGCTTCGGCATCGCCACCCACGACCTCGAGATCCGCGGGGCCGGCAACCTCCTCGGCAAGGACCAGTCGGGCCACATCGAGGCGGTGGGCTTCGACCTCTACACCGAGCTCATGGACGAGGCGGTGCGCGAGCTGCGCGGGGAGGCGCCGCGGCGCGACATCGACCCCGACGTGCAGCTGCCCGTCCCGGCCTTCATCCCCGACGCCTACATGCCCGACGTCCATCAGCGGCTCTACTTCTACAAGCGGCTCGCCCAGGCCGCCTCGGACGAGGAGCTGGAGGAGGCCCGCGACGAGATCGTGGACCGCTACGGCGAGCCCCCCGAGGAGCTCGTCGCCCTCCTCGAGCTCATGGAGGTGAAGGTGCGGCTGCGGGCCTTCGCCATCCGCGGGCTCGACGCCGGCCCGGGGCGGCTCGTCTTCGCCCTCGGCCCGGACGCCGCACTGGACCCCTTCCTGCTCGCGAAGCACGTGCAGCAGAGCGGCGGGGCGCTCCGGCTCACCCCAGACATGAAGCTCGTCGCCGCGCTCGAGCCCCCGCGGCCGCGGGGGACGGCGAAGCCGTCCGGCACCGCCGCGCCCGCACCCCGGAGCCCGGCCGGCGAGGCGGCGGAGGGGCGCCTCCTACTAAAGGCGGCGAGGCGCGTCCTCGCCGACCTCTCTTCCTGTGCCCGGAGCTGACCGGAGGCGCCTCATGCGGGGAGGTGGGGAAAGGTCCTACCTCGGGGCCCCGGGGCCCTTTCGCGCGCTTGATCCCCGCGTCCGTATGTGATTTTTTCCCGCCGCCCGTTCGGGGAACGCCGGCGAGACGCCGGCGGTTTCTTTGGCGGCCCATTTCAACCCCAACATAGGAGCTCGATCCGATGACGCGCGGACTCGCTGCGACCGGAATCGCCATCGCCGTACTCGCCGCCGCCTGCAAGCCCACTCCCCCGGGCATGCAGAAGGGCAGCGGCCCGGCCGTGGCCCAGGGCGACGGGATCACCGTCACCGCCGACGAATTCAAGGCCCGCCTCGAGGAGCAGTCGCCCTTCGTGCGGCAGCGCTACAGCACCCTCGACCGGAAGAAGGAGTTCCTCGAGAACCTGGTGCGGGTCGAGCTGCTCTCGAAGGAGGCGGAGAAGGAGGGGCTGGCGAACGACCCGGACGTGCAGAACACGCTCCGCAAGGCCATGGTGCAGAAGCTCGTGCAGAGGAAGTTCTCGGAAGGCGACCCCACGAAGGACGTGAGCGACGCCGAGGCGCAGAAGTTCTACGACGAGCACAAGGACGAGTTCCAGAAGCCGGCCCGGCTGCGGCTCACCGGCGACTTCATCGCCGCCACCGACAAGAACCGGGCCGCCAAGTCGTCCCAGGCGAAGAAGGCCTACAATCAGCTCAAGGCCGGCGAGAAGAAGAACCCGGCCGGCGCCCAGGTGGCGCTGCAGACGCTCGCCAAGGACAGCTCCGACGACGCGGCCTCCAAGGCGGCCGGCGGCGACCTCGGCTTCAAGACCAAGGACGAGTACGCGAAGCAGTTCGGCGCTCCCTTCGCCGACGCCGCGTTCAAGCTCAAGCCCGACGACACCGTGATCCTCGAGACCCCGCAGGGCTTCTGGATCGTGCGGGTGACGGGGCGCCAGGACGAGATCAACCGCCCGTTCGAGCAGATGAAGGTCCAGATCCAGAACCGGCTCTTCCGCGAGAAGCGCACCAAGGAGTTCGACGAGTTCGTGAAGAAGCTCCGGGACGACGCCCACGTCACCGTGAACGACGCCGAGCTCGAGAAGGTCTCCATCTCCACCGGCGGCGGCCCCATGATGGGTCACGGGATGCCCGGCATGGGCGGGATGGGCGGCGGCATGCCCCCGCACGGCGCCATGCCCCCGGCGCCGCCGGCGCAGAGCGCGGCACCCGCCTCGGCGCCGGTGTCGGCGCCGGCGCAGAAGTAGGTTGCGGCGCTCCTCCGCCATCGCCCTCGCCCTCGGCGCCGCCCTCGCGGGCGGCTGCCGGGGGGGTCGCGACAAGCCCGGGGAGGCCGTGGCCGCCGTGGCGGTGGTGAACGGCGAGCCGGTGTCGCGCGCCGCCTTCGAGCGGGAGCTCGGGCAGTTCCGGCTGGACGGGGCGGACGCGACCGGCCCCGACAGCGTCCTGCGCCAGAGCGTGCTCGACGACCTCGTCGCCCGGGTCCTCTTGCTGCAGCAGGCCCGGGCCCGCGGCATCTCCATCGGCTCGGACCAGGTGGATCGGGCCTTCCTCCAGCTTCGCTCGGAGTACCCGGGGACCGCCTTCGACGACCTGCTCGCCCAGGAGCGGCTCTCCGCGGCCGAGCTGAAGGCGCGGCTGCGCGACCAGATGACGGTGGAGAAGCTCTTCCAGGAGGAGGTCTTCCCCCGGGTGCAGGTCTCCGACGAGGAGGTCGCCGCCTGGTACGCCGAGCACCCGGGCGCGCTCGACGAGCCCGACCGGGTGCGGGCCTCCCAGATCGTGGTGCGGACCCGCGACGAGGCGGCCAAGGTGCGCGACGAGGCCCGGCGCAAGCCGCAGGCCTTCGGGGACCTGGCCAAGCGGGCCTCCATCGCCCCGGAGGGGAAGAACGGCGGCGACCTCGGCTACTTCTCGAAGGGGGGCGGCATGCCGGAGGTCTTCGACGTCTGCTTCCGCCTGCCGCTCAACGCCATCTCCGAGGTCATCCCCTCGCCCTACGGCTTCCACATCTTCAAGGTGACGGAGAAGAAGGCCGCCTCCAAGCGGACGCTGGAGCAGGCTCGCCCCCTCATCGCCCAGCGCCTCCTGCGGGAGAAGCGGGCGCACGCCCAGGAGGAGTACGTGGCCGCCCTCCGTGCCAAGGCGAAGATCCAGATCGACCCCGCGGCGGTCGCCTCGGTGAAACCGTGACGCGCATCCCTCTCCTCTCGCTCCTCCCCCTCCTCGCCCTCGCGCCCGCCCGGGCCGACGACTCGCGGCACTCGGTGGACCGGGTGGCCGCCACCGTGAACGGCGAGGTGGTGACGCTCTCCGAGATCATCGAGCGCGCCGGCCCCGCCTACCGCAAGGTGGCCGAGATGCGGCCGGGGGAGGCGAAGGAGAAGGCCCGCCTCCAGGTGTTGCAGGCCGCCTTCGACGCGCTCGTCTCGGAGAAGCTCCTCGACGTCGAGGTGAAGGTCCAGGGGGTCGAGGTGAGCGAGGCCCAGATCGACGCCGCCATCGACGACATCAAGAAGCGCAACAAGTTCGACGACGCCATGCTGAAGCAGGCGCTCGCCGAGCAGGGCCTCGACCTGCCGGGCTTCCGCGAGCAGCTGCGCAAGAACTTCGAGGGCTACGCGGTGCTCACCCAGAAGGTCCGCAGCCGCGTGAAGGTCACCGACGACGACGTCCAGAACTACTACCAGACCCACCCGAAGGAGTTCGCCGGCGAGGAGCAGGTGAAGGTGCGCCACATCTTCCTCGTCGTCCCCCAGGGGGCGAACGCCGAGAAGGACGCCGCCATCAAAGCCCAGGGGGAGGCGGTGCTCGCCCGGCTCGCCGCAGGCGAGGACTTCATCTCCGTGGCCCGCCAGGTCTCGCAGGGCCCGAGCGCCGCCGAGGGAGGCGACCTCGGCTGGCTGCACCGGGGGAGCATCCAGCTGGAGCTGGAGCGGGTCGCCTTCTCCCTCGACGTCGGGAAGTGGTCGGGGCTGGTGCGGACGAAGTCCGGCTACCACATCCTCAAGGTGGAGGAGAAGCGGAGCGCGGAGGTGCCTCCGCTCGCCGACGTGAAGGACCGCATCCGCGACAAGCTCGGCAACGACCAGGCCGATGTCTACCGCAAGCAGTACCTGGACGAGCTGAAGCGCGATGCGACCATCGAGGTCCTCATCCCCGAGCTCAAGACGGCAACCGCTCCCGACCCGAAGGCCCAGAAGACGCCGGGCAGCTAGCCCGGGACGAATGCGTGTCCGGGTGGCCATCAGCCTCGGAGATCCCTCCGGCATCGGGCCGGAGGTGACCGCCCGGGCGCTCGCCCGGGAGCGCGGCCTCGTCCCCTTCGTCTTCGGCGACCGGGCCTTCGCCCGGGTGGCCCGCCGCGCCGGGCTCGAGCTGCCCTCGGTCCGCCCGGGCGATCCCCTGCCCCGGGGCGGGGCCATCGTGGAGGTGACGCGCCTCGCCCGCCGGGACGCCCGCCCCGGCCGGCCGAGCGCGCGGGGGGCGGCGGCACAGCTCGCTTACCTGGAGGCGGCCTTCGCGGCGCTCTCCCGCGGCGAGGCCGACGCGCTCTGCACCGCCCCGCTCTCCAAGGCGCAGGTGCAGAGGCGGCTCTCCTCCTTCGTCGGCCACACCGAGTGGCTGGAGGACCGGGGGGGCGGGGCGCGCTCGGTGATGATGCTCGCCGGGCGGCGCCTGCGCGTGGCGCTCGTCACGAACCACGTCTCGCTGCGGCGGGCGCTCGGGCTCCTCACCGTGCGCCGCATCGTCGACACCGTGGCCCGGACCGCGGAGGGGCTCTCCGGCGACCTCGGCATCGCCCGGCCGCGCATCGCGCTCGCCGGCCTCAACCCCCACGCCGGCGAGGGGGGCGCCTTCGGCGACGAGGAGGCCCGCCTGGTCGCCCCGGCCGTGGCGGCGGCCCGCCGCATGGGCGTCGATGCCCGCGGCCCCTTTCCGCCCGACAGCGTCTTCTTCCGCGCGGCGCGGGGCGAGTTCGACGCGGTGGTGGCCCTCTACCACGACCAGGGGCTCATCCCGGTGAAGCTCCTCGACGCCCTCCTCGGCGACCCGGCGGTGAACGTCACCCTGGGGCTGCCCTTCGTGCGCACCAGCCCCGACCACGGGGTGGCCTACGACCTCGCCGGCACCGGCCGGGCGAGCGAGCAGAGCATGCGGGCGGCGCTGCGGATGGCGGCGGCGATGGCGCGGAGGCGGCGCCGCCTCCGCTAGACGTTGAAGCGGAAGTGC
>DATJZG010000123.1:0-24932 GCA_035499295.1 Anaeromyxobacteraceae bacterium
TGCTGGGACATGTACGGGATCCGCTTCGAGGGTCACCCCGATCCGCGGCGCCTCTACATGTACGAGGGTTTCGTGGGGCACCCGCTGCGCAAGGACTACTCGCTTCGGGGGCGGCAGCCGCTCGTTCCGGAGCGCCAGGTGGACGAGCCCTTTCGCGGCCCGGGCCCGGCGAGGCGCGACTAGCGAGCGCAACGGGCAGGCTGCCCACGCGAGGACTCATGGCCAACGACACCGACACCCAGCCGGAAGCCCCCGACGCCCTCGAGGCGCCCTTCCCGACGAAGCGGATGCACCTGAACCTGGGGCCGAGCCATCCCGCGATGCACGGGACGGTGCGGGCGGTGGTGGATCTCGACGGGGAAGACATCCACGCGATGAAGCTCGACATCGGGTTCCTCCATCGCGGGTTCGAGAAGTCCTGCGAGACGGTCACTTGGAACCAGGTGTTCCCCTACACCGACCGGCTGAACTACGTGTCCTCGATCATGAACAACGTCGGGTACGCGCTGGCAGTGGAGAAGCTCTGCAAGCTCGACGTGCCCGACCGCGCCAAGTACCTGCGGGTGGTGACCTCCGAGATGCACCGGATGTCGGACCACTTCACCCTGGTGGGCGCGATGGGGCTCGAGCTCGGGGCGATGACGGTGCTCATCTACGCGATGGAGGCCCGCGACCTCCTCTGGGATCGCCTCACCGAGATCTGCGGCGCGCGCCTCACCTCCAACTACGCTCGCATCGGTGGCGTGGCTCGCGATGTTCCGCCCGAGTGGGAGGCGAAGGTCCTGAAGACGCTCGACCGCTCCGCCGAGCTCCGGGAGGAGATCGACAAGCTCCTCACCCGCAACCGCATCGTCATCGACCGCCTCCAGGGTACCGGGGTGCTCTCGCGCGCCGAGGCGATCGGCTACGGGTTCACCGGGCCCTGCCTGCGGGCCACCGGGGAGCCCTACGACGTGCGCAAGGCTGCCCCCTACCTCGTCTACGACCGGGTGGAGTTCGACGTCCCGGTGGGCTCGAACGGGGACAACTTCGACCGCTACCTGATGCGCATGGAGGAGCTGAAGCAGTCCGACCGCATCGTGCGCCAGTGCCTCAGGCAGATGGAGCCGGGAGAGATCGCCGTCGCCGACTACCGCTACGTGCTGCCACCGAAACCCGAGGTCTACGGGTCGATCGAGGGTGCGATGGCCCACTTCAAGCTGATCATGGAAGGGGTGAAGGTCCCCGCCGGCGAGGCCTACAGCTACATCGAGGCCGCCAACGGGGAGCTCGGCTTCTACGTGGTCTCCGACGGAGGGGGCCGGCCCTACAAGCTCGGGGTGAGGGCCCCGGGCTGGAACATGCTCATGGCGCTCCCCGAGATGCTCGAGGGGCAGCTCCTCGCCGACCTCATCCCCACCTTCGACACCATCAACATGATCGGCGGCGAGGTCGAGCAGTAGCGTTCGCCCCGTCCGACGGACCGGAGCCCGAGATGGCCGAAGAGACCAAGCCCGTTGCCCCCGCGGCCGCGCCCCCAAAGCCGGCGCCGCCGCCGGGGCCCCCCGTCCCCAAGAACCCCGGGTTCGTCACCCTCACCATCGACGGGCGCGAGGCGGTGGTGAAGCCTGGCACCAACCTCATCGAAGCCGCCCGCACCGTGGGGGTCGACATCCCCTACTACTGCTACCACAAGCGCCTCTCCATCGCGGCCAACTGCCGCATGTGCTTGGTGGAGATGTCGAACGCGCCCGGCGGGAAGCTCATGCCGGCTTGCCAGATGACGGTCGCCGAGGGGATCGCGGTCCGGACGGACACGGCCAAGGTGAAGGACCAGCAGCGCGCCACCCTCGAGTTCCTGCTGCTCAACCACCCGGTGGACTGCCCCATCTGCGACCAGTCGGGCGAGTGCAAGCTGCAGGACTACTACATGAAGTTCGACTGGCGCCCCTCTCGCCTCAACGTGGCCAAGGTCGAGATGCGCAAGCGCGTCCCGCTCGGGCCCCTGGTCGTGCTCGACGAGGAGCGCTGCATCCTCTGCACGCGCTGCGTCCGCTTCATGCGCGAGGTTCGGAAGAACCCCCAACTCGGGGTCGAGGCGCGCGGCAACCAGTCATTCATCGTCACCGTGCCCGGCCATCCGCTCGACGACCGCTACTCCGGGAACGTCGTGGACCTCTGCCCGGTGGGCGCGCTCACCCAGACGGACTTCCGCTTCCGGGGACGCGTCTGGTTCCTCTCCAGTGCCCGCAGCGTCTGCACCGGCTGCGCGCGCGGCTGCAACGTGTTCCTGGACTACATGAAGGACGCGACCTATCGCTATCGCCCGCGCGAGAACGACGCCGTGAACCAGGAGTGGATGTGTGACCAGGGTCGCCTCTCCTACAAGGCCTTCAACGCCCGCCGCCCGCCCTCGGCCAGGGTCGGCCGCGCCGGAGCGGGGCAGGCGGCGACGAGGGCGCAGGCGGTCGCCGAGGGGGCGAAGCAGCTGCGCGCCCACGCCGGGGGGCGGCTCGCGCTGCTGGCCTCGCCGGTGGCCTCGCTCGAGGACCTGCTCGTCGCCCTGCTGGTGGCGCGCGACGGGCTCAAGCTCGCGGAGGTGTACGTGGGGGGACGGCCCGACGGCTGGCAGGACGACTTCCTCAAGCGGGCCGACGAGAACCCCAACCGCCGGGGGCTCGAGCTCGCAGCCAAGGCCTTCGGCCTGGCGGTGAAGCCGGTCGCCGACCTCTGCGCCGCGGTGGAGGCCGGTGCGGTCAAGGGGGTCTGGGCGGTGGGGGCCGAGCTGCCGGACCCGGCCCTGGCGGGGCGGCTGGCCCGCGCCGAGGCGCTCGTGGTGCAGGCGGTGAACGAGGGGGAGCTGTCCTCCGTAGCCACCGTGCTCCTCCCGGCATCGCCGGCGCCCGAGTCGGACGGGACCTTCGTGAACTTCGAGGGGCGCGCCCAGCGCTTCGAGATGGCCTACTGGCCGCGCGGCGAGGCGCTCCCTCACTGGTCGCTGGCGGGGGAGATCGGCGCGGCGCTCGGCCTCACCTCCCGCTGGGGATCGGCCCGGGAGGTGTTCGAGGACCTGGGCAGGCGCGTGTCCGACGCCCTGGGCGGGTACCGCTGGGACTCCTTGCCCGCTGTCGACCGGCGCAAGTCGCTCGTGCCGCTCGCCGCCGGGACCGTGGACGGGCGCCTACCGGGCCACCGGGAACGGGTGCCGCTCGACCGAAGCGGAAACGTGCAATGGAACCGGCTGCCCAGCCGCTGAACAGGAGAGCGCCGTGAAGCGATTCGTCGGCATGTGGCTCGTCATCGGCGCCGTTCTGGTGGGCATGGTCCTGCTCTTCCAGGGCTTCTACCTGCTCGCCGGCCTCGGCGCGGTGGTGGCGGCGAGGCTCGGCGCGCCCCCGTTCTACGGGAGCGCCATCGCCAACACCATCACCCTGATGGCCGTCCTGCTCATGACGGTGGCGGCGCTGCTCACCGTGGCGGAGCGCAAGTGGTCCGCGGCCATGCAGGACCGCATCGGCGCCAACCGCATTCGCGTCTTCGGGACCGCGCTCGGCGGGGTCCCATACCTCCTCGCGGACGCGCTCAAGATGCTCACCAAGGAGGCGACCTATCCGGCCGCCCGCTCGCGACTGCTCTTCGAACTGGCACCGGTGATGGCGTTCGCCCCGACCTTCGCGCTCTTCGCGGTGGTGCCGGTGGGGCCGGAGCTCGAGGTCTTCGGCCAGAAGGTGGCGCTGGTGGTGGCGAACCCCGACGTCGGCCTCCTCTGGATCTTCGCCCTGGCGGGGCTTTCGGTCTATGGCACCACGCTCGCCGGCTGGGCGTCCAACAACCGCGCCGGTCTCCTCGGCGGGGTCCGGGCCGCGTCCCAGATGATCAGCTACGAGGTGTCGCTCGGCATGTCGCTCGTGGGCGTCATGCTCGCCTACCGGACCATCAACCTCTCCGACATGGTGCTCCTCCAGGGCAACGCCGTCCTGGGCCCGGTCCCGGCGCTCGGCGTCCTGCTCCAGCCCCTCGGGTTCCTGGTGTTCTTCACGAGCTCCTTCGCCGAGACCAAGCGCGCCCCCTTCGACTTGCCCGAGGGCGAGAGCGAGATCGTCGGCTACTTCGTCGAGTACTCGGGGATGAAGTTCGGGATGATGTTCCTCGCCGAGTTCATGGAGGTGGTCATCCTCGCCGGCGTGGTCACGGCCGTGTTCCTGGGGGGGTGGCACCCGGTGATCTTCGAGGGGTGGCTGCGAGCCAACCTCCCGCCCATGCTGTTCGCCGGGGTGTGCGCAGCGTCCTTCCTTGTCAAGGTGATCCTGCTGTGCTGGCTCCAGCTCATCATCCGCTGGCTCCTGCCGCGCTTCCGCTTCGACCAGATCCAGGCGCTCTGCTGGAAGATGTTGCTCCCCGGGGCGCTCCTCAACCTCTTCGTGACCGGTGCCGCGGTCCTGCTCGACCCGAGCCTCCAGCTGCTCGCTTGGATCGGCGTCGCCGAGATCGTGGCCATCTTTGGCGTCACCGCCGCGGCGGCGCGCACGCCCGAGGCATCCCAGCACGGCCACGACCAGGGCCACGCCGCCCACGCCGCCGGACACTGACCATGGCCTACCAAATCGAGAACCAGCCCGCCGACGTCCGCGAGAGCCTCTACTTCCCGGAGATCTTCCGGGCCATCGGGATCGTGGTGAGGACGTTCTGGCGGAACGCCTTCTTCTCGCGCGACGCCAATCCGGACGTCATCTCCCGCGACCTGAGCCACAGCCGGGTTACCACCATCCAGTACCCGGAAGAGAAGATGGCCTACGCACCCGGCTACCGCGGGCTCCACCGGCTCGTGCCGCGCGCCGACGGGAGCCCGCGCTGCGTCGCCTGCTACATGTGCGCTACCGCCTGCCCCGCCCAGTGCATCTACATCGAGGCCGGCGAGGTCGAGGGCGACCCGATCGAGAAGGTCCCGACCCGGTTCGTCATCGACGAGCTTCGCTGCGTGGTCTGTGGATTCTGCGTGGAGGCCTGCCCCAAGGACGCGATCCGGATGGACACCGGCGAGCACCCGCCTCCCACCTACGATCGGGTGGGACAGATCTACGACGAGAAGCGCCTCCTGCGCGGGCCACCCGTTTCCTATGACTACGACCCTTGGCTGCGCCGCAGCGCCCAGATCCCCGACGCCGCCATGAAGAAGATGCGCGACCTCGCCCGTCCATTCGCGAAGGACGCCAAGGACGAGTTCAGCCAGACGCCGGGATTCTCGGTCCGCACGCTGGCCTCGGAGGCCAAGGGCCGCGCCGAGGGCGGGAAGCAGTAGCGCCGATCAGGTGACCTCTGGGGGCGGAAGGTGCGCCCCCGGGACCTCGCGCTGCCCGATGGGGGCGATGGCCTGGAGGAGCAGGAGCCCGGGGATGGCCGCCACCGCAGCGGTGACGAAGAACGCCGTGTAGCCGAGCCGCTCGGCCAGCCATCCGCTCGGGGGCCCCGAGGCCCAGCGGCCGAGGCCGAAGAGGCTCGACAAGAGGGCGTACTGGGTGGCGCTGTAGCGCCGGTCGCAGATGCGAGTGACGAGCGCCAACTGCGCCGAGGTCCCCATTCCCTGCGAAGCGTACTCCCCGGCGATGGCCAGATAGGTGGCTGCCCGAGTGATCGGCGCCACCCCTTGGCCCGCGCACACCGCCACGTCGGTGGCGCCCGGGTGCGTGGCGGCGGCGGCGGCGTAGAGCAGGCTCCCCGCCGCCTGGGCGAAACCGAAGAGCCACAGGGCCCTCCCCAGGCCGGTCCGCGTCATCAGGGCGGCACCCAGGCCGGCCCCGGCGATGACCGAGGCGGTGCCGATGGTCTTCACCGCCAGGCCGATCTCGGCGTTGGAGAAGCACAGGTCCTTGAGGAACGGGTTCACCATGGACAGCCCGAGGTTGTCCCCGAACTTGTAGAAGACGAGGAAGAGGGCCACCGGCAGGGCGCGCGGCCGCGCGAAGTAGCTTCGGAGCGGCTCCCACACCGCTGCCGCCAGCGAACGTGGTGGCGGCGCGGCCCGCGGGCGCGGGGCGGCGAGCGTGAGCAGCATGAAGAGCAGGAAGAGGGACCCGAGCCCCGCGAACACCCACGGCCACGGGATCCACTCCGAGGCGAAGATGGCCAGGGCTCCCGAGACGAGCATCCCGACCCGGTACCAAAGGATGCGCAGCCCGCTCGCCGGGCCGATCTCGTCCGGCTCCAGGATCTCGACGGCGTAGGCGTTGAGGGCGATGTCCTGGGTGGCGGAGAAGAAGGCGAGCGCGAGCGCCAGGACCGCGATGCCCGAGGCGGCCCCGGCGGCGAGGACCGTGCGCCCGCCCTCCACCACCAAGTGGCGTCCGGTGAACGCTGCCAGCGCTCCCAGCCCGGCGGCGAGAGCGAGCTGCATGGCGAGCACCCAGCTGCGCCGCCGATCGGGCCAGGGCCAGGTATAGCGGTCGACGAGGGGCGACCAGAGGAACTTGAGGGTCCATGGCAGCGAGACCGCCTGCAGGAGCCCGATGGCCCGGAGGCTCACCCCGGCTCCGCGCAGGAACACTTGGAGAGTCTGGAGGACGAAGCCGAGCGGCATGCCCTCCGACACCGAGAGGAGCCCGAGGATCTGAACGCGCCGGTTGCGGATGGAGGCCAACGGAGCCGAGCGTAAGGCCGGATCGGGCTCGCGTCGAGTCCGCGCTCCCCGGTCGGCGAGCCCCTAATCCCAAGCCTCCGCCTCGCGCGCCTCCCGGGCGCCGCGAGCGGGCGGCCAGGAGGCGCCCTCCACCACCAGGACGGCGAAGACGAGGAGGAGGGGGACCACCTTCAAGACGTAGGGGTTGACGAGGTGAGACCTCAGGTAACCCGGGGTGAGGTCGGAATAGGCCACCGAGGTGAGCAGGAAGCTGAGCGCCGCCAGGGCGAGCCGCCACGGACGGCGCGGCTCGGAGAAGTACCAGAGCGCCACGCCGAACATGGCGATCACGAAGGTGGAGGACTCGGCCTTGTGGTTGAAGATGACCACCCAGACGAGGAGGGAGGCGAGGTAGGTCCGCCGAAACCCGAAGTCCCGGTAGGCACCGACGTTCGCGAGCGGGACGAGCGCCAGGACCATTCCCGCGCCCAGCACCGAGAGCGGAGACGGGTCGATCCGGAACCAGGCGTGGAGCCATCCCATGACGGACATGCCGACGAAGGCCATGCGGTCGGCGCGCAGTAGCCCCACCCAGCTGCGGTAGAGGGAGACGAGCTGCTCCGGAGAGACGACGAGGAGAGGCAGGAGGCCGAGGGCGACGATCCACCCGGCGGTGGAGAGGAGGAGCCGCCGCCGGTTCGGGTAGAGGAGGAAGACCAGGGCGGCGAGGAGCCCGAAGATCTTGATGTAGAAGGTCAGCACCACCATGAGCGAGGCGGCGGCCGCCTTCCGCCGCTCGCAGAAGGCGAAGGCGAGAAGCAGGAGCCCGAGGACGAGGATGTTCGTCTGCAGGTTCTGGGCGGCGCCCAAGAACTCTGGCGCGATGAACCAGGCGACGAGCCCCTTCGCTCGATCGTCGAGGCCGGGCAGTCGCCGGAGGGCGACGACCAGCACTCCGGCGTTCACGAGGTTCCACAGCACCGCCCCGACCGCGATGGGTAGAAAGGCGAAAGGTGCCATGAGGGTGGCGAACGTCGGGCTGTACTTGAAGTAGTCGAAGTGCTCGAGGGGAAAGGACCCGTAGATGTCCCGCCCGGCAGCCAGATGCGCGAAGGACTGGCGAAAGATGAGGTAGTTGTTGAAGTGCGTGTAGCTCTTCAGCCAGTCGGTGCGCGGCCCGTAGGGGATCTGCCCCTGTCCGAAGCTCTGCGGCCCGAGCAGTATCATGTGGACCGCCGCCGCCGCCGAGAGCAGAAGGAGGAAGCCCAGGTAGACCCGGGGCCTGAGGAGGAGGTCCCGGAGGCGGGCGAGCGGCGGCGAGCGCGGAGGCGGCGGCGCCGCCTCGGAAGCCGTGCCGTCGCTCGTGGCCATAGAGACCCTCTCGCGCCAAGTCGCCGGCGGGAACCGGAGACTACCCGCCCGAGGCCGAGGGGGTAAAGAAATCGCGAGCGAGCCTAGCCCGCGGGGCGCACCGCGGTGACGAACGCCTCGAACGGCCGGGTGTTCAGGACCTCGGCCCGGGTCACCCACCCTCGGCGGGCGGTCATGGCGGCGAAGCGCAGGTTCCGCAGGCCCGCGACCGAGTGGGCGTCGCTGGTGAGGACGAAGGGGATGCCGCGCTGGCGAGCCAGGCGCAGGAAGCGCGGCTCCATGTCGAGGCGGTGCGGGTCTCCGTTCACCTCGATGGCCGCCCGCGAGGTGGCCACGGCGTCGAGGACCTCTTCCATGTCGAGCCCGTAGGGGTCGCGCTCCAGCAGGAGGCGGCCGGTGGAGTGTCCCCAGATCTTGAAGAAGGGAAGCTTCATGGCGCGCACGAGACGTCGGGTCATCTGGGCGGGGTCCATCTTCATCCGCGAGTGTACGCTGGCGATCACCACGTCGAGCTTCTCCACGATCTCGTCGGGCCAATCGAGCGATCCGTCCTCCAGGATGTCCGCCTCCGTCCCGCGCAGCAGCCGGATCCCAACCTCTTGCTCGACGCGGTCGATCTCCTCCCACTGGGCCGCGAGCCGCCGGGCGTCGAGCCCGCCGGCGTAGGCGGCGCTCCGGGAGTGGTCGGTGATCGTCAGGTATCCGAGCCCCATCGCCTGGGTGGCGCGCGCCATCTCCTGCATCGAGGCGCGCCCGTCCGACCACAGGGTGTGCACGTGCACCATTCCCTGGATGTCCTCCTCGCGCACGAGATCGGGAAGGCGACCCGCGAGGGCCGCCTCCACCTCGCCCGCGTCTTCGCGGAGCTCCGGGGGCACCACCTGCATGCCCAGCTCTCGGTAGACGTCCTCCTCGCGCGCGATGGGCACCTTCTCCCCGCCCTCGATGCGGGAAAGCCCCCATTCGCTGAGGGAGTAGCCGAGATCGCGGGCCCGGCCGCGGAGCTTGACGTGGTGCGCCTTCGAGCCGGTGAGGTGGTGGAGCAGGGTCGCGAAATCCTCCGGGGGCACGACGCGGAGATCCACCTGCAGCCCCCCGGCGAGGCGCACGGTGGTCTTGGTCTCCCCCTTGGCGACTAGTTGCTCCACGAGCGGATAGGAGGCGAGCGCGTCGGAGAGCTCGGCGGGGCGGCGGGAGGCCGCCACCACGTCCAGATCGCCGACGGTCTCCCTGGAGCGCCTGACCGATCCGGCGAGCTCGATGCGCTCGGCCGCGCCGGTCTCGCGCAGGTGGCGGAGCACGAGCTCCCCCGCCTCCAGTGCGTCCGAGAGCAGCACCCGTTGCTCGCGGGACTCCAGTCGGCGGATCCCGGCCAGGATGTTCTCCTCCGTCTTCGCCCCGAAGCCCTTCACCTCGCGGAGGCGACCCGCCTCGCAGGCAGCCTTGAGCTCGGCGACGCTGCCGATGCCCAGCGCCGCGTGGAGCGCCGCGATCTTCTTCGGACCGAGGTCGGGGACCTGGAGGAGCCCCAAGACGCCGGCGGGCAGCTCGCTGCGCAACCGCTCCAGGAGAGGGAGCCGCCCGGTGGCGTGAAGCTCGGAGATCTTCTGGGCCAGCGCCTCGCCGATCCCGGGGACGTCGGTGAGGCGCTTCTCGGCGACGAGGATGGCGAGGTCCTCGCCCAGGCCCTCGACGGCCCGGGCGCCGGTCTCGTAGGCTCGCACCTTGAAGGGGTTCTCCCCCTTGACCTCGAGGAGCATGCCCACCTCGCGAAGGGCGCGGGCCACGGCGAGCTTGTCCATCATCGAAGCGCTTTATACCCTGATGGCTCCCATGACGCCGCGCCTGCTCTCCCTGCCGCTCGCGCTCGCTTCGCTCGCTTGCGCGAAGGAGGTGCCCACCTGGGGCGAGGTCCGCCCCCCGGAGGCGTACGTCGAGACCTTGCCCCCCGGCGCCACGGTGGAGGTGAACGGCAAGGAGGCGGGGAGGGCGCCTCTCACCGTTCCGGTGCCAGATGCGAAGCTCGTGTACCGGCTCCGCGTCACCGCTCCGGGCTTCGACCCGCTCGAGGTCGGCGTCGAGGGGGAGAGGCTCGCGAACGGCCGGCTCGACCTCGTGTTGCGGCCCGTGGGCTTCGGGAAGCAGCGGCGGCTCGAGCCGGGAGAGCCCGTCGGGCTCGCCCAGGCGGCTACAGCGCTCGTGAAGGCAGGGCGCGCCCGCGAGGCACTCTCGTTTGCCGAGGCGTCGCTGGCGATCGCCGAGACGCCGCTCGCGCACCGGGCGGCGGGAGATGCCTATCGACTGCTCGGCGACCGGAACCGGGCGGTGCAGGAATACAGCGTCTATCTCACCTTGCAGCCGGAGGCCCCGGACCGCAGGGCAGTGGAGAGGGAGATCGAGGCCGCCCGCGGCGACCTCACCATCCCCGGGCCCAAGCCCGAATAGGGAGACCGGAGGGTCGATTGGGACACGAGGAACACCGTCAGAAGGCCCCCCGCTCGGTGCGGGTCTTCGTCATCACCGCCTCCGACACGCGGGGGGAGGCGGAGGACGAGAGCGGCAGCTACCTGCGCCGAGCGGCCTCGGGCGCCGGGCACGACGTGGTCGGGTACCGGATCGTGAAGGACGAGCCCTCCCTCATCCGCGCCGCCCTGGCGGAGGCCTCGGCGGCAAACGCCGAGGCGATCCTGGTCAACGGGGGGACGGGTGTATCGACGCGCGACCGCACCTACGAGGCGGTGGCGGGCCTGCTCGACAAGCGCCTCGACGGTTTCGGCGAGCTCTTTCGCTCGCTGTCCTTCCAGGAGATCGGGAGCGCCGCCATGCTTTCGCGAGCCGTGGCGGGCGTGTGGCAGGGGCGGGCCCTCTTCTCCGTGCCGGGGTCCAGGGCCGCGGTCCGGCTGGCCTGGGAGAAGCTCATCGGTCCCGAGCTCGGCCACCTCGCCTATGAGCTCGCGAAGCACGCCGGCGGCGGGCACCGGCAGGGGGCCTGACAGGCCGGGCTCTGCGGCCGGAGTAGGCCGCCGATACCTTAGGGAGGCGATGGAACGCCACCTCCGGTCCCCGATGGGACGCGCCGACGCCTTGGCTTCGGTCCTTGACCGGTTCCAGCGCCGCTTCGACGCTGCCGCGCGCCTCCTAGCCGACCCGGTCGAGTTCCCGCGCCGCTACCCCGACCCTGCGGATGCGGAGGTGGCCGGGCTGCTCGCCTCCTGCCTCGCCTACGGGCGCGCCGACGTGTTCAAGGGAAAGCTGGAGGCGGTGCTGGCGGCGGCGGCGCCCTCTCCGGCCGCCTTTGCTGCACGCTTGGCGCGTCATCCGGACGCGGAGCCGTTCGCCGGGTTCCGGTACCGCTTCAATCGTCCCGAGGACGTGGGCGCGCTCTTCGCCGCGGCCGGGTGGGTCCGCGAGCTCCACGGCTCGCTCGGGAGGCGCTTCGCGGTGCTCTTTGGGGAAGCCAAGCGCCAAGGGGGGCCGTGGCCGGTTCGCTCGGCGCTCTCGGCCTTCGCCGGCGAGCTCCGGGCGGCGCCCCCAGCTCAGGCGCTGCTCTCCCGCCGAGGGCTGCGCGGCCTGCGCCACCTGTGCCCCGATCCCGCCGCCGGCGGCGCGAGCAAACGCCTGAACCTCTACCTGCGCTGGATGGTGCGGGGGCCGGACGGCGTCGACCTGGGGATCTGGCGCGAGGTGCCAGCCGCCGAACTGGTGGTGCCGCTCGACACCCACGTGGCCCGGGTGGCGCGCTGCCTCGGCCTCACCTCCCGCACCGACCTCTCCTGGCGGACCGCCGAGGAAGTGACGCGCTCCCTGAGGGACATCGATCCCCGCGACCCGGTGCGCTTCGACTTCGCCCTCTGCCACCTGGGGATGAGTGGCGGCTGCCCGGCGCGACGGGACTCCGCCTGCTGCCGCGCCTGCCCCCTCCGCGAGGTATGCCCGGCGGGGCGCCGGGTGCTGTCTCAACGCTGCGCCGGGCGGGGCGGGCCGAGGTAGCGACAGCGCCAGAGGTGGAAGGTGGTCACGGTCGCGCTCGCGCGCCGGACCTCGAGGTGCGGTAGCGCCTCGAGGGGCTGGCAGAGCTCTCCCCGGCGCCGACACCACTCCGAGTCCCGCTCGTCGAGGACCACGATCACGTCGCGGCCAGCCAGCGCCGCGGGGTCGTTCCAGTAGTCGTAGGCGAGCCCCGGCTCCCCGAAGGCATTCGAAGAAAAGGTCTCCGGCCGGCCGGGCAGGTAGTAGGCGAGCTCGCTCGGGACTCGGTAGAAGCAGCCGACGACCGGCATTCCCCCCGTTCCGGCCTCCGCGGCCGCCACCCGCGCTGCCAGGTCCTTCCACCCCGCCATGGTGTCGTCGCGAGCCGGGAAGGGAAGCGCCGGCACGAGCGGCATGAGCAGCAGGTAGACGGTGGAGAGGGCGGCGACGAGCACCGAGGCGACGAGCGCCGGCCGCCAGCGGCGGGGGGAGCGCGCGAAGAAGGCGGTGGCCGCGAGGAGCGCCGACGGATAGGCAGGGACGGCCCAATTCATCTTCACCCAGTGGAAGGGCGAGACGGTGGCGAGCAGAAGCAGCAGCGGCACCGAGAAGAGGGCGCACAGCCGCATGGCCGGCTCCCGCCAGCGGCGGACGGCGCCGACCACGGCGGCGAGGAGCCCGAGGAAGAGGACCGGAGACACCACCAGCGCCTGCAGGCCGAGGAATCGGCCGACGAGCACCGGCTCGAGCCGCATCGCCGCGCCGCGCTGGGCGAATTGGAAGCCGAAGCTCGCCCAGCCGTGGCGCGCGTTCCACAAGAGCACCGGGGCGAACAGGGCGACCGCCACCAGCAGCCCGGCGTAGGGCCAGGGGGTGCGGAGCAGCCGCCTACCCCGCGGGTCGAGGGCGAGCCCGAGGAGGATCTGTGGAGCGAGGGCAAACCCGGTGTACTTCCCGAGGGAGGCGACGGCGACGGCGGTTCCCGCGGCGAGGAGCCAGGCGCCGCGCTCCTCGTCGAGGGCCCGGACGGTGAAGTAGAAGGAGGCTATCCACCCGGCGATGAGGGGCCCGTCGGGGGTGATGATGGTCTGGCCCAGGGAGAAGAACGGGGTGACGAGGAGGGCGCCGGTGGCGACGAGGGCCACCCGCCCGCCGAAGAGCCTCCGACCCGAGAGGAAGAAGAAGAGAGTGAAGACCGCCGACCAGGAGGCGGCGGCCAGGCGGACGACGCGCTCCCCGTCGCCGAAGAGCAGGGTGAGGGCTCGGATGGTCCAGGCGGCCGCCGGGGGGTGGTCGAAGTAGGAGAGGGCGGGGTGGCGCGCGTATTGCCAGTAGTACGCTTCCTGAGGGGAGAGCGGAACGAGGCCGGCGTAGACCACGTGCAGGCACGTGGAGAAGGAGAAGAGCAGGAGGGCGGAGAGCGCCGGCGAGATCCCCTGGGGGGCCGCGGTGCGGGGAGGAGCCATCAGACGCGCCGAGCGGTCTGGCGCAGTTCGAGGACGATCTCGCCTTGCTTGAAGACCCGCACCGTGCCGGTGGTCTGGGACACGGTGATCGCCACCGAGCGGGTGACCGCGGTCATGGCCGCCGCCGAGCGGTGGCGGGAGCCGAGCCCCATGGGGAGCTTCACCTTGTCGGAGCCGCCTTGGAGGTACCGCCCCGCGGCGAGCACGACGCCGTCCTCGCGGACGACGAAGGCGCCGTCGAGCACGGCGAAGGTCTTCAGGGCCTCCCGGATGGTGGGATCCATCACGTTGCGCTCGGCCTCGCTCATCCCCTGGAAGGGATTCAGGGTGATCTGGCGGCTGCACTCCATCACCCCGGTGGAGGCCCCGATGACGAAGATGGTGCCGACCGGGTGGCCCTCGTAGCCCTGAGCGCCGATCTCAAGCGCGACGTAGATGATCTGCTCCACCACCTGGGAGCTGAACTCCTCGGGCAGGTCGAGCCCGTCGACCTGGACCTTGTCCTCGCTCTCGTCCGCCCCCATGTGGATGCGGACGAGGGTGTCGAGCGCTCCCTCGCGGCCGGCAAGCGCGAGGACCGTGTCGCCCTCCTTCACCAGCCCCTCGCTCTGGCAGGCCACGAGGGCCACACGGACCTTCTCGACGCGGGAGTAGCCGTAGGGCGGGATCACCACCGCCGCGTACTTGCGCACCGCGAACTGCTGGGCGAGGGGCTCGTTGGTGACGGCGTAGACCAGTTTTCGCTTGATGGGTCGACCGCGGAGGTCGCTCACCGCGAGCGGAGTGTCCGAGACGTAGATGAGGCGGTCGACCTCTGGCCGGGCCGCTAGGGAGAGAGCCGCCTTCACGAATTCTCGCTCGATTCTGCCGTCGGCCATCGCCCGACCTTTAGGACAGGGAGGACGGGATGTCCACTACGGGGCCGGCGGGCGCGATGGGCGCGCCGCGGCAGTCGGAGACGGGCGAGGGCGGGCAGCGCACCCCGAGTGCGGTTCCCGGGCCTGCGTAGCCCTCGAGGGCGGCGCGGAGTCGGGAGCCGGTGGAGGGCGAGGCCGGCGCTGCTTGACATCGAGGGAGGTCGCGATTACCCTCCTCCGTTCTTTTGAGGGGCCATTTGAGCACGGCGGCGCTCCCTCGCGGGGGTAACGGCTTGAACAAGAAGGATTTGAAGCGGTTCAAGACCATGCTCGACGAGTCGAAGCGGCAACTCCTCGCGTCTGCCAAGAAGACGCTCAGCGAGGAGTCGAGCTTCGACACCAACGAGCTCCCCGACGAGATCGACCAGGCCTCGAGCGAGTATCAGCAGTCGATGATCTTCCGCCTCCGCGACCGCGAGAAGTTCCTGCTCGCCAAGATCGACAAGGCGCTGCAGCGGATCGAGAACGGCACCTTCGGCATCTGCGAGAAGTGCGAGGAAGAGATCTCGATCAAGCGGCTCGAGGCCCGGCCGGTGACGACCCTCTGCATCCGCTGCAAGGAAGAGCAGGAGCAGAAGGAAAGGTCGTTCGGCTAGCCGCGCTCCGCGGTTCAGGCCTCGACGCGCAGCAGCTGCATCCCGAGAAGGACCTGATCGCCCGGCACGAGGTCGGTCGGCCCGGTGGCGCGCAGGAACGTCCCATTCGAGCTGCCCAGGTCGGTGAGCGTGACAGTGGTCTCGCTGACGTCGATGCGCGCGTGCCGGCCGGAGACGTAGCGATCGGAGGGGAAGGTGAGGTCCCCCGTCTCGCGCCCCACGCTGTTCGCGCCTAGGCGGAGCGGGTACACCTCCCCGGTGCCCCCTCCCTCTAGGAGCTGGACCAGCCTCATCCGGAGGCCCGGATCGGGAGAGCCCCACGGGCGCGGCTCGCCGGGCGCCGGAGCCTCGCGGGGCAGCGGCTCGAGGCGCAGCAGCTGCCGCCCCATCCGGATCTCATCGCCGAAGGTGATGGAGCGCGGGGCGCGCAGGCGCACGAAGCTGCCGGAAGCGCTGCCGAGGTCCTCGAGGCGGAGATGCCCTTCGCGGACGGTCCAGGACGCGTGTCTTGGCGACACCGAGCCGTCGTCTGGCAGGAGGATGTCGCCCTCCTTGCGGCCACAGATGGTCACCTCGCGTGTCAGGTTGTACGTCTGACCGGGGAGGCCGTCGTGGCGGACCAAGACCAGGCGCGGGGGAGGGGCGTCGAGCACCGGAGGGGGCGACGGCTCGGGCGCGACTGCCGCTGGCGGGCTCGCCCCCCGGGCGGGCCCCTGCGGCGGGGGCTCTACCGGTCGCCCGCAGTGCCCGCAGAAGCGAAAGGCCGCGGGCATCTTGGCATTGCAATGCGGGCAGAGCCGCTCGGCGGCGGCGCGGATCGCCTGGCCGCAGTCGAGGCAGAAGGAGAAGGAAGGGTCGTTCTCCTTTCCGCAGCGCGGACATTTCAGCGCGGCAGGCGCCACTGGTGAAGGTGTATCGCGGGATCTGGGTCGGGTCAAACGCACACCCCCCGGCACCGGCGCCGTCGGGGATGGGGTCGAGACGTTCGGCGGCCCGGGTTGCGTTGCGGCGCGTCCCGCGGCGGGACGCGCGCCGGTGCTACAATCTCACCCGCCCGAAGACGCGCCGCTCACCGGGAGACGCCATGATGGGTCCGAACCGCCGCAGCGACTATCTCGCCCTCCCGGAGCGGTACCGGCGCTTCTGGGACGAGGCCGAGGGCCTCCTCCCGGCGGACCGCATGATGTGCGATCCGTTCCGGACCCTGGCCTTTGGCACCGATGCGAGCTTCTACCGCCTCGTCCCCAAGGTGGTCCTGAAGATCCTGAGCCCCGAGGAGGTGAGCGGGGTACTCGCGCTGGCGGGGCGGCTCGGCACGCCGGTGACCTTCCGGGCGGCGGGAACGAGCCTGTCCGGGCAGGCAGTTTCCGACTCCGTCCTGGCGGTCCTCGCCGGCGGCTGGCGGGGCCGCAGGGTCCTCGACGCCGGCGAGCGCATCGCGCTCGAGCCCGGCGTCATCGGAGCGGACGCCAACGCCGCTCTTGCGCCCTACGGCAGGAAGATCGGCCCCGATCCAGCGTCCATCGGTGCCTGCATGATGGGAGGCATCGTCGCGAACAACGCCGCGGGCATGTGCTGCGGAACGGCGCTCAACAGCTACCAGACCGTGGAGAGCATGCGGCTCGTCCTGGCCGACGGGTCCTCGCTCGACACGGCCGAGGCCGAGTCGCGGAGGCGATTCGCCGAGGGGCACCGGGAGCTCCTCCAGGGCATCGGGACCGTCCGCCAGGCAATCGCGGGCGACGCGACCCTGGCGAAGCGCATCCGCGAGAAGTACCGCATCAAGAACACCACCGGGTACTCGCTCAACGCTTTCGTGGACTACGCCGACCCGATCGACATTCTGCTTCACCTCATGGTGGGCTCGGAGGGGACGCTCGGCTTCATCTCCGAGGTGACGCTGCGGACGGTCGTCGATCACCCCCACAAGGCGAGCGCGCTCGTGTGCTTCCCGGACATCGAGCAGGCGGCCATCGCCACTCAGCGCCTCAAGGAAGGCCCGGTCTCGGCAGTGGAGCTGATGGACCGCGCCTCCATCCGCTCGGTGGAGAACAAGGCAGGCCTCCCGGAGCACCTGAAGCGGCTCGGACCGGACGCGTGCGCCCTCCTCATCGAGACCCGGGCGGGGTCGCGCGCCGACCTCGCCCGTCAGTCGAAGGAGGTCGCCGGTCTCATCGACGCCGTGCCCAAGGTGCTGCCGGTGGAGTTTACCGACGTGAAGGCGGAGTTCGAGAAGCTCTGGGACGTTCGCCGCGGGCTCTTCCCCGCAGTGGGCGGCGCCCGGAGGATCGGCACCACGGTGGTGATCGAGGACGTGGCCTTCCCCATGCAGCACCTGGCGGCGGCGACGCTGGAGCTGCAGCGTCTGATGCGCAAGCACGGGTATCAGGAGGGGATCATCTTCGGCCACGCACTCGACGGGAACCTTCACTTCACCTTCACCCAGGACTTCTCTACCCAGGCGGAGGTGTCGCGCTACCAGGCGCTCATGGACGCGGTCTGCGAGATGGTGGTGGGAAAATATGACGGTTCCCTCAAGGGCGAGCACGGCACCGGTCGCAACATGGCACCGTTCGTCGAGTTGGAATGGGGCGCCAAGGCCTACGCGCTCATGAGGCAGGTGAAGGCGCTCCTCGACCCGAAGGGCATCCTCAACCCCGGGGTGGTGCTCAACGCCAACCCGCGGGTGCACCTCGAGAGCCTGAAGCCCTTGCCCCGGGCCCACGAGGTCGTCGACCGCTGCATCGAGTGCGGATTCTGCGAGCCGAAGTGCCCGTCGCGAGAACTGACGAGCACCCCGCGGCAGCGCATCACGGTGCAGCGGGAGATGGCGAGGCTGCGGGCGAGCGGGGAGGACCCGGCCCGGCTTGAGCGGCTCGCGGAGGACTACCGATACCTGGCCGAGGAGACCTGCGCCACCGACGGCCTGTGCGCCACCGCCTGCCCGGTATCCATCGACACCGGGGAGTTCGTGAAGGACCTGCGGGCGGCGGGGAGGAGCGAGGCGGCGCGCGCCCGAGCGAGGAAGGTGGGGAAGGGGCTTGCGACCGCCGAGACCTGGGCCCGGCGCGGGCTGGCGGCAGCGGACGCGGCGCACGCCGTCCTGGGAACACGCCTCATGGGCGCCGTCTCCAGGGTGGCGCGGGCCGCGAGCGGGGGGCGCCTCCCCATGTGGAACCCGCAGATGCCGAGGGCGGCGGCAGCCGACGGCAAGGGGAGCGTCATCCGGGGCAAGGGGCGTCGGGTGGTCTACTTCCCCTCCTGCGTGACCCGGGCGATGGGCCCGGCCCGGGGCGATCCCGAGGAGCGCGCGGTGTCGCAGGCGATGCTCTCCATTCTCGACAAGGCCGACTACGACGTGATCTTCCCGGCCGAGGTCGAGGGCCTGTGCTGCGGCCTGGCTTTCGACTCCAAGGGCTTCCGCGAGGTCGCCGACGAGAAGGCGCGCGAGCTGGAGCGGGCCCTCGCGGCCGCGAGCGAGAACGGCGCGATTCCGGTGGTTTGCGACACGAGCCCCTGCCTCTACCGCATGAAGAAGGTCTTCGGGGAGCGCCTGAGGCTGCTCGAGCCGGTGGAGTTCGTACACGGCCACCTGATGGACAAGTTGAGGTTCGAGAGGCGGCCCGGGGCGGTAGCCGTCCATGTCACCTGCAGTTCGACCAAGATGGGCCTCGCAGACAAGTTCCGGGCCGTGGCGGAGGCCTGCTCGGAGAAGGTGGTGATCCCGCCCCGGGTGGGGTGCTGCGGGTTCGCGGGCGACCGGGGCTTCAGCCACCCTGAGTTGAACGCCTCCGCGCTCGCCGATCTCAGAGCCGGCATCGAAGGTTGCGCCGAGGGGTTCTCCAATAGCCGCACGTGCGAGATCGGACTCTCGCTGCACGGGGGCATCCCCTATCGATCGATCGTCTTCCTCGTCGATCGTTGCACCGCCCGCCCTTGACGCGCTGGGTCAACGAGGGCGCCCTGAAAAGGGAGCGCACGGCGGTTTCAATTCGCTTCGCCTTGTGGGACAACCCTACGCGCCCCACCGTCGTTGGATCGCAGCCGGGAGGTCCGCAGATGATCCTTCGGTCGCCCGCCGGTCCCGCCGCGCCTCGGCGTCCGGCCTCGCGGGGGGGCGGCCGCCGGCCGTCGAGCGGCCCCGCTACCCTCACTCGTGGTTCGGCCCCTGCAGGGAGGTTTCATGTATCAGCAGAACTATAATCCAACGGGGAGTGCGCTCCTCTCCACCGTCCTCGCTGCGATCCCGATCCTCGTCCTCCTCTACTTCATCGCCCTGCATCCACACCGCGACAACCAGGGAGTGAAGCACCTCGGCATCGCGGCGCCCTACGCGGCCTTCTACGGGGTAATTGCGGCGTTCCTGGTCGCATGCCTGGCCTTCCGCATGCCACTCGCCTCGGCGATCTCCGCCTTTGGTCTCGGGACCCTGTCCGGCTTCCTGGGGATCATCTGGATCGTGCTGGCGGCCATGTTCCTCTACACCATGACCGTCATCACCGGCCGCTTCGAGATCGTGAAGGAGTCGATCATCCACATCTCCTTCGACCGGCGACTGCAAGTCCTGCTCATCGCCTTCTCCTTCGGAGCCATCATCGAGGGGACCTCGGGCTTCGGCACCCCGGTGGCCATCGCGGGCGCCGTCATGGTCGGCCTTGGTTTCTCGCCGTTCCAGTCGGCCGTCCTGAACCTGCTCGCGAACACCGCTCCAGTCGCGTTTGGCGCCATCGGCACCCCGATCGTGACACTGGCGGCGGTGAGCGGGCTCGACCAGGTGACCCTTTCCACCATGGCGGGTCACCAGTTGCCCTTCGTGTCGGTCCTCGTGCCCTTCTGGCTCGTCGCCACCTTCGTCAAGATGGAGGGGGGGAGTTGGAAGGAGGTCTTCGAGGTTTGGCCCGCGGCGCTCGTCTCGGGTGCCTCCTTCGCCCTCATGCAGTACTTCGCCTCCGGGACGCAGTCCTTTCACCTGATGACCGACGTCGTCTCGGGAGTCTTCTCGGTCGTCTGCACCGCCGTGTTCCTGCGGTTCATCTGGAAGCCGAAGACTCGCTTCCTCCTGCGATCGGAGCGCGAAGCGGCAAAGACGGCGGGTGGCGAGAAGGAGTGGAAGTATCCTTACAGCGTGGGACAAACGGCGTATGCTTGGGTCCCGTGGGCGATCCTCATCACCTGCTGCGCAGTGTGGGGCATGCCGGAGTGGAAGAAGCTGCTGAACAGCTCCCTGTCCGGGTTCACGTTTAGCACCACCCTTCTCGGCTCCAAGTTCGCCGGTACGCTCTCGCTTCCGGTGTGGGACATGCCTGCCTTGCACAACATGGTGCAGCGCATGCCTCCCGTGGCTCCCATCGGTGCCAAGCCGGAAGCGGCCCGCTTCACCATCAACTGGCTCTCGGCCGCAGGGACGGGAGTCTTCGTGGCGGCACTGCTGTCGGGCCTCGCCCTTCGGATGAGCTTCGCCCAGTGGAAGGACGCCTTCACCCGCACCATGCGCCGCATGAAGGTCCCGGTTCTCGTGATCGGCCAGGTGCTCGGCCTCGGCTTCCTCACCCGCTACTCCGGAACCGACGCGGTCCTGGGCTTGGCGTTCATCGGCGCCGGGGTAACCTACCCGTTCTTCGCGGCGTACCTGGGATGGCTGGGCGTCTTCCTCACCGGTTCCGACACCGCGTCCAACGCTCTGTTCGGGAGCCTGCAGCGCATCACCGCGCAGCAACTGGGCCTGAACCCGGTCCTGATCGTCGCCACCAACTCGACAGGCGGAGTGATGGGCAAGATGATCGATGCACAGTCCATCATGGTGGCCTGCGCCGCCTGCTATGACAATCCCAAGGAGCGCACCCACGCCCTGGGGCCGATCTTCCGGACGGTGTGGTGGCACTCGATAGCCGGGGCGGCAGTGATCGGGATCATCGCCATGCTGCAGGCCTACGTGTTCCCGGGCTCGATTCCGGCCCTGCCGCTCAAGTGATCGGCCGGGCGGCGCGGCGAGCGCGCCGCCCGGCTCCCTCCCGGAAAACTGACATGCCCACGGTCGGCCTCTTCATCCCCTGCTACGTCGACCAGTTCTACCCCCGGGTCGGGATGGCCACGTTGCGCGTATTGCGCCGGCTCGGGCTAGAGGTCGATTTCCCCGAGGAACAGACCTGCTGCGGCCAGCCCATGTACAACTCCGGCTGCGCCGGGGACGCGCGCCCTCTTGCGGAGCGCTTCGTCCGCATCTTCGGCCGCTACGATCACGTGGTGGCCCCGTCCGGCAGCTGCGTCTCCATGGTGCGGAACCACTTTCGCGAGCTTCTCGGGGACCGCCCCGAGCTCGGCGCGCTTGCCGCCCGCACCTACGAGCTGTGCGAGTACCTGGTGGACGTGGTGGGGGTGAAGAGCCTGGAGGGATCGTTCCCCCGCAAGGTGGGGCTCCACCGCAGCTGCCACGGGCTGCGCGAGCTGCGGCTGGCGCGGTCCAGCGAGCGGATGGATCCCCCGCTCGACAAGGCGCGCCAGCTCCTCGGCCAGCTGCGGGGGATCGAACTCCTCGACCTGGAGCGACCCGACGAGTGCTGTGGATTCGGGGGCACCTTCGCGGTGAACGAGGAGGCCGTCTCCTGCCTCATGGGGAAGGACCGCATCGCCGACCACGAGAAGGCCGGCGCCGAGATCATCGCCGGTTATGACATGTCGTGCCTTATGCACCTCGACGGACTGCTGCGCCGCGAGCGAAAGCCCATCCGGGTGATGCACGTCGCGGAGATCCTGGAGGAGGCGAGGCTCAATCCATGAACACCTTCCACGCCGACAAGGCGGCCGCGTTCGCGCGCGACGTTCCGCACGCGCACTGGCACGACACGGCGCTGTGGTTCATGAGGGTCAAGCGGGACCGCGGCGCGGGGTCGGTGCCGGAGTGGGAAAAGCTGCGAAACGCCGCCTCGGGCATCAAGGCCCACACCCTCTCGCGGCTCGCGGACTACCTCGAGGAGTTCGAGCGCAACGCCAAGGCGAACGGCATCCAGGTGCACTGGGCCCGGGACGGGGCGGAGCACAACCGCATCGTCGGCGGCATCCTGGAAGCGCACGGGGTGAAGCTGGTGGCGAAGTCGAAGTCCATGCTCACCGAGGAGTGCGGCCTCAACCCCTATCTGGAGGCCCGGGGCCTGGAGATCGTGGACACCGACCTCGGCGAGCGCATCGTGCAGCTGGCCCACGAGCCGCCTTCTCACATCGTGATGCCCGCCATCCACAAGAAGAAGGAGCAGATCGGGGAGCTGTTCCACCAGACGATCGGCACGGCCGAGGGGCTGTCCGATCCAAAGGTGCTGACGGAGGCGGCCCGCCAGCACCTCCGGCGAAAGTTTCTCGGTGCCCAGGCAGGCCTCTCCGGCGTGAACTTCGCCATCGCGGATACGGGCGGCATCGTGGTGGTGACGAACGAAGGCAACGCCGACATGGGCACGAGCCTGCCCCCGCTTCACATCGCCTCGATGGGGGTGGAAAAGGTCATCCCGCGCGCCCGGGACCTCGGGGTCTTCCTCCGGCTCCTGGCGAGGAGCGCGACCGGGCAGCCGATCTCGACCTACACCACCCACTTCCACGCGCCCCTGCGGAGCGGCGAGCTCCACGTGGTGATCGTGGACAACGGGCGGAGCGAGATCCTCGGCCGCGAGACCTTCCGCCGGTCGCTGTCCTGCATCCGCTGCGGAGCGTGCCTCAACACCTGCCCGGTGTACCGGCGCAGCGGCGGATACAGCTACAGCTACCTCATCCCAGGGCCGATCGGCGCGGTCCTCGGGGCGCAGCGCGATCCGGTGGCCCATGCCAGTCTGCCGTTCGCCTCGAGCCTGTGCGGATCGTGCAGCGACGTCTGCCCGGTGAAGATCGACCTTCACCACGAGATCCTGGCGCTTCGGGAGGAGATCCGGTCCCGGAAGATCCTTCCCGGGGGCAAGCGACTGTCGATGCGGATCGCGGGCGTGGTTCTCCGGCATCCGGCCCTGTACCGGGCCTTTGGGTGGCTGGCCAGGTCGCTCCTGCGCGCCGGGGTCGCCCGGGTGGGGCCAGGAGCCACCTGGGCCAGGCAGCGAGAGCTCCCGGCGGCGCCGAAGGAGACGTTCCGCGAGCTGTGGAAGAAGGAGAGGGAGGAGAAGGTGGCATGACCGCTCGCGAGGCGATCCTGTCAGCGCTCCGCCGGAACGCCCCCACGACGGTCCCGCCGCCGGACCATCCCGAGGGGATGCGGTTTCCGGATCCGGTGGCACAGTTCCTCGAGTCGGTGAAGGCCGTTGGCGGCGCCTCGGCGCGAGTCGCCGACGCGGCGGCTCTCCAGGCGGCGCTCTCCGCCCTTCCGGTCTGGGCAGAGGCGAAGAAGACCGTCTCCCTCGTCCCCGGCGCGGGCCACTCCACCCTCGACCCCGACGCCGTCGCCGACCCGCACCAACTGGAGGGCGTGGACGTGGCGGTGATCGCCGGGGCGCTTGGGGTAGCCGAGAACGGCGCCGTCTGGGTGCCGGGAGAGAACCTGGGCCGGCACCGGGCCATCTTCGTCATCACCGAGCACCTCGTGCTCACCGTGAGGGCGGCCGACGTGGTCTCCAACATGCAGGAGGCCTACGAGCGCATTCGGATCGAGAGACCCGGGTACGGCGTCTTCATTTCGGGACCGTCGAAGACCGCCGACATCGAGCAGGCGCTCGTCATCGGCGCCCACGGCGCCCGATCGTGCAGCGTCTTCGTGGTGGGGTGAAGCCCTACTCCCGGCGCAGCTTCTCCTCCACCGAGCGCATCTTGCCCTCGATGGAATGCTCCTTGTCCCGCCGGTCGTCGATCTTGATGAGTGTGGACACGCGGACGGCACCCTGGTGGAACGGGTGCTCGTGCATCTGCCGGATCACCTTGAGGACGGCGTCGAGATCTCCTTCGATGATCGTCCCCATGGCGGTGAGCTGATTCTTGAGCCCGCTCCCGCGCAAGATCTTCTCCACGCCCGCGACGTACCTTGAGACGCTGGGAGTGCCGGTCCCGATCGGAGTGATGGTGAGGAAAACGACAGCCATCGGTGTTGCCTCCCGCCCCGAAAGGGGCGCGCCGCGGCCCTAGCTCGGGCCGCTCACCACCCGCAGCACTTCTCGCCCGATGCGCAGGACGTCGCCGTCCCGCAGCTCGCGCTCGGATCGGGGAGGTATGCGCACGAAGGTTCCGTTCGAGGAGCCGAGGTCGCGCAGCTTCGCGCTCCCGTCGGGCTCGACGAGGATTTCCGCGTGGGCCTGCGAGAGGTAGGGGTCGTCGCCCAGGCTGATCGAGCAGCCCGCTCGGCCGAGCGTCACCGATGGGCCCGGACGGAGCCAGACCCGTCCCGGGCTCCCGCCCTCGAGCCGCTCCTCCACCAGGACTGCGAGGCCGCTCGGCCGCGGGGAGCCGAGCCTGCGGGTGCCGTCGGACGGCGGTGGGGGGGGAGGGGGGAGGATGCCCACGAAGCGGAGGAGCCGGTCGCCCAGCGCGAACAGCTCCCCGGACCTGATTGGGACGCTCAGGCCGCGCAGGCGAAGGTAGCTGCCGCTCGCAGACCCCTCGTCACGCACCTGCAGGCGGCCGTCCCGGTACAGGAACGTGGCGTGCAGGGACGAAAGGAAGTCGTCCTCGGGGAACAGGATGACGCCCTGGGTGCGGCCAGCCCCGAGTTCCTCGCCGGAGAGGCGGAAGACGGCCCCCTCAAACCCGGCGCCGCGCTCCAAGACCAGGGTGGCCTTTCCAGGCTCGATGGGCCCGAACACCTGGGAGGACGTCCGCTGGCCGGGTGCCGGCGGCGCGGCCGCCATGGGGCGGGTCTGGGCAGGACCGATCGGTTCGCCGCAGTGGGCGCACCAGGTGTCGTTCCCGGCCTCCTCGCCGCAGTGAGGGCAGGCGGTGACGAGCTGGATGGGTTGGGTCTGGTCGGTCCGCTCCCCTTCGTCGAAATCGGGCTCGGGCGCCGGCCGGGAGGGCGCGAGGGCCCGCGGCGCCGGAGGAGGCGGTGGCGCGGCTGGATCGAGCG
>DATJZG010000124.1:0-11892 GCA_035499295.1 Anaeromyxobacteraceae bacterium
CCGCCCCCGGAGTTTTATGCTCTCCGTTTCTGGCTGGAATCTACACGGATGAGCGTCTGCGCGCGAGCTGGGTCTTCAAAGGGGGGACATGCCTCAAGAAGTGCTACTTCGAGACCGTACCGCTTCCCCTTGCGTGCACAGATTGGCGCAGGTGGAGCGATCGTCTCAGCCAAGCGCTGGTCGGTGCGCCAGATCGCCGAGAGCGTGGGGCTCAGCTCGACGCGCGTACATCAGGTGCTTGCCGATCCAGGCGCCGCCTCGGTGGAGCACGCCCTGTCCACGCTGCGGGAGCTCGGCTGGCCCGTGCCGGAGCACCGGCCGAGCGGAGAGGCCTGTACCCGTATGCGGTGCGCAACTCGGCGAGCCTCGTTACTTTCACTAGTGGCGTATGCGTTTGTCAAAACCCCTGAGCATGGCGAGGTCAACGATGCCTACCATTCCGCTGCCACAAACCACCATCACGGTCGCGGGCGCCTGGATGTGCTTGAGTTCCGACCCCACCAAGACCTTGGTGGTTACGCCTTCGGCGGATCTCATCATGAGGCAAGATCCCGTAAATGCTCCCCCTGACCCAGCGTTCCAGGCTGGTTCTCGTGTACCTGGCGGCATGGTTACAAAGCACCGTCCGCAAGGACCAGGCATGGGGGTCCACTTCCGTTCTGCCTCAGGCCAGGCTGTGAAGGTCGACTACTCGTGGGAGTAGGCCCCGTTGGAGCAGACGCCATCGTCCCTTGGCGCGACTTTGCCGAAATTTCGGCCTTCGCTAGCACTACTGTGTCACAAGTCAGCCGGCGGCCTGTCTGGAGCCGCGATGACTGTCAGTGAGATACTGTGCCAGCGCTGGGCAGCGCGGTAACCAGCGCGCGATGAGACGCGCTATGGCGAGGCGAGCGTGGGCTCGGCCGCGGGTTTGACACAGTAGTGCTAGGTTAAGGCCTACTTGGCCCAGTGACCACGAAGGCGTGCGTTTTGGCCATCTACGGACCAGAAAGCCCCTCGTTAGGGTGATGCTTGGCGGTGCTGGCGCAGAAGATCGCGCAGCAAGTGGACTTGACCATCCGAAAACTATCGCGGAAAGGTCAACCTTCCGCGATAAGCGGCGCGGCGTCAAAGAGTGCGAAGGTACTGCGTTCCAGCGCAGTCCTGGCGACGAGCCCATTTCCGCGCAGTGCACGCGCGCCTTCCTGTCGGGTACGTCGGTCCCCGACGGAACGTTCAAGCTCGACATGATGAGAGACTCGACATCCAGTTGAAGATGGCGTCGCCACCCCTAATGGGGGGCGAATGGGCTCCCGGATAGCCAAAACGCACGCCTTCGTGGTCACTGGGCCTCGCACGTGCGGGACTCTGGTCGCGGGTGCGGGGCTGGCATACCGACAGCCTCATCCGCGCCGACTCCGGGATCCCGTCCCACCGGCGAAAGGATCGCGCTCGGCGACCGTAACAGGCGCGCGGCTGGCCGCCCTCTCCGCGAGACGTCAGGCTGGGGTCCCGCCTCCCCAGCTGCGAAGAGTCGCGGTCAGGACATCCGGGTTCCGATATCCGGAGCATCGACGAAGCTGGTTGGGGCACGGCGTGTGAGGTTAGCCCAGCGCAGACCCGCCTACGGGAGCGCTCCCCTAGCCGGAAGTTCCGGAAGGCGGCAAGCGTAAGGGCGCGATTCCTGTGAGGAAAGCGCGCCCTTGGTGCTGGCTGTTCTGGCTACCTATGCTATTGAGCTAGCGAGACCTCCGAGAGATCGAGTGCTCGCCGCTGGACTGGGGTCGGCGTGGTGATTCGTTCGAACTCGGCTGATGACACCCCCTTGAACTGAATCCGGTTCTTCACGCTCGTCCCCAAGTCACGCAGCAAAGACTGAAAGCTGTGGACCGGCTCATCGTTCTCCGTTCGCTTGGTGAGTGCCTTTCTTTCGGCGGCGGGGGAGCGTTGAGCTGGAGCCACGATGGACTCGCGTGAGGAATCTCCGGCCGCCTTGTCGTGATCGTCAAAGAGCATGGGAGCGAGATCGCGGCGCATGTGCCATTCGACGTAATAGGCCAGCATGGAGAGCATAAAAACCCGGGGGCAGCCGATGGCAGGCCGCTCGCTCGCTGCTGGGGCTCACGCCCTCTTCCTTCGGCGCGAGAACGACGTTGACCAGAGAGCCCCAGAGTTCGCACGCCTGGACAGCAGCTGCTCGGAAATTCGAACCTTTAGCTCGTGTACGAACGGTCAAATAATGTGAGCCGGTTTTGCGACAATCCGTCATGCTCCGAGTGGGGCGCGAGGAATCCAAAAAGGTATGAGTTGTCGTGCGCAGCTTCTCCTGTCAATGAGCGCCTTGACGCAAGGCCGCGTAATCACTTGCTGTCACCCCCGCTACCGCCACGTTTTGCACCGTGGGGGCCGCTACCCCAAATGCAGGCCGCCCTCGATCACTGGAGCGCGCGTCGCTCCACAGCCGTACCGCCAGAACTGATCGGTCGTGTCGCACCCACTCGGACCGAAGGCATCAACTTTCGTGGCGTCTTCCGGTTCCCGATCGACAAGTACGCCGATCGCCTCATGCCGTACGCCGCAGCCATCGCCACTCCGTCGCCCCGCCTAAAACCTCAGCAATCTGTGCCCTTCGCGGTGAACAGAAACGGCCGTCTATTCATCCACTTAGCGGCTCGACATCAGGGATCCTTCGGGAAAAACCCTCCTTGTCTACCGCCACTTTTGGCACCGAAAACAAGGGGACCCCGATCTGCCACAGGCGAGGGGTCTCGCAGAGAGAGGGGGAGGTTGCGATAGTTTCGGTTGTTTCGTATATTTCGGTTGCGACTTTAGCAAAGCCACGTTGGAAGGGACTGTCAGATGCCTCAGCTCGCTGAGTACACGTACCCGACGCAGGAGATCGCCAACGAAGCGGCCAAGGCGGCTCGTGCGTTCCAGCCTATTCTCGCCAAGAAGAAGGCTCAGCACATCACGGTCACCACCCAGGGCTCCGGCCACCAGGTTGTGGTTCCGCGAGCAGCTTTCGAACTGCTCGTTCGACTCCTCACCGAGATGGCTGCCGGGCACGCGGTCACGATCCTCCCAATGCACGCGGAGCTAACCACGCAGCAAGCAGCCGAATTGCTCAATGTCTCGAGGCCTCACGTCATCAAGCTCCTCGACGAGGGGCGGATTCCGCACCGCATGGTGGGCTCTCATCGCCGCATTCGTTTCGAGGATCTGAGGCGTTTCAAGGAGATCGAGGACACAGAGCGGCGGGCAGCAGTTGACGAACTGACTGCCGAGGCCGAGCGCTTGAACCTTGACTTCTAGCGCTCCCGCGCATCGACTGCCGGGCGAATGTTCGTCGTGGTGTACGACGCTTGTGTTCTCTATCCGGCCTCACTCCGGGATCTGCTCGTCCGTCTCGCCATGACTGGCCTCTTCCAGGCCAAGTGGACCGATCAGATCCTCGACGAGTGCTTCGATAACATCGTGGCGAACCGTCCGGATTTGAAAATAGAGAGTCTCGCGAGGACGCGACAGCTCATGAATCGCGCAGTGCCGGACGCAATCGTCACCGGATACGACTCGCTCATCGCCGGGCTCGACCTTCCGGACGAAGAGGACCGCCACGTTCTTGCGGCGGCCATCCGATGCGGCGCTCAGGTGATCGTAACCTCGAACATGAAGCATTTCCCCGAGCCGATTCTCGCTGCATACGACATAGAGGCACAGGATCCGGATACGTTCGTCCTGCACGTGCTCTCGCTGAGCGCCGATGTCGTCGCGAGTACCGTCATCGCCCAGGCTGCGACGATGAGGAATCCGCCCCACTCTCCGCTCCAACTCGTCGAACTGCTGCGCAAACGTGGCCTCATCACAGCGGCCGATCGCCTTCGCGAGCTGCTGTCGCAATAGGCCCAGTGACCGGGCCTAAGCCTGGCCTAAACCTGGAGAGCATAAAACTCCGGGGGCAGACAGGCCGCCCGGCGGCGCAGGGCTCGTTAGCCGGGGCTCTCCGGTCGACGTCGTTCTCGCGCCGAAGGAAGAGGGCGTCAGCAGCGAGCGAGCGGGCCTGCCATCGGCTGCCCCCGGTTTTTTATGCTCTCCTAAACCTGGCCTAAACCCAACAGTCCGGTTCGGCTCGGCTGCGCGGGGTGACCCTCTGTACGAGGCGCTCTCGCAACTCGGTCAGTTGTTGCGCACAGTGTTCCTAGCCGACTACTTCGTCATCGACTCGTTCAGACGCGAACTGCTGCGTGTCCTCAACCGCGGCGAGGCCGTCAACGCGTTGAAGCGCGCGATCTACGCGGGACGCATCGCCTCCCACCAAGCCAAGCGGCAGGACGAACTGCAGGCGGTAGGCGAGGCGCTGAGCCTGCTCGCCAACATCGTCATGGCTTGGAACACCGACCAAATGCAAGCCGCCGTCGATCACTGGAGCGCGCGTCGTACCACAGCCGTATCGCCAGAACTGATCGGTCGCGTCGCACCGACTCGGACCGAAGGCATCAACTTTCGTGGCATTTTCCGGTTTCCGATCGACAAGTAGGCCCAGTGACCACGAAGGCGTGCGTTTTGGACATCTGCTGTCCCGAAAAGGGGCTATGAGGCTACCAGCTCGAGGTCCAGTCGCTCGTCCATGTCGAGCTTGAAGGTCCCGTAGGGGCTGACGTGCCCGTAGACGAGCGGCGTGAGCTACTGCGGTTCGTCCAGTACGCGCTGCAGCAGAGGGTGCACGAGGCACGATTGGAGCAGGTGTAGTTTGCAGGTGTAGTGACAGGATGGATAGCTCCTGGTCTTCAAGGACTCGTCGCGACCTCCCCGCCCTTGCCAAAGAAGAACTCGCGCGGAGGAGCCCCCGGGGTCGGTGCCTGGGGCCCCCTCCGGGACAGTAGATGTCCAAAACGCACGCCTTCGTGGTCACTGGGCCAAGTTCGGAAAGAGTCGCCTCGTTCCCCTCCATCCGACGACGAAGGACGCTCTCGATCAACCTCAGCGTCCGCCGTGCAGTAGCCGTGCCCGACAAACACCTCTTCCTCTCCGCCGGGAACCGGCGGATCTCCTCGAGCATGGTGAACTACACCTTCCGGCGGATTTTGAAGCTCGCAAATATCGCTCCGGAGCGGACCCGCAGGCCGCGCATTCACGACTTGAGGCATTATCCCGACTGGCAGATTATTCCGATTCGGCTGACACAGATGGCCATGTAGCGCCAGCCTGTAGGGCGTGGGGCTGATCGAGCGGCTCTGGCAACGCGGGATAATCCTGATCAAGTCTCCTCCACCGGCACGTTGTCGGGGCAAGGAGGAGCCACATGTTCGAGGACTTGGAGAGCATGAAAAACCGGGGGCTACGCCGCGGCGGCGAAGGGAGAGCATAAAATCCCGGGGGTAGCCGAGGGCAGGCAGCTCGCTGCTGGGGCTCACGCCCCCTTCCGTCGGCGCGAGAACGACGTCGACCAGAGGGCCCCGGCGAACGAGCCCTGCGCCGCACCGGGCGTAGTACCCGGCCCGTCTGCCCCCGGAGTTTTATGCTCTCGTGGTCGGGCGAAGTTCGGTAGAAACTGCCCGTCTGCTATGGGAACCCCGGGTGGGGTTGGGTCAAGAAACAGGTACTGCACGTCGGCCAGGTCCGCGAACCGCGACGGAACGAGATGCCGAGCAGGTAGCAGAGCCCGAAGACCTCATCCGTCTGTCTACCCACCTGGCGAGGCTCGCGCGAACTCGTGCTGGACCACAGCCTGGTCCCGGTCCCGACGGGGGTTTAGGGCTTGCGCTACGGCCAGACCGGCAGTGGAATGCACGCAGCGACGGGGAGAGTGACATGGGGATTTCCTATGACCGTATGGTCCGGCTTATCAGGGCCACGTGCCCAAGGTTGAAAATTACAAGACAAGCGCAATGGACAAGGGCGCCACCTAGAGATGACGACACAGAACCGTACATATCCTTCACGAATGTGCGCGACGTGCGCGACATCCATCTTCACCACTTCGGCGATCCCACGATCAACGGCCTGTTCACTCCGCCCGGCCCTCCGTGGCCAGCGCACTACGCGAGGAACGTGCAGAGGCGTCTCCTTCCGCGGAACCATCCCAGCGCAGCCGTCGAAGGGGCGGTCATCGAGGCGGTCCGAGCCCTTTGCAGGCTTGTATAGGTCCCCATCTCGCCGGGCTCATTTCTGGCGCCACTGGCTGACGCTCGGAGTGCGTGGTCGATCACCACGAGGAGAGCATAAAAGACCGGGGGCAGCCGAGGGCAGGCCGCTCGCTCGCTGCTGGGGCTCACGCCCTCTTCCGTCGGCGCGAGAACGACGTCGACCAGAGAGCCCCGGCTAACGAGGCCCAGTGACCACGAAGGCGTGCGTTTTGGCCACTTGGATCCCTGAATGGGTTACGAAACGGCCCCTCGTTGGAGGAGGAGGTCATGAGATCATCGCAATGTCGGGTCCGAGGCCCGAGCGTGCGGAAAATTACTCTACGGTTACCCGTTCGGGTGCCTGGCGGGCTTCAGCCGCGCCGCTCGCGAGACAGTCGCGGGTGGCAGGAGGACTTAGTAGAGGCGGACGAGGCGGTTCTCGAAGCGCGCGTACACCTCGACATCGCCGCCAAGCGCCTTCACGTAGCGCTTCAGGAACGCGAGGTGATTCTCCTCGCGGCCCTCCGCCCGTGAGATCTCGGCCTGGCTGACGTCGACCTCCTTTGCCACCTCTGTCTGCGTCTTCCCTGCCATCTCCCGAAGCGTCTTCAGATCGGCGCGCAGCAACTCCTCATCGGACTCGCGCTCGATCTGGGCAATGCGCTCCGGCGACAGCTTGGACCGCTTCTTCAGTTCGCTGAGCTTGTGAACGCGCATGACTCTACTCCTCATCCTCGTGCAGCCCTGCCACCTGTTCCGCCAAGTACTGGCGCCAGATGCGTTCCGCGACTGGCACCAGGCGGCGGTAGAACCGCGGGTCGCCAGCCTTGTTCCCGCCAATGATCAGCACCGCGTCCCGCCGCGGGTCGAAGGCGTAGATCGGCCGCAGGGGGCTGCGGCCCTGCCGCGGCCGCAGTTCCCGAAGGGGCTCGCTCGCGCCCTGGACCACCGAGCAGTGCGGGAACCCGAGCGCCACGCCCTTGAGCTCGAGCTTTCTCACCACGTCGAAGATGTCGCCCTGCTCGTCCTCGGAGAGGGAGTCGAACCACTCGCCGAATTCGTCGGTGAAGATGATTTCGACCATCGGGTCCCAGGTGCCAGCCGAACTATACCTGTACGGTATATCCGCGTCAAGTATACCCGGCCAAGCGGCAGAGACTACGGTCCGGCTGCCGCGCGCTCGAAGTGGTACGTGCCGCTGGGGATCACGTGGGCGTTGGCGAGGGGGGAGATGCGCGCGAGGTACTCACGCGACACGCGCTGGCCACCGCGTTCCAGGGCGGCGACGATCTCAGAAATGCGGACAGTGTTCCAGACGAGGACGGCGTTCGATAGCAGGGCCAGCGCGCTCGCCTTGTTCATGATCTCCTCGTAGTCGCCCACGCGGAAGGCCCCCTGGTTCGCGAAGAACAGGCGGCGGGCGAGAGCATGGCGTGCCTCGCCACGGTTCAGCTGGCGATGAACCCGAGCCCGCAGTTCCGCGTCGTGAGCGTAGCGGAGGATGAAGAGCGTCTTCACGGCGCGGCCGAGCATCGTGAGTGCCTTGGCGAGCCGATCCGACGGCGAGCTGGCGACGAGCCGCTCGAGGACGACGTGAGCTGGGGCGGTGCGGTTCTTCAGCGATGCGGCCACCCGCACCAGCTGGTCCCACTGTTCTCGGATGAGGTTGCCGTCGATGGTCCCGCGGAAGATAGGGGCGAGCGGGCCGAAGCCATTCTCGCGGTCGATGCGGTACAGCTGCTGGTCCTTGAGATCCTTGAGTCTCGGCATGAAGGCGATGCCGAGCAGGTGACACAAGCCGAAGAGCTGCTCCGTGAAGCCGTGGGTGTCCGTGCAGTGTTCGCGGGGACGGAGGACGGTGTCGTTCTCGAGGATGCCATCGAGGACGTAAATGGCCTCGCGAGGCGAGCACGAGATCACGCGAGTGGAGAAGACGCTGAACTGGTCGGAGACGTGCGTGTACACGCTGACCGCGCGGTCGTAGTAGCCGAAGTACCGCGGGTAGAAGGACGCGAGGAGCGAGGGCGCCTGGATGCCGAACCGCTGGCCGTCGGACGAGGAGGCGACGCCCTGGCCCCAGACCGACGCGTGGGGGAGACGGTGGTGGTGATCAACAAGGACGCCGTTCGCCGCCTTGAGGGTCTCCTGCCGGAGACACCAGCGAGACGCGTCCTGCAGAACGTCGACCGAGAGGCCCTCGGCCATAGTCGAGATTCCCAGATTCGTGCCGTGGGCGACCAGGCTCGCGAGGAGAGCCGGGTATGCCGCACCGCCGGATCGGTAGCCGTCAGGCGGCACGAGCTCGCGCGTGAAGCCGCACCAGGAGTCCACCTCCATGAGCAGGTCCTCGATGCGGACGCGCGGCAGGTGGGTCTCGATGACGCGCCGGAGCTCGCCCACGTCGTCCGGTTCGGCGTGGGCGTCGTCGCGTGAGTACTCGAGGCGGCCATCGAGGAGAGAGACGAAGGGGTTGGCGTCGAGGCCGCCCGCGAGTTGGCTCACCACCTCGTTCATCTCGAGGCGCAGCCGGTCGATGGCGCGATCCGCCTCGGTGGGGAGGTTCAGCGTGGAATAGGCGGAGGTACGCTTCTCCTCCCACTCCGCAGGTCGATGGAGGAGATCCCAGAACGACACGTGATGCCGACTCTCGGCCAGGTACAGGTCGCCCGACCGGAGAGCGTCGCGCGCTCCGAAGGCCAGCGCGATCTCCCACAGCCGCCAGTCACGGCGCCCGTCGCCGCCGGCCAGTGCGGCGCGCCAGGCGCCGGTCGCGAACTGGGTCGGGGCGTCCTTGGGCAACTCGGCGATCTCGCCGGCGTGGAGCCGGCGCGCGATCTCGATGGCCGCGAGTAATGGCTCCGTGCCGGGGCCGCCCTCAAACGGTAGCTCGAGGAAGCCTGGCAGGTAACGCTTCAGGTGGGAATGCCGTGCGAGCAGCTCGTCGAAGTAGCCGTGTTCGGCGAGAGCGTTCAGATCCCGGCACCTCGCCGCGGCGTCGCCCAGCTCCGCCTCGTTGAATTCGCGGTAGAGGTCCTCGAGCCGCTTCTCGCGCGGACGCGATCGGTCGGCGAGGATCTCCACCACCCGCACCGCCGTAGCCAGGCCCGGGCCCGCGCGCTGGCGCACTTCGCGATGCCGCTCGTCGACCGCGTGATGCGCTCGCCGGCTCATGCCGGTGAGGAAGTCACGATGCATCTCTACAAGGTGGTCGAGGATGGTCTTCTGCGACTCGGCGAGGAGGCAGGCGACCAAGGCGTAGCGCTTGCCGGGCGCGAACCGCTTCAGGTCGTCGACGTCGTACCGGCGGGCGAGATCAGCCAGATGTTCGACCAGCTCCTGCCCCAGCCCCACCAGGTCGACGTTTCCGGTGCCGACCGAGCGCAGGCGCCGGTACCGATCGAGGTACGCCAGGATGGCCCCCGGCCGGGCTTCGGGCGGGTACTCCTTGAACTGGTTGAATTCGGAGCGGCGATCGCCCTCTGGAACGGCGAGGAGCGCGTCGACCGCAGCGCAGAAGTCAGGGGTGAGACGCTCCTGTATGCGCTGCCACGTCGCTTCCTCTCCCCGCGCCGTGCAGCTGTTCACCACTCGTTCCAGCGTCGAGCGGGCAGGCAGCTCCACCTGCCAGGAACGTAGAGCGCTAGCGGCCAGTTCGAGCAGCGGGGTTCCAAGGACGCCGGCGATGGCGCGCTCATCGAGCCACCGCCGGAGACGCTCCTGCGCCTGGTCGTCGAACGGTTGGTAGTGGAGGTGCGCGCGGATCCGCTGGGCGTGCCCCGTATCCGTCGCTGCCCGATCGGACGGCGCCATGAACAGCGACGGGGGCAGCCCGAGCTGGCGGCCGACGTGGTTGACGATGCGCACCGGGACATCGTCGATGCCGTCGATGAAGTGGCCCTGAGAGCGTAGCGCGCACAGCTGGACGGCAAAGCGATGGCGGTTGGCATCGCCGTGACAGCGATGGATCGCCTCACGATCCTCCTCCGTTAGGGTCCAGTCACGGCCGAGTTCCTCGTCTGTCAGATCGGCGGGGAGCGGCGCGTAGGCGTCGAGCACGGTCGCCTCGCAAACGAAGGTTTGTGAGACGCCGGTCGAATACCGCGTTCCGCGGTCGGAATCCCCTCCCCTCCCGCCTCTCAACCCGTCTCACAATCAGCTTCTCAAATGTGGCCTTCTCCGTCGAGGTCTGAGACGCTTGGGCGCCATGCTCATCGGCTACGCCCGCGTCTCCACCAGCGACCAGAACCTCGACATGCAGAAAGACGAGCTCAAGCGTGCGGGGTGCAAACGGATCTGCACCGACGTCGCCAGCGGTGCGAAGTCGGAGCGGCCCGGCTTCACCGAGGCCTTGGCCTACGCCCGGGAGGGCGACACGCTGGTCGTCTGGAAGCTGGACCGCGTCGGCCGGTCCCTCGGCCACCTCATCGAGACCGTCCGCTTGCTCGAGGAGCGTCGCATCGGCTTCCGCTCCCTGCACGAGAACATCGACACCACCACCAGCACCGGGAAGCTCATCTTCCATGTCTTCGGTGCGCTGAGTTCGAGAGGGATCTCATCCGTGAGCGCACGAACGCGGGCCTCGCGGCCGCGCGCGCTCGTGGGCGCACGGGCGGCCGGCGCCCCGTCCTTGACAACAAGCAGCGCCTCGTCCTCCAGTCCCTCGCTCAGGACCGGACCACCTCACCCGCCGTGATTTGCGCGACGCTCGGCATCTCGAGGGCAACCTTCTACCGTTACGCCACGCCGGCACCGGCCCCAGTTGCAGACGGGGCGGCGCAGTCTCCACCCTCTTCGCATCGTAGGATCAGGCCAGGGATGGCCAAACAGACACCACTTCGTCGTCGGCACAGCGGCTCATGACTGTCTCAGCTCAGCGAAGGAGTCGCGCTTGCTCTCACACCGCGCCGTCCAGCCTGATGATATCCCGAGCATCTGCGAATTCCCGCAGAGTCCGGAGGAGCTGTACTTTCTCTTCCCGAAAGGCACATACCCGCTCACGCCCGAGCAACTCCGCAGGTCCATAGAGCAGCGCTTCGGCTCTACGGTCGTGCTCGACCAGGGCCGGGTCTGCGCGTTCGCGAACCTGTACTGCATGAAGCCCGAGGGGACGTCCGGGATCGGGAACGTCATCGTGGCCCCGGATGTACGAGGCAAGGGCGTGGGCCGGTACCTCATCGAGACGATGATCCGCACCGCGCTCCGCGAGCGCGGCGCCCGCTCGGTCCAGATCGCGTGCTTCAACGCCAACGTCTCGGGCCTCCTGCTTTACCAGAAACTTGGCTTCGAGCCGTACATGATCGAGCCCAGGCTCGATCATCAGGCGAGGCGCATCGCGTTGGTCCGGATGCGGCTCTCCGAGGCCGCCACGGCCAAGTACGCGCCGGCGCTTGGTGTGCGGTTCCCCAACTCGACGTGCAGAACAGCCGATGATGTGTGATCCACCGCGGTCTTGCGCGGATAGTCACATGACCGACCAAGCTCACCGATCGTGAACGGCAGCGTCGCGCGCGCGGCCCGTCAAGCAGTCCACCAAAGATCGACGATTTCACCCGTTTACGGGAACTCCGAATCGGGTCGTAAGCGCAGGAAGTTCATGTGACGAGGGGCAGGGCAGTGCTGCGCGGCACACCCAAATGGGTAGCCTTAGAGTCAATGCCGGTTAGTTTGGCGAAGGGCTGGACTTTGCTGGCGGTTTTCCCGCGTTCCGCGGATAGGCGCTCATCTTCACTTTAACGCAGCGTCGATAGCGACGGTCTCGCCGCTCAGGAAGAACGAGCAGTTTCATCTGTTC
>DATJZG010000125.1:0-4651 GCA_035499295.1 Anaeromyxobacteraceae bacterium
CTGCGCGCTGTTGGCGCAGCCGAGGGCACGGAGTCGCGGGGGACTGGGGGTGCAACCCCCGGGGAGTGGCCTGCTCCTGGTGAGCATACCCCTGTCGTTTCTCGCGAGCGCTTCAGAGTTACCCTGTCGATGGGGAGCCCAACCTGTTTCCACCGGTCTGGGTTCTCAAGAAGGCGAATATACGCGCCGAACGAGAGGTTGGCGACGGACTTTACCTCGCGATCACCATCGGCTGGATCGCAAGCATCTGTGAGTTCCGCCGCAGAGAACCGATCGTCCAGTATGCGCCGAATATGGTTTTCGATCTCGCCAAGCAAGAGAAACGGCTCGGCGAGTTGCTGAAACTGAAGGCTTAGATCACTAGCGGTTACAATGCCCGTAATTCGGTTATCCTTGCCGCGGATTAGGACATACTGATGTTGGCCTACGGTATTAATAGCCTGGAAAAGGGAGGACTCGGCACGCATCTCCTGATGCGGTTCCATGTGCTCTCGCACAAGAGTGCCGTTCTTGCCCAAGGCCAAGCGCCCACCGATCGAACTCCAGCTGATGATACCCTTCACATCGCGCTCGTTTGTCATGACCGGGAGTTGCGAGAAATCATTGGTGAGCATGATCGTAACGGCTTCCTGGAGTGTAGAATCAGGGGCAACAGCAACCGGAACCCTATTCGCAGCCGCCAGCTTGCTGATGCGATACGTTGGATCGCTGTAGATGGGAGCCTCCGAGAGCGATCCGGGAACAGTTCCGGTACCGGTCGGCTCAATGACCTCGGCTCCCAGTTCGATCTCTGGCTTAGTCTGCTCGGCGAGCGTGAGTGCAAACCGGATCGGCGAATCGATGTAGGCCGCCTCAAAGTCCGGCTCGGTCGTCAGCTTTGTGGTATCAAGCGCGCTGCGGATGCTCTGAACTATCCAGTACCCGCGCCTCTGCGCATTGAACCATCCGAGAAATTCACGAATCGTAAAAGTAGGTACGTGCTTTTCGTTGCGCAGTTGTGCAGCGATGTCGGCAAGACGCTCTTGAGGAGTCATGCGGCCGGTGTCCAAGAAGGGGGGGGGGGGGAACTGGGCAACGCCCATCACCAGAAGGGTTGGAGGCGGGGCAATCTTTCTCAATTTAATTAGGAGTCCCAAACCAGAACCTGCGAAAATTGCTCTACTGCCTATCCGGTTGGCTCCATAGCAAGCTACCGCTTGTGGGCAATGGTACCCTGCCGGTCTCCGGCCGGCTGTTCATTCCGATGTCAGCTCAAGAGGCAATCGACAGGCAGCACTTCGCCCGTGTGAGCGCGGCTTCGAGGAACGGACGACCAGATCCAGGCCCCGGGGAGCGCGTGATTCGGCCCTACTCGCCCTGGCTCTACGGAGAGCATACAAATTCTGGGGCAGACGGGGGGGTCAGGTTTTCTTCCGTCGGCGAGGGCGACGTCGACCGAGTCGCTCGATGTGCTGGGAAAGGCAGTCCCCAAGGTCGTGCAATTCGCGAAGAGCTGGGCCGACTTCGGGGCAGCGGACCTCGGCCCAGGCGGCTTCGGCGAGGGCCGATTCGACGAGAGCATATAACTTCGGTGGCAGACGGGCCGCCCGGCGGCGCAGGGCTCGTTCGCCGGGGCTCTCTGGCCGACGTTTGTTCGCGCGCCGACGGAAGAGGACGTGAGCCCCCAGCAGCAAGCGAGCGGCCTGACCCCGTTTGCCCCCGGATTTTTATGCTCTCCATGTTGATGCTGCTGCTGCGGCTCCAGTGTGTTGCATCTGCGTGCTGCACGGCGGCCACGCCGGGAGACTTACGGATGTCCACACCGGTTTTTCGTTCCAAAACTACACCGAGGCCGGTCCCTTCCCCCGTACGTGTTGCGCTCCCAACTGACTCCTCGTTCAGCCAAGCAACCTCGCGAGCGCGGCGAGGCACCGTGCGAGGCTCGGGCTGGCCTTCGACGCGGCGCGTGGGTCCCACACGCCTTCCGCGAATTCATTCACCCGAGACATGTAGTTCGGTCCGACCCGCGCCGTGCTGCCCGAGCGCGGCGCCATGTCTTCTCGAATATCGCGGCGGCGGGATCTCCCGGAGAGTCCGACGAGGACTTGCTTCGCATTGAGCTCGAGGTCGGGCTGAGCCGGGACGAGCGCCGGCGAAATGTGGAGGAAGTCAGCTATCCGCGCCCGGTCGGCAAGCAGCCACGACTCCGCCGAGTGGATTGCGATCCGAAGGCACAGCTGTAGCGGACGCGTGGGGGCGAGCCTGCTGACGAGCGCTCCCGCACATGGCGCGTCCTGGTCCAGATCGCGCAGGACGAGCCACGGCGCGTGGGCCGCCGCCCTGCAATATGCCGCGATGCGCCTGTCGAGGTTGCCCTTGCCGTTCAACACGTACGGCGAGTCGGTCGGGACCAGGCCCACCGCGCGCAGGAGCGCCCGCGCCACGCCCACGTCAGCGGGCCCCTCGACAGCGATGTTCACAAGCGGCACCGTCATTCCCGGTCGAAGAGCGATAGCTGGTCGGCGGCGGGAGGCGCCGCCCGTGGCAGCACCGCCTCGGCGACCGTCATCCCGCCCTCGAGCAGGCTCCGGATTTGCTGGTCCTTCGCGGCAGCGATGACGTCCGTTCCCTCGCGTGTGGGCACGAGCAGAATGACCGACTCCGCCCCTATGCCCTCGTCCATGAGCATCTCGGAGGAATGGGTGCTGACGATGGTCTGCCGCTCGGTCTTGCGCCCCACGCGCTCCATCATCGACGGAATGTGCCGGACCACCGCGGCATGGAGGGAGAGCTCGGGCTCCTCCAGCAGAAGCGGCGCGGTACCGTCGAGGAGCGCCCAGAGAAGGCCCAGGAGCCGCAGCGTCCCGTCCGAAAACTGGTCCTCGAGCTGCCAGCCGGCCCTCGGGCGCCAGTGCTCGTACAGGCCCTTGAGATGAGGCACGCCTAGGTCCATCTCGAGGACGAGGTCCTTGAGCTGCGGAACTGCAACCCTGAGTGCGTCTCTTATCCTGTGAAGCCGGAACTCGAAGTGGCGTTGGTTCAACTTCTTCATCCGGGCGAGCTGCACGAGGAAATCACCGCCGTAGGGGTCCCCCACGCGGCCGGCAGAACGGTCGGGGTCCCGGACGAGCTGCGGCACGAGGTGCAGGTACTTCACGCTCCCCAGGAAGCGCGCCACTTGCCGGAACTCCTTGTTCGCGCTCACCTGCTCGAGGTGGGTCTGCGTGAGCCGGCTTGGATCCGCTTTGTCCGCGGCATCCGGCCGCGTGAGGACGACGTCGTCACCGCGCCGCACGATCTCCTTCTTGATGATCGGCTGGCGCTGGTTGTCCTGCGTGAACTCCAGCCGGTAGCTCCACGGCTCGGGCTCGCCCAGGTCCATTGTCACCTCGATGGCGACATTCGGGTAACGCCTGGCATGGAGCGACCGGATCTTCGACACGCTTCCCCGGCTGTCCTTCACCGCGCGCTGGAAGCCGCCCTGCGGATCAGCGATGTCCCGAAGAAAGCGGAAGGCGTCGAGGAAATTGGACTTGCCGGAGGCGTTCGCCCCCACGATGAAGACGCGCCGATCCAGCGCGATGTTCACGGAGAGGAAGTTGCGCCAGTTCTCGAGCTTGACGTGGGTAAACCGCATCAGGCGCTCCCGATCAGGACCAACGACTTACCACGCGCATCCGCGCACGTCAGGTTCGCTTCCGCGCTGCGCGACCTGGTCCGCGCGCGACGTCAGGCGAGGCCTCCACGCCGAAGAGGCTGTGGGCTGGGCGCTCGCGGCCGGCTTCGCGCGCGAGGTCTTCCCCTTGCCCTTCCTCCCGGGCTCGTGAAGCCCCCCCTGTTTCACCTCCTCGGCGTAGCGCTCGTGGTTGAGTCTTAGGAGGCGGGCGAGCAGGGGTTCCGAGAGCAGACGGGTAAAATCCAACGAACTCCCCCGGACGGGTGACACGAATTCGACTTGGTTCATCGCCTACGTGAAACGATCGTCTTGATCAAGCTCTAGCACGCACTCACGCCAAGAAAGAAACGGCCGTGCACCGTGACAAGAAGTGCTGGCACGGCATGCACTTCGAGCCAAGACCGTTGGATTTTACCCGTCTGCTCTCGGAACCCCGTAAGCGTCACCACGCCCGGCCGGGTCGAACCCGGTTCCCCCGCACACGTGAGGATCGACCCTTATTGCCCGTACGGACAAAATGGGTCCGGAGCATGGTTCCCCCGCGCACGCGGGGATCAGGCCCTGACCCAACATCCGTGTCACCAGGAGCAAACCGAAGGGCGGTGACGGCAAGGCCGTGTAGATCTTCGGAAGACACCGTCCGCCGCGCGTTCGTGGAGTCAGGCCCGCAGCCGCTCGTGCGCTTCTGCATCGAAGGCGCGGTAGCCCAGGTACTGCCGGATACGGTCCGCGTGGTTGGAGTCGGTGGAGGCTCGGTCGGGTTCTGCACGAACAGTACCGCAGGCAGGCCGAGCTGGCGGCCGACGTGGTTTGACGACACTCGGGGGGATCTGACTGTAGTCCTCGAAGAAGCCTACCCTACTTTCCGCACTTCGCCGACCTGATATGGGAGGAATTTTGGTGCGCCGCGACTCCACGCCGGCGGCACATGAATATTACGGACCGTAATATTCATCACATGCGGACGCCCGCGCTCAACTCCATTGTTCACAGTGT
>DATJZG010000126.1:0-27794 GCA_035499295.1 Anaeromyxobacteraceae bacterium
GCCTGCTTGATGAGGGCGCGCATTCTCCCCAGCGTATTGCCTCTCCAGTCCCCCAACTCGGCGATCCTCTCGCTGATGAGTGTGGAGGCCGCCGTGCCCGCAGCCTTTGGTTGGCTCCTCATGTTTCTGCCTTTCGTTGGACCTGGCCGCATCGGCCGTGTTTCCCGTGTCCGATAACGCTGCGCGAGGCTGAAGGAAACGGGTCTAGGGGTCACGCCAATCGATTCGTCGGACCTGGCCGAAAAGCGCAATCTAAGCCGTCTCGGTAGCCGGTGAAGCCCAAGCAGCGCATGCGCGATTGCGTTATTGCGGCGGGTGGTTCTGGCTGGGGGGCCGCCCACTGCGTGTCGGGGGGGCCCGCTTCGGCAACAGGGGCTGTCGCCAAGAGGCCTTGGTGGTGCCCCTCTCCGATGCCCTTCGACGCTGTCCCGGACGGCCCAAGACGAGCGTAGGCCCGTCCGGGCGCGAACATCTATTTCTCTCGACGCTCCAGCGAGGCGCTAATTGCGTCCCGCGAGTGCGCCCCGCCGGGATCTGACATACACGCTCCAACGTGGGACGGACAGTGACTGCTCAACGTTGACTCCGTCGTCCCGTATGTGATGCCCGGTTCAGTATGAGCACTCTGATTGATCCCGCAACCTGCCGGCGGCCGCGAAACCAAAAGTCGATCACCAAATCGCCTTGGCAAAATTGGCGGGCGTCTCCGTCTCGTCACTCAACGTGTTTGAGCGCAGGCAGACCATCTCGCCCGAGCCGCAGCCAGCATCAAGGTATCGGGTTCCCGGCCCAACGCGCGTGCGCTCAAGCACGGCCTTGAGAACCGGGCGGACCGTCCCTTCCTGAAAGTCGGCCCAGTCTCTCTCTCGCGCCCCAAAGGCGACCGTGTGCTTCGGAAGTCCTAAGCTTCAACTCGCGGCTCATTTGCGATCCTGACAGTTTCAAGTCTCATCCTAACGGGACGTGCGTCGGCCCGAATCGCCGAGCCGCCATCCCCATGGGCCAAGTCCCGACATCTGCGTAGTTCGGAAGGGCGGCGAAGCTCCGCTAGATGTAGCCACTCAAGGTGGATGATGGAGTCGCGGTCCGGCTGAATGGTGGCCGCTGTCCAGACCAGGCGACACCTCACCTCACCTCGCGCCCGACCGTGAGCGTATCGCAGCGCGGCATCGATGCCGTCCCGAGGGCGAGGACCGCTGCCGAGGGGAATCAACGTCGGGACTTGGTGGCGTGGATAGTGAACCAGCGTTTGGCGGCGGCCCCGTTTTCGCCGACGTCGGCAGTTTGGGTGAAGGAAGTGGGCGTAATGTCGGAGATCACCTCGTGGAAAATGAGTTTTTGACCATTTTGGCCGGACTCGACGTGGAGGATGAGTTGTTTGCCGTCCCATTGCGGGCCGCGCTGCGGAGGGGGAGGAAACATTTCACAGCCGGTGGGGTAGACGTTGATGCACCAGGTGTGTTCAAGGCTTCCCCTTGTAGCGTCGAACCAGATCAGGCCGAAGCCGAACAGTTCACCGGCGGGAGTGTGGGATTGGTACTCCTCCTCGATGGTGAAGCCGCCGGGGCCAGGCCGGAAGATCGTTTCGCCGTGGCCGCTGCCGCCGTTCGGTGTGAGAAACCCAGGCTCGTACTTTTCGTCAGTGATCCATCGGCCGGACAGCGCTTTGAGGAGGGACTGGATCTGAGGGGCGGGCATAGGAGGCTGCGTATCGGAAGTTTGTGCGGCAACGGGCACGGCGAAAGCCACAGCAACAAGGAGCGATCCGATCCGAGCTCGCATGATTCGTTCTTCCTCGCGGTTATCGGGTGGAGGGGTGCACATGGCGCGGTGGGGTCCAACTCCCAGCTGCCAAGTCACTTGACGAGGGCTTAGTTTTGGCCGCAATTACCCAAGCGCAAGGAAAGCGACCGTCTTCCCTACCGGGGCCCATGAGGGGTGCAATCAGATCTTTATGGGGCGGTCGGACCGGGGGCGCCAAGAGCGGCCTGGTATGGCGACATCGTGGTCTTCTCGGAGGCCGATGTCGGCCCGACGTTTCCCGTCAGGGCGGTCCGGTGGCTCGGACGCGCGCCACCCGACTCGACCCACGCGCGGAGTTCACCAGGTATAAACCGGACGCCCCATCCGCCCAGGCGCCGGACTGGAAGCGTTCCGGTCTCGGCCTTGTGGTAGACCCAGGCTGCGCTTCAGGAAGCGGGCTGCCGCGCGGATGTCCCATGGCTCGTTGTCTGCCGGTCGACAAGCGGCCTCGTGGGTCTACGACAGCAGACGGTTAGCCCGGAGAGGGTCAACCACATCTACGGCGTCTACGTGACCCTGGCGCTGGCTCTCAGCAACTGGGACGCCGCGGCGAAGAAGGCTGGCGCGTGGTACGCGATGTGGCGAGACGCCGCTGGACGCCTCGTTCAGAAGGCCACGCCGGCGCGGGCCAAGGCCGAGGCCACGTATCCGAGATCGTTCCCGATGAAGCGCCGCAGGACCTGCAGCGCCGACTCCACGCCGGGCGGTACTGCGTCTGCGAGGAGGCGAAACGGCGACCCATGGCGTCTGTCACGAAGCGAGGCTCGAAGTGGCGGAAGTCTCCCGTTCCGGAGCTGCCACCCGCAACCAAGACGAGCGAAACTCCGCTACCGGGAGCGACAGGCCTGGCGCCAGAGGGAAGGACTCGAGCCGCTCCCCAACGGGCGGTTGACCTTCGGCGAGCTCCTCGATTGGTGGTGGGCGCGGTACGGGTCCGCCCGCCGCGGTTACCCTAACTCCAAATTCCTGCCCTTCCTGTTGAAGCACGTCGGCGAGTTACGAGACTTCGAGATCAACCCCGCGACGGCCGGCCTCTTCGCCGACCGGCTTGACCAGCTCCCCTCGCAGAAGGAAGACGTGCTCTCCCCTCAGAGCCTGAACCATCTGCGCAGTGCCGTCTTCAGCGGGCTCGCGATCCGAAGCACCGCACGTGGCTCACCGAGAACCCCGTTCGGTGGGTCCGTCGGCGAAAGGTGCCCAAAGCCAGCAAGTCGTCGCGATGTACGCTGAGGCGAAGCGAAGTCCTACCAACGCTCGCGAGCTTTCCCACGCCATCCGGGTTGGCGCCCTGGCGCTGCATCGCCGCCACGTGCCTCTACGCCGGATTTACGACCGGGCGAAGCTCTCGGCCTGCGCAAGGCTGACGTGGACACGACCACCTGGACGATGTCCGTCCGGCACTCGTGGACGGCGGCGCTCCCCAAGGACGGCGACGCCCGCGATGTGGTCATCGTGAGCGAGTTGCAGCCATTCCTCCGGGCGGCCATGGCCGACTCACCGTCCGACTACGTGTTCGCCCGCGCGGATGGCTCGCCCTTCACGCCTGAGGTTCGCTTCCAACTCGTCGACCACCTGCGGCGAGCGCTCAAGCGGGCGGGGGTTGTCGAAGGTTACCGGCACCTCTGCCGCCGGAAGGGATGCGGGTACGTGGAGATGCGGCCTGCCGCCTCGGAGGCTCGTTGCCCGAAGTGCAACATGCGCCTGTGGGTGTCGCCGATCCCTCGGAAGCTCCGCTTCTACGACTTGCGCCACAGCCACGCGACCCTGCTCAGGAAGGCGGGCGTGGACCTGGGGGCAGTGCAGCGGACTCTCGGGCACTCGTCCCCGGAGATCACTGCGGACGTCTACGACCACAGCGACGTGGACGACTTCCGGGACGAGGTCGAGAGGGCGCTTATCTTCGCCGACCCGCGAGAAGTTAATGCACCCGTAATGCGAACGACGGAAACGGGCAAAAACGAAGGCCCCGGAGCCGCGACTTTCGCGAGCAACTCCGGGGCCTTCAGATGGTCGGGGCGACTGGATTTGAACCAGCGACCACTTGCACCCCAAGCAAGTGCGCTACCAGGCTGCGCTACGCCCCGGTGAGACAGGGGAGGGGATTGGTAACACCGCGGCACCACAGGGTCAACTAGCTTCCCCGGCGACGACCGTGAGGGGGCGTGGGCTCACTTGACCCAGGGGGCCACCGCCTTGAAGTCCGCCGTCGCGGCCTGCTGCAGGAGGTCGAAGATGGCGGTCTCCGCCGTCGTCACCACCGCGCCGGCGTCTCGACAAAGGTCGAGGCCGCGGACGCGGTGCTCCTCGGTTCGGCTGGTGACCGCGTCGGCGCAGACGTGCACGTCGTATCCCATGCCCACGAGGTCGCGCGCCGTCTGGAAGACGCAGACGTGGCTCTCCATGCCGGCGATCACGACCTGCTTACGCCCGGTGTTCTCGAGGGCGCGCTGGAAGGCGGCGTCGGCGCCGCAGGAGAAGTGCAGCTTCTCGAGCGGTGCGCTCGGCAGGAGCTCAGCCAGCTGCGGCAGGGTCCGGCCGAGACCCTTCGGATACTGCTCGCTCGCGAGCACCGGCATGCCGAGCGTCTTACCGGCGTGGATAAGGGCGCGGGCGTACTTCACCAGCCGCTCCAGCGCCTCCTTTGGCATGGCCGGGGTGAGCCGGTCCTGCACGTCGACGACGACGACCAGCGAGCGATCTCGGTAGAGCTTGGGGCGGGGGGCGGGCATCGGGACTCCTTTGCTAGACGGCATAGCCGGCGGCGCCGGCGGCGGCGGCTGCTTCGGGGTCGATGGCGACGTCAACACAGTAGACCGAGTCGGACTGGAAGGCCCGCTCCAGCGCCGGGACGAGGTCGGCCGGGTCCTCCACGTGCTCTCCCCGCCCGCCAAACGCCTCCACCACCCGGTCGTAGCGGGTGGGAGCGAGCCTGGTCGCGGGGCTCTTGTCCTCCCCGTACAGGTTGCGCTGCGGGATGAGGATCTGGCCCCAGGCGGCGTCGTTGCCCACCACCACCACCATGGGGAGCTTGAAGCGGACGGCGGTCTCGAAGTCGAAGCCGTTCAGGCCGAAGGCGCCGTCCCCCTGGACGACGCACACCGGCCGCTCCGGGGCGAGGAGCTTCGCCGCGATGGCGAAGGGCGCGCCCACTCCGAGGCAGCCGAGCGGGCCGGGATCGAGCCAGCGCCCCGGTCCCTTGAGCTGGAGGACCTTGGCAGCGACGGCCACCACGTTCCCGCCGTCGCCTACGAAGGTGACGTCGCCCATGCGGCGCGCCACGTCGTCGATTGCCTTGGCCAGCCGGAAATGGTGGATGGGGCGCTGGTCGCTCGTCTCGTGGACGCGCTGCCGATCCAGTCTCCGCTCCTCGCCGGCGCGCAGCTTCTGGCGCCATTCCTTCGTCGCCGCGATGCTCCTCGCGCCGGCCTCCAATTGCCCGAGGACGCTCCAGGCGTCGCCGACGATCCCCACCTCGACGGGACGGTTCCGGCCGATCTCGGTGGCGTCGATGTCCACCTGGACCACGCGAGCCCCGGCGGCGAAGGTGGGCTCCGTTCCGTACCCGACCCGGAAGTCGAGCGGGGTCCCGACGACCACCACCACGTCGGCCTCCGCGAGGGCCTCCTTGCGAGTGTGCTGGAAGAAACAGGGGTGGTCGGGCGGCAGGCAACCCCTCCCCATCCCGTTCAGGTAGACGGGGATGCCGGTGCGGGTCGCGAGCCGGTCGAGCACCTCCGGGGCGCCGTCCCACCACACCGACGACCCCGCGAGCAGGACGGGTCGCTCGGCGCGGGAGAGGGTCTCGAGTGCCCGCTCGACCATTCTCGGATCGCCGGGGGAGCGCGCGTCGGTCCGGTAGCTCGTGGCCTGTTCGGCGAGGGACTCGTCGGCCCCGTTCGAGAGGACGTCCCACGGGATCTCGAGGAACACCGGGCCGGGGCGCCCGGCGCGGGCGACGCGGAAGGCCTTGGCGAGGTAGCTCGGCACGAGCTCGGGCGAGGGGACGCGATCGCTCCACTTCGTGATCCCCTGGAACAGCTGGGTCTGGGGCATCTCCTGCAGCGAGCCGCGCCCCTGGTTGAAGGTGGGGGCGGCGCCGCCGAGGAGCAGCAGGGGCACGTTGGCCGCCCAGGCGTTCGCGACCCCGGTGACGGCGTCGGTCACGCCGGGGCCGGCGGTGACCACCGCCACGCCCACGCGCCGGGTCAGCCGCGCCCATGCGTCGGCGGCATGGGCGGCCGCCTGCTCGTGGCGGGTGTCGACGATGCGGATGCCCTCCTCCAGGAGCCCCACGTAGATGGGAGCGACGTGCAGGCCGGAGAGGGTGAAGACCGTGCCCACGCCCTCCTTCCGCAGCATGCGGGCCACGAGCTGTCCGCCGGTGAGGGTTTCCTCGCTCATCGCTCACCTCCGAAGCAGGTCTGTAGCAAAGGAAAGCCCCGCGCGCCGTGAGACGCGCGGGGCAGTCGAGCCGGGGCGGGGCACCGCTCGGCGCCCTCGCGGCGCACCGAGGTGAAGCTAGGCGCTCTTGCGGAAGCGAGACAGCTCGGCGGAGAGCTCGCCCAGCGCCGGGAAGGTCTTGTCCGGGTGGATCTTGGCGAGCTTGGCGTAGTTCTGCTCCTCGGTCTCCGGACGGTTCGGATCGGGAACGCAGCAGTCCACCGGGCAAACCGCGGCGCAGGCTTCCTCGTCGTGGAAGCCGACGCACTCGGTGCAGAGGTCCGGGTTGATGACGTAGATGTCCTCGCCCTGGCTGATGGCGCCGTTCGGACACTCGGGTTCGCACGCGCCGCAGTTGATGCACTCCTCGGTGATGAAAGTCGCCATCCGCTCTCCTTGACGCTCCGCCGGGGCGTCGAAGCTTGTAGGGAGCCGGGTTATCCGACAGGGGCCGCGGCCAAGTCAAGAGGATGAAAAGTCGACCATTTCGGTCCCGATGAGTCAGGGAGGACGGCTCCCGTCCCGCAGCCAGCGGCGGTCCTCCTCCAGCTCTCGAGAGATGCGCCGGAGGACGTTCATCCCGGCCATTCCCAGGCCCGCGGCCACCACCAGGAAGAGACCGATGAAGCGGTTGCGGCGCAGACGGGTCATCCGCACCGCGATGGCGCGGCGGTGGTCGAGGGCCTTCAGGTAGGCGTCGGCGTGCTCGGCCCGGAACGTCTCGATGAAGGAAGCCCCCTCGGCCATGCTTGCCTCGCCCTCCCGCCGAAACTCCTGCTCGAGCTCCCCGATCTCGCGGGTGGACGAGGCGATCGCCCACGCGCCGGCGAGGGCGACGGGCGCGAACAGGGCGGCGGACTTCCAGGAAACCATTTGACGGGAGCGCTGGCGCGGAGGATATCGCGGCAGCGAGCCCCCGCAAGCCCCGGAGCCGCATGACGAAGCCCTACGACCCGCGAGACCGCTTCTACCGCCGCGCCAAGGAGCAGGGCCTGCGGGCGCGCTCCGCCTTCAAGATCGAGGAGATCCTGAAGCGCCACCGCCTCCTCGGGGCGGGGCGGGCGGTCCTCGACCTCGGTGCCGCCCCCGGGGGCTTCCTCCAGATCCTGGCCGAGGCGGTGGGGCCCCGCGGCGCCGCGGTCGGGGTCGACCGCGAACCCATCCGCGAAATGGGAAAGTCCTGGGTGAAGACCGCCGTCCTCGACCTCCTCGACCCCGGCGCGGTGGAGAGGATCAAGGCCCTCCACCCGGGAGCCTTCGACCTCGTCACGAGCGACATGGCGCCGAAGACCATCGGGGTGAAGGTCACCGACGAGGCGCGCTCCCTCGAGCTCGCGCGCATGGCCGTCGCCGTCGCGCGGGAGACCCTGAAGATCGGAGGGAGCCTCGTCGTGAAGGTCTTCATGGGGGGCGACTTCCCCGTCTTCCAGAAGGAGATGCGGGCCCTCTTCGAGAAGGTGGAGGTGGCGCGGCCCGAGGCGACGCGGGAGCGCAGCTTCGAGGTCTACCTGGTGGGGAAGGGCTTCAAGGGGTAGGCGGCGTCCCGCCTACCCGAGCTTGAGCTTGGCGAAGTGGCGCTTGCCCACCTTCACCAGGTACTCGCCCGCGCCCAGCGCGGCCTGCGAGTCGGTGGCGCGCTCCCCGTTCACGGTTACCCCGCCCTGGGAGATGAGGCGGCGCGCCTCGCTCCGCGAGGACGCCAGCCCGGCGTCGGCGAGCAGGTTGGCGAGCGGGAGCGAGGCCTGGCCAGCGAGGGCGAACCCCTTTTCCGGGACGTCCTCGGGCGTCTCGCGCCGCGCGTGGACCTGCTCGAAGTGCTCCTCGGCCCGGCGCGCCGCCTCTGCCCCGTGGAAGCGGGCCACGATCTCCTTCGCCAGCGCGACCTTGGCGGACTTGGGGTGCCCGGCCCGGAGGGCCGCGATCTCGGCGGTGGTCCGCTCCGAGAGGAGCTCGTAGTAGCGCCACATCAGGTCGTCGCTCACCGACATGAGCTTGCCGAACTGCTCCTCGGGGGGCTCGGCCACCCCGACGTAGTTCCCGAGGGACTTCGACATCTTGTCGCCGGCCACGCGGCCGGTGGCCGGGTCGAGCTTGGCGTCCAGGCCCTCCAGGATGGGGCCGGTGAGGACGATCTGCGGGGTGAGCTCGTAGTGCTGCATGAGCGTGCGCCCCACGAGCAGGTTGAAGAGCTGGTCGGAGGAGCCGAGCTCGATGTCGCACTTCAGGGCCACCGAGTCGTACCCCTGCGCGAGCGGGTAGAGGAACTCGTGGATGCTGATGGGGGTGTTGCCGGTGTAGCGCTTGCGGAAGTCCTCGCGCTCCAGCATCCGGGCCACCGTGTAACGGCTGGCGAGGCGCACCACGTCGGCGAAGGACATGGCGCCCAGCCACTCGGAGTTGAAGCGGACCTCGGTGTCCTTCTCGTCGAGGACCTTGAAGACCTGCCTCTTGTAGGTCTCGGCGTTCTTCAGGATCTGCTCGCGGCTCAGGGGAGGGCGGGTGGCGTTGCGCCCGGTGGGATCGCCGATGAGGCCGGTGAAGTCGCCGATGAGGAAGATGACGGTGTGGCCGAACTGCTGGAACCTGCGCATGCGCGACAGGAGGACGGTGTGGCCGAGGTGCAGGTCGGGAGCGGTGGGGTCGAACCCTGCCTTCACCCGCAGCGGGACCCCCTTCTGGTAGGCGCGCTCCAGGCGCTCGCGCAGCTCCTTCTCGACGTGCAGGTCCACCATCCCGCGGGTCACCTCGCGGAACTGCTCCTCGGGGGTGGCGCTCTTCAAACGGGGGTCGCCCATCACGGCTGCTCCTCGTCCCGCTCCTGGACGCGCTCGATGGCGCGCGCCCGGCCGGTCGACTCGTCGATGTCCACCAGGGCTCCCTGCAGATAGACGTCGCGCTTGGCGGGCTCGAAGGAGACCGGGCGCTGCGAGAGGAAGCGCTCCAGGACGAGCTCCCTGCGGACGCCGATGACCGAGTCCCAGGGACCGCACATGCCGACGTCGGTGATGAAGGCGGTCCCGCCCGGGAGCACCCGGGCGTCGGCGGTCTGGATGTGGGTGTGGGTGCCGAGCACCGCGGAGACCCGGCCGTCGAGGAACCAGCCCATGGCGTTCTTCTCGCTCGTGGCGTCGCAGTGCATGTCGACGAGGATGGCCTTGCAGCCCTGGGACTTGAGGTCGGCCACCAGCTTCTCCGCCAGGCGAAAGGGGTCGTCGAGGTCCTTCATGAAGACCCTGCCCTCCAGGTTCAGGACGCCGAGCTTGCGCCCGTCCGGGGTCTCGACGACCGCGTGCCCCCGCCCCGGCGCTCCCTCGGGGTAGTTGGCGGGCCGGAGCAGCCGGCTGCCGGGCGCCTCCAGGTAGGGGACGATCTCGCGCTTCGCCCAGATGTGGTTGCCGCTCGTGAGCAGGTCGACCTCGGCGGCGAGCAGCTCCTCGGCGCTGTCCGGGGTCACCCCCACGCCGCTCGCGACGTTCTCCGCGTTGGCCACGACGAGGTCGAGCCCGTGGCGGGCGATGAGCCGCGGGACGAGGCGTTTCACGGCGTTGCGGCCCGGCTTGCCGAAGACGTCGCCGAGGAAGAGGACTTTCAAGGGGGAGGAATCTGCCCCCGGGAAGCACCCCGTGTCAACGAAGAGCGCGCGGGACGCGGATGAGCCTGTGCTCGGTCACCACCGCGTCGAGCGGGGCGTCGTGCGCCTCGGCCGGGACGGCGGGAACGAGCTGGAGCTCGAAGGCGAGGCCGACCCGCTCGGCCCGGGAGGGGAGGAGGGAGAGCGTGGCGTCGTAGTGGCCGCGCCCCCGTCCGAGCCTCCGACCGCGGGCGTCGAAGGCGACGCCGGGGACGACGACGAGGTCGATCTCGGTGAGCGCCACCGGTGCGGCGAGGCGCGGCGGCTCGCGGGTGCCCAGGGGACCGGCGACCAGGTCCGCGACCTCGCAGGAGCCGAAGCGCAAGGCGAGGGCTCCCGGCTCGAGGAACGGCCAGGCGATGCGCTTCCCCTCGGCGACGGCGCGCTCCGAGAGCGGGCGGGTATCGACCTCCGCCCCCATGGGGGCGTAGAGGGCCACCGTGGCGGCGGACCTCCAGCCGGAGGTCTCGGCGAGGATGGCCGCGGCGGCGGCCGAGGCCCGGGCGCGTTCGCTCGGCGGCCAGGCGGCCCGGGTGCGGACGAGGCGATCGCGAAGGGCGCGCTTCTCGTCGGAGGTCATCCGGGAAGGAAAAGAGCCCCCCGCAAAAGCCGTGTGGCTCGGTTGCTTGGACCTGTGTTGCCACAGGTGGGGCACCCACGTCGCCCCTGCCCGTAGGCTTCTCCCTCGCTACGCGGGAGCTTGCTCATGAGCAGGGCCGGGTGCTCCTCTTTGTTCGGAGTCGGCCCAAACGACTCGAAGCCAATCACGAACCCAGCAGGGGGCAGATCGAAGTCTCAAAAAGAGCTTTAACTATACGAATTTACGAGGATTATCGTAAGAGCCGGGGCGCGCGATGTCAAGTGAGAGAGAGAAGCGCGCGGAAGCCCTAGGGGAATCGACGGATCAGGAGGCGAGGGCGCTGCGGACCCTCCCGACGAGGGGCGGCAGGAGGCGGAGCGCCTCCTCCACTTCGGCCTCCGAGCTGCACCAGCCGAGCGACAGCCGCAGGGTTGCCCTCGCGTCCGCCGGCGCGAGGCCCATGGCGGAGAGCACGTGCGAGGGGGTGGTCGAGCCCGAGGTGCAGGCTGCCCCCGCGCTGGCGCACAGGCCGTCGAGGTCGAGCGCCATGAGCAGGGCCTCGCCGTCGGCGCCGGGGAAGGTGATGGAGAGGGTGCCCGGAAGACGACTCGCGCCCGCCCCGTTCACCCGCGCGCCCGGCGAGGCGGCGAGGAGGCCCCTCTCCAGCCGGTCGCGGAGCCCACCGATGCGGACTCCCTCGGCGTCGAGGTCCTTCACCGCCTCCTCGATGGCGGCGCCCATCCCGCAGAGCCCGGGGAGGTTCTCGGTGCCGGCGCGCCGGCCTCGCTCCTGGTGGCCGCCGAGCTGGGGGGAGAGCCGGAAGCCGTCCGCGATCCACAGGGCCCCCGCGCCGCGGGGCCCGCCGAACTTCTGGCTGGTGAGAGCGGCGGCGTCGACCCCCAGCGCGGCGAGGTCGAAGGGGATCTTCCCCACCGCCTGGACCGCGTCGCAGAAGAGGCGAGCGCCGGCGCGGTGGGCCACGGCGGCGGCCTCCGCCACCGGTTGAACCACCCCCGTCTCGTTGTTGGCGAGCATGCAGCAGACGAGGGCGGTCTCGCGCGAGACGGCGTTGCGGAGGACCTCCAGGTCCACCACCCCGTGGGAATCCACGGGTACCACCTGGACCGGGGTGCCTCGCCTCGAGAGGTCGCGGGCCAGGTCGAGGACGCAGGGGTGCTCGATGGCGGTGACGACGAGGCCGGTGCGCTCGGGCGGGGCCGCCTCCAGCGCTCCCCGGATGGCGAGCGCGGCCGACTCGGTCGCGCCCGAGGTCAGCACGACGTCGCGCGGCCTGGCCGAGAGGGCGGCCGCGACGCGCTCGCGCGCGCGGTCGAGGAGGCCTCGCGCCCGCCGTCCGGCGGCGTGGGTGGAGGACGGGTTGCCGTAGGCCGAGAGCGCCTCCTCCACGGCGGCGACGGCCGCGGGGCGCATGGGGGTGATGGCGTTGTGGTCGAGGTAGATCACACCAGCTTGCGGGGCTTGCGCCGCTCCACCCCGAACTCCCTGAGGAAGCAGTGCACGATGGAGCGCACCAGGCGGGAGCGGGCGGCGGGGGCGAGGCCCTTCACCGGGAGGCGGGCGCCGGCCATCGAGCCGTGCCCTCCGGCGGAGCCGCCGCGCGCCTCGATGACCTCGCGGATGAGCTTGCCCGCGTTCATGCGCCGGTCGCGGGTGCGCAGCGAGAAGTAGATGCTCCCCTCGAAGGATCCGAAGGCGAGCGACCACTTCACGTCCCCCATGGTCAGGAAGCGATCGGCGACCTCGGCCACCAGGTCGGGGTAGTAGACCTTGCCGAGGTCGCAGACGACGGCGGCGTCATAGACCTCGGCCTTCTCCACCGCGGTGTGGAAGAGGCGGAAGTAGTCCTCGGGAAGGCGCGGGTGCTCGATCTCCGAGAGCGCCTGGGGGTCGATCTGCGGGAAGAGCCACAGATAGGCGGCGACGTCGGGTCGGGTGGTCTCCCGCTCCAGGTCGCGGGTGTCCGACTTGATGCCGTAGAAGAGGGCGGTGGCGATCGCCGAGGGGACGGTGAGGCCGCTGGCGCGCAGGTAGTCGGTGACCACCGTCGAGGTGGCCCCGGCCTCGCGCCCCACGTCGGCCACGCTCGCGAGCTGCGTCTCGGGCCGGGGCGGGTGGTGGTCGATGACCACGTCCGGGAAGTGGGCGGAGGGCAGGGAGTGGTTCCCCTGCTCCGGCTGGGTGTCGACCATGGCGATGAGGTCGTAGTCGTCGAAGACCACGCGGGAGAGCGGCACCACCGGGAGCTTCAGCACCCGGACGAGCGCCCGGTTCTCGGCGCGCCCCACGATGCCTCCGTAGGCCACCACCGCCTCCACCCCGGCGAGGCGCTCGAGCAGCCAGGCGAGGGCCACGCCCGAGGCGAGGGAGTCCGGGTCGGGGTTGTCGTGGGTGAGGATGAGGGCGCGGCGATGGCCGCGAGCGTACTCGACCAGGCGGTCGAGCATGCGCCGCACCTCGGCGGCAGACCCCGGCACGAGCGCCACCCGGGTGCGGCGGGGATGCGGATGGGCGGGCGACTGCAGGGCGCGGGTCATGAGCGGACCAGGGAGCGAAGCACCTGGAGGTTCTCCTTGAAGCGCATCTCGGTCTCCAGGAACCCGGGGATCTCGGCGAAGCGGGAATCGTTCACGAGGAGGCGAAAGGGCTCGAGCCCCATGGCGCCGTCTCCGATGTGCTCGTGCCGGTCGACCCGGCAGCCGAGCGGCTTCTTGCAGTCGTTCAGGTGGAAGGCCTGGAGGTGCTCGAGTCCCACCAGCCGGTCGAAATCCTGGAAGGCCTGCTCGAAGCCGGTGCGCGTGGTGAGGTCGTAACCGGCGGCGAAGGCGTGGCAGGTGTCGAAGCACACCCCGGTGCGGCGCCGCTGGGCCCCGGGGACGCCGGCGCGGATGGCGGCGATGTGCTCGAAGCGCCAGCCGAGCGAGCTCCCCTGGCCGGCGGTGATCTCGACGAGGAGGCGCGCCTTCCCCGGGACCTTGTCGAGCGCTCGCTCCACCCCCTCGGCGACGAGTTTCAGGCCCTCCGCCTCGTCGGGGTTGCTGCCCGGGTGGAAGATGAGGAACGGGATCCCGAGGGCCGAGCACCTCGAAAGCTCGTCGGCGAGGGCGTTCCAGGACTTGGTGCGGAGCGGCCGGTCGGAGGAGGCATGGTTCGCGAGGTAGAGCGAGTGCGCCGCGGTGGGCTTCCCGGTGCGGGCGGCCTCGGCGCGAAACCTCTCCACCTCCCCGTCCTCGAGCGGTGGCGCCGTCCAGCCGCGCGGGTTCCGCACGAAGATCTGGAGGGCGTCCGCGGTGTCTTCCTCGGCGCGCTCGAACGCCCGTGAGACGCCGCCAGCGATGCCCTCGTGAGCGCCCAGGACCATGGGGGGTGCCCGTATACACTATCGGGCAGCCGCCCGCTACGCCCAGGAAGCACGGGGCGGCGAGAAAGACTGGGGATTCCAACAGTTTGCGCGCCGCTAGCGGGCCGCGCGCTTCGAGCGGGCGGCGGCCGCCTCGGAGAAGAACCTCTCGGCGTTGTCGAGGGCGTTCTCCATCGCCTCGAGCATGAGGTCGCGCAGCGTCGGCTCGGGGAGGCGGAGCGACTCGTAGTAGCGCTGCCGGTCCACCGAGTGGACGATGCAAGGGAGGTAGCCCTTGTGGAGGAGGAGGAGGTTCCCGAGCAGGCGCGCCACCTTGCCCGATCCCTCGGTGTACGGGAACACCTGCATGAACCCGTGCTGGAGCTTCGAGGCCTGGTGGAGCGGGTGGCTCTGGCGGAAATCCGCGGTGTCCGCCGACTCGAGGACCTTCGGGAGCAGGGTCGCGATCTTCTGCGGCTCGGCGATCTCGTGGAAGTAGGCGCGATGTAGCGGCATGTCCTTGCGGTACTCCGACGGCCCCCGGCTCTGGATGCCGGCGTTCAGGGCCTCGTGGAGCCGCTTCACCAGGGAGACGTTCATCTTCGGCTTCTTCGCCTGCGCCTCGGTGCGGATGATGTCGATCGCCGCCTTGTGGTTGCGGACCTCCTGGAGCGCTCCCACGGTTGTCACGTCGGCGAGCGGGGGGGAATCGAGCGCGGTCGTCAACTCCTGGAGCGTGTAGATGACTCCCTCGAGCGCGTTCTCGTGGTAGATCCAAGACAGCTCGTACTTTTGCAGGAAATCATTTGCGATTTCAGGATATTCGCGAATGCGCTCTGCGATGTCCTGGGTGCGGTCGTCTAGGTCGAGATACCGGCTGCGCATCGGAACTGCTCCACGTAAGGTCTTGACAGCACTAAGTTTTTTATTGGAGGCCTGAAATTTTTTCATATTTATCCGGGAAAGGCCTGGCTGGTCAACCCGTTTCTCGATGGCCATGAGCGCTCAAACTCGCGCTTTCCTCGTAACAAATTGTAATCAGGAGTATTCCCGGAGCACGGGTTTCTCGCGTGCGCAGAGCTCGCGCTGACGCGGCGCAGCACCAGCGCCACAAACCTCGAGCTCGCGAGCGACGTCCCGCGGGGCGAGCGGACGCTATCGCCTCGAGCGGGCGCGCGAGCGCAGCGCCCGCTTCGCCCGGGCCCGCGAGGCCATCGCCCGCGGGGCTCGCGTCCGGCGCTTCGGGCGCGCAGCGGCCTCGGCGGCTCGCCGGGGCACGCGGAAGAGCCAGCCCTCCGGTGCCGGGCGCAGGCCGCGCTGGATGCCGGTGAGCACCTCGTAGATCCGGCGCGTAACGGGCCCGATGGTGCCGTCCCCGACCCGCACCTCGCGACCGTCCTCGAAGACGTAGGCTCCGACGGCCGAGACGACGGCCGCCGTTCCGAAGCCGCCCGCCTCGGTGATCGACCCGCTCTCGAGCCCGGCGAGGAAGGCCTGGAAGTCCACCCGCTCCTGGCGCACCTCGACGCCGAGCTCCCGGGCGCCGAGCTCCATCACCGACTCGGAGGTCACCGAGCGCAGGATGCTGTCGGTGAAGCTGGGGATGACGAGCGCGCCCTCGCGGGTGACGTGGAAGTGGTTCATCGAGCCGGCTTCCTCGACGTAGCGGTCCTGGGCGTCGAGGTAGAGCACCTGGCTCGCCCCGTGCTCGTGGGCCACCTCTCCGGCCATGAGCGAGGCGGCGTAGTTGCCCCCGGTCTTGAAGGCGCCGGTGCCGCCCGGGGCCGCGCGATGGAAGCGGCGGGTGATGAGGAGCTTCACCGGCTCCTGGAATCCGGCCGGGTAGTAGGGGCCGCTCGGCGAGAGGAAGACGCAGTAGAGGTAGCGCGAGCTCGGCTTGACGCCGAGGGAGTCCTGGGTCCCGATCATGAACGGGCGGATGTAGAGGGAGGCGCCCTCTTGCTCCGGGGCCCAGAGCCGCTCCACGTCGAGCAGCGCCAGCACCGCCTCGACCTGGTCGGCCTCTGGCAGGGCGGGCATGCAGACGCCGGCGGCGGAGCGGTTCATCCGCGCCGCGTTCTGGTCCACCCGGAAGGCGTAGATCTCGCCGTCTCCCTGGAGGAAGGCCTTCGCCCCCTCGAAGATCTCCTGCGCGTAGTGCAGCGCCACCGCCCCGGGGGCGAGCGCGAGGGGGCCGTAGGGCACGATGCGCGGGTCCACCCATCTCCCGTCCACGTGGTCCATGAGGAACATGTGGTCGGTGCGGAGCTGGCCGAACGAGAGGGGGCCGCGAGGCCGGAAGGGGGTGGCGCGGCGCTCCGACTTCGCCTTCAGCTGGTACCGGATCTTCATGCGTTTTCTGACCTCGGTGGGAGCCCTCACTTAACCACCTCCCGGGGCGCCGGTCGAGTCGGAGCCTGCGGGCGGGGAGTCTCGCCCCTCCTCCTCTCGTCTCGGCAGGGGTCAGGAGGGCGGGAGAGGCAGGGGGAAGGGCCGGCACATCCGGGCGAGGAACGGCATGTCGGGGGCGAGCTCGCTCTTGCTGTGCCGCACGGCCCGCTGCAAGTCCCCCTCGGAGGGGAGGAGCACCACCGGCGAGAGCACCTTCTGAAAGGATCGCTGGTGGTGGACGAACGGGCGGTTCCGGGCCACGTTCTGGGCGGCGAGCTGCTCCAGGCCGAACCAGATGGGCTGGGAAAGCTTCGGGCCGAACCCTTCCAGCCCGAGTACGAAGGCGTTGCGCGAGCGGATGGCGCCGCTCCGGGCGCAGCGCCAGGCGGCCCGCGCCGGCAGGTTGTCGACGAGCCCCCCGTCCACCAGCCGGAAGAGGTCGTGCCTCTTGAAGAGCTCCTGCACGAGCGCGTGCATGCGCGGGTCGTCGCGGAGGATGTCGTAGTGGACCACCCCCGGGAGCGCCGACGAGAACCCGACGGCGTCGACGGCGTCGAAGGCGTGGGTCTGCGCGTCCGCCCCCAGGTAGATGCGCGCGAAGCGATCCCGTTGCTGGATGAGCTCGCCGATGGCGGTGAGCATGTCGCTCATGAGCCGCTTCATCACGTTGGGGCTCGGCACCCGGCCCTGGAGGTCGAGCAGGTGCTCGTAGTAGCTCGGGTCGCGAGGCAGGGCGCCGTTGCGGACCCCGGTGACCGCCACCACCAGGGGGATGGCCAGGTCCTTCAGGGAGAGCGGTCGCCCGCCCGGGTCGCAGAACGCCTCGCCGATGCCGGCGCGCAGGTGCAGGCGCATGGCAGCGGGGAGGCCGTAGCGGGAGTCGGTGCGGAGCACGCGGAACAGCCCCCGGAAGGTGAGCTTGTCGAGGTACGTCGTCATCTCCTCGTGGCGCCAGCGGCGGTGGCGCGCGCGGAAGAGGAGGAGCACGGCTCCCATGCTCGTCCCGGCGAGCAGTCGCGGGACGAGGCCGTACTGCTCGAGGAGGGCGAAGGCGCCGAGGTAGGACCAGGCCACCCCGCCCCCCCCTCCGCAGACGAGGACGAGCGCCTTCTCGCACACCTCCCGGTCGAGGTCGGCGGGCGAGAGCCGCCCGGCGAAGGCGGCGAGCGCCTTCTTCCTCCACTCGAGCGCCAGGGCGGCGAGCGGCGGCGCGAGCCGGCCGACGGCGGCGCGGTCCACGCCCCCGCTCCGGCACAGGGGCGGCACCGCCCGGGCGCGCACCTCCTCCCGCAGGGGGGTGAGGAACTCCCACAGGTCGAGGTCGTTCCCGTCCGCGCAGCGCAGGGCGCCGGTGCGGGCGAGGTTGAGCGCGTAGCGCAGGCCGTGCTCCTCCGGTTCCCCGATCCAGGGGGCGAGCGTGACGACGGCGCGGACGAGGGCCATCTCGGCGTCCTCGAAGGGGCGGATCCCCGCGCGCTGCGCTTCGAGTGGGTCGTCGGGGGTGGGCACGAAGGGGCTCGCTGGGCTGCGGCTCGCACGAACGCGCGAGGCCATCTTAGCCTCCTCCGGGGCGGGCGGGGCGGCGCAGTGGCGAGGCCCCGTCCTCCCAGGGGAAATCCGCCTGGGTGCGCGCCCGAGCCCACTCAGGGAGTGACGATCTCGTCATAGGCGCGGCGGACCGCGTCGGTCACCCGCTGGTAGTCGGCGAGCAGGCGGGCCCCCGGATCGTCGCCGTAGTAGCCGAGGCGGCGCGCCAGCTGGGCGAGCAGGCGCCCCCCGCGCGGCAGGTAGTCGATGCTGTAGTCGTGGACGATGCGCATCCGCATCGCCAGACGCCGGTGGAACTCGTAGCCGGCGGCGAGGTCCTGGTAGGTGGTGCCGCGAAGGAGCCCGCCGTCCCGGAGGCGGGAGAGCGCCTCGGTGGTGGAGGGGGTGAGGAGGAAGGGCCGGTCGTGGCCGTGGACGAGCTGCAGGAACTGGACGGCGAACTCGATGTCCACCATTCCCCCGCGTCCCACCTTGGGGTTCTTCCCCTTGGCGGCCTCCTGGCCGATCTCCACCTCCATCCGCTCGCGCATGCGGCGGATCTCGCCGGCGAGGGCCCGGGTATCGAGCGCCGGCTGGTTCAGCACCGGCTCGAGGATCTCGCGCCGGACCCGCTCCCAGATCCGCTCGTCCCCGGCCACGTAGCGGGCGCGGAGGAGGGCCTGGCGCTCCCAGGTCGCGCTGCGCACCTGCGGGCTGTCCGCTCCGCCGAGGTGGTAGCGCGCGAACCCCTGCACGCTCGTCACCAGGGCCCCCTGGTTCCCGCTCGGGCGCAGCCGGGTGTCGGTCTTGTAGAGCAGCCCCTCGCGCAGGGGCATCTGCAGGAAGGAGAGGAGGCGCTGGGCCAGCCGGGCGAAGAGCGCGTGCGTCTGGGTCTGCGCCTCGCCGGGGGCGCCCGGCGCCTCCTCGCTCGGGTAGAGGAAGATGAGGTCCAGGTCGGAGTGGTAACCGATCTCGCGCCCGCCGAGCTTCCCCATGGCGATGACGCACAGCCCGCCGGGCGGGGCCTTCCCCTTGGCGCGGGCCTCCTCCTCGGCGAGCTCGAGGCAGGCGGCGAGCAGGCTCTCGGCCAGGTCGGAGAGCTGCGCGGAGACGCTCTCGAGCGAGATGGTCCCGGCGATGTCCGCCATCGCCACCCGGAGCATCTCCTCGTTCCGGTAGCGCCTCAGCTCGGCGAGGCTTCGCTCCATCCGCTCGTCGATGGCGGGCTCGTCGCCGACGAGCGCGAGGCGCGTCGCGATCTCCCGGCGGAAGTCGGCGCCGTCCTTGAGGAGCGCCACCTGTTCCCGGAGCAGCTGGTCGAGCAGCTCGGGGTGGCGCAGGAACCGCTTGGAGAGGAAGTCGGAGGTGCCGAAGAGAGAGATGAGCAGGCGCGCCACCCGCGGCACCTCCCGCAGCATCTTGAAGTAGGCCTCGGGCGAGGTGAGCGCGGCCGCGAACTCGGCGAGGTGGGAGAGGGCCTGGTCCGGGTCGGGGGTGGCGAGGACCTCGGCGAGGAGCGCCACCGCCGCCGCCGGGTCGCCGGTGCGCGAGAAGGGAGTGGGGCGGCGCGCCAGGGCCTCGAGGGAGGCGACCACCTGGTCGGGGTCGGCGAAGCCGCGCCGCCCGGCGATCTCCCGCCGGCGCTGCGGCTCCACCTGCTGGTCGGCGAGCAGCGAGAGCTCGGGGTCGAGCGGCGCGGCCCCCGCCCGGGTGCCGAGGAGGCCGCCGAACAGGGACGCCACCCTCTCCCGGTACGCCGCGAGCGCCTCCTCGAACTGGGCGGTGCGGGAGAAGCCCATGGCGCGCGACAGGCCGAGCCGCTCCGGGCCCGGGGGAAGCCGGTGGGTCTGCCGCCCGTCCACCATCTGCACCCGGTGCTCGGCCCGGCGCAGGAAGAGGTAGGCGTCGGCGAGCGCGTCCCGGTCCCGGGCGGCGACGATGCCGGCGAAGAGCAGCCGGTCGAGGGCCGGGAGCACGGCGCGCTCGCGGATTCCCGGGTCCTTGAGCTTGCCCCCGTAGAGCACCTGCAGGGCGGTGACGAAGAACTCGGCCTCGCGGATCCCGCCCCTGCCGAGCTTCAGGTCGTCCTTTCCCTCCGCCCCGGCGCGCGCGTCGATGCGCGCCTTCATGGCCTGGATCTCCTGGATGACGTCCAGGTCGAGCGAGCGCCGCCAGATAAAGGGCTCGAGCTGGGCGAGCAGCTCCTCGCCCACCCCCAGGTCGCCCGCCGCCGGCCGGGCCTTCACGAGGGCGTTGCGCTCCCAGGAGCGGCCGAACGACTGGTAGTAGAGCTCGGCGGCCCGGATGCTGTTGACGATGGGCCCGCTGTGCCCGTCGGGGCGCAGGTTCAGGTCCACCCGGAAGACGAAGCCGTCTTCGGTGGCCTTGGAGAGGCTCTCGGTGACGAGCTCGGCGAGCTTGGCGTAGTAGCCGAAGTGGGGCAGGGGGCGCTCCCCCTCGGTGGTCCCGTCGGAGCGGTAGACGTAGATGAGGTCGATGTCCGAGGAGAAGTTGAGCTCGCGAGCCCCGAGCTTGCCCATCGCCAGTGCGCAGAACCCGGCCCCCGGCTCCCGCCCCGCGCATCCCGCCGGTGCCCCGTGGCGCGCCCGCAGGCGCCGCTCGTGGAAGCGGATGGCCACGTCGAGGCAGGCGGTGGCGAGCGAGGAGAGCTCGCGGGTGACCTCGCTCACGCGCGCGCGGCGCAGGTCGCGCAGCGCCACGCGGACGAGCTCCCTCGCGCCGAAGCGGCGCAGGAGCCGGTGGAGGCCGGCCACGTCGTCCTCGCCGAGGCGGCGGACGGCGCGGGTGAGGGCCCGCAGGGAGTCCTTCTCCGGGCGCATCCGCCTCGCCCAGCGCGAGCGGGCCACCCGCCGCAGCAGGGTCGGCTCCCGGGCGAGCGCCTTCAGCGCCAGCCGCGAGCCGCCGGAGAGGAGGACCAGGGCCTCGAGGAGGTCGCGCTCGGCGGGGAGCTCGGCCGCGTCCAGGTAGCGCTCGACCCCGGCGAGCGCCAGGTCCGGGTCGGGCGCCATGCGACAGAGCGCGGCGAGCTGCGGGAGCCGTTCGCCCACCCGGCGCCCGAGGCGGGCCAGGCGCTCCGGCGCGTCCGCGGAGCGGAAGGGGGCCTCCTCGACGCCGGGCAGGAGCGGGTTCGACGCCGGAGCCTCCGGGGCGGTGCGCGGGGGCTGCGCCCTCGGCGGCGCCGGGCCTCCCCCGGTTCCGGCGGCCTCGCCGGCCGGGAGCTCCGCGGGCCCGGGCTCCGAGCCGGTCCGGCCGGGCGCCTTCCTTCCCCGCCCGGCGCGGGGGGGCCTGTCGCGGACGTCGCTCAACCTCGGTCCTCCTCGGCGAGGCTATTCTAGGCCTCTCTCCGCGAGGCGGCGAGGCGGAGAGGCGCCGCGCCCGGGGGCTAGAAGGAGCGCGTCTCGCCGGGCTTCATCGTCACCACCTTCGCCTTCGCCCCCTGCTTCTGCAAGGCCGCCTCGAGCTCGGCCGGGGTGCCGGCGAGCAAGGGAAAGGTCCCGTAGTGCATGGGGACGACTACCTTGGCGCGGACGAGCCTCGCGGCCTGGGCCGCGCCCACCGGGTCCATGGTGAAGTGGCCGCCGATGCAGGCGAGCATCACGTCCACCGGGAAGCGGTCCCCGAGGAGCTGCATGTCGGCCGTCACCGCCGTGTCCCCGGTGTGGTAGAGGGTCGGGCCGCCCCGGATCTGGAGCACGAACCCGACCGGGCTTCCGGCCGGCTCGAAGGGGGAGGCCTCGTCCTTCTTGAAGGTGGAGCTGTGGACTGCAGGGGCGAGGGTCACCGTCACCTCCGGCGACAGCGCGAGCGTGCCGCCCACGTTGCCGGAAGTGGCCATGGTGGCCTGCTCCTTGGGGTAGCCCGCCCCGACCAGGGCGGCCATGAGCTCGTAGGTGGCGACGAGCTTCGCCCCGGTCTTCTTGGCGAGCGCGACCGCCTCCCCGACGTGGTCGAAGTGGCCGTGGGATACGAGGATGAAGTCCACCCGCTCGAGCTTGGCGAGCGAGTCCCTGTCGGGGTTGGAGGGGTTGGCGAGCCACGGGTCGATGGCGAGGACCGTCCCCTGGGGTGTCCTCACCACGAAGGCGGCGTGTCCGAGCCAGGTCACCTCGGTCTTCCCGGTGCCGCCGGCGGGAGCGCCGGCGGCCCGGGCGAGGAGCGGGGAGAGGAGGCAGAGGGCGAGGGCAAGGCGTTGCACGTGTCACCTCCGGGTGAAGAAGGGGACCCCTCTTGTAGCCGGGCCCGGCGGCCGCCGCTATCGGCGCTTGACCGCGAAGGGAGAGAAGGCCTGGCCCTCGGGCATGAGCTCGAGGGTGTTCACGTTCACGTGGGCGGGCCGCGTCACCGTCCAGTGGACGACGTCGGCGATGTCCTCGGCGCGGAGCGGGGCGATCCCTTGGTAGACCGCCTTCGCCTTCTCCGGGTCCCCGAGGCGCACGAGCGAGAACTCGGTCTCGGTCATGCCGGGCTCGACGCAGGTGACCCGCACCCCGGTCCCCACCAGGTCGGCGCGCAGGTTGAGGGAGAACTGGTGCACGAAGGCCTAGGTGGCGCCGTAGACGTTCCCTCCCGGGTAGGGGTAGTTCGCCGCCACCGAGCCCACGTTGACCACGTGGCCCTTCCCCCGCTCCACCATCCCGGGGAGGAGGAGCCGCGTCATCACCACCAGGCCGCGGTTGTTGGTGAGGATCATCTGATCCCAGTCGTCGAGGTCGGCGCGCTGCGCCGGCTCGAGGCCCAGGGCCAGGCCCGCGTTGTTGACGAGGACGTCCACCCGGGCGAACGCCTCCGGGAGCTCCGCCACCGCGCGCTCCACCGCCGGGCGGTCGCGCACGTCGAGCACGAGCGCGTGAAAGGGCACCCGCAGGCGCCGGCCCAGGGAGGCGAGGCGCTCCTCCCGGCGCCCGCACAGGACGAGGCGCGCCCCCTCGGCGGCGAAGCGCAGCGCGCAGGCCTCGCCGATGCCGGAGGTGGCCCCGGTGACGAAGACGGTGGCTTGGGAGAGTTCCATGGGGGCGGATTCTGGCACGAACGCGCCCCGGCGCGGGCGGTTCCGAGGGGGGCGAGGTCCGGCCATCCCCGCCCGCCGCTACCGGGGCGCGACCGCCTTCAGCTTGAGCCGCTCGAGGAGGTCGCGGGGCTCGAGGTAGGTGAAGTGCACCGATCCCGCCTGCAGCCTGGCCCCGCTCTTCAGCGCCTCGGGCTTGCCGACGCCCAGCAGCGCTCCCTCGAGGCGGGTCCCGTTCGAGGAGCCGGCGTCCCGCACGGTCCAGCCGCCGCCCTCGGTGCGCATGAGCATGAGGTGCACCCGCGAGAGGGTGGCGTCGTCGACCACGATGTCGTTCTCCGCCCCGCGGCCCATGGTGAGGTAGGGACGGCGCGCGTCGGGGCGCATGGCGATGGCGAGCGACTCCCCCGGTCCGGGCGGCTCCAGGGCGGCGCTGGCGATGAGGGTCTGGCCGGATCTCTCCGGGGGGTGCCACTGGCCGGCCTCCCAGACGAGCCAGTGGTAGGGGTGGGACCTCTCGAAGGCGGCGAGGTCCAGCGCCCCGAACTTCTCCTTCAGCCACGAGAACAGGTAGCTCGTCACCGGGCGGCCCCTTCCCGTTCGCGCCGCAACTGCCAGTAATGGCGGTGGAGTTCCAGGTTGAGGGGGTCGGCGCCGAGCGCCTCCTCGTACTGGGCGAGCGCGAAGGCCGAGTTGCCCATGGCCCGGGCCACCCGGGCGCGGGAGAGGCACTGCTGGGCCCGGGCGTCGGCGCCCGGCCGCTCCTTCAGGAACTCGGCCCGGCGCTGCTCCACCACCGCGTCGGGGAGGCCGGCGGCGATGCAGCGGGCCACCCCCTGGTGGTTGCCCTGTCGGGCGTCGTAGGCGAGCCGCTCCGCCGGCACCCCGATGACGTCCGCCGCCTTGGCCACGCGGGCGAGCAGCGGCGCCACGAGCGCGGCGTGGCGCGGCGAGAGCTTCAGGTCGCGCAGCTGCTCGAGCTGGACCCGGAGCGAGCGCGCCCGGCTCTGCACGTCCTTCAGCTCCGCGTCCGGGGCGACCCCCAGGAACTGGTAGTGTGTCCCGGAGGAGCGGGCCTGCATGTCCTCGAGGAGGGAGGCCGCGGTCTCCACCGCCGAGGAACCGGAGGCGCCCGCGGACGCGCGCGGGACGCCGGCGAGCCGCTCCAGCGCGGCCCGCGCCGGCGGCGAGGGCGCCTGGAACTGGAGGGCGAAGCCGGGGGCCATCTTCCAGGCCGCCGCCTCCGCCGGGGTGACGACCCGGACCACCTCCGCCTCGAGATCGACGCGCTCGCCGGCCTGCTCCAGCGTGAGGCGGAGGCGGCTCAGCGGCGCGGGGAGCGGGGGATCGGCGCGCACGTAGACGCCGGCGCGGCTCAGCTCCGTCCCCTCGAGGAGGCGCGGGGCGGGCTCGCCCGCGAGCTTCACCTCGATCCGGCACGCCGGGGCGGGCTTGGCGGCGGGCGGCTGGGCGGCGGCCGCTGCCGGCCCGAGCGGCGGGGCCTTCTCCGCCGCCGGGCGGGAGAGCTCCTCGCCGGCCGCGAAGAGGGCGAGCCCGAAGGCCGCCATGTCCGCGAAGCGGTCCTCGGGGCGCTTCGCCAGCGCCCGCAGGATGGCGGTCTCCAAGGCCGGGTGGACGTCCGGGTTCACCGAGCGCGGAGGGGGAGGAGGCTCCTTCAGGTGGGCGAGGAGGAGCTGGGCGATGCTCGTCCCGGAGAAGGGGAGCCTCCCGGTGGCGAGATGGTAGGCCATCACCCCGAGCGCGTACACGTCGGTGCGCGCGTCGATGGCCCGGTTGTCGCACTGCTCGGGGGCCATGTACTCCGGGGTCCCGACGATCATGCCGGCGGCGGTGTGCGAGCCGGCGGGGGCGTCGCGGAGCTTGGCGATGCCGAAGTCGAGGAGCTTCACGAAGTGGTCGCGCCCGCGGCGGCGGAGGACGAAGACGTTGTCGGGCTTCAGGTCCCGGTGCACCACCCCCCGCTCGTGGGCGCAGTGGAGGGCGTCGCAGAGCTGCGCCAGGATGTCGAGGGCCGCCGCCGGGGCCACCCGGCCGGCCCGGAGCATCGCGGAGAGCGTCTGGCCCTCCAGGTACTCCATGACGATGTAGTAGCGGTTGGGCGGCAGCATCGCGAGGTCGAAGATGCCGACGATGTTCTCGTGGCCGATGAGGTTCACGGCCCGCGCCTCGTCGTAGAAGCGGCCCACCAGGTCGCTGTTCGTCGCCATCGACTCGTGCAGGAACTTGATGGCCACCTTGCTCCCGATGACCGGGTGCTCCGCCAGGTAGACCGTCCCCATCCCTCCGCGCCCGAGCGCCCGCACGATGCGGAAGCTGCCCACCGTCGAGCCGACCAGGGGGTCGACCGCCCGCAGCTGCGAGTCTCCGGTGGGGGTGTGGGAGAGGGACTGCAAGGAGACGGTGGCGCCGGTCTCCGACCGCGGCTGCGCGGGCCCGCAGGGATCCGATGCGCCGTGCGCCAGCCCGCAGAGCGGGCAGGGACCCCCGCTCCCGGAAGGTGGTGACGCCTGGGTGCTCATCTCACTCCACGAACGCTTTACACTACCAGACGGACCCCATCCAAGACACCCCGTAGGGAAAGGACATCTAATCTCACCGCCGGCGATGCGCATCCCTACCCGCCGGCGAAATGCCACCCCGAACCCGCTTGACGCGCCGCCGCGCAAGCTGATTTGACGAGTTCCACATGGCCCCGAGAAGGCGGAAGAAGGCGAGCAAGGTCCGCGCCCCCGCACGCTCCGCGAAGGCGCGCCCGGAGTCGAAGGTGTCGCGGCGGGTGGGCGCGCGGAAGGCGCGGGCTACTCCGGTGGTGAAGGCGGCGGGGGAGGCGCGGAAGCGGAGCGGCGCCCCGCGGAGGAAGGCGGCCCCGGCGGCGAGGCGCGCGGCGCCGCGCCGGGCGGGAGGGGGGAGCGGGCGCCGGGCCGGGTCGGCCCGCCGCCGCCGGCCGGGGCGGGCGCCGCTCGACCTCGGGCGCGACCCGGAGGGCTACTTCATCGCGCGGGTGCGGGGAGAGGAGGCGGTGCGCGCGGCGCCGCACGCCTTGACCGAGGCGGACGAGCCGGAGGACGCGGCGACCGCTCCCACCGAGGAGGCGCCTGCGGGCGACGACGAGGGGTCGGGGGAGCTCCCCGGAAGCTACGGCGAGGACGCCTTCCTCGGCCTGGCGCGCGATCCGCGCACGCTCTTCTTCTACTGGGACCACTCCCGCGAGGAGCTCCGGAGGGCGTCCGAGGGGCTCGAGCGGCCCAGGGCACAGCTGCGGCTCTTCGCCCGGGAGGCGGAGGGCCGCTACCGGTCGGTTCGCCGGGTCGACATCGCGCTCGAGTCGCGGGGCCACTACGCTCACGAGCTCGAGCCGGGGGGCGTCTACCGCGCCGAGATCCACCTCGTCGACCGCTCCGGGCGCGAGCGGAGGCTCGGCCCCCCGTCGGGCGACGTGGCGCTGCCGCCCGCCGGGCCGTCGCCGCTCGTCGACGACCTCTTGGCCCGCATCCCCGCGGAGCTCCCACTCGGCCGCGGGGGGAGGGAGGTCCGCCGGGGCGGGGGTTTCCCGGACGAGCTCCGGGAGCTCCTGGCGCGCCTCTCGGACGGGCCGCGCTCGCCGGGAGAGGGCGCGCCGGCGGGGGAAGCGGGCGGGAGCTCTTCTCCCGCCGCGGGCGCCGGAGAGGGCGGACGCGGCCCCGGAAAGGGAGGAGCCTAGAGATGGCGCCGGACGCTCCCGGGTACCTGTCGCTCCACCTTAACGCCCACCTTCCCTTCGTGCGTCACCCGGAGCGCCCGAGCGTCCTCGAAGAGGCCTGGCTCTACGCGGCGGTGACCGAGACCTACCTGCCGCTCCTCGCGGTGTTCGACCGGCTCGCCGAGGAGGAGGTCCCCTTCCGCGTCTCCTGCACCCTCTCGCCGACGCTCGTGGCGATGCTGCGCGACGAGCTGCTCACGCGCCGGTGCGCGAGGCACCTGGAACGGCTCTGCGAACTCGCCGACCGGGAGGTGCGCCGCACCCGCTCGGACCCGGTCTTCCACGGGCTCGCCCTCCACTACCGCGGCGAGTTCCGCTCCCTGCGCGCGCTCTTCGAGGACCGCTACCGGCGAGATCTGGTGTCGGCCTTCAAGCGCCTGGAGGACGCCGGCCGGCTGGAGATCGTCACCAGCGGCGCGACGCACGGCTTCCTGCCGCTCCTCCAGGTCCACCCCGAGGCGGCGCGCGCCCAGGTGTCGGTGGCGGTGAGCCACCACCGCCGCCACTTCGGGCGGGATCCCAAGGGCATCTGGCTGCCGGAGTGCGGCCACTACCCGGGCGTGGACGCCCTGCTCGCCGAGCACGACCTGCGCTACTTCTTCGTCGACGCCCACGGCCTGCGAGACGCCGCGCCACGGCCGCGCTACGGGGTCTACGCGCCGGTCTTCACCGAGAGCGGACCGGCCGCCTTCGGGCGCGACCCCGAGTCCTCGATGGAGGTGTGGAGCGCCGAGCACGGCTATCCCGGGGATCCGGACTACCGCGAGTTCTACCGGGACGTGGGCTGGGATCTCGATTGGGCCCGGGTGAAGGACTACGCCGGACCCGCCCGCCAGCGCCGGAACCTGGGGATCAAGTACTTCCGCATCACCGGCAGGACGGCGCACAAGGAGCCCTACCATCCCGCGCGGGCGCGGGAGCGCGCCGCCGCCCACGCACGGGACTTCCTCTCCCGCCGCCAGAAGCAGATCGAGTACCTAGCGTCCCGGATGGGCGGGGCGCGGCCGGTGGTGGTGTCCCCCTACGACGCCGAGCTCTTCGGGCACTGGTGGTACGAGGGTCCGCTGTTCCTCGACTTCCTCCTCCGCGGGGCAGCGTCCGGGCAGAGGACCCTCCGGCTCGCGACACCCGGGGACTACCTGGCCGAGAACCCGGAGCAGCAGGTCGCAACGCCCCCCACCTGCTCCTGGGGCGCCGGGGGCTACTCCGGGGTGTGGCTCGACGGCTCGAACGACTGGGTCTACCGCCACCTCCACAAGGCGGCGGAGCGGATGATCG
>DATJZG010000127.1:0-39317 GCA_035499295.1 Anaeromyxobacteraceae bacterium
CTTCCCGCGCCGGCTCGCGCACTCCATGATCCGCGCGATCTCCGGACAGCTCCTGCTGGGGCTCATCAACGGGTCGTTCTACGCCCTGCTCTCCCTCGGGCTCGCGATCATCTTCGGGCTGCTCGACGTGGTGAACTTCGCCCACGGGGCCCAGTACATGATGGGTGCCTTCCTGGCCTGGATGGGGCTCGAGTACCTGGGCATCGGCTATTGGTGGGCGCTCCTGCTCGTCCCGGCGGCGATGGGGCTCGTCGGCATCGCCATCGAGCGCCTGTTCCTGCGCAGGCTCCAGGGGCTCGACCCGCTCTACGGCCTCCTCCTCACCTTCGGCCTCACCCTCATGATCGAGGGCGCCTTCCACCACGCCTACGGCAACTCTGGCAATCCCTACCCGGTTCCGGAGGCCCTCACCGGCGGGTTCGACCTCGGCTTCGTCTACCTGCCGCGCTACCGCGCCTGGGTAGTCCTGGTGTCGGGGCTGGTGTGCTTCGCGAGCTGGTTCGTCATCGAGCGCACCCAGCTCGGCGCCTACCTGAGGGCCGGAACCGAGAACCGGCGCCTCCTGCAGGCCTTCGGGATCAACGTGCCGCTCATGTTCACCGTCACCTACGGCTTCGGAGTGGCACTCGCCGCCTTCGCCGGGGTGATGGCGGCCCCCATCTACCAGGTGAGCCCGCTCATGGGCTCCTCGCTCATCATGGTGGTCTTCGCGGTGGTGGTCATCGGCGGCATGGGGTCGATCCTGGGCGCCATCCTCACCGGCCTCGGGATCGGCCTGGCCGAGGGACTCACCAAGTTCCTCTACCCGCCCGCGGCGAGCGTGGTGGTGTTCGTCATCATGGCGCTCGTGCTCCTCGTGCGCCCGGCCGGCCTCTTCGGGAGGGCGCGATGAGGGTGCCCTCGGTGAAGACCCCGGTGTTCTGGGGCTACGGGGCGCTCGTGGCGGTGGGCGTGGCGGCGCCGTTCGTGGTGTACCCCGTCTTCGCCATGAACGTGCTCACCATGGCGCTCTTCGCGAGCGCCTTCAACCTGCTCCTCGGGTACGTCGGGCTCCTCTCCTTCGGCCACGCCGCCTTCCTGGGCTCGGCAGCCTACGTGACCGGATACGCATCGAAGGCGCTCGGCCTGCCGGTGATCCTCGCCGTCCCCGCCGGGGCGGCCGTGGCGGCGCTCCTGGGGCTCCTCTTCGGGACGCTTGCCCTGCGCCGCTCTGGCATCTACTTCGCCATGATCACGCTCGGCTTCGCCCAGGTGATCTACTTCCTCGTCGTGCAGATGCCCTGGACCGGCGGCGAGGACGGCCTGCAGGGCATCCCGCGCGGCCGGGTCCTCGGCCTCGACCTGAGCGACAAGTACGCGATGTACTACTTCGTCTACGCGGTGTTCCTCCTCGCCTTCCTCCTCGTCCACCGCACCATCGAGTCACCCTTCGGCCAGGTGCTGCGCGCCATCCGCGAGAACGAGCCCAGGGCCGTCTCGCTCGGCTACGACGTGGAGCGCTACAAGCTGCTCGCCTTCGTGCTCTCCGCGGGGCTCTCCGGGCTCGCCGGATCGCTCAAGGCCCTCACCCTCCAGTTCGCCACCCTCGGCGACGTGACCTGGCAACGCTCGGGCGAGGTGATCCTGATGACGCTGCTCGGTGGCATGGGTACCGTGGTCGGGCCGAGCGTCGGCGCGCTGCTCGTGCTGACGCTCGAGAACTACCTGGCGAGCCTCGGGTCCTGGGTCACCGTCATCACCGGGGCGGTCTTCGTGGTGATGGTCCTCGCCTTCCGCCGGGGCCTGGTGGGCGAGGTGCGAGCGCTCCTCAAGCGCTCGTTCTAGATAGAGGGGTGGCCGGCGGTCGCGACGGGACCCCGGCCCTGGGAGAGAGGCATGGCGCCGAGTCCGAGCGGTCGCATCTCCGCCTTCACCGGCGCCGCAGGGCCGCTCGCCGCGGACGAGGCCGCGCCGCTCGCCCCGGGGAGCGAAGGCTCGACGTCCGGCGAGGACGGCGGGTACGCAGCCCGGTGACCGCGCCCCGCCTCGGCGACCGCTCGCTCTTCCCGACGCTCGAGCCGACCGCCTACCTGAACCACGCCGGGGTCTCGCCTCCCTCTCAGCGGGTCCTGGAGGCGGCGTGGACGGTGCTCGACGACTTCGCCCGGAAGGGCGGCGGCGCGGTGGCGGCCGCGCTCGAGCGCCGCGCCTCGCTCCGGGCGCTGCTGGCGAGCCTCATCGGCGCCCGGCCCGAGGACGTCGCCTTCACCCAGAACACCAGCGCCGGGGTCCAGGCGGTGGCGCTGTGCTTCCCGTGGCGGGCAGGCGATCGGGTGGTGCTCTTCCACGGGGAGTTCCCGGCTAACGTGACGCCCTGGCAGCGGGCCGCCGAGGCCTTCGGCCTGGCGATCTCGTTCGTCCCCCTCGAGCCCTTCCTGCGTTCGGAAGAGGAGGGGCTGGCGCTCGTCGACCGGGAGCTCGAGCGGGGGGCGCGGCTTCTGGCCGTGAGCGCAGTGCAGTTCCGCAGCGGCCTGCGCATGCCGCTCGAGGAGCTCTCGCGCCGCTGCGCCCGCGCCGGTGCCCGGCTCTTCGTGGACGCCGTCCAGTGCGCGGGGGCGGTGCCCCTCGACGTACGCGGGGTCGACTACCTCGCCGCCGGTGCCCACAAGTGGCTCATGGGCATCCTCGGCGCCGGGTTCCTCTACGTGCGGCCGGGCCTCTCCGCCGAGTTCGTGCCCCGCACCGCCGGGTGGCTCTCGCACGAAGACGCCGCCCGCTTCCTGGTCGAGCCCGGACAGCTCCGCTACGACCGCCCCATCCGGCGGAGCGCGAGCTTCGTGGAGGGGGGAGGCGCATCCGAGGTCTCCCTGGCGGCGCTGCGCGCCTCCGTGGAGATCCTCCTCGAGCTCGGGGTGCCGGCCATCCACTCCCACGTCGGGCACTACCTGGACCGTCTCGAGCCGGAGCTCTTGGAGCGGGGCTTCCGCAGCCTGAGGGCGAAGGAGCCCGCTCGGCGCTCAAGCATCCTCTCGCTCGAGCCACCGCCCGGCGTCGACCGGGTGCGCCTCGCCCGGGAGGTCCAGGGGCGCGGGGTCGCCTGCGCCCTGCCGGACGGGGTCCTGCGCTTCTCGCCGCACTGGCCGAACGACGTGGGGGAGATCCCGCTCGTGCTCGAGGCGGTGGACGGCGCCCTCGCCTCGGTGCGCGAGCGGTGAGGCGGCGCGGAAGAGGGCGCTGGCGGTCCCTAGCTGAGCGGCGCGCGGGCGGGGGTGAGCCAGACCTCCGCGCCCACGCGGAACATGGCGGCCGGGATGCCGAGCTCGTTCGGGTCGGCGGAGAGGAAGGCGGCCATCGCCATGGCGGCGTCGGCGCGGCGCGCCGGCTCGTCGGGGATGGGACCGAGCTCGCGCCGGGTGTCGAAGACGGCCTCCACCAGCTCCTTCACCGTCGGCTGCGGGGGGAGGGAGGACCGGATGCGGAAGAGGTAGCGATCGATGGGCTCGGCGGTGCCGAAGGCGAAGGTCACCACCGTGTCGATGGCGCAGTCGACCTCGTTCTCCGACTGCAGGCGCTCGAGGGCGGCGTCCACGCTGATCGTCTGTCCGGTCATCTGCATGAGTCCATCTTGCTCATTAGATTCCGGGGGGTTGAGTCCCGAGAGCCGGTGACGACGAACCAGCGCACGGAAGCACACACGTTCCCAGGGTCGCTAGAACGGGTCGGGATCGACAGGTGGGTCCATCGCAAAATAGGCTGCCAGCAGCGAGATGGCCCGCTCGCGGCCCCTCCCCGACTCCTCCTTATGACCCCGATGGGCGAAGACCGCCTCGACGAGGTCCGCCACCGTGGGTGACGGAGGTAGCTGCGCCGTCACCGCCCGGCACGCGTCCGGCTCGGTTTCATGCGAGGTCCCGAGAAGCGCGTGGATCGCGAACTGGAGATCGCGGGGGTCCCGGAGGCTGAAGGAGGCGTATGAGAGGTTCACGCTGCGATGATGCGACGCGCGTGCGGAGTGCCACCATCCCGCGCCTGGGTGAAGTCGCGCGGTACCCGGGTCGCCGCTGACGTGCGCGTCCGCCGAATGCTACTCTTCCGACCGTGCATGTAGGACTGGTCCTCACCGGCGGTGGCGCTCGCGCCGCGTACCAGGCGGGCGCCCTGCGGGCGCTGGCGCAGATCCTTCCCGCCGGAGCGCTGCCCTTCCGGATCCTGTGCGGGATCTCGGCGGGAGGCGTGAACGCCTGCTTCCTCGGGGGAAACGCCGCCGACTTTCGCGGGGCCGCCGACGGTCTCGCCGACCTGTGGCTCGGGCTCACTCCCGACCAGGTCTACCGCACCGACACTGCGCGCATGCTGGCCATCGGGACCCGCTGGGCGCGGGACCTCTCCGCCGGAGGCCTCTTCCGGCGAAGCAAGATCAACTTCCTCCTCGACGCCACGCCGCTGCGCGACCTCCTTCACGAGAACCTTCCGCTGCTGCGGCTGCGCCAGAACCTGTCGTCCGGCGTGCTGAGCGGTTTCGCCGTCACCGCCACCAGCTACGCCTCCAGCGTGGCGGTGACCTTCTTCGACGGGGCCCCGTCCATCGAGCCCTGGGTGAGGGCCACCCGGGTGGGCGTGCGCGAGTCCATCCGCCTCGACCACGTGATGGCGTCGGCCGCCATCCCCATCTTCTTCCCGCCGGTCCGGATCAAGGGAGCCTGGTACGGGGACGGCAGCGTTCGCATGACCGCTCCGCTCTCGCCCGCGGTCCATATGGGCGCGGAGCGGCTGGTGGTGGTGGGGGTGCGCCGCTGGCGCAACCCGGAGGAGCTCGTCCCCGGGTTGCGGCCGCCCCGCAAGGAGTCGCTCGCTCCCTCCGAGATCGCCGGCACCCTGCTCAACGCCGCCTTCCTGGAGTCGATCGAGGCCGACGTGGAGCGCCTGGAGCGGATCAACCAGCTCGTGGAGATGGTCCCGCCGGGGGAGCGGGGCAAGCTCCCCCACGACATGCGCTTCATCCCGGCGCTCGTCTTGCGTCCCTCCCGCGACCTGGGGGAGCTTGCCGGCGACCAGCACAAGCGCTTCCCGCGCTTCCTGCGCTACCTGCTCTCCGGCCTCGGCGCCAATGGCGGTAACGCCTCCGATCTGCTGAGCTACCTGGCGTTCGAGCCGGTCTACGTGAAGCGCTTGGTCGAGCTCGGATACGAGGACACGCTCTCGCGGCGCAGGGAGGTGGAACTCTTCTTCGCGGAGGGAACGCCGTCCCGCGACCGGCCTCGCGCCGGGCTTGAGCGCCGGCCTGCGTCGCGCTAAGGGTTTTTCATGCCCAAGGCAAAGCAGATCTCCGCGTGGATCGAGAACCGCCCCGGCACCCTCGGCAAGGTCGCCGACGCACTGGGAGCGAAGAAGGTGGACATTCGCGCCTTCATGGCCGCCGCCCTCGACGGAAAGGGCTTCCTGAGGGTGGTCGTCGACAAGCCGGCCCTGGCGCGCAAGGTGCTCTCCGCGCTGGGCTGGCAGACCACGGTCGACGACTTGGTGGAGGTGGCCGTCGCCGACAAGCCCGGGGCGCTCGGGCGGGTCGCCGACGCGCTCGGCGAGGCCGGGATCAACATTCACTACGGCTACGTCGGGACAGCCAGGGTGGCGAGCAAGGTGAGCCTGTTCTTGGCAGTGGACGACGTCGGCAAGGCGTTGAGGGCCCTGCGCCGATAGCGCCGGGCCTCGCTAGCCCCGCCGGGCGGCGCCGCTCGCCCACGCGGCGACGGAGGCGAGCGCCTGGTCCTCGCCGGGTCTTCCCACCAGCTGGACGCCGATCGGCATGCCGCTCGGGCCCACGCCGGCGGGGAGCGAGAGGCAGGGGGCGCCGAGGAGGGTCCAGACGCGGTTGAAGGCCGGGTCGCCGGTCGACTCGAGCCCGAGTGGCGCCTCGCCGATGGCGGCCGGGGTGAGGATGGCGTCTGCCCCGTCGAGGAGGCGCGCGAGGGCCTCCCGGCCCCACGCCGCGGCGTCGAGGGCGGCGCGGTAGCGCGAGTCCGGGACGGCCTCCCCGGCGCGGAGCAGGTCGAGGAGCACCGGGGAGAGGTCCGCCTCGCGCGTGCGCCGCAGGACCTCGAACGTGCGCGCCGCCTCCGCCGCCATCACCGTCTTCTGTGCCTCGAAGAGAAGGTCGAACTCCGCGGGCAGAGCGGGCTCGGCCACCGCGGCGCCGGCGGCGGCCAGGCGCCCGGCGAATCCCTCCACCCCGAGGCGAGTCTCGGGCTCGGCGAGCGACCACTGCGCGGTACGGCAGAGAAGGAAGCGAGGAGGGCGCGTCGGCGGCCCGGCCTCCGGGGCGCCGGCGCCGACCGCTTGGAGGAGGGGCGGAAGATCGCCGGGGTGCCGGACGAAGAGGCCGAGCGCGTCGAGCGAGGGGGCGAGGGCGCTCACCCCGTCGAGGGGCACCGCAGCGTGGGTGACCTTCATCCCCACGACCCCGCAGAAGGAGGCGGGCCTCACCACCGACCCGGCGGTCTGGGTTCCAAGGGCCGCCGGAACCATGCCGGCGGCCACCGCCGCCGCCGATCCGCTCGACGACCCGCCTGGCGTCCTCCGCGAGTCGAGGGGATTCCGCGTCTTCCCGGGGCGGTAGAAGGCGAACTCCGTCGTGACGGTCTTCCCCAAGACGATCGCGCCGGCCGCGACGAGCCGGTCCACCACCGCCGCGTTTCGGCCGGGAACCCTTCCTCGGTGGATGGGGGTGCCGAGCTCGGTGGGCATGCCGGCGGTGTCGACGATGTCCTTCACTCCGATGGGGAGCCCGGCGAGGGGCGGCGGCCTTGGCAGGGCGTCGACGCGCCTCGCTTCGCGGAGGGCCCCCGCGAGGTCGAGGTGCTCCCAGGCCTGGACGCGCGGCTCCTCGCGCTCGATGCGCTCGCCGAGCGCGCGGACGAGCTCCTCGGCCCGCATCCGGCGGGTCGAGAGCGCCTGGAGGAGCTCGGCGACGCCGAGGTCGGCGATCGAGGGCTGGGGCACCGGGGGAGGGTACCAAAACGCCCGCGCCGGACGCCAAGCCCTCCGCCGGGAGGCGGTGCGCCGCGCGAACGACCTCTTTGAGAAACCACGCCTAGCGTGCGCTCCGCACCATCCGGAGGTCGGGGAGCGCCTGGGCGACGTGCCCGAGCCGGCTCAGGACCTCCTCCGGGACCCGCTTCTGCCAGAGCGGGGCCGAGGCGAGGGTGGCGCAGAGGACGCCGAGCGCGGCCACGCAGACCGCGGCGCGGGCGCGCTCGCGCGCCGCCTTGCGCTTGCGATCCCGGGCGCGCTGGGCGAGCTCGGCGGCGGTGAGGCGCGTCGACCGCAGCAGGAGCCGCACGATCGCCCCGAGCGTGGCGAAGGCAGCGCCAAGGAGGTCCGCGCCCACGATGACCTCGGCGACGCCCCGCCCGAGGCCGGCGCCGACGTCGAGCAGCGCCGGGCGCTCCCGGGCGAGCTCCTGGGCGCGCCGGCTGTCGCGGCGGCTGCGGCGCTCCAGGGCGGACACCCGGGCGTTGCGGATGAGGAGGCGGAGCAGCGCCGCCGCGAGGAAATAGAGGGCGTACTTCGCCTCGGGCGGCGGCGGCACCGCGAGGTAGGGGAGGACCGGCGCGGGCAGATGCGCGCGGTGCACCACCAGCGCTCCGAGGGCGAGGACGACGAACCACACGGTGAACCCCTCCGGCGGTCACGATACCGAAGCGCTCTTGCGACCGCATCGGGGGCGGGGTGCTCCCGCCTGCCACCGCGGGCCTCGCCGTGGGCGGCGCGCGCACCGGCGGCGAGGGTGCGGTCGCCCGCGCCTTTGGGCACACGCCTCGATGGGGGGAGGGGACGCGCCGGGGGTCGACGCGAGCCTTGTCCCGGAGGCGAGACGGCTACGGCGCCGGCCTCGGGCTCCGATCGAGCGAGAAGGTGCGGGCCACCCGGTCGGCGGTCGTCCGGAGCTCGGCGAGGAGCGCCCGGGTCGCGAGGGGGTCGAGCCCGAGGACCTCGGCGCTCTGGGCGAGCTCGACCTGCGCGTGGGGCGTCCGATCCGGCGACCGGCGCAGGTCCTCCAGGGCGGAGACGAAGCGCACCACGTGCAGGTCGGCGAACTCCGCCCCAGCGGGCACGCTGTCGTCGTGGTGGCGCACGCACAGCACCGTCAGGTACTGGGGCAGGTTCCATTCCTGGTGGACGTCTCCGCCGATCTCCAGATGAAGGCGCTCCAGGATCCGATCGATCCGGCCGTCGGAGGGTGCAGCCGCCTGGTCGACCCGAAGGGCGGAGAGGGAGCGCAGGGCCACGGACTTGCCGACGTCGAGGAGCATCCCCCCGAGATACGCCCGGTCGGAGCGAGCCGGCGGCTTGCGCATGGCGAGGGAGGCGGAGACCGTTGCCACCGTGACTGCCCGGGTGAAGAGGTCGGACCAGCGAGCCGAGTAGACCGCGAACTCCTGCCGCATGCGTGGGCTGAAGAGGCTCTTCGCCGCGAGCGCGCCCGCCACCCGCCCGGCCTCCTCCAGGCCGATGCGCGTGACGGCGTCGCGGACGCTCTCGACCTCGTCGACACCGCGGTGGTACGCCGAGTTCGCGACGTGCAGCAGCGAGGCGGCGAGGGCCGGGTCGTTCTGGACGAGCCTCGCGAGGTCGGCCGGCCCGGTGCGCGGGCTCGCCACCAGGTTCAGGATCTGCAGGGAGAGAGAGGGGGCGGAGGCCGGCCCGGGCCGGTTCTTCTGGAAGTGCTCGAGGACCAGGGCAGCGATCCGCAGGTCCTCCTCCTCCTCCTCCGGGGAGAGCGGCGGCGGTGCGGCCGGCACGATCCCGAGCACGCGGGCGAAGGGAGCGAAGCCCGGATCGACGCTGTCGGGAAGAGGCGGCTCCGGCCTCTCCGGGGTGCGCTCGCTCTCGGGCCGCGCTCCGCTCGGCCGGTCCTCGTTCGATGAGGGGCGCCTTCCGAGGAGCCCGGCGATGAAGCGGAGCACGCGATCCGTGTACCACCCCGGCGTGCACCGGGCAAACGCCTCGACTCGTTGGCGCATTGCTTCCCCCCGGGTTGTTCGCGGCGGCGAGGGGAGACTCAGCCGCGGGCCCGGCGGGTCCTCCCCCCGACGCCCGCGCCTCGGGAGGAGGAGAAGCCTGGACCGGCAGCGATCGGGTCGGGCCCTTCTTCACCACCAAGGAGCAGGGGAAGGGGACCGGCCTGGGGCTGGCGACGGTGTACGGCATCGTCCGGCAGGCCGGGGGACACATCCACGTGGCGAGCGAGCGGGGCAAGGCACCACCTTCGAGATCTGCTTGCCGCGGAGCCGGGCGGCGGTGGCGGCGCCTGTGGCGGCCGCTCCGCAGGCGGCCCTGGGCGGCAGCGAGCCCCTCCTCCTCGTCGAGGACGACCCGCTGGTGCGCAACGTGACGGTCCGCGCCTTGCGAAGCGCGGGGTACGAGGTGCTCGTCGCCTGCGACGCGCGCGAGGCGCTTGAGCTCGCTCCGGCGGAAGTGGGCCGGCTCCGGCTCCTCGTCTCGGACGTGGTGATGCCGGGGACCGATGGCCCGACCATGGCGGGCGAACTGCGCCGCCGAAACCCGGCCCTGCGCGTCCTCTACCCATCCGGCTATCCAGACGACGCCATCACCGCCCTGGGCGCGCTCGGGGAGGGCATCCACCTCCTCGCGAAGCCATTTACCCGGACCTCGCTCCTCGCCAAGGTTCGGGAGGTCATCGACGCGCCCCACTGACGGTGCTGGCAGGGATCGCCCAGCCCGCCCTTCGACATCGGGCTAGGAAGCGCCTCCAGAGTTGTGGGTCAGGGCGAGACCTCGTAGAGTCTGGCCCGCGGTGGCCCGCCGCCTTCCCGACCGCGAAGCGCGCTTGCCGCGGGGAAGGGTGCGGAAGACTGCATGAGGCATGACATCGTCCGTGAATGGCCCCGTAGCTCAGGTGGATAGAGCGGCGGTTTCCTAAACCGCAGGTCGGGTGTTCGAGTCACCCCGGGGTCACCAAATCTCAACTTGTCAGAGGCCGGCTTCTTGTCTTCCTGGGGCCAGCGACCATTGCAACGCGCGGTGACTTGGAGTTCTGGTGGGTCGAGCCGTTGGGCCCGGGCACCCCGGTGGCGCTCCGGGCGGCGGTCGAAGAAGCACCCAAGGTGAAGTAGCTCCGAACCGCGAGAATCGTGCACGTAGCGGCCCAGCTCATCATGTGTCCGTTGGACGGCTAGGGGCACCCAAGGAGGTGTGTCAGTTCTCCTCCTCTCGCCGGTCTCTCGAAGGCGCGGAGTCGCCGAGCCATTGGAATGGCAATTGCGCCTCGCGGGAACCCAAACCGGCAGGAGGAATCATGACTCGCAAGAACGAGAAGAAGAGCACGATGTCCGTCGTCGCGGACGAGGTCCGCAAGCTGACCGACCGCGAAATTGCGTTGGCGTCGGGCGGAAGAGGCGGCACCGTAGTTCTCGATGGACCCGGAATGGAGACCAGCATGATCTTCGGAGACACGAAGATCACGGTGTTTGCCTCTGCGGAGGTTCATGGGCTGGTCTGGTCGCCTAAGTAGCCTTGAAGGCAGCCGAGGCGGGAGCGCGGCGGCCTCCCTGAGCGACGCCTGGGCCGCCGGGTAGCCCCGGATCGCGAACCGGGCCAGGGACTGAGCCACATGCTCTGGGTCGGGCCGCTGGGGTTGGGTATCGCGTAGGCGGCCCGCGTGCCCCACGCCCTCCAGCGGAAAAACTGCGGACGGCGACTACGCCGGGCCGCGCTCGACAAGTCCCGGTGGAGGCGGGCCGGGTCGGCCCTCTTGGAGGGTGAAGGGGGCGCGCCGTGGCGGCACGGAGGCGGCGGGATGGCCTCCACGGGGAGTCCGAGCAACCTCATGTGCCTCCCGCGACGCGGGCCTGGTTCCTTGTCGTGCCCTGGAAGGCTGCGGGTGAGGAAACCTCCCTGGCGGAAGAGCCTCAACTAGGCGAAGCTAAGGGGCGCATGCGGCAGGCTCAGCCCGAAGTGCCGAACATGCTAATGGCGACGGCACTGATGCTGGCGGCGGGCTCGGCTTCGCAGCGTTTGGAAATATCGGGTAACGGAGCGCGGTCTCTACCTCCTGTTTGGACGCGTGTTGCCGATCAAGATCTTGCCCATCAGGAAGATAGTGGCAGTTGAGCGTGGCCCGTTCGACCGCAACCTTCACCGATGGGGGGGCCACTGACATGCGGCTCGGGAACCGACTCCTTGGCGAGATTGTGTGGGTTAGAACGAGAGGCTTGCTCCTTACCGGAGTCGTTGTGGCACCTCGGGACGCCGACGTGTTCGAGCGCGACCTCAATCGTGCCATCGAGGCCCATCACCGCCGCGAGTGGCCCTGACTGCTAACTTGACCGAAGGAGAGCTTCAGGAGAAAGGACACTGCATGCGCCGCCGCCCTCCGTGGGACCGGGCGCTGCTCGTTCTTCGTGCAACGTGGGACCATCGTGGGGCCAGTGCGGGCGCAAAAGGGTGCGCTCGGCTCGTGTAAGTGACTGAAAGTAGGCCAACGGCGTGTAACCCGGCAGATCGAGAGTTCGAGTCACCCCGGGGTCATCGAATGGCCGGAGCGCCCGGCCGGAGCCGCCCTCCTCCATCTTCCCGGGACGCACGCCCCTTCGTCCCGCAGCGGCCCGCGGAGGTCCCGAGGTTGGCATCCCAGACGAAGGCTATCGCCATCACTGGCGGCCCGACGGCTGGGCACCGCTCGGGTGCGATCGAGCGGACCTCCCGCCCCGGCGGAGCGGCGGAGCCGGGGAGTGCGGACGGGGTCGGCCGGTGAGGGAACTCGTCATCTCGGGCGCGAACCAGGTCCTGCTCGAGGCGCTCCAGCGCTATCAGGTTCGCTTCCTCCTCGTGGGAGGGCTGGCCGTCCACTTCTACGACCCCACTCGCGAGGTGGGCGATCTCGACCTCCTCGCCGAGCCCACCCTGCAGAACGCGAGAAGGCTCGTGACGGCCCTGCGCACCGTCCACGTCTTCCCCGACCCGGGCGCAGCCGAGCGGTTCGCGGAGGGCGGCTTCGGGTTCGAGCTGAAAAACTACTGGTCGCTCTCCGCCGACATCCTCTCCGAGCCGGTCGAGGCCTTTGCCGCGCACTGGGCCGCGGCGAGCGACGCCGTCGTCGGATCGGTTCCCGTGAAGGTGGCATCGGCCGCGACGATGCTGGAGCACTGGTCGCGAAGTCCGCCCCGGCGCGCCGACGACATCGAGCGATTGCGGAGCTTCCTCGCGAAGGTCAGGACCGCGGACACCGACCACGGGGCTCCACACGCATGAGCCGCAAGGGGAGCGCGGGGTGCGCCCCCTCATCGAGGCGAGCCGGGTCCCGCCGCAGCGGCAGGAGGCCGGCGCGCCGGGCCGGCCCCACGCTCCAGGGAGGGGCTCGCCGTCAAGAGCCGGCCCGGGCGCCGCCGCGGCGACCGTAGCGCAGCCGCGTGACGGCAGCGTGGCGCGCGCTCGCGATCGGCGGTGAACGGCTCGGGGAGTCGGGGAGGCCCCCGGGCTCCCCACCGCGGATTCCCTGGCGCTCGAGCATCCGCCGGGCCCGGTCGACGGCTGCCGCGAGGCCGTCGCGGGCGGCGACCAGGCTGCTCGGCAGCCGGCGAGGGCGGAGTTCCTCCCTCGACAGCGCGTGGTACGCCTCCACGATGTCGTGGAGCAGGGCGGCCTGCTCGTCGGCGGTCGGGTCCCTCATGGCCGGGACAGAATGCTCCCGCGCACTGACATGTCGCCCGGGCGATGTCGCCGGCGGTTCGGGGCCGACGCGTTCGGATCCCGTGGTAGAGTTGCGCGGCGGTGCGGCGGGCGCCCGCACCGCCGAGACGGCCGCCTCGCGCGGGACCGAGGGCGCGCAGGCGGGCCGACGGCTCAGGAGCGACCGGCAGGCACCCACATGGACAAGCTCGAGGCAGAGGCGCCGGGCCTCCTCTCCGTGCGATTGCGCGAGGGGCTCTGCGGCCACCACCCCCTCTTCCCGGTGGACGAGATCCGGGCGGCGTTCGCCTCGCCGGACGCGCCGCTCTCCCGCGAGCAGGTACGCGAGTTGGGGGAGGTCCTCCTCGTCATCGCGCGCGAGCCCATCGACGCGGTGCGCGACACCATCGAGGCGTTGCCGCCCTCGTCGCGGGACGCGCTCATTCGGATCTACTTCCGTCTCCTCGACCGGGCGGCCGCGGAGCGGGCCGAAACCCAGTAACCGTGGCCCGGCGGCTCCGGATCCCGCTCCAGGGAGAGATGGCGCCCGAGGCGGTGCGCTCCGTCCTGGAGCGGCTCCGGGACGAGGGACATCCTTCCTGGCTCGTCGGCGGCGTGGTCCGCGACCTCCTGCTCGGGCGGAGGCGCCACGACCCGCTCGAGTTCGACGTCGCCACTCCGGCCACCCCCGAGGAGGTCACGCCGCTGTTCCGGCGCGTCCTCCCCACCGGGATCGAGCACGGCACCGTCACCATCCTGAAGGGCGAGGCGCGCATCGAGGTGACCACGTTCCGGGGCGAGGGCGCGTACGTCGACGGGCGGCGTCCCTCCTCGGTGACCTTCCACACCGACCTCGAGGCGGACCTGGGGAGGCGGGATTTCACCATGAACGCGATCGCCTGGGACCCGCTCGTGGGCGAGCTCCGCGATCCCTTCGGAGGACTCTCGGACCTGCGCCGGGGGCTCATCCGGGCCGTCGGCGAGCCCGGCGAGCGCTTCGCGGAGGACGGGCTCCGGCCGCTGCGCGCCGTCCGCTTCGCCGCGCAGCTCGGCTTCTCGATCGAGCCGCGCACGCGCGCGGCCATCCCTCCGGCGCTCCCGGTGGTGGAGCGAGTCTCGCGCGAGCGAGTCGCGGAGGAGCTCACGCGAATCGTCACCGGCGACCACGCGGCCCGGGGGCTCGCGCTCCTCGAGGCGACCGGCCTCCTCGAGGTGGCGCTCCCTTCCCTCGGAGCCCTGCCGCGCGCCGCCCGCCGGCACGCCCTGGCGGTCGCCTCCGAGCGCTTCGCAGCCCGCCGCCCGGCCGGGCTTGCCGGCGGAGAGGCCCGCGAGCCTTCCCCGGAGCAATCGAGGCGGGAGCGCCTCCGCTTGCTGCGCCTCGCCGCCCTCCTGCACGTCCTCTCTCCCGGTGCCGCTGCGCGGGCGGTCTCTGGGCTGCGCCTCCCGGGAAGGCTCGCGAGCGAGGTCGAAGGCCTGCTCTCGGCCGGCCCCTGTGTCCGGGAGGCCCCGGGGGCCGACCTCCCATCGCGGCCGGCCGAGGTGCGCCGCTTCCTCGCCCGGGTCGGGCCGGAGAGGGCGCCTCGAGTGCTCGAGCTGTGGGCGGCGGAGGCCCACCACCTGGGGGCGGCCTCAGGCCGGCGAAGGGCCGCCGTCCGGGCGCTCGGGCGCCGGGTGGGACGGGAGCTCCGAGGCCGGCCGCCGCTCGGCCCTGCCGATCTGGCCATTGACGGACGCGCGGTGATGCGTCTCCTCGGCATCGCCGCCGGCCGGGAGGTCGGGGAAGCGCTCCGCCACCTCGTCGACCTGGTCCTTGAGGACCCGGCCAGGAACGAGGCCGCGTCGCTCGAGTCGGCGCTGCGCGCCTGGTGGAGCACCCACCGGGTCGACGGGGGACGAGAGCCGAGCTGAGGGCGCGCCCTTTTCCTTGAGCCAGGGCCCGGGTTCCGCACTATCATCCGCACCGCGAAAGGACGACATGGCGGAGCGGATCCTGTGCATCGAGAGCGACGCTGCGCTGCGCGCCCGCGTGCGCCGCCTCCTCGAGGCGGAGGGCTTCGCCGTCGACGAGGCCGGCACCGGTCTCACCGGCATCCAGAGAGCCCTCACGCTCCCACCGGACCTGGTCGTGGCCGACGTCCACCTCCCCGACATCGACGGCATGGAGATCGCCACCCGCCTGAAGCAGGAGAAGGCCCTGGCGCGAGTGCCCTTCCTCGCGCTCGGCGAGGCCAGCTCCGAGCACGACGTGGCCCTGGCCGCGGGCGCGGACGCGTTTCTGGCGCTGCCGCTTGACGACGTCCGCTTCGCCGAGGAGGTGCGAGGCGTCCTCGCAGGAAGGCGGGAGCGGCTGCCGGAGGACGGGGAGCGGGCGGGGCTGAAGGTGCTGTCGGCGGCCATGGCGAGCCATCTCGAGCACGCCATCGAGGCTGCCCGCCGCTGGGAGGAGCGCTACTATGAGCGGGACCGGCTGGGCCGAGTCTTCATCGCCAACCTGGCCCATGAGCTGAGGACCGCGCTCACGCCCATCGCCGGATACCTGAAGATCGTCCTGTCCGACAAGCTCGGGCCGCTCTCGCCCCAGCAGAAGCGCATCCTCGACTCGATTCAGGGCTCGTCCGCCCGCCTCACCCGGGTGGTCGAGAACCTCTCCGACTTCGCCAGCCTGCAGGCAAAGGACGCCGCCCTGTTCCTCGGCGCCGTCGACCTCGACGCGCTCGCGGAGGAGGTGGTGAACGACCTGCGCCCGCACATCCGCGAGGCGCGGCTCCACGTCGAGGTGCAGAAGTGCGGCTGCGGGCCAGTGCGGGCGGACCCGAAGAAGCTGAAGCAGGCGCTCGCCAACGTGGTGGGCAACGCGGTGAAGTTCTCCCCCCACGGGGGCGAGATCCTGGTGGAACTCCGCCGCGAGGGGGACGCGGTGCGCGTCTCGGTCTCCGACCAAGGGCCCGGCATCGCCCCCCAGGAGCAGGAGAACGTCTTCGAGCCCCTCTTCCACGCCGCCGGAAGGGACGAGAGCTCGAAGCACCCGGGCAGCGGCCTCGGCCTCCCGGTGGCGCGGCGCATCCTGGAGGCCCACGGCGGTCGCATCTGGGTCGAGAGCCCGCCTCGCACCCAGTCGGAAGGGGTGAGGCGCCATTTCACCGGGTCGAAGTTCGTGCTCGAGCTCCCGGTCAAAGCGGAGGGCTAGCCGCCGTGCGGGTCCTCGTGGCCATGTCCGGCGGGGTCGACTCCTCCGCCGCCGCCGCGCTGCTCGCCGCCCAGGGGCACGAGGTGGTGGGCGTGTCCATGCGCGTGCACGACCTCTCGGATCGGGCCCGCGGGCGCTCCTGCTGCGCTCCCGACGACCTCGAGGACGCCCGGGCGGCGGCCGCCCGGCTCGGCATTCCCTTCTACGTCGCGAACGTGGAGGAGGAGTTCCGCCGCCGCGTCCTCGAGCCCTTCGTCGACGACTACCTCGCCGGCATCACCCCGAACCCGTGCGTCGCCTGCAACAGCGAGGTGAAGTTCGACTGGCTCCTGCGGCGGGCGCGGGCCATCGGCGCCCGTCTGGCCACCGGCCACTACGCCCGCGTGGAGCGCCGAGGCGCCCGGTGGGCGCTGCTCACGGCGCTCGACCCCGCCAAGGACCAGAGCTACTTCCTCTACGGCCTCGGCCAGGCCGAGCTCGGCGAGGTGATCTTCCCGGTGGGCCACCTCGCCAAGCCGGCGGTCCGCGACGTCGCCCGGGGAGCGCGCCTCCCGAACGCCCACAAGCCCGAGTCGCAGGAGATCTGCTTCGTCACGAACGGCGACGCCGCCGAGTTCGTCGAGCAGCAGCGGCCGGGAGCCGTCCGCCCCGGAGCGCTCGTCACCGGCGCGGGCGAGGTGGTGGGCCGGCACGGCGGGGTGCACCGATTCACGGTGGGGCAGCGCAAGGGCCTGCGCGTGTCGGCCCCCGAGCCTCGCTACGTGGTCCGGATCGAGGCCGAGGCGGCCCGGGTGGTGGTGGGAAGCTCGGCCGAAGCGAGCGTCGACCGCTTCCGCGTCGGCGAGGTCTCGTGGGTGTCCGGGTCGCCTCCCGCCGCCCCGGTGGAGCTCCTCGTCAAGGTGCGCCACCGCCACGCCGGGGAGGCGGGAGAGGTGAGGCCTTCGGCCGGGGGACGGGCCGAGGTGCTCCTGCGCACCCCGGTGCGCGGCGTGGCGCCCGGGCAGGCGGCGGTGTTCTACGACGGAGAGGAGGTCGTGGGCGGTGGCCGCATCGAGCGCAGCTAGGCGAGTGGCCTTCTGCGCGCTCGGCTGCCGGGTGGGCCGGTCCGACCTGGAGGCGCTCGCCGCCGCGCTCGGCCCCCGCTTCACCCGGGTCGCGCCCGGCGAGAGCGCAGACTGGGTAGTGGTGAGCGCCTGCGCCGTCACCGCCGACGCCGCTTCCGCTTCCCGGCAGGCCGTGCGCCGGGCGGGGCGGGAGCACCCGCGGGCGCGCATCGTCGTGGCCGGGTGCCAGGCGCAAGGCGACGCCGAGGCCCTGGCCGCGCTCCCCGGGGTGGCGGCGGTGGTGGGGGCGAGGGACCATGCTGCCCTTCCGGGCGTGGTCGCGAGGCTGGAGGCGGGAGAGGACGGCCGCGAGGCCGTCTCGGCCGCCCGGGCCGCTGCGCCCAGCTGGACGTCCGCGCCGGCGGCCGGGGCGGGGCCGGCCCGTCCGGTGCTGAAGGTGCAGGACGGGTGCGACGGCCGGTGCAGCTACTGCGCCGTGCCGGCTGCGCGGGGCCGCTCGCGCTCCCTCCCGTTCGACGAGGCCCTGCGGCGCATCGCCTCGCTGGGCTCGGGGCGGGCCGAGGTGGTGCTCTCCGGGATCCATCTCGGCGCCTACGGTCGCGATCTCGTGCCGCCCTCCTCGCTGCGGGACCTCCTCGACGGCGCGGCAGCCCGAAGGGCGGTGCGCCGGATCCGACTCTCGTCCGTCGACCCCTCCGAGCTGCCTCTCGAGCTTCTCTCCGAGGCCGGCGGCGCCATCCTCTGCAGGCACCTGCACCTCCCGCTTCAGAGCGGCTCGGACGCGGTCCTCGCCGCCATGCGCCGACCGCTCGGCGCGGCGGCCTTCGCCCGGGTGGTGGAGGCCGCGGCCCGCGCATGGCCCGGGGTCTGCCTGGGCGCCGACGTGATGGCCGGCTTCCCCGGAGAGACCGGCGCAGACCACGGGCGCACGATCTCGCTCCTGCGGTCGCTGCCGCTCGCCTACCTCCACGTATTCGCCTTCTCGCCGCGGGCGGGGACCCCGGCCGCGGCGCTGCCGGGGCGGCCGCCGCCGGGTGCCGTCCGCGACCGGGCGGAGGAGCTGCGCGAGTTCTCCCGCGCTCGCTGGGACGGCTTCCTGGAGGACCAGGTGGGCCGGGTTGCGGAGGTGGTGGTGGAGCGCGTCGGGCGGGCGCAGGGCGAGCCCTTCGCGCTCGGCACCTCCTCCGAGTACGCGCCCGTCCGCTTCCCCTCGGAGCGGGCGCGCCGGGGCGCGCTCGCGAGGGTCCGGGTGGTAGCGGCCCGGGACGGCCTCTGCATCGGCGCGGAGGAGGGGGCGCCGGGGCGCGCGCGCCACCCGGCGGCGCTCGCCGACCCGTGAACGCCGACCTCTTGGTGGTGGGCGCCGGGCCCGCGGGGTGCGCGGCGGCGGTGGCGGCGCGGCGGCGGGCCCCCTCTCTCCGGGTCGTGGTCGTCGACTCCGCCTCCTTCCCCCGCGAGAAGCCCTGCGGAGGGGCGATCCCCGGGGGAGGCCTCTCGGAGCTCGCACGCGCGGGGCTCGCGCTGCGGGTGCCCCACGTCCGCGTCGACCACGCGGTGCTGCGGGTGGGGGGGCGCTCCACCCGAGTGAGGCTCAAGCGCCCGGCCGCGGTGGTGCACCGGCGCGAGTTCGACCTGGACCTCGTCGCACAGGCGCGCGAGGCGGGCGCCGGCGTCTTGGAGGAGAGCCCGCTCGGCTCGCTGCGCCTCTTCGACGGGGGCGGCGGGGTGGCGACGGCGGGCGGACGCGAGATCCGCTTCCGAGTGGCCGTGGCCGCGGACGGAGCCTCCGGGACCTCGAGGCGCCTGCTCGGTCTCCCGCCCGGCAGGCGGGTGCCGCTCCGGGAGGTGACGGTGGAGGGTCGGGCGCTCCCCGACCTCCTCTTCGACCTCGACGAGGGCCTCCCCGGGTACGCGTGGCGCTTCCCTTCGGCGAGGCAAGGGCGGCCGGTGGAGAGCGTCGGCGTCTACTCGACGGAGCCCGCCCCGGCCCTCTCCGGGAGGCTCGGCGCCTTCGTGGAGCGGGAGCGCCCCGGGCTCGAGCTGCGGCCCTTCTCTCCCGAGCCCTGGGCGTTGCGGATGTTCGACTCCGGCGGGCCGGTGGGTGCGGGGCCGGTCCTCCTCGCCGGCGACGCGCTCGGGGCCGACCCCCTCGCCGGAGAGGGGATCCGCTACGCCCTCTGGTCGGGACGGACGGCCGGAGAACTCGCGGCTCGCGCGCGGGGCGGGCTCCTTGCCACCTCGGCGGGGCCGGGCCTCCTGCGCGGCGCCTACCGGCTCCGGCTCGCCGCTTCGCGCTCGGGGCTCGCGCTCGAGCTCGCCTGCCGGCTTGCCCCGCGCCTGTACGGCCCGGAGGCCGGGCCCTGGCGCGCCCTGGCCTCCGACCGCGAGGTGGCCGAGGCGCTCGCGGACGTCGTATCCGGGCTCCCGCTCCCGGCGCCTGCCCTTCGCCTGGCGTCTCGATATCGAGCCCTCCGGAGGAGGTAGGCTCGATGTTGCCCGCGGTTCAGTCCGGGCATAGGGATGGAGCATGCGGCTGTCCGACGGGAGGGTGGTGCCGGACCTGCACCTCGATCTGGAGGTGGTGCGCCGGTGCCGGTCCCTGGCGGACCGGGTGAGCGGCGAGGTGATGGGCTTCGTGAGGCGCCACACCACCGTCTCCATCGAGCGATCGGTCCTGCGCCTGCTCGGCTTCCACGACGCGGGCCCGCGCGGGGTGCCGCTCGTGAACCTGATGGTGGACGCGGTCCACGAGCGCGGGCTCGTCGGCAAGGGTGCCGCGTACTGGTGGGGGTACGCGCTCCGGCGCGGGGCGCGCGAGCCGATGCAGATCCTCGATCGCATCGCCTCGCTGCCGCGCCACCCCGAGCCGCTCTCCGCCGAGGAGGACCGCGCCCTGCGCGAGGAGGTGCGGGCCGAGGCCCGGGCGGCCGCCGCCGACCTGCGCGCCCGGGTGGGGCAGCGCGACGCCCTCAAGGCCGAGCTGGGAATGGGTCCCCGGCCGCACAAGTACCTCATCGTTGCCACTGGCAACATCCACGAGGACGTGGAGCAGGCGCGGGCAGCGGCCCAGGCCGGTGCCGACGTCATTGCGGTGATCCGCTCCACCGCCCAGTCGCTGCTCGACTACGTACCCCACGGCGCCACCACCGAGGGGTACGGGGGGACCTACGCCACCCAAGAGAACTTCCGCATCATGCGGGAGGCCCTCGACGAGGAGGCGCGGGCGCTCGGCCGCTACGTGATGCTCACCAACTACGCCTCCGGCCTTTGCATGGGGGAGATCGCCTTCGCCGCCGCGTGGGAGCGACTCGACATGCTGCTCAACGACGCCATGTACGGGATCCTCTTCCGCGACATCAACATGAAGCGGACGCTCTGCGACCAGTACTTCTCGCGCCGCGTCTGCGCCTTCGCCGGCGTGATCATCAACACCGGCGAGGACAACTACCTCACCACCGCCGACGCCGACGAGGCCGCGCACACGGTGGTGGCGAGCCAGTTCGTGAACCAGGCCTTCGCGCGCCAGGCGGGGCTTCCCGATTCCCTGCTCGGACTCGGCCACAGCTTCGAGATCGACCCGGCGCGCGAAGACACCATCGCCCGCGAGCTGGCGCAGGCGCTGCTCGTGCGCACCCTCTTCCCCGAGTCGCCCATCAAGTACATGCCGCCTACCAAGCACAAGCAGGGAGACATCTTCTTCAGCCACGCCTACGACGCCATGGCGGACGTGGTGGCGCGGGTGACCGGCCAGGGGATCCAGCTCCTCGGGATGATGACCGAGGCGATGCACAATCCGTTTCTCATGGACCGCTACGTGGCCCTCAAGACCGCCGACTACGTCTACCGGGCCTGGAGCTCGATGGGCGCCGAGATCCAGTTCCGCCCCGACGGGATGGTGGAGCGCAGGGCGCGGGAGACCCTCGAGAAGGCCCTGCGTCTGCTCGAGGAGGTGGCGGAGGAGGGGCTCTTCGCCGCCATCGCCAAGGCCCGGTTCGGCGACGTGGCGCGAACGGTGGACGGCGGCAAGGGGCTCTCGGGCGTGGTGGAGCGGGCGGCGGACTACTTCAACCCCTTCCTGGAGATCCTGGAGGCGGAGGCATGAAGCCCGGGCTCGGCGGGGGGCTAGCCCTGCTCCTGGGCCTGGCGGCCTGTGCGCGGGTCGTCACCCGGCCGGCGGCCGGAGAGGGGGAGAGCGTCTATCTCGTCGGGGCGCTCTCCTTCGAGGCCCCTTCCGACTGGCGGGCGAGCGGGGACGAGCGTCACGTCCGCCTGCTCGCGCCGGCGGAGGACGCCACCATCGAGGCCACCGCGGTCGCCCGTCCCGGCAACGGGAGCGAGTGCCTGGCGAACGCGGAGGCCTCGCTCGCGCGCGGTTCCTCCGGGCTGCGGGCGGTGCAGCGCCACGGCTCCTCCTTCGCCGGACAGAAGGCGGTGGCCCAGGAGGCGGACGAGGGGTCCTGGCACGGTTGGGCCTGGGCGACCTGCAGCGACGGCACGCAGTACCGGGTGTGGTTCGCCGGCCTCTCCCCGCTGTCGCGGGAGCTCCTCGAGGTGCAGCGGCACCTGCTCGCGAGCGCCCGGATGGGAGCGGCGCCGTGAGCCCGCGCGACTGGAACCCTCTCGACGCGGTGCGCCCCTACGGGGACCGGCGCGACGACGGCGTGGTCCAGCTCTCCTTCGTGCTGCCGGTGCCGGCGGGGGAGAGGGCGCGCGAGGCGGCGGCGCAGACGGCGAGGAAGCTCGGGATGACCCAGGTCCACGTGGCGGCCATGGAGAGCGCCGCCGACGGCTACACCTTCTTCGTCGTCTACGGGCGCACCGACGTCTCGGTGGACCTCTCCAAGATCGACGTGCCCGAGGTGGTGGCGCGCAAGAAGGGGTTCCACGAGCTGAACCAGCTCGTCTCCCGCGAGCTCGGGCGCAAAATCGTGGTTCTCGGCGCCTGTACCGGGTCGGACGCGCACGCCGTCGGAATCGACGCCATCATGAACATGAAGGGGTTCGCCGGCGACTACGGGCTCGAACGCTACCCCTGCTTCGAGGCCAGGAACCTGGGGTCACAGGTGGAGAACGCGGCGCTGGCGCGCGCCTGCCGGGATCGGAACGCCGACGCGGTGCTGGTCTCGCAGGTGGTGACCCAGCGGGACGTCCACAAGGAAAACGCCCGTGCCCTGGTGGAGCACCTCGTCGACCTCGGGCTCCGCGAGCGGATCACCGCTATTCTGGGAGGGCCGCGCATCGACCACCGGCTCGCCCTCGAGCTCGGCTACGACGCCGGCTTCGGCCCCGGCACGCGCCCCTCCGAGGTGGCGAACTTCATCGTCGCCCGGGTGCTGGAGCGGCTCGGCAAGGGGCGGCCCTAAGGAGGCTCACGATGGCGGAAACGGCACTCATCCGTGTGCGCATGTCCCAGGCGGACGCCCACTACGGCGGAAGCTTGGTGGACGGGGCGCGGGTGCTCGAGCTCTTCGGCGACGTGGCCACCGAGCTCCTCATCCGCCTCGACGGCGACGAGGGGCTCTTTCGCGCCTACGAGGAGGTGGAGTTCCTCGCGCCGGTCCTCGCGGGCGACTACCTCGAGGCGGTGGGCGAGATCACGAAGCTCGGGAACACCTCGCGCACCATGCGCTTCGAGGCCCGCAAGGTCATCGCGCCGAGGCCGGACGTGTCGGAGAGCGCCGCGGAGGTGCTCGCCTCGCCGGTGGTCGTCTGCCGCGCGCGGGGCACCTGCGTCGTCCCGAAGGAGAAGCAGCGGCGCCGGTAGCGCCGGCTGCCGGGGGACCGCGGATGGGCGACCGGGCCATCGTCACCTGCGCCGTGGTGGGGGCCGAGGTGACGCGCCAGCAGAACCCGGCCGTCCCCTACACGCCTGAGGAGATCGCGCGCGCCGCGGTCGACGCCTGGCGCGAGGGAGCCGCGGTCGTGCACCTCCACGCCCGCCTTCCCGACGGCCAGCCCTCCCAGGAGGGTCGGCACTTCCGGGAGATCGTCGGCCGCATCCGCGCCGCCGGCTCGGACGTGGTCATCCAGTGCTCCACCGGCGGGGCGGTGGGGATGACGCTCGAGGAGAGGCTCGGCTCCCTGGTGGAGGGCGCCGAGATGGCCACCCTCAACATGGGGACCATGAACTTCGGCGACGGCGTGTTCGTGAACTCCCGCCCCGACATCGTCGAGGTGGCGGGGCGCTTGCGCCGCCGAGGCCTCCTCGCCGAGTGCGAGGTCTACGATGCCGGGATGCTCGAGACGCTCCGTTGGCTCCTGGAGAGGGAGCACCTCGCCCGCCCCTACCACCTGCAGTTCGTGCTGGGCGTCCCGGGCGGCATGAGCGGTTCCGAGCGAAACCTGCGCTTCCTCGTCGAGTCGATGCCCGAGCCCGTCCACTGGGCTGCCGCCGGCATCGGCCGCTTCGAGTTCCCGGTGGCGGAAATGGCGCTGCGCCTTGGCGGGCACGTCCGCGTCGGCCTGGAGGACAACCTCTACCTCTCGAAGGGTGTCCTGGCGAAGGGCAACCACGAGCTCGTGGCGGCCGCGGTGCGGATGGCGCGCGCCGCCGGCCGGTCGCCGGCGTCTCCGGCCGAGGCCCGGCAAATCCTGGGAATCGAAGTTGATACCCCGGGTGGAACCGACCCGCCTTGATGGGGAGCAGTCCTCGCATGGGCTTCCCGTAAGAAAACCGCTGCCGGTCAAGCGTTTCCTTGTGGGTGAGTCCCCGGTAGCGGCTTGACGGCCCGCGATCGCGGCGCTAGGTTCGCCCCCTTCCGGACGGGGAAGGGGCACCATGACCAAAGCCGGCCTGATCGAGAAGGTGCAGGCTTCGCATAGCGATCTGTCGAAACGACAGGTGGCGCTGCTGGTGGACGCGATATTCGATCAGCTGGCGAGGGCCATCCGCAAGGACAAGCGCTTCGCCATGCCCGGATTCGGCACCTTCACCGTGAAGCGGCGCGCCGGCCGGGTGGGGCGAAACCCGCGCACCGGGGTGGAGATCCAGATCGCCCCCACGAAGACCATCAACTTCCGGCCGGCCCCCGAGCTGAAGAGCGCGCTCTAGCCCGTCCCCCGCCGGGGCGGGGGGACGGCCTCGCAGGGCGCTCGGAGGCGCCGGGCGGGGCCGCGAACTCGCCGGCCTCGCCCCGCGCGGTATGCTTGTCCGGCAGAGCGAGGAGGACACCCGGATGAGTCTCAGGGACTGGATCGCCGCCTTCAGGGCCCAGCACGAGCAAGCGCGGACCGGAACGCTTTCCAAGGAAGGGTGGGAAGCCTACCGGGCCGGCCGGGACGAGCTCGCGCGCGCCCTGCTCGGCGCCCAGCGGGCCTCCCTGCGCCCCGGGGAGACGCCGCGGCAGGCGCTGCGCGTCGCCCGGGCGCTCCAGGCCGACCTGGACTGGACGACGGACAAGGTGCGGGCGGTGACGCTCGACGTCTCGACCGGCGGCTTCGCCGTCCTCCTCGCCAAGGCACCGCCCAAGGGCGAAGAGGTGAAGGTGCAGCTGCGGATCCCCGGCGGAGACGCGCTCTCCGGCGAGGCGCGCGTGGCGGGAATACAGGTGCAGCCCAAGGCGGTCCGGGTGGCGTTCGCCTTCACCCGGCTCGCCGAGGCGGATCGCGACCGCGTCGAGTTCCTGGTCTTCGACACCGTGCTGGGGCAGCTCTCCATCTAGACGATTCGGCCGCAGCGGGCGGGGGGATCTAGGCGGGCCCGCGGAGGCCGGCCTCGACCGTCGCAGCTGCGAGCGTCGAGGGGTCGAGGGGCGCGGGAACGAGCGCGGGACGGCCCTGCGGATGCCGAGCGCGAGGGGAGGGGAGGAAAGAGAGGCGGGAGTGGACCGGGGCCCGCCACCCCGGTGCCACCCCCGCGACCCCCCGACCTAGAACCAGGCCATGAGCGCGGCTTCGAGGGTGTTGTCGTTGTTGCCGCCGGCGTAGAAGATGGGCTTGTTGGCGTGGTCGATGCGGTACTCGAGCCGCACCTCGGCGTTGGAGGAGACCGGCACTCCGAGCGTCACCGTACCCTCGGTGTACTGCCCGCCGTTCACGCCGAGCCGAACGCCCTGGAGGTCCCAGAAGTACTCGTAGCGCGCGGCGATGCGAAGCTTGTCCCCGAGCGCCGAGTAGCGGGCCATGAGGGAGAAGCCCTCCCACCGGCCCACCCCGGCGAGGATGCCGAGATCGCCGTTCACGTTGACGGTGAGGTCGCCGAACGCGCGCTGGACCACGAGGTCGAGCAGGTTCTGCCACCCGCCGTAGGCGTTGCCGCTCGGGCCGTATGTCGGGCTCGGATAGGGGGCCACCGCGCCCGTCACCAGGGACGGGTTCGGGCCACCATAGTAGACGAGCGAGAGGATGGTGGAGTCCGGCCCGTTCCAGATGGCAGCCAGGTTGAGGGTCTTGAAGGGGCTGTTCGTCACTGTCACGTCCCAGCCGTTGACGAGACCGGCCTGAAGGGTCAGGCCCTCGATTCCCGGGACCGCGTACCCGACGCGCAGGCCGGTGTGCGTGAAGGGGATGGCCCAAGTGAAGAGCAGCGACCGCGAGTAGTTCCAGTTGTCCTTCGCCTCGATCACCTCGGCGCCGGCGCTGGTGACGAACCGGCCCAGGTCGACGGTGACGTCGCCGAGCTTGAGCGTCCCGAACGCCTGCTCCACGAACTTGAAGGCCTCCTCGGCGTTTCCGTTCGCGCCGTAGCTCGGGCCCAAGTAGGGGCTGGCGGCGGCGATGGCGTTCATGGTGTTGCCGAAGCCGAGGTCGATGCGGAAGCCGACCGGGACGGTGGCCGTCGGGTTCATGAGCACCGTCGCCTTGGCGAGGTTCAGCACGAACCCGTTTGGCTGGTCGAACGCCCGGAGCTCGTTGAGCGCGTTCTGCGGAGCCCCGAAGCGCAGGCCGTAGTAGCCGTCGACGTAGCCGTGGACCTCGACGGCCTCGTACCACTTCGGCGCCGTGGTGGCGGCCGCCGCCACCGGAGCGGGTGGCGGTGCCGCCGGCTCCTCGCCAGCCGCGGCGAGCGGCCCGAGGAGCCCGAGGAGCGAGAACAGGAAGAGCTTGTGCACTTCAATCCCCTTTCTTGTGGGTCAGTTCAGGTAGCGCCCCGAGGCACTGCACTCTGCGTGCCGAGGGCGGCGGGGAGCGGGTACTCCGGAAAACCCGAGCGGGTGTGCCCGGCGGCCGCGGGCACTTGCGCAGGGTGCGGGCACTGCCTTGCCCTCTGCGCGGGCACGCGGCCCGAGGCCGCCAGGGGACCGGCGCCGCCGCGCCGGCTAGGCCACGGTTCCCGCGCCGGTCTCCATGTCCGCGTTGATGTACGCTCGCTCTCCCGACTCGGAGGAATCCATGCCCGACCACTCGTCCTGCTCGTCGGCGCGCAGCGGGAAGACGAGGTTCACGGCCTTGTAGAGCACGAACGACCAAGCGCCCGACCAGGCCATGCTCGCCACCACCCCGACCGCCTGCCAGCCGAGCAGGCCGAGGCTGCCGTCGGCGCCGTCCGGGTTGACGAGCTTGCTGGCGAAGACCCCGGTGAGCAGGGCGCCGAGCGTGGCGGCGACGCCGTGGACGGCGAAGACGTCGAGCGAGTCGTCGACGCCGAGCCGCGGACGGTAGCGAACGGCGAGCAGGGAGGCGATGCCGGCGAGCGCGCCGATGACGAGCGACGAGGCGGGAGTGACAAACCCGGCGGCGGGAGTGATGGCGACGAGCCCGGCCACCGCGCCCGACGCGAGCCCCACGCCCGACATCTTGCCGTGGAAGAGGAAGAGCTCGAGCAGGCCCCACGCCGCCGCGGCCGCCGCGGGCGCGAAGAACGTGTTCGAGAAGGCGTAGGCGGCGACGCCGTTCGCGGCCAGCGCCGAGCCGCCGTTGAAGCCGAGCCAGCCGAACCACAGCATCCCGGCTCCGAGGACGACGAAGGGCACGTTGTGGGGGAGCACGCTCGGCGTGCGGAGCCCGCGCCGCTTGCCGAGGACGAGGGCCCCGACGAGCGCGGCGGCGGCGGCGTTGATGTGGACCACGGTGCCGCCGGCGAAGTCGAGCACTCCCTTCTTGTGGAGCCAGCCTCCCGGCGACCAGACCCAGTGGGCCACGGGCGCGTAGACGACGAGGCTCCAGAGGAGGACGAAGAGGAGGAAGGCCTTGACCCGGATGCGCTCGACCAGCGCGCCGGAGATGAGCGCCGGGGTGATGACCGCGAACATGCCCTGGAAGAGCATGAAGGCCGCGTGCGGGATGGTGGGCGCGAGGTCCTTGTAGACCTCGGCACCGACGCCCTTCAGGTTGAACCAGTGGGCGCCGCCCACGAACCAGTCGACGGTTCCCGGCGAGAAGGAGAGGCTGTAGCCGACGACCGCCCACAGGACGCCCACGATCGCCATGCAGACGATGGAGAGGATCATCGTGTGGACCACGTTCTTGGCGCGAACGAGGCCTCCGTAGAAGAAGGCGAGTCCAGGCGTCATGAACATCACCATGCCCGCGCTGATGAGCACGAACGCGGTGTCGCCCGAATTGATAGGGGTCAAGTGCGGTCCTCCGGGAGCGGTTGGGGGTGCGCGCTCCTTGTGCACCCCCCGTGCCGCCTTCGCGAGCAGCGGAGATGCTCAGGAATCGGGCAGTAGCGGAAAGGGCTTGCGCGCAGAGCGGGCAGCGCCCTGCGCGATCAGCGGGCATCCGGCTCCTCGCGGCCGGGGGCGCGCTCTCTGCTTCTAGTTCGCGGGGGGCTTCTTCTTCGCCGCCTTCTGCTTCGAGGAGGACTTCTTCGCCTTCGTCGACTTCGCAGGGGTCTTCTTCGCCGCTGGCTTCGCCTTCGTCGCCTTCTTCGCCACCGCCTTCTTCGCAGGCGGCTTGGGCGGCTCGGGCGGCGGTGGGGGCGGAGGCTCGTAGGGGTCGTCGTCGCTGGCGCTCAGGAGGGCCGCCGGCGCACCGTCCACGGTGCGGAAGCCGGTGCGCGACAGTTCCTCCTCCGCCACCGCCTTCTCGAGCCAGGCCCGGTCGGGCCCGGCGAGATCGGAGGCCTCCATGGCCCGCTGGGCCCCGGCGCGGTCCCCGGCGCGCCCGAGGAGGGCGGCGAGGTAGAGCGCAGCGCGCGCGCGCTCGTTCGAAGCGGTTCCGTCGCGGTCGGCGAGCAGGCGCCGCAGCGGCGGAATGGCCTCGTCGGGTTTCGCCTTTCCGGAGAGGGCGAGCTTGGCGAGGCCGTAGGTGGCGCGCGGATGAGAGGGCGAGCCCTCGAGCGCCTGGAGGTAGGCCTGCCGGGCCGCCTCGTAGTTCTGGGTTCGGCGGAAGGCGTCGCCCTGCACCGCGAGCGCCGCCGGGAGCTTCGGGTCGACGGCGAGCGCCTCGCCGAGCGGCTCCAGGGCGCCGTTGGGATTGCCGGCAAGCAAGGCCAGCCGTCCCTGCACCACCGCCGCCCACGGGCCGCCGCCCTGCCGGGCGGCGTAGGTGGCGGCGGTGCCGGCCTCGCGCCGGCCCATGGCCAGGACGGCGCGGGCCACGTTGGCGGCCGGCGGGACCTCGGTGGCGCGCTCCGGCTCGACGAGCAGGACCTCGGCTGCCTGGCCTGCTTGCTCCTCGCGGTAGTCGGTCGCCAGCATGGCGAGGGCGAAGGCGCGTAGCGAGCCGGCCTCCAGGGTGTCGATGGGAACGAGCGGCTCGAGCACCTGGGCGGCGGCGAGGTAGCCGGCGCGGGTGTCGAGGCGGATGAGCTCTCGCGCCCGGGCCAGCCCCTTCTCCAGCACCTCGTGGCGGTGGTGAGCGCGGTAGACGAGCGCGGTCACCGCCACGGCGACGACGGCGGCGGCGATGGCGCCGAGCTGAACGGCGCGCGACACGCGCCGGGGTGGCCGGGAGGGTGGCGGCAGCTCGTCGTCCGCGTCGCCGCCCGAGAGCTCCCGCTCCCCGAGGGGCTTCGTCACCGTGTCGCTCGCCTCCGACCACTGCGCGTCCTGGCGCGCTGCGTCGTCGGGGGAGACCTCCTCGAAGCCCGTCTCCAGGGTCGGATCGGTGGGTTCGCCTGCGCCTTTGTCGGATGGAGGAGGCTTGGGCATGCCTCTCTCGTACCTTTCGCAAAGAGGCGAGTCAAAAAACACGCCGGCGCGCCAAGCGTGTGCTTCGGCGCGCCGAAAGAGACCGGTCGGGCTGCGGCGGAGGCGGAGCGGCCCTCCCTAGCTGGTGCGCTCGCGCTCCTCGCGCTCGTCTTCGCGGGCCACCCCGGAGAGGACGTCGTTCACCGACGGGAACCGCATGATCTCCGAGCGGGCGATCTTCCAGGCCTGCTGCACGATCCAGGAGAGCGAACGGTCCTGGCGGTTCGCCTCCGCCTGGATCTCGTTCAGCATGTCCTCCGGGAAGTACAGGGATTGTTTGCGCTTGTCAGTGCCAGCCATCGGATCTCCGGTTCGATTGAGATGGGCGCTTACTGTCATACGCCCCGGGGAAAACCCGGTCAAGAAACACGCCGGCGCCATCCAGGCCCCCGCACTCACAGTGGGGGGCGAAAGAAAAAAGGAGAGCCGGCAGCGATGCCGGCCCCCCTGTGGGCCCAGAGGGGGAGGGGGGGGACCCCTGGACCCAACGACTACACCATCCTATCGCGGACCGCTCCGGTCAACTCCTGAATGGATTTGCCCCGAAGGGAGTATCCCGCCTGGGGTCGACTCCATCCGCGTGGGAACATCATCGGTCGGGTAACGTTTGGCAACCTTTTCTAATCCCCTCCTCGAATCCCATGCGCCGGAACGACCTCTCCCTCTTCGCGCGAGCCGTCCTCGCCACCGCCCGGCGCCGCGGGCTCCTCGCCTCCGGGGACCGGGTGCTCGTGGCGCTCTCGGGCGGCCCCGACTCGACCGCGCTGCTCGCGGCCATGGCCGAGCTCGCGGGAGCGAAGGAGATCGCCGAGGTGCGGGCGGTGCACGTGGATCACCAGCTGCGCGCCGGGAGCGCCGCCGACGCAAATGCCTGCGAGGCCCTCTGCGATCGGCTTCACGTTCCGTTCGAGCGAAGGACGGTCGTGGTGCCGGGCGGCAACGTGCAGGGCTCGGCGAGGCTCGCCCGCTACCGCACCCTGCGGGCCGAGGCTTCGCGCTCGGGCGCCACCCGCATCGCGACCGGCCACACCCGGAGCGACCAGGCGGAGACGGTGCTGCTCCGCCTGCTGCGCGGTGCCGGGGCGCGCGGGCTCAGCGCCATCCCGCCGCGAAGGGGTGCGGTGGTGAGGCCGCTCATCGATCGATCCCGCGCCGAGGTGCTCGCCTACCTGGGGGCGCGCGGGCTCGGGTACCTGGAAGACCCCACGAACGCCACCCCGCGCTACCTGAGGAACCGGGTGCGCGCCGAGGTGATGCCGGTGCTCCGGGCGCTCGCCCCGCAGGCCGAGCGCGCGCTCGCCCGGGCCGCAGACCTTCTGCGCGCCGACGACCGCGCCCTCCGCGCCCGCGCGCGCCCGCTCTCGCAGGGCGCGAGCGCCGAGGTCGGGCCGCTCCTCGCGGAGGGGGTGGCGGTGCGCCGGCGCGCGGTGCGCCGGCTGTGGCGGGCGGCCGCCGGCACGAGCCGGGGGCTCGAGGCCGTTCACGTGGAGGCGGTCCTGCGGCTCCTCCCGAGGCGCGGGCCCGGCAAGGCTACGCTCCCCCGCGGTTTCGAGGCCCACTGCGCTTACGGGGTGCTCGTGGTGCGGCGCGCGCCGGCCTCTCCCCCTCCGGTCGAGCCGATGAGCCTGCCCGGCCCGGGGGCCTACTCCCTCCCCGGGGGCGGGTCGCTCGAGGTGGAGGCGCTCGAGGGGACGACGGTCTCCTGGCCGCTCTCCCTGCGGCGGCGCCTGCCGGGGGACCGCTTCCGCCCCGCGGGCGGGGCGGGCTCGAAGAAGCTCAAGGCCTGGCTCATCGACCGCAAGGTTCTGCGGGAGGATCGCGACCGGCTCCTCGTGGTGGCGGACCGATCGGGCGAGGTCCTCGCCATCCCCGCGCTCGGCGCTCGGGCCGAAGGGGCTGGGGTGGCGGTTCGGCTCCTTCCGCGGTGAAAGGCAAAATCCGGACTGCAGGCGCGTCGCTCGTTGTTATATTGTGGCGCTGAGGGGGGCGGCCTCCGCTCCCCCTGGGACAAGAGGATCAAAGCCTTGCGCCAGTCCTACAAGACCGTCCTGCTCTGGGTCGTCCTCATCCTGATGTTCGTGGCCTTCTACCAGTTCTTCGCGCAGCACGGCCACGAGCAGAAGGAGTTCGCCTTCTCCGACTTCGTCGGCAAGGTGGAGGCCGGCGACGTTCGGGACGTGACGGTGAAGGACACGAACTACCAGGGGCACCTGCGCGACGGGACCGAGTTCCACACCGTCGGGCCGAGCGACGCCTCCGGGGCGGTCTTCGAGCGTCTGCAGAAGAAGGGCGTGAAGGTCCTCTACGAGAGGCCCGACCAGAACTCTTTCTGGGTGACGGTGCTCGTGCAGTACCTGCCGCTCGTCTTCCTCTTCCTCCTCTTCTTCTTCTTCATGCGCCAGCTGCAGGCGGGTGGGGGCAAGGCGATGAGCTTCGGCAAGTCGAAGGCCAAGCTCATGACCGAGCACCACAACAAGGTGACCTTCGCCGACGTCGCCGGGATCGACGAGTCGAAGGACGAGCTCGAGGAGATCATCTCGTTTCTCAAGGACCCGAAGCGGTTCACCAAGCTCGGCGGCCGCATCCCCAAGGGCGTCCTGCTCATGGGGCCTCCGGGAACCGGGAAGACGCTCCTCGCCCGCGCCGTCGCCGGCGAGGCGGGCGCGCCTTTCTTCTCCATCTCCGGCTCCGACTTCGTGGAGATGTTCGTGGGCGTGGGCGCGAGTCGGGTGCGGGACCTCTTCGAGCAGGGCAAGAAGAACGCCCCCTGCATCATCTTCATCGACGAGATCGATGCCGTCGGCCGCCACCGCGGCGCCGGCCTGGGCGGAGGCCACGACGAGCGCGAGCAGACCTTGAACCAGTTGCTCGTGGAGATGGACGGCTTCGAGTCCAACGAGGGGGTCATCCTCATCGCCGCCACCAACCGGCCCGACGTCCTCGACCCGGCGCTGTTGCGCCCGGGCCGATTCGACCGCCGCATCGTCGTGCCCCGGCCCGACCTGAACGGGCGGATGGGGATCCTCAAGGTGCACACGCGCAAGGTTCCCCTCGACGGCGCGGTGGACCTGACCAAGGTGGCGCGCGGGACGCCGGGCTTCTCCGGGGCCGACCTGGAGAACCTGGTGAACGAGGCGGCCCTCTACGCGGCCCGCAAGGGCAAGGAGAAGGTGGAGGGCAACGACTTCGAGTTCGCGAAGGACAAGGTGCTCATGGGCACCGAGCGCCGCTCCATGATCATCAGCGAGAAAGAGAAGCGCACCACCGCGGTCCACGAGGCCGGGCACGCGCTGGTGGCGAAGATCCTTCCCAACGCCGATCCGCTCCACAAGGTGACCATCATCCCGCGCGGGCGGGCCCTCGGGCTCACCCAGCAGCTCCCGGAGGAGGATCGCCTCAACATCAACCAGGAGTTCGCCACCAACCAGATCGCCATCCTCATGGGAGGGCGGGTGGCGGAGGAGATCGTCTTCGGCCAGAAGACCACCGGCGCCGGGAACGACATCGAGCAGGCCACCAACATGGCCCGGGCCATGGTGTGCGAGTGGGGCATGAGCGACCGCATGGGCCCGCTCGCCTTCGGCAAGAAGGAGGGCGAGGTGTTCCTGGGGCGGGACATGGCTTCCACCCAGACCTACTCCGAGCAGACCGCGCGCGAAATCGACGCCGAGGTGAGGCGCATCGTCACCGAGCAGTACGAGCGCGCCACCAAGATCCTGAACGAGCATCGCAAGGAGCTCGACAAGATCGCCGACGCGCTCCTCGAGTACGAGACGCTCGACCTCGCCGACGTGGACGTCATCATGGCCGGCGGGAACATCACCCGCCCGCCGCCCCCCAAGGCTCCCCCACCTCCCCCGGAGCGGGGCGAGAAGGACAAGGTGAAGAAGCCCGGCCTCCTCGACGCCCTCGGCGGCCTCCCCAAGGCCGAGCCAGGGAAGGCCTGAGCCGAGGTCTGCGGGCGGCTGTGCCCTGGGAGCCCATTCGCATCGGCCGTCGCACGTTCGGGCCCCCGGGCCCCTACGTGATGGGGGTGCTGAACGTCACCCCCGACTCCTTCTCCGACGGGGGAAGGTACCTCGACCCGGAGGAGGCGGTGCGCCACGCGCTGCGGATCGCCTCCGAGGGCGCGGATCTCCTCGACGTCGGCGGGGAGTCCACCCGCCCGGGCGCCGCGCCCGTCGACGCCTCGGAGGAGCTGGAGCGGGTCATGCCGGTCCTGGAGCGGCTCCGCGCCCTCTCCTTTCCCCTCCCGGTGTCCATCGACACCTCCAAGGCGGAGGTGGCAAGGGCGGCGATCTCCGCGGGGGCGGCCATGGTGAACGACGTGCGCGGCCTCGCCGACCCCTCCCTGGCGCGGCTGGTAGCGGAGAGCGGGGTGCCGGTGGTCCTCATGCACATGCGGGGAAGCCCCCGGGACATGCAGACGCGGGCCGCCTATCGGGACGTGGTGCCGGAGGTGCGCGCCGAACTTGCGAGCGCGCTCGTGGCCGCGGTCCGCCTCGGGGTGGCGAAGGAGCGGATCGTGCTCGACCCCGGGCTCGGGTTCGCAAAGACCGCCGAGCAGAGCCTGGAGCTGCTGGCGCGGCTCGGCGACCTCCACTCGCTCGGGCGCCCCCTGCTCGTCGGCCCCTCGCGCAAGAGCTTCCTCGCCGCCGCCAGCGGGGCGTCGGTGGGAGAGCGGCTGCCGGCCACGCTCGCCGCGGTCACCGCCGCCGTCCTCTCCGGGACCGCCTTCGTCCGGGTTCACGACGTCGCGGCGGCGCGGCAGGCGGCTCGGCTGGCCGCGGCGCTGCGACAAGCTGGCGGCGGCAGGCCGGCGAGCTAGACTCGGATCCGAAGGAACGGGGAGGCGACGGAATGGCGACGCAGTGCGAGGAGGCGGCCGCCGCCGGCGAGCAGCGCAGGCTCTTCGGGACCGATGGGGTGCGGGGCGTCGCGAACGTCCACCCCATGACGGCCGAGATGGCCCTGCGGCTCGGGCGCGCGCTCGCCTGGAAGGTGCGTTCCGGGTCGCACCGGCACCGCATCGTCATCGGCAAGGACACCCGGCTCTCCGGGTACATGCTCGAGACCGCCATCGCCTCCGGGATCTGCTCCATGGGCGTGGACGTCCTGCTCTGCGGCCCGCTGCCGACGCCCGGGATCGCCTTCGTGACCCAGTCCATGCGGGCCGACGCCGGGGTGGTCATCAGCGCCAGTCACAATCCCTACCAGGACAACGGCATCAAGTTCTTCGACCGCACCGGCTTCAAGCTCCCCGACGAGACCGAGCTCGAGATCGAGCGGCTCGTGCTCGCCGAGCCAGGGGAGAAGGCGGCGAACGGGTTCGACGAACTTCGGCCCACCGCCGAGCTCATCGGCAAGGCAAAACGCATCGACGACGCCATCGGGCGCTACGTCGTCTTCCTGAAGTCGCTCTTCCCCCGCGACCTCACCCTCGACGGCCTGACGGTGGTGGTGGACTGTGCCAACGGTGCCGCCTACCACGTGGCCCCGGCCGTCTTCGAGGAGCTCGGCGCCCGGGTGGTGGCACTCCACGTCGACCCCGACGGGCGCAACATCAACCACCAGTGCGGGGCGGTGCACCCCGAGGGGATGGCCGCGGCGGTGCGCCAGCACCGCGCCGACCTGGGCATCGCCCTCGATGGGGACGCCGACCGCGTCATCGTCGCCGACGAGAAGGGCAAGGTGGTGGACGGCGACGCCATCATGGCCGTCATGGCCCGCGACTTCTTGCGCCGCGGCGCGCTGCGCAAGGAGACGGTGGTCGCCACGGTGATGTCGAACGTCGGCCTGGAGCGGGCGGTGGCGGACCTCGGGGGCGCGGTCCTGCGCACCCAGGTGGGCGACCGCTACGTGGTGGAGGAGATGCGGCGCGGCGGCTACAACTTCGGCGGGGAGCAGTCCGGCCATCTGGTGTTCCTCGATCACGTCACCACCGGGGACGGGGTTTGCGCGGCCCTGAACCTGCTCGCGGTGATGAGGCGCACCGGCGAGCCGCTTTCGGGGCTGGCGAGCTGCTTCGAGCCGGTCCCGCAAACCCAGATCAACGTGGCGGTGCGGGAGAAGCGCCCGCTGGAGGGCCTCGCCGGCGTGCAGCGCGCCATCGCCGAGGCGCAGCGCTCTCTCGGCTCCGGCGGGCGCGTGCTGGTGCGCTTCTCCGGAACCGAGAACAAGGTGCGGGTGCTGGTGGAGGGCGCGGACGCCGGCGCGATCCGCGGGCACGCCGAGCTCATCGCCGAGGAGCTGCGTCGCTCGCTCGGCTGAGGCTGCCCCGTCCGGAACGGGAAGCCGCCGGGGTTCTGAGGTACCATTCGGCCCATGTCCCCCGCGCGCCTCGGAGTCAACGTCGATCACGTCGCCACGCTGCGCCAGGCTCGGCGCGCCGCCTACCCGGACCCGGTGGCCGCTGCCCTGCTCGCCGAGCTGGGCGGCGCCGACCAGATCACCATCCACCTGCGCGAGGACCGCCGCCACATCCAGGACCGGGACCTGCAGGTGATGCGCAAGACGGTCACCACCCGGCTCAACCTGGAGATGGCCGCCACCCAGGAGATGGTGAAAATCGCCTACGAGATCCGTCCCGACGAGGTCACGCTCGTTCCGGAGCGGCGCGAGGAGCTCACCACCGAGGGCGGGCTCGACGTGGTGCGCGGCCGGGACCCGCTCGCCAAGGTGGTGAAGACGCTGCGCGACGCCGACATCCTCGTCTCCCTCTTCATCGACCCGGACCTGGACCAGGTGAAGGCCTCGCACCGCATCGAGGCGCAGGTGGTGGAGATCCACACCGGCCGCTACTGCGACGCGCGGCTCCCGGCGGACCGGCGGCGCGAGCTCGCACGCATCGTCGACGCCGCCAAGGCCGCCGCCAAGCTCGGGCTGCAGGTGGCCGCCGGCCACGGCCTCCACTACCAGAACGTGCTCCCGGTGGCCGCCATCCCGGAGATCGAGGAGTTCAACATCGGGCATTCCATCGTCGGCCACGCGGTGCTGGTGGGGATGGAGCGGGCGGTGCGCGAGATGAAGGTCCTGCTCGCCCAGGCGGCCGAGGCGCGCCGGGCGTGAGGCCCGGGCCCGACACCGGGGCGCGGAGGGTGAGGTGATCCTCGGACTCGGCCTGGACGTGGTGGAGGTGGCCCGCATCGGCCGGATCCTGGCCGAGGGCGCGCCCGGGGACCGCGGCCGCCGGTTCCTCGACCGCTGCTTCACCCCCGGCGAGCAGGCCACCTGCGAGGCGCGGCGGGACCGGGCGAGCGGATACGCGGCACGCTTCGCGGCCAAGGAGGCGGTGATGAAGGCGCTCGGGGCCCCGCCGGGGATCCGCTTCACCGACATCGAGGTGGTGCGCGAGGGCGGAGCGCCCTGGGCCCGACTGGCCGGGGCCGCCGAGCGCGCAGCCCGGGAGCGCGGCGTGTCGAGGGTGCACCTGACGATGACACACGACGGGGGGGTGGCCGCTGCCGCCGTCGTCCTGGAGGGAGAAGGAGCGCCATGAGGATCGTCGGCTCGAACGAGATGCGGGAAATCGACCGGATCGCCACCCAGGAGCTCGGGGTGCCCGCGCTCGCCCTCATGATCCGGGCGGGGCGAGTCACCGCGGACGCGGCCATGTCGATGATGGCGCCCAACGGGCGGGTGCTCGTGGTCTGCGGCGCCGGGAACAACGGGGGGGACGGCTTCGCGCTCGCCCGCATCCTTCGCAGCGCCGGGCGCGACGTGCGGGTGGTGGCCCTCGCGCCGTCCGAGGGGATGAGCCCGGTGGCCCGGGTGATGCGCCAGGAGGCGAACGAGGTCGACGTCCCCATCGCCGACGCCACCGCCGTTTCGGCCATGGGGGCCGAGCCTGGGGACGTGGTGGTCGACGCCGTCTTCGGCGTCGGGCTCTCGCGACCCCCCGAGGGAGTCTACGCGGCCGCCATCGCCCGCATGCAGGAGCTGCGGGAGCGGGGCGCCCGCGTCCTCTCGGTCGACATCCCCTCCGGCCTTTCGGCCGACACCGGGCATCCGATGGAGAGGGCGGTGCGGGCCGACCGGACCGTCGCGCTCGCCTTCCAGAAGAAGGGGCTCGTCGTCTACCCCGGTGCCGAGTACGCCGGCGAGGTCAGCGTCGCCGACATCGGCATGCCCGCCGCCGCGGCGGCGCGGGTCCCGGTGACGGCGGAGGTGCTCACCGAGGCCGAGGCCCGCACGCTCGTGCCCGTCCGGGGCCTCGAGGCCCATAAGGGAGACGCCGGCCGGGTGCTGGTGGTGGCCGGCTCGCCCGGGAAGACGGGGGCTGCGCACTTGGCGCTCCGGGGCGCGCTCCGCGGGGGGGCGGGGCTCGTCACCCTGGCCGCCCGGCCGGAGGTGATGCCCTTCGCGCTCGTGGGCGTGCCGGAGGCGATGAACCACCCGCTTCCCGGACAGGGACCGCTCGGGCGCTCCGACCTCGCCGAACTCGTGGCGGCCGCGAAGGACGCGGACTCGATCGTCATTGGCCCGGGCATCCCGCGGGGGCCGGAGACCGGTCCCCTCATCCGCGACTTGCTGGAGCGGGCGCAGCTCCCGGCGGTCCTCGACGCCGACGCGCTGAACGCCTTCGCCGAGCATCCGGGCCTCGTCGCCTCGGTGGCGCGCTGGGCGCCGGTGGTCATGACGCCGCACCCCGGCGAGATGGCCCGCCTGCTCGGCACCAGCGTCGAGGAGGTCCAGGCGGACCGGCTCGAGGTCGCCCAGCGGAAGTCGCGCGAGTGGGGGGCGGTCGTCATCCTGAAGGGGGCGCGCACCGTGGTGGCCGATCCGGACAGCGTCCCGGCCGTGATCCTGACCGGGAACCCCGGCATGGCCACTGGCGGAACCGGCGACGTCCTCGCCGGCCTCGCCGGTGCCCTCCTGGGAAGCCACCTTCCCATCCGCGACGCGGCCCGTGCCGCGGCCTGGGTGCACGGCCGGGCCGGCGACCTCGCTGCCCGTCGCCTCGGGCAGCGGGGGCTCGCCGCCGGAGACGTCGCCGAGGCCCTCGGGGCCGTCTGGGTCGAGTGGGGTCGCTGATGGTGATGGACGAGGGGGCGCGCCTCGCCCTGCGGCGCCTCAGCCGCTCGGCGCGCCAGACCACCTCCCTCGGAAAGAGGCTCGGGCGCCTCCTCGCGCCCGGCGACGTGGTGGCCCTGGTCGGAGATCTGGGCGCCGGGAAGACCCATCTCGCCCGGGGGATCTGCGAGGGAGCGGGCGTCGCCAGCAGGGACGTCGCGAGCCCGTCTTTCGCCATCGTCGCCACCTACCGGGGTCGCCTGCCCCTGCACCACGCCGACCTCTACCGCGTCGGGGACTTCGACGAGCTCTACGCCACCGGATTCACCGACCTGCCCGGCGGGGACGGGGCCCTCGTGGTCGAGTGGGCCGACCGGGTCCCGGGCGCGCTCCCCGCCGAGCGGCTGGAGATCGAGCTCGCACACGACCCGAGAAGGCCCTCGGTGCGCCACCTGCGGATCGTCGGGACGGGCGCCCGCCACGCCGCGCTGGCCCGCGCCCTCGGCAGGCCGACGCTCCGGGTGCGAGGGGCCCGCCGCCCGGCGCGTCCCTCCGCGCGTGGGAAGGGGCGGCGCAAGACCTAACGGCGCCGGGCGCGGGGTGGGGCCCAGGAGGCGGAGGCGTCGGAGGTGCGGCTCGGAGCGTGCGCGCCCCGGCCCGCGAAGAGCGGGCCTCGCAACATCCGCAGCGCCCGATCGACGCCGACGAAGCCGTCCTCGGGCACCTCCTCCCAGCCGTCGCGTCCGATGGGCTCGCTCGCGAGCGCGAGGACGTGACCATCGCGCGCGTGCGGAGCGACGTGGAGCGGCTTCAGGTGCCGGCAGGCGGCGAGAAGCCGCCCGTCCGAGACGAGGAAGTTGAGGGTGGAGCGGAGCTCACCCCGATCCGAGATCCCGGTGACCACCTCTACCAGGTCGGCGAGCGCGTCGCGCACGGCCTCGAGGCCGGGCGGATGCGCCCGGGAGCGAGCTCCCAGGCGGGTGAGGAAGATGAGAAAGCACCTCTCGCTGTCCGTCTCCCCCTGGATGCGCCCGCGCAGGCGCGGCCCGATCTCGCACTCCAGCGCCTTCCGGACGCTCCGCGACTTCTTGTAGCGGGCCACGGTGCCGTTGTGCGCGAACGCCCAGGAGCCCGCCACGAACGGGTGAGTGTTCTCGATCGCCACCCGGCCGACGCTGGCGTCGCGCACGTGGGCGAGGACGAGGTGCGAGCGGGCGTGGCGCGCGGCGCGGACGATGGCCTCGTCGGCGTGCGCGGCCATGACGCCGCGCCGGACCGTCGGCAGGCGCCCCTGGTACCAGGCGATGCCCCATC
>DATJZG010000128.1:0-42041 GCA_035499295.1 Anaeromyxobacteraceae bacterium
GGCTCACGCCGGGGCGCTCGCCCGCGAGGACCAAAACCCTGCTCGGATATCGCGTCCGGGCTAGGATGCGGCTCGCGTGTCGACGGCGACACGCCCCGGCGCAACGGTCCGGATCGCCGAAGGAAAGGTCCGGGACACGGAGATTGCATAGGGCAGGTGGGTGCGGGTCGGAGATGCGGCTCTCCTCGGTCATCGCGGGATGCGGCGCCTCGGGTGATCTCGGGGCCGACCCCGACGTCCGCTCGGTGACGAGCGACTCCCGGGCGGTCTTCCCGGGCTCGCTCTTCGTCGCCGTGCGCGGGACCCGCGCCGACGGGCACGACTTCGCGGAGGAGGCTGTCCGGAAGGGAGCCGTCGCCGTCGTCGCCGAGCGCCCGGTCGTGTGCGCCCCGGCCCTCCTCCTCCTCTCCTCGAATCCCCGCCGCGCCCTCGCGCTCGCCGCCGCGAACCTCCGCGGCCGGCCGGGCGAGAGGCTCCCCCTGTGCGCGGTGACGGGCACGAAGGGCAAGACCACGGTGACCTACCTCGTGGAGGCCTGCGCCGAGGCCGCCGGGTGGCCGGTGGGCGTCATCGGCACCGTCACCTGGCGGGTGCCGGGGCGCTCCCGCCCCGCCTCGCACACCACCCCGGACGCCGCCGAGATCCAGGCGCTCCTCGCAGAGATGGTGGACGCCGGGGCGCGGCTCGCGGTGATGGAGGTGTCCTCCCACGCCCTCGACCAGGATCGGGTGGCGGGGCTCTCCTTCCGGGCCGCCGGCTTCACCAACCTCGGGCGCGATCACCTCGACTACCACGCCGGGGAGGAGGACTACTTCCAGGCGAAGCGCCGGCTCTTCACCGAGCACCTCGCTCCCGGCGGAAGGGCGGTGGTGAACGGCGCCGACCCGAGCGGGGCGCGGCTCGCCGCGGAGCTCTCCCAGGCCGGCCTCTCCCCCTGGCGCTTCGGCGTGCCGGGCGGCGAGATCTTCCCGCGTCGCCTTCGCCTGGGCTTGAAGGGGATCGAGGCCGCCCTCGCCACCCCGCGGGGCGAGGTGGCGTTCGCCTCCCCGCTCGTCGGCGCCCACAACCTCGACAACCTCCAGTGCGCCGCCGGCCTCGCCCTCGCCTGCGGCATCGACCCGGCCGCCGTCTCGCGCGGCCTCTCCGCCTCGCCGGGCGCTCCCGGGCGGCTCGAGCGGATCGAGGCGAGGGGCGTCTCCGCCTTCGTCGACTACGCCCACACCCCCGACTCGCTCGCCGCCGCCTGCCGGGCGCTCGCGGCCTTGCAGCCGCGCCGCCTCCTCGTCGTCTTCGGCTGCGGGGGGGACCGCGATCGCGGCAAGCGCCCGCTCATGGGGAACGCCGCCGGCCGGGCCGCCGACCTGGTGGTGGTGACGAGCGACAACCCCCGCACCGAGGACCCGCAGTCCATTATCGACGCCATCCTGCCCGGGGTGGCCGAGACCGGGCTCCCGCTCCTCGCCCCCGAGGAGGCCCTCCGCGGCGAGCGCGGCTACTCGGTGGTGCCCGATCGCCGGGCCGCCATCGACCTGGCGCTCGCCGCCGCCCGCCCCGGGGATGCGGTCCTCATCGCCGGCAAGGGGCACGAGGACTACCAGGTGGTGGGGACGGAGAGGCGCCACTTCGACGACCGGGAGGAGGCCCGCAGGGCCCTCGGCATCGCGTGAACTCGCCGACCTTCACCCCCGAGGAGCTCCTCCTCGCCACCGGCGGCCGCTTCGCCGGCGCGAGGCCCGCGCCCGTCGCCGGGATCTCCACCGACACCCGCACCCTCGAGCGCGGCAACGCCTTCGTGGCGCTCCGCGGGGAGCGCTTCGACGGCCACCGCTTCCTCGAGGACGCCGGGCGGCTCGGCGCCGCCTGCGCGGTGGTGGCGGAGGACTCCCTCCCCCCGGGCCCGGGCCCCCTCCCGCTCCTCGCCGTCCCGGACACCCTCCTCGCGCTCGGCGCCCTGGCCCGCCACCATCGCCGCCGCTTCGCCGTCCCGGTGGTCGGGGTCACCGGCTCGAACGGCAAGACCACCACCCGCGAGATGGTGGCCGAGATCCTTGCCACCCGCGGGCCGGTGCTCCGCTCCGAGGGGAACCTCAACAACGAGGTGGGGGTGCCGCTCACCCTCTTCCGGCTCTCCTCCGAGCACACCGCCGCGGTGGTGGAGATGGGGATGAGCCACCCCGGCGAGATCGCCCGCCTGGCCGCCATCGCCGAGCCCAGGGTGGGGGTGGTGACGAACGCCAGCGCCGCCCACCTCCACGGGCTCGGGAGCGTGGAGGCGGTGGCGAGCGCCAAGGCCGAGCTCTACCGCGGGCTGCCCCCCGACGGGATCGTGGTCGCGAACGCCGACGACCCGCGCATGCTCGCGAAGGCCCGAAAGAGCGGGCGGAAGGTCGTCACCTTCTCGGGCGGCGCCGGCGCCGGGGCGGACGTGGCCGTGCTGGCGGTCGAGCCGCAGGGGGCCGAGGGCCAGTCGGTCCTGCTCGGGGTGGGGACGAAGGAGGTGGAGGTCCACCTCGCCCTCGTCGGCGCCCACAACGCCGTGAACGCGGCGGCGGCCGCCGCCGCCGCGGTGGCGCTCGGGGCGACCGATCGCGAGATCGCCCGCGGGCTCGCCGCGGTGCGCCCGGTGGGGCGGCGGCTGCGGCTGGAGCGGCTCGCCTCCGGGGCGCTCCTCCTCGACGACTGCTACAACGCCAACCCCGCCTCCATGGCCGCCGCCCTGGCGACCCTCGCGGAGCTCGCCCGCGGGGGCCGGGCGCTCGCTGCCCTGGGCGACATGCTCGAGCTCGGGGAGGCCGAGGTGGAGAGCCACCGGGAGCTCGGGCGCGGCGCCGCCCGGCTCGGCCTCGCCGCCCTCGCCACCTTCGGCCCGCGCAGCGCGCTCGCGCACCAGGCGGCGCTCGAGAGCGGCCTCCCGCCCGAGGCCGCCTTCCACACCGAGGACCCGGCCGCGCTCGCCGCCTTCGTCCGCGGGCGCCTGCGGGAGGGGGACGTCCTCCTCGTCAAGGGAAGCCGCGGCATGCGGCTCGAGCGGCTGGTCGAGGCCCTCCACTGACATGCTCTACCTCTTCCTCTACCCGCTCGCGCAGCGCTTCACGGTCTTCAACGTGCTGCGCTACCCCTCGTTCCGGATGGTGGTGGCCGGCTTCACCGCGCTCGTCCTCGGCCTGCTCGGCGGCCCCTGGTTCATCGAGCGCATGCGCCGGCTCCAGTACGGCGCCTCCAACGTTCGCGAGGACACCCCCGACTCCCACCGCAAGAAGTCGGGTACCCCGTCGATGGGCGGGGCCCTCATCCTCCTCTGCCTGGCGGCGGCGGTGCTGCTCCTCGCCGACCTGCGCAGCCGGCTGGTGTGGGCGGTCCTGCTCGTCACCCTCGGCTTCGGGGCCATCGGCTTCTGCGACGACTACCTCAAGATCGCGAAGAAGAACTCGAAGGGGCTCTCCGGCCGGCGCAAGCTCCTCTTCCAGGCGCTGGTGGTGGGCGGGGTCTACGTCCTCTGCCTCACCGACTGGAACTTCCGCATCGAGGGGGGCTTCCCCTTCCTCACCGTGGGCAGCTACCTCGACACCCACCTCACCCTGCCCTTCGTCCCCACCCGCTACTTCCGCCCCGACTTGGGCTGGGTCTACCTGCCGTTCATGTTCTTCGTGGTGGTGGGAACCTCCAACGCCGTGAACCTCACCGACGGCCTCGACGGGCTCGCCATCGGCCCCACCATCGTCTCGGCGATGACCTTCCTCGTGCTCTCCTACGTGGCCGGGGCCACCATCGCCGGCTTCAGCCTCGCCGCCTACCTCGGCATCCCGCCGGTGCACGGCGCCGAGGAGCTCGGCGTCTACTGCGCCGCCCTGGCCGGCGCCGGGGTGGCCTTCCTCTGGTACAACACCTACCCCGCCTCGGTGTTCATGGGCGACGTCGGGTCGCTCGCGCTCGGGGGCGGCCTGGGGATGCTGGCGGTGCTGACCAAGAACGAGGTGGCCTCGGCCATCCTGCACGGCGTCTTCCTCGCCGAGACGGTGAGCGTCATCGTGCAGGTCACCTCCTACAAGACCACCGGGCGCCGCGTCTTCCGCATGGCCCCCATCCACCACCACTTCGAGCTCAAGGGCTGGGCCGAGCCCAAGATCATCGTGCGCTTCTGGATCATCGCCATCATGCTGGCCCTGGTGGCGCTCATGTCCCTGAAGCTCCGCTAGGAAGGGAAGATGTCGCTCGACCTCGCCGGGAAGAAGGTCCTCGTCGTCGGCCTCGCCAAGAGCGGGGTCTCGGCGGCCCGGCTGGCCGCGCTGCGCGGGGCGCACGTCTCCGCCACCGACCGGCGCGCCGCCACCGAGCTCGGCCCCGCCCTGCGGGCGCTCGAGGGGGTGAAGGTGGCCTTCGCCCTCGGGGGCCACGACGAGCGCGACTTCGTCACCTCCGACCTCCTGGTGGTCTCCCCCGGGGTGCCGCTCTCCCTCCCCGAGATCCAGTCGGCGCGGCGCGAGGGCATCCCGGTGCTCGCCGAGATCGAGCTCGCCTACCAGTGCCTCCCCGAGCTGCCGCTCGTCGCGGTCACCGGTACGAACGGGAAGAGCACCACCACCGCGCTCTGCGGCGCCATGTTCCGGGAGGACCGCCGCGCCTTCGTGGGCGGGAACCTCGGCACCCCGCTCTCCGACCTGGCCCTCTCCGGCGAGCCGGTGGACGTGGTGGTGGCGGAGCTCTCCAGCTTCCAGCTGGAGGGGATCGAGAGGCTCCGGCCGCGGGTGGCCACCCTCCTCAACGTGACCCCGGACCACCTCGACCGGTACCGCAGCCTGGACGAGTACGCCTCCGCCAAGGCGCGTGTCTTCATGAACCAGGAGCCGGGAGACGTGGCGCTCGCCAACGCCCGCGACCCCCGCACCGTCGCCCTGGCCGGATCCTCGCGCGGGGAGTTGTGGACCTTCGGGGAGGGCCGGCCCGAGCCCCGCTCGGTCCGCGACCAGGGGGACCTCGTCTTCTCGGCCCCGTCCGCGGGCCCGGAGGCCTTCCACCTGCGCTCGCGCGCCCTGCGCGGCCGCCACAACCGCGAGAACGCCATGGCCGCGCTCGCTTGCGCCCGGCTCCTCGGCGTGCCCGGTCCGGCGGTGCAGCGCGCCCTCGACGAGTTCCCCGGCCTCCCCCACCGCCTCGAGCTCGTGTCGGAGCGCGGGCAGGTGGAGTGGGTGAACGACTCCAAGGCCACCAACGTCGACTCCACCCTGGTCGGCCTCTCCGCCTTTCCCGCCGGGGCGGGGAACGTGGTGCTCATCCTGGGCGGGCGCGGCAAGAAGGCCCCCTACGCCCCGCTGCGCGACCTCTTCCCCGGCCGGGTGAAGGCGCTCCTCACCATCGGCGAGGACGCGCCGGCGGTGGAGCGCGAGCTCGGGGGAGCGGCCCCCACCGAGGGCTGCGGCGACCTCAAGCGCGCGGTCTCCCGCGCCCGCGATCTCGCCGTCCCGGGCGACGTGGTGCTGCTCTCCCCCGCCTGCTCGAGCTACGACCAGTTCAAGAACTACGAGGAGCGCGGCGAGGCCTTCCGCCGCCTCGTCGCGGAGCTCGAGAGCCCATGAGCCCTCCCCCCTCCCGATCCAAGGCCGCGCTCCCCTCGCCGGACCCCTGGCTCCTCGCCGCGGTCCTCCTCCTCACCGGCTTCGGCCTCGTCATGGTCTACTCGGCGAGCGCCGTCCTCGCCGACGCCAAGCTCCACGACCAGTTCTATTTCCTGAAGCGCCAGCTGGTGGCGGCAGGGCTCGGGCTCGCCCTCCTCCTCGCCCTGGTGCGCATCGGCTACCGCCGCCTCGAGCCCCTCGCGGTCCCCCTCCTCCTCGCGGTCCTGGGGGCGCTCCTCCTCGTGCAGGTCCCGGGGGTGGGGCGGATGGCGGGCGGGGCGCGGCGCTGGATCGACCTCGGCGTCATCTCGTTCCAGCCCTCGGAGGCGGCCAAGGTGGCGCTCGTCCTCTACCTGGCCCGATCGCTCGCCCGCAAGAAGGAGCGGATGCGGATCTTCTCCATCGGCTTCCTCCCCCACCTCCTCGTCACCGGGCTGCTGGTGATGCTCGTCCTCTGGGAGAGGGACTTCGGCACCGCCGTCCTCCTCGTGCTCCTCCTCTTCGCCATGCTCTTCGCCGCCGGGGTGCCGGTCGGCTACCTCCTCGGAGCGGTGCTCCTCGCCGCGCCGGTGGCCTGGAAGCTCGTCGCCGGGACGCCCTACCGGATGGAGCGCATCGTCGCCTACCTCGACCCCTTCCAGCACCGCGACAAGGCCGGGTACCAGCTCGTCGAGTCGCTCCTCGGCATCGGCAACGGGGGGCTCGCCGGCCAGGGGCTCGGCGAGGGCAAGAGCAAGCTCTTCTACCTGCCGGCCGCCCACACCGACTTCATCGCCACCCTGGTCTCCGAGGAGACCGGCCTCGTGGGCACGGCGCTCCTCCTCCTCCTCTTCGGGCTCCTGGTGTGGCGAGGGATGCGGAGCGCCTTCGAGGCGTCCGACGCCTTCGGCTGCTACCTGGCCCTCGGGCTCACCACGCTCCTCGGGGCCCAGGCGCTCCTCAACCTGGCGGTGGCCTTCGGCCTCGTCCCCACCAAGGGGCTCACCCTGCCGTTCGTCTCCTACGGGGGCAGCTCGCTCATGACGCTGCTCGCCGCCGCCGGGATCCTGCTCTCGGTGGGCGGGGGGCGGGGCGGGTTCCTGCGCGCGCCGCGCGCCGCGGGAGTCGGCCCGTGAGGCTGCTCGTCGCCGGCGGCGGGACCGGGGGACACGTCTTCCCGGGGATCGCGCTCGCCGAGGAGGTGGTGACCCGCCACCCCGACAACGACGTGGTCTTCGTCGGCACCGCCCGCGGCCTGGAGGCGACGGTGGTCCCGCAGGCCGGCTTCCCCATCGAGCTCATCGACGTGCGCGGCCTGAAGGGGAAGGGGTTCTTCGGGGTGCTGACCGGGCTCGCCCGGCTGCCGCGGGCCTTTCTGCAGTCGGTGGCCATCCTGCGCCGGTGGATGCCGGACGTGGTGGTGGGCGTGGGAGGCTACGCCTCCGGACCGGTGGTGCTGGCGGCGCGGCTCATGGGCATCCCCACCTCCATCCAGGAGCAGAACGCCGTCGCCGGGCTCACCAACCGGATCCTCGGGCACGTGGTGAACGAGGTGTTCACCGCCTTCCCCGAGGCCGGGCAGCACTTCCCGAGGCGCAAGGTCCACGCGCTCGGGAACCCCATCCGCCGCCAGCTCCTCGAGAACTACATGCGGCCGGTGCAGAAGGCGGACGAGATGCTGCGGCTCCTCGTCTTCGGCGGCTCGCAGGGGGCGCACAGCCTCAACATGCGGGTCATCGAGGCCCTCCCCCACCTCGCCGACCTCAAGGAGCGCATCCGGGTGACCCACCAGACCGGCGCCCGCGACCGCGACTACGTGGAGAAGGGCTACGCCGCGGTGCACTTCGAGCCCGACGTGCGCGACTTCATCACCGACATGAGCGCCGCCTACGCCGAGACCGACCTGGTGGTGTGCCGCGCCGGGGCCACCACGCTCGCCGAGCTCACCGTCTGCAAGAAGCCCTCGATCCTGGTGCCCTTCCCGGCGGCGGCCGACAACCACCAGGTGGTGAACGCCCGCAGCCTGGTGGAGGCGGGGGCGGCGGTGATGATCGAGGAGCGAGACCTCACCGGCGAGCTCCTCGCCGCCGAGGTGCGCCGCCTCCTCCTCGACCCCGACCTGCGCCGGCGCATGGGCCGGGCGGCCGGGCTCCTCGGCAGCCCCCAGGCGTCGGGCGAGATCGCCCAGGTGCTCACCGAGATGGTGAAGCGCCGCTGGGGCTCGCCGCGCGGCCGAGGGCGCGGCCCCGACTTCCGCCCGGTGCGCCCCGAGCCCTCCCGGCTCGCCGCGGTGCGGCCGGACGTCCTCGAGGCGCAGGGGGAGCCGGCCGGGCCGGGCCCCGGAGGCGGCCGGTGACCCTCTTCCGCTCGCGGCGCCCGCGCATCCACTTCGTGGGGATCGGCGGCATCGGCATGAGCGGCATCGCCGAGCTGCTCCTCAACCTGGGCTACCAGGTCTCGGGGTCGGACCTGAAGGGCTCCGAGACCACGCGGCGGCTCGCCTCGCTCGGGGGTCGCATCGAACTCGGGCACGAGGCCTCCCACGTCGGCACCGCCGACGTGGTGGTCACCTCCTCGGCGGTGCGCCGGGACAACCCCGAGGTGGTGGAGGCCCGGCGCAGGAAGGTGCCGGTGATCCCGCGCGCCGAGATGCTCGCCGAGCTCATGCGGCTGAAGCAGGGGGTGGCCATCGCCGGCTCCCACGGCAAGACCACCACCACCTCCATGGCGGCCCACGTGATGGCGCGGGCCGGCCTCGACCCCACCGCGGTGGTGGGCGGGAAGGTGAACGCCTTCGGGTCGAACGCCAAGCTCGGCAAGGGAAGCTGGATCGTCGTCGAGGCGGACGAGTCCGACGGCTCCTTCCTCCACTACACCCCCACCCTGGTGCTCGTGACCAACATCGACCCCGAGCACCTCGACCACTGGAAGACCGAGGAGGCGCTCCGGCAGGGCTTCGTCGACTTCGCGAACCGCGTGCCCTTCTACGGGTGCGCGGTCCTGTGCCTCGACCACCCCGGGGTGCGCTCCATCCTGCCGCGCGTCGACAAGCGCGTCGTCACCTACGGCGAGTCTCCCGAGGCCGACTACCGCGCCACCCGCATCGAGGTGCTCGGCCCGCGGGTGGCCTTCGAGGCCACCCGGCGCGACGAGCGGCTCGGGCGCTTCGAGGTCCACATGGTCGGGCGCCACAACGCCTTGAACGCGCTCGGCGTGCTGGCGATCGCCGACGAGATGGGGATCCCCACCTCCGCCGCCCGCGAGGCGCTCTCCTCCTTCGAGGGCGTGCAGCGCCGCTTCACGGTGCGGGGCGAGGCGCGCGGCGTCACCGTGGTCGACGACTACGGCCACCACCCCGCCGAGGTGGAGGCCACCCTCCGCGGCGCCCGGGAGGCCTTCGGGCGGCGGGTGGTGTGCCTCTTCCAGCCGCACCGCTACAGCCGCACCCGCGACCTCTTCCAGGACTTCACCCGGGCCTTCGACGACGCCGACGTGCTCCTCGTCACCGACATCTACGCCGCCTCCGAGGACCCCCTCCCCGGCGTCACCGGCGCCGCCCTCGCCGAGGCGGTGCGCGCCCGCGGCCACCGGGACGCCTCCTTCGTCCCGCGCGCCGCCCTGGCCGCCCGCGCGCGCGAGCGGCTCCGGGAGGGCGACATCGTCCTCACCCTCGGCGCCGGCGACGTCACCCACGTCGGGCCCGAGCTCCTCGCCCTCCTCGAGACGTGAGCCTCTTGCCCCCCACCTCGACCCCCGCCGCCCCGCTCCCCGGGGCCGCTCCCCACTGGAGGGAGGAGGTGGCGGGCCGCCTCCGGGGCGAGGCGCTCCGGGACTGCCCGCTCGCCCAGCGCACCTCCATCCGGGTGGGGGGGCCGGCCGACCTCCTCGTCCGACCCGCCGACGCCCTGGACGCGGTGGCGCTCCTCGCGGCCTGCGAGGCGCTCCGCGTCCCGGTGACGGCGCTCGGCGGCGGCTCGAACCTGCTCGTCGCCGACCGGGGCGTCCGCGGCGCGGTGGTGCGCCCCGTCCTCGGCGAGGAGCGGGTGGAGGGAGAGCGGCTCGTCCTCGCCGCCGGCACCCCCACGAGCCGGCTCGGGCAGCTCGCGCACGAGCTCGGGCTGGTGGGCTGCGAGTTCACCGCCGGCATCCCCGGGACGCTCGGGGGCGCGGTCGCCATGAACGCCGGGACGCGCATCGGGGAGATGAAGGACCTGGTGGAGGAGGTGGAGGTGGCGACCGCCCGCGGCCTCGAGCGCATCGCCGCCCGGGAGCTCGGGTTCGCCTACCGCACCTGCCACCTCCCGGCGGGCGCGCTCGTCACCCGGGTGGCGGTGCGGCTCCGCCCGGGCGACGTGGCGGCGAGCAAGGCCGCCATGGAGGCGGACCGGGAGCGGCGCCGGAGCACGCAGCCGCTCTCGCAGCCCAACTTCGGCTCCACCTTCCGGAACCCGCCCGGAGACCACGCCGGCCGGCTCATCGAGGCCGCCGGGCTGAAGGGGCACCGGGTGGGCAACGCCATGTGGTCCCCGGTCCACGCCAACTTCGTCGTGAACCTGGGGGGCGCCTCGGCGCGCGACTGCCTCGCCCTCATCCGCCTCGCCCGCGCCCGGGTGCGCGAGCGGTTCGGCGTCGCCCTGGAGCTCGAGGTGCGCCTGCTCGGCGAGTTCGCGCCGGACGAGAACCCCTAGAACGCTTCGAAGGAGGAGAACATGGGCCGCTGGCACGGACAGAAGGTGGCGGTGCTCTACGGAGGGCGCTCGAGCGAGCGCGAGGTCTCGCTCAAGACCGGCCAGGGCTGCGCCGAGGCGCTCCGCCAGAAGGGCTACGACGTCGCCGCCATCGACGTCGACCTGGAGGTGGCGAGCCGGCTCCGGGAGGAGAAGGCGCAGGTGGCCTTCGTCGCCCTGCACGGCCGCTTCGGCGAGGACGGCTGCATCCAGGGACTCCTCGAGTCGATGGGCATCCCCTACACCGGCTCGGGGGTGCTCGCCTCGGCGCTCGGGATGGACAAGACCTTCTCGAAGCTCCTCTTCCGCGAGCACGGCCTCTCCATCGCCGAGTACCGGGTCGTCCGCCGGGCCGAGGCGGCGAAGGTGTCGGTGGCCGACATCCCCTTCGGCCTGCCGGCGGTGGTGAAGCCGTCGAGCGAGGGCTCGTCGGTCGGGGTCCAGATCGTCCGCGACCCGGAGCAGCTGCGGCAGGCCTGCGTCGAGGCGGCCCGGTACCAGGGGGACGTCATCGTCGAGCGTTACATCCGCGGCGCCGAGATCCAGGTGGCGGTGCTCGACGGGAAGGCGCTCGGGGTCATCGAGATCGTGCCGGCGCGGGAGTTCTACGACTACGCCGCCAAGTACACCGCCGGTACCACCCAGTACTTCTACCCGGCGCGCATCTCCCCGGAGATGGCGGCCCGCGTCTCGCGCGCCGCCGAGCTCGCCCACGAGGCGCTCGGCTGCTCCGGCGCCACCCGCCAGGACTTCATCGTCCCTCCCTCGGGCGAGCCCTACCTGCTCGAGGTGAACACGCTCCCGGGGATGACGCCCACCTCCCTCGTCCCCAAGATCGCGGCCGGGAACGGCATCTCCTTCGCCGACCTGTGCGAGCGGCTCCTCGAGGGGGCCTCGCTCAAGGCCTGAGCGCCCCTCAGGGGCGAGGGGCCGGAGGGCAGGGGGCGCGCTTCCCCGGCGCCGCCCCGGGCTCGGCCGGGTCGGCCGCGAGCGCGAGCCGGTACTCCTCCTCGGCGGCGGCGCAGTCGCCGAGGGAGGCCTGCGCCTCCGCGGCGAGCGCGTGCGCCGCGGCCGAGCCCGGGTCTCGGGAGAGGGCGCGGCGGGCCGACTCGAGCGCCTTCGAGGCGTTCCCGCGCTCGAGGAGCATGCGCCCGAGCGTCACGTCGCGGCGCGCCACGAGCCGCGGGTCGTCCCCGGGCATGGTGGAGCGCGGCGGGTCGACCGCCCGCTGGGCCTCGGCCTCGGAGATCTCGCCGAGCGCCTGCCGGATGCGCGCCCGCAGCACCTCGCCGTAGTTCACCTTGCGGAAGGGCTCCCAGGCGACGAGCCTCCCCCTCGCGTCGGCCACCCCCACGAGCGGATGGAGCCTCACCTCGAGCCGGCCGTACATCCGGTCGCCCGGGTCGAGGAGGACCGGCATCCGCACCCCGGCCTCCGCCCGGGCGCGGGAGAGCTCGGCTGGCGGGGTGGACCCCGAGGCCACCGCCACGAAGGAGACGAGCTTCCCCGAGAACTCGCGCTCCAGGGCGGCGAGCCTCGCGAGCGCGTCCTCCGAGTGGTCCTGCCCCGGGCGGAAGAAGACGAAGACGCTCACCTTCCCCGGCTCGACGAGGGGGGCCTCGCCCGCGCCCCCGAACAGCGGCAGCCGCTCCTCCGGGACCGGCTCGCCCGGCCGCAGGTGGTCGATGGCGACCGCCCCCGGCAGCTCGGCGGCTGCGAGGAGCGCGGTGGCGAGGAGGAGCCGCGGCGCGGTCACCTGCCGCCCCCGTTCCCGGCGGGCGTCACCGGGCGCAGCCCTTCCGGGCCGAGAGGGCGGCCTCGTCCCCGGGGGCGGTGCGGAGGGCCCGGTCGAGCTCGGGGAGGGCCTCGGCGCACCTCCCCAGGGCCGCGAGGGCGCGCCCGGCGAGCGCGTGCGCCGCCGCCGAGTCGGGGTCGCGCGAGAGGGCGCGCTCCGCCGTCCGCAGCGCCGGCTCCGGGCTCCCCTTCCCGAGCAGCATCTCGCCGAGCTTCACCTCGCGCCGGGCCACGGCGCGCGGGTCGTCGCCCGGCATGGTGGCCCGCTTCGGCGCCGCGGCGCCTGCGGCCTCGGCGGCGCCGATCTCCCCGAGCGCCTCGCGGATCCGGGCGCGCAGCCGCTCGCCCTCGTTCACCTGGTGGAAGGGCTCCCAGGCGACGAGCCGGCCGGTGGCGTCCACCACCCCCACGAGCGGGTGGAGCCGGACTTCCAGGCGCCCGTAGAGCCGGTCGTCCCGGTCGACGAGCACCGGCATGCGGACGCCCGAGCGCGCCACCATCTCGCGCACCTCCGCCTCGGGGGCGCTCCCGGAGACGATGGCGACGAAGGACACCCTCGGAGCGAACTCCCGCTCCAGCTCGGCGAGCCGCCCGAGCGTCTCGAGCGAGTGGTCCTGTCCCGGGCGCACGAAGGCGAAGACGCTCGCCGTCCCCGGGGGGGCGAAGGGCCGCGCCGGCCCGCCGCCGAGCGGCGGGAGCTCCACGACCTCGAGCGCCGCCCCCGGCTCGGGGTGGTCGAGCGCCGGAGCGAGGGCGGGCGCCGTCAGCGAGAGAACCCCGAGGAGGAGGGCGAGCGGGCTCAAGGGGCGCGGGTTCTCTAGCGCGCGCAGGCGGACCGCGCCGCCTGCGCCGCCGCGTCGTCGGGGTCGGCCCGGAGCGCCGCCTCGAGGTCGGCCGCCGCCTCGGGGCAGCGACCGAGCGCGGCGAGCGCCCGGGCGGCGAGCGCGTGGGCGGGGGCAGAGCCCGGGTCGCGCTCGAGCGCCTTGCGGGCGCTCGCGAGCGCCTTGTCGTAGAGCCCCTGCTCGAGCTGGCGCTTCCCCAGGTTGACGTCGCGGTTCGCGACCGCCCGGGCGCTCGCCCCCGGCATGTCGGCCCGGGGCGGGGCGACCACCTTCTCGAGCGCCTCCCGGTCGATCTCCCCGAGGAGGAAGCGCACCCGCGCCTTCACCCCGTCGCAGTAGTTCACCGCCTGGTAGGGGAGGAAGGCGAAGAGGTGCTGCCGCTGGTCGGCGATGCCCACCACCGGGTGGAGGCGGACGCCGAGCCGGTCGTAGAGCTCGTCCCCCTCGTCCCGGAGCGCCGGGACCGCGAGGCCCGCCTCGGCGAGCGCCGCCTTCACCTCGACCGGGGGGAAGGAGCCCGACACCACCACCACCAGGCGCACCGGCTTCCCGGCGAAGTCGCGGGCGCAGCCGGCCATCTCGCGCAGGGTGCGGGCCGAGTGCTCCTGGCCGGGCCGGGCGAAGACGAAGACGCTCACCTCCCCCGCCCTGGAGAGGAGCGGCGCCCGCCCCCCGTCGACGGTGGCGAGCTCCGGGTTCTCGAGCGGGTCGCCCGGGCCCGGCCGGGAGGCGGCGGGCGGCGCCGAGAGCGGGGAGGCGAGCGCCAGCGAGAGCGCGAGGAGCCTGGGCGTCACGCTACTTCTTCTCCGGCGGGCCCTTGTTCGAGTAGGTCTTGGTGTCGTGGCAGGTCTTGGCGCAGGACCCGCCCGTGGGCGTCTTCGTGTAGTTGAGCTTCAGGATCCAGCCCTTCGCCCCGTAGGGCACGCCCTCGCGGATGTGGTGGTCCTGGCGCGAGGCGTGGACCTCGTGGCAGGCGCGGCAGGTCCGGCCCCGGTCCGCCTTGTTCACGTGCAGGTAGTGGAGGTTGCGGGAGCCGTCGCGGAAGTTGGTGAGGGTCGTCGTCTGCGGCTCGGAGACCACCTTGTCGTTGTGGCAGCCGAAGCAGAGCGCGTAGTTCTTGGGGTCGTAGGGGGCGTAGAACTTGGCCGGGTACTCGGCGACGAGCAGCCGGAAGTTGTCGCTCCCGTGGGGCTTGTGGCAGGCGCTGCAGTCCTTCGCCTCCACCGGCGCGTGCCAGACCTTGTTCTCCTCCAGCCACTTCTTGAAGTTGGTGAGGGTGGCGCCGCGCCCGTCCGGGACCCCGTCCTGGGAGTGGCAGCTCACGCACAGGTCGAAGGGGAGGAGGACGAGCAGGTGCTCCACGTTGGCGCCGTGCGGGTTGTGGCAGTTCGCGCAGCGGGAGCCGGTCTCGAGGGCGGCGTGCTTCACCTTGGCGCCCTGCGCCTGCGCCTTCATCTCCTCGTGGCAGCCGAAGCAGAGGGCGGTCTGCTCGGCGACGAGGAGCTTCCGCTCCCGGGAGTTGTGCGGGTTGTGGCAGTTCGTGCAGCTCTGCACCGCCGGGGCGTGCTTCACCTTCCGCCCCATGATCTCCTGGAACTCCTCGTGGCAGGTGAAGCAGAGCTCGTTCCCCGACTTGGCGAGTGGCCCGGGGCTCTTGGGGTCGTTCCGCTGGTGGCAGATGCTGCAGTCGCCCGCCTCGAAGGGAGCGTGCGACCACCCGACCTTGTCCCCCGCCGGGAGCGGCGCCACCTTCGGCGGCGGGAGCGCCCTGGTCTTCTTCGCCGCCTCGGCGCTCCGCGCCGGGGCCGAGAGCGAGAGGGCGAGGAGGGCGACGGCCGCGCGCGAGGCGAAGGGCATGGGGGTGCTCCGAAGGATGGGGCGATTCGAGGGAGGGCTAGCGATAGTACGGCCCGGATGGGGGGCGGCTTCCTTGATCGCGGCCAAAGCGGAGGCTCGCCTGAACCCGCGACACCGGGCCGAGGGTCGAAGCGCCGGCCCCGCTAGAGGAGGAGGCTCTTCCTAAGCGAGTTGTGCGGGTTGTGGCAGTCCGTGCAGGACGTCACCGGGAGCGGATGCCTCGCCTTCGCCTGGCCGGCGGCGCTCGAGAGGTCGCGGTGGCACCCGCGGCAGACCTCCACCACCGGCTTCCTCGCCGGCCCCACCCGCTTGCCGCCGGGCTCGTGGCAGACGGCGCAGTCGCCCGCGGCGAAGGGGCCGTGGGTGGAGAGCGCCGCCCCTCCCACCGGTGCGAGGGGGTTCGCGGCCGCCTCCGCCGTCGGCTCCCTCCGCTCGCGCTCCGGCGGGGCCGGCTCGGCGGCGGCGAGGAGGACCGGGATCGGGAGAAGCGAAAGGGCGAGAAGCCGCATGGGACGATCCTCCGCGCCTTCTTCCGCGAAGCGTACTCCGGCGAGGCGGCTCCTGTCCTCGGGTCGAAGGCCGCGCCGCGCCTGTATAATTACTGGACAGCCTCGATCGGTCCGGCATTCTGCACTCTCGGGCGATAGCGCCCGTAAGCGCCCGGTGTGGTTGGGTGTGGGAGACGGTGGGTGGCGCGCGGCCGCAACAGGAGGCGTGTCGATCGGGAGCGTCCGGCGCCCCCGCCGGGCGCACTGCGCCAGGGGCTCACGCTCGCCCTCGCCTGGGCGGCGGGGATCGCCTGCGCCGCGGCGCTCGCCGTGGGCGGCTATCGCGCCTTCGCCGCCGGCGAGCTCCTCCGCGTGAAGGCCATCCGCGTGACCGGCCTCGCCCGCGCCACACCGGCCGAGGTGCTCGCCTACTCGCCGGTGAAGGTCGGGGACGACTTCGTCTCGGCCGACGTGGAGGCGATGGCCGCCGCCATCGGACGCCACCCCTGGGTGCGCTCGGTGAAGGTGAGCCGGCGCTTCCCGCTCGCCCTCGACGTCCAGGTGGCGGAGCGGGACCCCCGCGCCCTCGTCGACCTCGGCGGCCTCTACCTCGTGGACGCGGACGGAAGGGTCTTCAAGCGCGCCGCCCCGGGCGACGGGCTCGACCTGCCGGTCATCACCGGCTTCACCCGCGAGGACTACCAGGAGCGCGGCGGCGTGCTCCAGCCGAAGCTGCAGGCGGCGGTGGCCTTCATCCAGAGCTACGGGGACGCGGGGCTCGGCCCCCTCGCCCCCCTCTCCGAGTTTCACCGGGACGACGACGAGTCCGTCGTCCTCTACGTCGGCGACCGCGGCACCCAGGTCCGCCTCGGCCAGGGGGACCACGCCCAGAAGCTCGTCCGGCTCCGCCAGGTGCTGGAGGAGATCCGGGCCCAGGGGAAGCGGCCCGACGTGATCTACCTCGACGACCGCAGCCGCCCGGATCGGGCGGTGGTGCGGCCGCTGGGGCTAGCCGAGGAAGGGGCGGGCGTCGGGCCCGCCCCGGCGAGAGCAGAGACGGCCCGAGAGGGCCAGGGTTGGCGGCGTGGGCGCGATGCGCCACTCGTCCGGAGGTAGTCATGGCGAAGAGCGGGGACATCTTGGTGGGCCTGGACATCGGCACGACCAAGATCTGCGCCATCGTCGGTGAGGTCACCGACGAGGGCATCGACATCATCGGCATCGGCACCCACCCCTCGAAGGGGCTGCGCAAGGGGGTGGTGGTGAACATCGACGCCACCGTGGCCTCCATCAAGCGGGCCATCGAGGAGGCCGAGCACATGGCGGGGTGCGAGATCACCACCGTCTACACCGGCATCGCCGGCGGCCACATCAAGGCCTTCCCCTCCCACGGGGTGGTGGCCGTCAAGGAGAAGGAGGTGCGCCAGGCCGACGTCGACCGGGTCATCGACCAGGCCAAGGCGGTGGCCATCCCTCTCGACCGCGAGGTGATCCACGTCCTGCCCCAGGAGTTCCTCGTCGACGACCAGGACGGCGTGAAGGAGCCGGTGGGGATGAGCGGGGTGCGACTGGAAGCGAAGGCCCTCATCGTCACCGGGGCGGTCTCCTCGGCGCAGAACATCGTGAAGTGCGCCCAGCGCACCGGCCTCAACGTCGCCGACATCGTCCTGCAGCCGCTCGCCAGCTCGCTCGCCACCCTCTCCGAGGACGAGAAGGAGCTCGGGGTGTGCCTGGTGGACATCGGCGGCGGCACCACCGACATCGCCATCTTCGCGAACGGCGCCATCGCCCACACCGCCGTCCTGTCGCTCGGCGGCAACCACCTCACCAACGACGTGGCGGTGGGGCTGCGCACCCCCACCCACGAGGCGGAGCGCATCAAGAAGACCTACGGCTGCGCGGTGGCCTCGATGGTGGACCGGACCGAGACCATCGAGGTGCCGAGCGTGGGCGGCGGCCAGGCGCGCGTCCTCTCCCGCCAGATCCTGGCCGAGATCGTGGAGCCGCGGGTGGAGGAGATCTTCATGCTCGTCCAGCACGAGATCCAGAAGTGCGGGCTCGAGGAGCACATCGCCTCCGGGGTGGTGATCACCGGAGGCTCGACCCTGCTCGCGGGCATGGGGGAGATGGCCGAGGAGGTCCTCGGCGTGCCGGTGCGCCGCGGGCTGCCGCGGGGCATCGGGGGGCTCGTGGACGTGGTGAAGAGCCCGCAGTTCGCCACCGCGGTGGGGCTCGTCATCTACGGCGCCCACCAGGGCGAGGGGAGCCCCTACTTCAAGATCCGCGAGGAGAACGTCTACCGCAAGGTCAAGAACCGCATGAAGGAATGGCTGGGCGAGATCTTCTAGCCCCTCGGAGAACGAACATGATCGAATACGAGAACCGGGAGCCGGCGGCGAAGATCAAGGTGATCGGGGTCGGCGGCGGCGGCGGCAACGCCATCAACACCATGGTGGCCGGGCGGCTGGAGGGGGTGGAGTTCATCGCCGCCAACACCGACGTGCAGGCGCTCAACGCCAACCGGGCCCAGGTGAAGCTCCAGCTCGGCAAGAGCGTCTCGCGCGGGCTCGGGGCCGGGGCGAACCCGGAGCGCGGGCGGGAGGCGGCGCTGGAGGTGAAGGAGGCCCTCACCGACACCCTGGCCGGCGCCGACATGGTCTTCGTCACCGCCGGCATGGGCGGCGGCACCGGCACCGGCGGGGCCCCCATCATCGCCGACATCGCCAAGTCCACCGGCGCCCTCACCGTGGGCGTCGTCACCAAGCCCTTCCTCTTCGAGGGCAACCGGCGCCGCAAGCAGGCGGAGGCGGGCATCGCCGAGCTGCGCCAGGCGGTGGACACCCTCATCGTCATCCCCAACCAGCGGCTGCTCTCCGTCGCCGGCGAGAACATGTCGCTCGCCGACGCCTTCAAGCGCGCCGACGAGGTGCTCTTGAACGCGGTGCAGGGCATCAGCGACCTCATCACCGTCCACGGCCTCGTCAACGTGGACTTCGCCGACGTCCGCACCATCATGGCCGAGCAGGGCATGGCGCTCATGGGGACCGGCCGGGGCACCGGCGCCAACCGCGCCGTCGAGGCCATGCAGGGCGCCATCAGCTCGCCCCTGCTCGAGGACGTCACCCTCGACGGCGCCACCGGCCTCCTCGTGAACATCACCGGCGGCTCCTCGCTCACGCTCCACGAGGTGAACGAGGCCGTCACCATGGCGCAGGCCGCCGCCGACCCCGAGGCGAACATCATCTTCGGCTCGGTGGTGGACGAGCGGATGGACGCCGAGGTGAAGATCACGGTGATCGCGACCGGCTTCAGCGCCAAGGAGGCCCCGGTCCGCGCGGCCGCTCCCAAGCAGGTCTCGCTCCCGGCGGTCGCCGCCCCGCGCGCCGCCGCCCCGCCCCCGCTCCCGGCGCCCGCCCGGGCGGCGGAGCCGCGGCTCGCCCCCGCCCCGGCGCGCGCGCCCGAGCCGGCGCCGGCCCCGCGCCCGCGGCCGCCCCCGGCCCGCAGCCGCGAGGTCGCCCCCTACAAGCAGCTCGACGAGGACCAGTACGACATCCCCGCCTTCCTGCGCCGCGGGGGGCACCAGAAGGAGTAGCCGGCCCGATCGCCGCGGCCGCCGGGCCCGGCCCCGACCGAGTCCCTCTCTCCGGTCGGGCGCCGGGCCCGCCTTCCTCCTCCCAGCCGGGTCTTTCTCCGCCCCGGGCCGGGCGTTAGACCGTCGGGATGTCCCCCGTCACCATCGCCGACCTCGACGAGCTGCTCTCGGCGAACGAGTTCACGCGCCGGCTCGGGGCGAGCGTGAAGGCCCTCGGCGAGGGGGAGTGCACCCTCGCCGTCCGCTACCAGCCCGAGCACGACCGGCCCGGGGGGATGGTGAGCGGCGCCCTCTACATGCACGCCGCCGACGTGGCCTTCTGGTTCGCGGTGAAGACGCGGCTCGGCCTCGCCGACGCCTCGGTGACGAGCTCGATGACGACCGCCTTCCTGGGAAGCGCGCGCCGGGAGGGCTTCGAGTGCCGCGCCCGCGTGCTCAAGCTCGGCGGGCGCCTCATCTACGGGGTGGCGGAGTGCACCGCCGGGGCGCGCCCGCTCACCCACCACACCCTCACCTACGCGAGGCGCGAGGCCGGGGCTCCTCCCGGCTAGGGAGCGGGTGGGAGCGGCGGGGCCGGCTCGTCGGGGAGGTCCCTCGCCGGGGCGCCGGCGAGCCCGAGCGCCTCGGCGATGGGGACCTGGGAGCGCAGCACGAGCGCCACGAGCTCCGGCAGCGGCACGCCCCACTCCTCGGCGCCGCGCACGATGTAGCTGCGGTCGACCGAGCGGGCGAACGCCTTCTCCTTCATGCGCTTCAGCACCGACTCCACCGGCACGTCGGCCACCCGCTTGGAGGGGCGAACCAGGGCGCAGGCGCCCACGAACCCGGAGAGCTCGTCGGCCGCCAGGATGGCCTTCTCCACCGGGGCCACTCGCTCGATGCCGGTGTAGAAGGCGTGGGCGCCCACCGCGCGCACCACCGGCTCGGGCCAGCCCCGCTCCCTCAGGATCTCCATCCCGCGCCAGACGTGGTCCGCCTCGGTGGGGAAGCGCTCGTAGTCGAAGTCGTGCAGCAGCCCCACCACTCCCCATCGCTCGAGCTCGCCGGGGTCGGTCACCCCGCGGGTGCGCCCCAGTTCCCGCATGGTCGCCTCCACCGAGAGGGCGTGGCGGCGGAGCGGCTGGGACCCCGTGTACTCGGCGAGCAGGGCCCAGGCGGCGGCGCGGTCGTGCGGCACCCCCGGATGATATCCCCGCCGCCGCCCGGCGCCAGCGGGCTCGACTTCCCCCCGGGACCCGTGCTCTCATCCGCCTGCTTCGGTGAATCGATGAAGGCGAAGGCGCTCCTCCTCACTTCCCTGGGAGTCGCGGCACTCCTGGCCGTCCCGGCGACCGCCTGGTTCCTGGCCGCGCAGCCGCGCCAGGCCTCCAACCTGGTCTTCGCGAACGCGGGCAGCGACCTGCGCTCGACCGACGTGGAGTCGGCCCTGAAGGAGCTGTCCCTGCGGGTGAAGCAGGTGGAGGGCGGCCAGGTGGCGCTCCAGGGCGCGGCCATGCTGCAGCAGACCCAGATCGGCTCGGTCCAGGCCGCCGGCGAGGAGCAGCGCGCCGCCACCGAGGCCCGCATCTCGGCGCTCGAGGGGAAGATGACGGAGTCCGTCACCACCCGCAAGCGGCTCGAGTACTCCGACAGCGCCTCCAGCATCTCGGTGGCCGCGAACTACACCCATCTGCGCGACATCGGCTCCTTCGGGAAGAACGCCGCCACCACCGGCCTCCTCCTCACCTGGAGCACCCACATCGACGCGATGGGGGAGCCCGGGACCTTCTGCGACTTCCAGATCCGGGTGGACGGCCGGCCGGACGAGGAGCGCGAGGGCGGCGGGGGACGGGCGGTGGTGTACGTGCCGCCGAACGCGAGCGGGGGCTCCTCCCCGGTGACGGTCTCGGCGCTCTTCGGCCGCGTCGGGCCGGGGCAGCACACCGTGGCCGTGTGGCTGCGCGGGACCTCCCGCGAGTGCCTCGAGAACTACGGCAACTTCCCGCGGGCGGTGATCGTGGAGGAAGGGCCGCGCGGCTGAGAGGGCTACCGACGCGCCAGGATGACGTCGGAGCGGGCGGATAGCTCCGCCGTCTTGGCGAGCAGGGCCTCCACCTCGCGGTAGACGGCCTCGGCCTCGCCCGGGTCCTCGTCCGGCTCCCCGAGCCGGGCGAGGAGGTCGCCCACCTTGAGCAGGCGCTGGTGGGCGAGGAGCAGCTCGCGCGCCAGCCGCGCGCCGGCGCGGGAGTAGATGAGGCCGCTCTGGAAGAGCCGGGCGAGCGCCCGCTTGTTCACGTCCAGGATCTGGCGGCTGCGGCGCTGGCAGTCGACGAGCCGGCGCTCGTCTCGCGCCAGCGAAAGGTCGATCACGGGGGAGCCCTGCTCCCCACTGCGCTGCAAGCGCACCAGGGCAACCTCCTGCGACGCCCATGGTAGGAGGGGCGCGCCGGCCGGGTCAACGGGTTCGCGCCTCGTCAACCGGCCCCGGGTCTTGACACGGCGCGACGGGGCGCTCCCGCGATCAGGCGGTGGCGGTGGCCACGAGCTCCCGCACCCGGGCGAGCGCCCGGTCGATGCCGGCCGGGTCGGGGCCGCCGGCCTGCGCCAGGTCGGGCTTGCCGCCGCCGGAGCCGCCCACCAGCTTCGCCGCCTCGCGCACCAGGTCGCCGGCCTTCACCAGGCCGGTGAGGTCCTTCGTCACCGCCACCAGCAGGACCGCCTTGCCGCCCTGCTCGCTGGCGAGCGCCACCACCCCGCGCCCGAGCTTGTCGCGGAGCTTGTCGGCGAGCTCGCGCAGCGCCTTGCCGTCCCCCTCCACCCGCGCGGCGAGCAGCTTCACGCCGTTCACCTCGCCCGCCTGGGCGGCGAGGTCGCCGGAGCGCGCCGCCGCCATCTCGCCCTTCGCGTCGGCGAGCTCCCGCTCCATCTCCTTCACCCGCCTCTGCAGCGACTCCACCTTCTGCGCCACCTCGAAGGGGCCGGCGCGGAGCAGCGCTGCCGCCTGCCGGAGCTCCTCGTCGGCGCGCTGTACCAGCTCGACCGCCTTGGGCCCGCTGTGGGCGACGATGCGGCGCACCCCCGCGGCGATGCTCTCCTCGCTCGCGATCTTGAAGAACTGGATGTCGCCGGTGCGGCGCACGTGGGTGCCGCCGCAGAGCTCCTTCGACGGGCCGATGCCCACCACCCGCACCGTGTCCCCGTACTTCTCGCCGAAGATCATCATGGCGCCGCTCTGGCGCGCCGCCTCGAGCGGCAGCACGGAGGTGGTGGCCTCCTCGTTCCTGCGCACGAGCTCGTTCACCCGCCGCTCGACGTCGCGGAGCTCCTCGCCGCTGAGCGGCTGGAAGTGGGAGAAGTCGAAGCGCAGGTAGTCGGGGGCCACCACCGACCCCGCCTGCTTCACGTGCTCGCCGAGCCGCTCGCGGAGCGCGAGGTGCAGGAGGTGGGTGGCGGAGTGGTTGGCGCGGATGAGGTCGCGCCGGGCCTCGTCCACCTGGAGCTCCACCTCGTCGCCCACGGCGATCTCCCCCTCGGCCACCTCGCCCCGGTGCACCACCAGGCCGGGCACCGGGCGCTGGGCGTCCTTCACCGTCACCCGCCCGCGGGCGGAGGCGAGGGAGCCCGCGTCCCCCACCTGTCCGCCGGACTCGCCGTAGAAGGGGGTCTCGGCCACCACCACCTCGACCCGGTCCCCGCGGCGCGCCCGGTCGGCGCGGCGGCCGTTGACGAGGAGCGCCCGCACCGGGGAGCGAGCGCGGGTGGTCTCGTAGCCGAGGAAGCGCACCTCGCCCACCTCGTTCGCGATCTGGCGGTGGATCTCCCCCACCGCCTCCTCCCCCGAGCCCTTCCACTCCGAGCGCGCCCGCTGCTCGGCCATGGCGTCCTCGAAGCCCTTCTCGTCCACCCCCACCTCGTTCTCGGAGGCGATGACGCGGGTGAGGTCCATGGGGAAGCCGAAGGTGTCGTAGAGCTGGAAGGCCACCCGGCCCGGGATGACCCGCTCGCCCCGGCCGCCGAGGCGCCGGATCTCCTCCTCCAGGATGGCGAGCCCCTTGTCGAGGGTGCGGCGGAAGGCCTCCTCCTCCTGCTCCGCCACCTTGAGGATGAAGGCGCGGTTCTCGCGGATCTCGGGGTAGGCCGCCCCCATCTCGGCGATGACGGCCTCCGCCACCCGGGCGAGGAAGATCTTCTCCAGGCCCAGCCGCTTCCCGTGGCGGATGGCGCGCCGCATGATGCGCCGGAGCACGTAGCCGCGCCCCTCGTTGGAGGGCAGGACCCCGTCGCCCACCAGGAAGGTGGTGGCGCGGGCGTGGTCGGCGATGACCCGCATGGAGACGTCGTCGTCCGAGTCCCCGTGCCGGTAGGGCTTCCCGGAGAGGGACTCGATGTGGCGCAGGATGCCGCGGAAGACGTCGGTGTCGTAGTTGGAGCGCTTGCCCTCCACCACCGCGGCGATGCGCTCCAGCCCGGCGCCGGTGTCGATGGAGGGCTTGGGGAGCGGCAAGAGCTGCCCGGCCTCGTCGCGCTCGAACTGCATGAACACCAGGTTCCAGATCTCGAGCCAGCGATCGCAGTCGCAGGCCACTCCCAGGCACTTGCGCCCCGCCTTCTCCTCGGCGCAGGGGACGTCGTCGCCCTGGAAGAAGTGGATCTCCGAGCAGGGGCCGCAGGGGCCGGTGTCGCCCATGGCCCAGAAGTTGTCCTTGGCGCCGAGCTTGTGGATGCGCTCCGGCGCCACGCCCGCCGCCTTCCACAGCGCGAGCGCCTCCTCGTCGCAGGGCAGGTTCCCCTCCCCGGCGAAGACGGTGGCGGCGAGCCGCTCCTTCGGGATCCCGAGCCAGCTCGGGCTGGTGACGAACTCCCACGCCCAGGCGACCGCGTCCTTCTTGAAGTAGTCGCCGAAGGAGAAGTTCCCGAGCATCTCGAAGAAGGTGTGGTGCCGGGCGGTGAACCCCACGTTCTCGAGGTCGTTGTGCTTGCCGCCGGCGCGCACGCACTTCTGCGAGCTGGTGGCGCGCCGGTAGTCCCGCTTCTCCCGCCCGGTGAAGACGTCCTTGAACTGCACCATGCCGGCGTTGGTGAAGAGGAGCGTCGGGTCGTTGGCGGGGACGAGCGAGGAGCTCTTCACCCGGCGGTGGCCGCGCTCCTCGAAGAACTGGAGGAAGGCCTCGCGGATCTCGGCGGCGGACAGGGTCTTCATTCGGATTCGCTCGTCGTCTCGGGGGAGCCGTTAGATAACACCGCCGACCGGGTCGGTCCATCCCGCCCGCCCCGCGGCGCCCTGCGGCTCGGAGAGGCTACTCGCCCGCCGGCGGCGGCAGCTCCACCTTCCAGCGGCCGCCCTCGCGGACGACGTGCACCTCGCGCGCCGGGCCGCTCGCCGGCTCCACCCGCAGGACGGCGCGGTCGCCGGACGAGGAGGCGAGCGAGACCGCCGCGGGCGGCCGCGCCCCGAGCGCGGCGTCGCCGAGGAGGAGCGCGCGCGCGTTCGCGGGGACCACCCCGGGCGCCGCGGCGGCGGCACGCCTCGCCTGCCCCTCGAGCCAGCGCTGGCTCCCGGCCGAGAGGAGCGACCAGGCCGCCTCGGCGTCGCGGTCGGCGACGGCCCGGGCGAGCGCCCGGTAGCTCCCTTCCGGGCTCTCGTCCCGGGCGCAGCCCGAGGCGAGGAGGGCGGCGAGGGCGAGCGAGGCGAAGGGGATGGGAGGGAGGCGGCGCACGGACGCCGCCGAGGATAACCCGTCCCGCGCCGCGCCGCCCGCTACTCGCGCACGAGCCTCAGCCGCCACACCCGCTCTCCGCTCGCGAGGTAGCGCTTCTCCCGGGTGGAGGGGATCTCGTCGGGCGCGCGCTCGGCGAAGCGCCCCCGCCCGGCGGAGTTCGCGAAGCCCGCCCCCTCCAGGCGCGCGAGCGCCTCCTCGGCGTAGCGCTCGACGTCGGTGCGGAAGTCGAGCTCGCCCCCGGGGCGCAGGAGCCTCAGCAGGAGGGTCGACATCCCGTCGTCGAGGAGCCGGCGCCGCTCGTGGCGCCGCTTCCACCAGGGGTCGGGGAAGTGCACGTGCACCGCGTCGAGCGAGCCGGCGCGGAAGAGCCGGGGCGCGAGGAGCCTCGCGTCGCCCTGGAGGACGAGCACGTTCGCGAGCCCGCGCCGCGCGGCCTTCGCCGCCACGTCGGCCGCGAACTTCCTCCGCTGCTCGATGGCGACGAGCGCGCGCTCCGGGTGGCGGGCGCCGAAGGCGATGGCGAAGCCTCCGTGGCCGCACCCGATCTCGAGCGCCATGCGCGCGGCCGCTTCTCCGAACGTCACACCCCAGTCGGGTCTCAGGTCCGCCGCCAGGGGCTCTTCGTCTCCCTCCGAGAAGATCATCCGCCAAGGCTCCGTGCCGCGTTTCGGTGATAATGGTCCCCGATGCGCCGCGCCCTGCCGCTCCTCCTCGCCCTCTCGGTCGGAGCGAGCGGCTGCCGGAAGAAGGCCGAGTACCCTCCGCCCGAGCGCTACCTCCCGGCCACGGCCCCCCTCGCCGTGGTCATCCCCGCCCTCGGGGCGGCGGCGCGCCAGGTGGGAGCGCTGTATCGCACGGTTGCCCAGGCTCCGCCAGCGGCGCAGCTCGCCGAGGCCTACGGGGCGGTCCGGTCCCAGCTCGGCTTCGACCCCCTCGACCCCCGGGGCCTGGAGCAGGCCGGAGTCGACCCGAACGGCAGCGCCGGCTTCGCCACCGGCGAGACCCCGCTCCTCGTCCTCCCCATCCTCGACCTCGCGCGCTTCGACTCCACCGCCGCGCGGCTGGCCAGGGACCGGATGGGAGCCGCCGAGCGCATCGCCTTCAAGGTGAAGGGGCTCGAGGTGGTGGCCTTCCGGAAGGACTCGGCCTCCGGGGCGGCGCTCGCCTACGTCGCCGTCGGCCCGCACGCGCTCCTCTCGCCCGGGCCGCGCGGCCCCGACGCGGTCGCCTCCGCCGCCCTGCTGCCCGAGGAGCGATCGCTCGCGAAGAGCCCGCTCTTCGGCCCGGCCCGGGCGGCGGTGGGCGAGGGGTATCTCGCCACCGCGCTCGCGCCGCCCGGCTCCCCGCTCCTCTCCGGCGCGACCGCGGCGCGGGACGGGGCCGCCCTCGGGGTGCGCGCGAGCGCCACCGCCCTCGGCCTCCGGCTCGCCCTCCTCCTCCCGCCCGACCGGGAGAGGTGGTGGCGGGCGGTCGAGAGCCCGGAGGGCGGGCGGGCGCCGGCCGAGGCCTCGCGGCTCGCCCCCGACGCGGTCCTCCTCTTGCGCTGGGCCGGAGACCCCTCGGCGGGGTACCGGCGGGCGGCGCCGCTGCTCCCCGCCGACTTCGCGCGGTCGCTCGCCGCCGCCCGCCTCGACCCGGAGAAGGAGCTCGTCGCGGCGCTCGCCCCGGGCGCCGCCCTCTCGCTCTCCCTGGCGAAGGGCTTCACCTTCACCGAGTTCTCCTCCCCGCGCTTCGACGTGCGGCGCCGGAACCCCTTCGGGCTCCTGGAGCTCGAGGCGGTCCTGCCGCTCCGCGACGCCTCGGCCCTCCGCCCCTTCCTCGAGCGCCTGCAGAAGGCCGGGCCGCGCCTGGGGGTGAAGGTGACGCCCCGGGGGCCCTCGGACTGGACGGTCGCCTGGGGCATGGCCCAGCTCGGCCTCCACCTCGCCGGCGACCGGCTCCTCGTCGCCGGCCCGGCGGCGCGCCTCGCGGACCTTTCGGGGAGGGAGCGGGGCGGGGGCGGCTACCAGGCGACGACGGAGGCGGCCGGGGCCGCGCTCGCCACCGGCCTCGGGGGCGCGGTCGTCGACGTCGACCACCTGGTGCACGCCATCGAGGGGCTGCCGGAGGCTGCCTACGGCAGCGGCCCGAACGCGGTGGTGATGCGCTCCCTCGTCGACCGCTACCTCGAGCCCGCCTCGGCGCTCGCCACCGTCTCCCTGCGCCTCGACCTCGCCCCCGGGGCGGCGCTCCTCGACCTCGAGGTGGTGGGGCGCTCCGCGCCCCCGAAGCCGTGATCTCGCTCCGCCACATCACGAAGCGCTTCGTCGACGGCGAGGAGGAGCACCTCGTCCTCGACGGCCTCGACCTCGAGGTGGCGCCCGGCGAGTTCGTGGCGGTGGTGGGGGCCTCGGGCTCGGGCAAGTCGACCCTCCTCTACATCGCCGGCGGCCTGGACGCCGACTTCGAGGGGGAGGCCTCGGTGGCGGGGCGGAGCCTGCGGGCGCTCGACGCCGACCGGCGCGCCGCCTTCCGGAACGAGGCGGTGGGCTTCGTGTTCCAGTCCTTCAACCTCGTCCCGGCGCTGCGCGCGGTGGAGAACGTCATGCTCCCCGGCCTCTTCGCCCGAGGCGGGAGGGGCGCGCCGTCCCTGCACGCGCTCCGGGCGCGGGCGCTCGAGGCGCTTTCCCAGGTGGGGCTCGACGCCAAGGCGGAGCGGCTCCCCGCCCACCTCTCCGGCGGGGAGCGGCAGCGGGTGGCCATCGCCCGGGCGCTCCTCTCCCGGCCGGCGCTGCTGCTCGCCGACGAACCCACCGGAAACCTGGACGCGAAGAGCGGCGAGAGCGTCATCGCCCTCTTCGCCGGGATGGTGGCGCGCGGGACGACGGTCCTCGTCGTCACCCACGAGGAGCGCGTCTCCAAGGTGGCCGGGCGCGTCCTCCATCTCGAGCAGGGGAGGCTCTCGTGACGGGAGCTCCCCGCGCTCGGCGGCGGCCGGCATGAGGGCGCGCGCGCTCGTCCACCTCGCCTCCCAGAACCTCCGCGCCGACCGGCGCGGGGCGCTCGTGAACGCCGGCGCCGCCTGCGTGGGGGCGGCGGCGCTCGTCTTCTTCCTCGCCCTGGGCATCGGGGTGGGCCAGGCGGCCCGCCGCATGTTCGCGGGCGACACGCGGCTGGTGGAGGTGGTGCCGGCGGCGGTCTCTCTCGGGGGAGCGCTCGGCGGCGGCCAGCTCGACGAGGAGGCGGTGGCGCGCCTGGGGGCCCTCCCGGGGGTGGAGGGGGCCTACCGCCGCCAAACCCTGCGGGTGCCGGTGGCGGCGAGCCAGCCCCCCGCGGGCGTGCGGGTGAACTGGCCGCAGGGCTTCACCGTCCAGGTGCCGGTGGTGGGGGTCGACCCGGGGCTGCTCGCCTCCGACGTGGCGAAGGGGTTCCACTTCGAGGACGCGCAGGCGGGGGGGCCGATCCCGGTGCTCGCCTCGCGCCGGCTCCTCGAGGTCTACAACAAGACCATCGCCCCCGCCTGGAACCTGCGCAGGCTCCCTCCCGGCCTCGACCTCGTCGGGCTGCAGTTCCCGGTGCGGGTGGGCTACTCCATCATCCCGCTCAAGACCGAGGACAAGGTCTACGACGCGCGCCTCGTCCTCGTCGGGCTCTCCGACCGGGTGCCGCTCTACTCGCTCGCGGTCCCCCTCGCCACCGTGCGCCGCCTGCACGCGGAGTACGGCAAGGCCGATCCGGGGTACAGCGGGGTGACGCTCGAGGCGCGCCGCCCCGACGACGTCCCCACGGTGGCCGCGGCGGTGCGCCGCATGGGCTTCGGGGTGGACGAGGGAGACCGGGCGCTGGCGGAGCGGGTCGGGCTCGCCATCGCGGTCACCGCCGGGGCCCTGGCGCTCCTCGCCCTCCTCATGACCGCGCTCGCCGCGCTCGCCATCGCCCAGTCGCTCTCGGCGAGCGTGCGCGCCCGGACGCGCGAGATCGCCATCCTGGAGGCGATCGGGGCGACGCCGGGCGACGTGCGCTCGCTCGTGCTCGCCGAGGCCGGCCTGGTCGGGCTCTCCGGGGGGCTCGTCGGGGTGGCGCTCGCCTTCGGGGCGGCGCTCCTCGCCGACCAGGCCGCGCTGCGCTTCTTGCCCGACTTCCCCTTCCGCCCCGACACCTTCTTCGCCTTCCCGCCCTGGCTCTTCGCGCTCGGGGTGGGGGTCTCGCTCGGGGCGGCGCTCCTCGGCGCGCTCGCTCCGGCGGCGGCGGCGGGGCGGGTGGACCCGGCGCGATCCATCTCCTGAGTACAAGGCGCGGGCCGCGAGGAGTCTCCCCGCGGCCCGCGACCTCGCTCGGAAGTGGACTCGGGCTACTTCTTCAGGCCGGCGACGTACTTCGCCACGTCGGCGGCGTCGTCGATCTTGACCGGCTTCATCTTGCCGGCGCCCTCGTGGATGGCCTTGAGGGTCTTGTCGGCCGGGGTGCCGGCGATCGGGGCCTTGGCCATCGAGCCGCCCTCGCCAGCGGCGCCGTGGCACATCTTGCACTTCGCGGCGTAGGTGGCGGCCGCGTCGGCCGAGGCGGTGGTGGCGAAGGCGACGAGGAAGAGGGCAGCAAGGGTGCGCTTCATGTCACGTCCTTTCGGGAGGGGTTCACTGCTTCCGTGGTCCGGACGGCCGAGCCCTCGATCGAATTCAATCGCGGGTCGACCCACCCCGGACACTTCGGGGCGCTCTTGATACACGATCCGGCCACACAGGTCCACTGCGCGGCCTACCCCGTGACCCGATGTGGGGGGCTATCCTACCCCGGGCCGGTGGCGAGCCCGGCGGCGGGCGGGAAGACGACGAGCGCGCTGCCGATCTGCAGCTTGTGGTGGCGCGGGTTGCGGATCCCGTTCCACCGGCACAGGTCCTCGATGCCGACCCCGAACTTCTGGGCGATGGCCCAGAGCGAGTCGCCCGCGCGCACGAGCACCGTCGCCTTGGTGCGACCGTCCACGAGCTCGACCTTGGCCTCGGGAGCCGGCTTCGGCTCCGGCTCGCGCTCGACGAGCTCGGGCTTCTGCCTCTGGATCTCGTCGATGCGGGCGCGCGCCGCCGCCGCGCTCGCGGGCGCCTGTCCGCTCCGGCGCGCCAGCGCCGAGAGCGGGATGACGAGCTCGGTCCCGGGCTTGACGCGCCGGCCGGCCTTGAGCCCGTTCATGTTGACGACGGTGGCGGTGGACACGCCGTAGGCCTGCGCGATGGCGGCCAGGCTGTCGCCCTTCGTCACCACGTGGTGAGCGAAGCCGAGCCGCGCCGAGGAGGAAACGGCCGGCCAGTTCCGCTCGAAGGCCTCCCCGTGCCCGACCGGAACCTTGAGCCGGTAGGCGCGCGGCGGCGTGCAGCTGCGCCGGAGCTCTGGGTTGAGCTCGCGCAGCTCCTTCTCGGTCACCTCGCAGGCGGTGGCGATGGCGCCGAGGTCGGCGGCCTCGGGCACCGAGACCTCCTCGAAGTCCGTCCAGCTCTCGCGCTCGATCTCGTCGCCCCGGAAGCCGAAGGCCTCCTGGTGCTTGGAGATGATGGCCGCAGCCATGAGCTTCGGCACATAGCCCTTCGTCTCGCGCTTCAGCACCTTGCCCTGGGCCATGGCCCAGAAGTCCGCCTGTCCCTTGCGCTGCGCCTTGTCGATCTTCCCGCCGCCGGCGTTGTAGCCCGCCCAGGCGAGGCGCCAGTCGCCGAACTGCTGGTGGAGCTCCTTCAGGTAGGCGGCGGCCGCGAGCGCCGACTTCTCCGGGTCGCGTCGCTCGTCCACCCAGAAGTCCTGGCGCAGCCCCATGCGCTTGCCGGTCCCGCCGATGAACTGCCAGGGGCCGACGGCGCGGGCGCGCGAGTAGGCGAGGTTCGCGAAGCCGCTCTCGATCATGGCGAGGAAGAGCGTGTCCTCGGGGAGGCCGTTCGCGCGCATGATGGCGCGGTAGCGATCCTGGTAGCGCGAGAGCCGGCCGAGCCACTTCACGAAGTGCTTGCGGGCCGGCTCGGCCTGGAAGAAGCGCACGTAGGCCTCGACGGCCGCGTTCACGTCGATGGGGATGTCGTACTCCGAGCGGAGCCGGGCGAGGTCGTGGTCGATCTCGGGCAGGAGCGCGATGCGCCCCGCGCCTCCGGGGGCCGGCGGCTCGGGCGCCTTCGGCGCCGGCACGAGCGCCGCCTTCTCCTCGGCGCGCCGCACCTCGTCCATCTCCGCCGACTCCGCCTCCACCGCCTCCTCCACCTCGGGGGTGTCGCCGGCCTCCGCCACGCTCGCCCCGACGTCCGCGGACCAGGAGGGGGAGGGAGGCAGGGGGGCGGACTGGGCGACGGGCGGGACGACCGAGGCCTCGGGCACGTCGGCCGGGGAGAGGCCCGGGCCCAGGAAGGGGGCCTCGGCCGGCTCGGGTGCGGAATTCTCTTCTGCTCGCGCGGGGGTCGAGAGGGCAAAAACAGCCATCACGACCAGGGTGCGGGCCCAGGTCATTTCTTTTCGTTCCTTCGGATCTGTCTGCGAGGGGCGGCCCTCGAGGGCTCATTGTACCTTCGGCACACCACCTCCGGAAGATCACGCGTTCATGGCACTGGGTCTCCAATGACCCATCTCGACCGGTTGCGGCGGGCTCCGTTCGTGCTAGAGCGTCCATGCCCGTGCGCATCGGCCCTTACACCTTCTCCGGCCGCTTCTTCCTCGCCCCGCTCGCGGGGGTGTCCGACCGTCCCTTCCGGGCCATCTGCCGCGGGATGGGTGCGGCCTTCGCCTACACGGAGATGGTGAGCGCCCACGGGCTCCTGCAGGGAAGCGCGCAGACCGAGAGCTACCTCGATCGGGATCCGGACGAGGAGCCCTTCGCGGTGCAGATCTTCGCCTCGGAGCCCGAGGTGCTCGCGCGCGGCGCCGCTGCGGCGGTGGAGATGGGAGCCGGCATCGTCGACATCAACATGGCCTGCCCGGTGAGGAAGGTCTGCGGCACCGGAGCCGGCGCCGCCTTGGCGCGCGACCCCTGGGCGGTCGAGGCGGCGGTGCGCGAGGTCGCCCGCGCCGTGCCGGTGCCGGTCACCGTCAAGATCCGGGCCGGCTGGGACGAGGCGAGCGTGAACTGCGTCGAGGTGGCGCGCGGGGCCGAGGCGGGCGGGGCGGCGGCGGTGGCGCTCCACGGCCGCACCCGCGCCCAGGGCTACTCCGGCCTCGCGAACTGGTCCCTCATCCGGGAGGTGAAGGAGGCGGTCGGGGTCCCGGTCCTGGGATCGGGCGACGTGTGGAGCGCCCGGGACGCGCTGCGGATGCGCGCCGAGACCGGCTGCGACGCCGTGCTCGTGGCGCGCGGGGCCTGCGGGAATCCCTGGGTCTTCCGGGAACTGAAGGCCGCCGAGGAGGGCCGCCCGCCGCCCGGCCCCCCCTCGCGCGAGGAGTGGAAGGAGACGGTCCTGCGCCACGTGCGGATGCAGGTCGCCCACCGCGGCCGCGCCCGCGGCGGCCTCGCCCCGGCGGAGGCCGAGAACCGCGCGGTCCGCGAGCTCCGCAAGCACATTCTCTGGTACACGCGCGGCCTCCGCGGCGGAGCCGCCTTCCGCCGCGACGCCACCTCCGCGGACACGGTCCTCGGGGTGGAGTCCCTCCTCGAGCGGCACTTCCCCGCGGGCGCCCCCTTCGAGCTCGACCTCGGGGCGTTTCCCCGGGAGGCGATCTCCGAGTGAGCCCGCCACCCGCCGCCCCGCCCCCGCCGGAGGGCGCCGCCGGCGCGCGATCGCGCGCGGGGTCGCCACGGGGGGCCCGCCCTTGACCGAGGCGCTGTCGCTCACCGTCTACTCGGGCGCCATCCTGGCGGGGTCGCTCGCCGGCGGCGCCGTCCCCCTCTTCGGGGCGGGCGAGCGCTCCGACGCGCTCCTCTCCTTCTCGGCCGGGGTGATGCTGGGCGCCGCCTTCTTCTTCATGCTGCCCGAGGCGGTGAAGGCGGGGGGACACGCCGTCATCCCCTGGGCCCTCACCGGCTTCCTCTTCCTCTTCCTCCTCGAGCGCTTCGTGCTCGTGCACGTGTGCGCGGAGCCCGGACCGTCCGAGTGGCTCGCCGCGCACCCCGCGCCACGGCCGGAGGGCGTGCGCGACCACCCCGCCCACGACCACGCCCACGAGGCCACCGGCTGCGAGGTGCACACCCTCGGCCTCGCCGCCTTCGTCGGCCTGTCGCTGCACACGCTCGTCGACGGGTTCGCGCTCGGGGCGGCCCAGAGCGAGCCGGCCCTGGGCGTCCTCGTCTTCCTCGCCATCCTCGCCCACCAGGTGCCGGCGAGCGTCTCCCTCTCGGCCATCCTGCGCGCCGAGGGCTACGGGCGGCGCCAGACGCTCCTCATGAACGCGAGCTTCGCGATCATGGTGCCGCTCGGGGCCGCGCTCTTCCTCCTGCTCGACCGGCTCGTCCACGCCCAGCGCTTCACCGCCGTGGCGCTCGCCGCCGCCTCGGGCTCCTTCCTCCAGCTCGCCCTCTCCGACATCCTGCCCGAGCTGCACCGCCGCGGCGGCAACCGCTGGCGCGTCTCCGCCGCGCTCCTCGGCGGGCTGAGCGTGATGTGGTTCTTGCAGGCCGTCACCCAGGGGTGACGGAGCTCTCCGGGGCGACGGCGGCGAGCGGCAGGCGGATGGTGAAGGTGGTCCCGCTCCCCCCGGTGGCGAGCTCGACCGTGCCCCCGTGGGCGGCCACGATCTGCCGGGCGATGAAGAGCCCGAGGCCGAGCCCCTTCTTCCGCTGGGTGCGCTCGTCGGTGCCGCGCCGGAAGGGCTCGAAGAGGTAGGGGATGAGGTCCGCCGGGATGGGCGCCCCCTGGTTCGTCACCTCCACCACCCCGTGGCTCCCATCGGCGCGGCAGACGACCTCCACCACCGAGTCCGGGGGGCTGTAGTCGATGGCGTTCCCCACCAGGTTGGCGAGCGCCTGCCCGACGCGGTCGGCGTCCCAGGCGCCGTAGATGGGCTCGCAGGGCGAGACGCGCACCTGCCGGCCGGCGTGGGCCGCCTCCCCCTCCTCCGCCACCCCGCGGGCGACCACCCCCAGGTCGACGCGCCGGCGCGCCAGCTGGATGCCGCTGCCCGCCTTCACGAGCGTGTAGTCGACGAGCGCGCGGATGATGCCGTCGATGCGCCCGGCCGCGCGGAGGATGCGCGAGAGCGAGCGCGTCTCGCGCTCGCCGAGCTTAGCGGACTGGAGGAGCTCGGCCGAGGCGGTGATGGCCATGAGCGGGCTGCGCAGGTCGTGCCCCACCACCCCGAGGAGGTGGTGCTGCGACTGCTCCGCCCGCCGCTCCTCGGTCACCTCGCGGACGAGCGCGCCCACCCCCACGATCCGCCGCGCCGCCGTCACCGGGAACCAGCTCACCAGGAAGGAGCGCGGCGGCTCGAGCGGGCTGCGGAGCTGGGTGGTGAGGGCGTGCTCGATGACGGGCTTCCCGGACTCGACCACCCTCTGGAAGTCGCGCACCAGCTCCTCGCGGACCATGAGGGGCATCACGTCCCAGACGCGGCGCCCGAGGTGCTGCTCGGGGGGAACGCCCGCCAGCCGGGCGATGTGCGCGTTCACCCGGAGGTAGCGCATGTCGCGGTCGAAGAGGGCGAGCCCCACCGGGGCGTCCTCGAACAGGGCGTCGAGCGCTCCGGCCGACTCGTCCCGCTCCCGCAGCGTCTGGCGGAGCTCGTGCACGAGCGCGCCGCGCTCCGCCGCCGCGCTCTCCGCCGCCGCGAGGGCGCCGCACTGCGCCTCGGCGAGACGGACGCGCTCGAGCGCCTGTGCGCACTGCTGCGCCATGGCCACGATGAAGCGGCGATCCTCCTCCTCGAAGGAGCGGGCCCCGGCGAAGCCGAGCCCGAGCACCCCCAGGGTGCGCTCCCCGAGGCGGAGCGGCACCGCCGCCCAGGAGGCGTCGCTCATCGCGAAGCCGGGGCGGAGGAGCCCCGGGTAGCGGGCGGCGAGCTCGGCCGCCGAGGCGATGAAGGAGGGCTCGCCGGCCGCGAAGCAGTCGGCGATGGGCACCTCGAGGCTCGGGTGGCGCGCCGGCTCCCCGGAGCGCCGCGCCAGGCTGCCGAAGGCGTGGGCCGCCTCGAGCGCGCCGCCCGGCCCGGGCAGGGAGAGGCTGCCGCCGCTCGCCCCCAGGGCGCCGAGCCCGTGAAAGGTGGCGCTCGCCACCTCCTCCTCGGTCGCGGCGGCGGAGAGCGCGGAGGAGACCTGCTGGAGGCGCGAGAGGTGCTCGTCGGCCCGCTCCGCCCGGGCGCGCGCCGCCCGGTCCACCCCCTCGGCGGGAGCCCGGGCGAGGACGAGGAGCGGCGCCCTGCCGCCGCTCCCCGCGGAGCGGACGAGCGCGACCTCGAGCGCCCCTCCTCCCGGGCCGGCGAGGGAGAGCACGCTCGCCCCGCCCCTGCCGGCGGCGCCCGCGGCGCTGAGGAGCTCCTCCGCCGCGCGCGGGAAGAGGTCCGGGAGCGAGGGGAGGTCGGGCGTGCCGGCGCCGGGACCGAGGAGGGCCGCGAAGGCCTCGTTCACCCAGAGGAACCGGAGGCGGGCGTCGACGAGCGCCGCCGCCAGGGGGAAACGAGCCAGGGCCTCGACGGGGTGCGCCGGCGGCCCCCCCGAGGCCTTGCGCCTCCGCGCCGGCGCCGGGCGGCCGGGGCCTGCCCTGCGCTTCTTTCGCCGGGGGGTACTCAAGGCGTCATTCTGGCACGTCGAGGACAGCCGTTTCCACAATGACCGCTAGTGGAGGCAGCCTCTCGGTGATCAGGCGATGCGCAGGTGGGCCGAGAGGGCCGGGGCGCCCCCGCCGCGGAAGGCGTCGAGCGCCAGGTCGGCCGGGGAGCGGCGCGAGGCGGCGATGGCCTTGAGCGGCGCGAGCCAGACGCGCTCGTCCTCCCCCCGCTGCCCGCAGGCCCCCTGGCGGCAGAGGCCGAGCGAGGAGGCGTCGAGGAGCTCCGCGGCCAGCTCGGCCAGGGAGCGGCCCCCGGGGAGGCGCGCCGAGAGCCCCTCGCGCCCGGCCGCGTCGCGGAGCGCCACCCGCTCCTCGAGGCCGAGGCGCTTCACCCGGTCCCAGGCCCAGTCGCGCGACTCCTTGCTGTGGAGGACGCCCTTCCAGAAGGCGGCGAGCGCCTTCACCAGCTCCGGGGCGACCGAGTCGGTCCCGCGCACCTCGATGACGCCCTTCAGCCGCACCTCGGGGAAGAGCGCAGAGAGGTGGTCCTCCCAGTCGGAGAGCGCAGGGTGGTGGCCCGAGAGCCCGCGCGCGAGGAAATCGCGGAAGGTCGCCCCCCCGGGCTCGAGGTAGCGCCCCTCGCGACGCAGGAACACCATGGGCACGTCGAGCGCCCACTCGGTGTAGCGGCGGAAGGCGTCCTCCTCGAACCCAGGCTCGAAGGCGAACGGGAGGAGCCCGCAGCGCGCCGGGTCGGTGTGGTTCCACACCTCGGTGCGGTAGCTCTTCCAGCCGACCTCGCTGCCGCCCACGACGGGAGAGTTCGCGCACAGCGCCACCACCGCCGGCTGCACCGCCAGCGCCACCCGGAGCTTCTCGGCGGCGTCGCGCTCGGACCCGAAGTCGAAGGAGGCCTGCGCCGAGGCGGTCATCGACATCATGTCCTCGGCGAGCCGCCCCCGGGCCCGGAGGAAGGGGCGCATGACGGCGTAGCGCGCCTTCGGCACCCAGCGCGCCGTGGCCGGGGAGCCCCAGGGCCGGTAGCCGCTGCCCAGGAGCTCGACGCCGAGCTCCTCGGCGATGGCCCCGGCCATCTCCAGGTGGTGGTCGATCTCGGCCGCCACCTCGTGCACGTCCTTGAAGGGGCGGCCGGACAGCTCGAGCTGCCCCCCGGGCTCGATGGAGATGGTGAGGCCGGCGCGCTCGGCGGCGATGGCGCGGCCTGCCTCCTCCACCGGCCGGTAGCCGTAGCGCGAGAAGGCCCGCAGCACGGCCTCGATCCCGCGCGGGCCGTCGTAGGGGACGGGCTCCAGCGTCCCCCGGATCTGCGGGAGGGCCTCGTACTCGATCCCCACCTTCCACTCGGCGGGAGGGCGCTCGCGGGCGCGGAACCAGGCGACGAGGTCCCCCACCTCCCGCACGGGCGGGCTCTCGCCGGCGCGCCTGTCGAGCGACATGGGTGCGCAATGTATCCCTCGACCCCGGGTCGCGCCAGCGCCGCCGGCGCGGCCGGTGGAACGGAGGGAGCGGGAGACGCCTCCCGCCTCTCCTCGCCTCGCCCGGGGGCGCCCAGGAACCGCCTCTCCCCGGCGCTCCGCCTTTCGGGCGGGGCGCGGGCCCGGGTGGGGAATTCGGCGGCCCGAGCCGCCGTTTCGGATGGGCGCAGGTGATCGGCCCAAAGCGCCGCCGTCCCTCGCACCGGAGGATCACTTGCGCCACCTCGCCGCTGCCCCTATCCTCCCGAAAACGGCAGGGATCACGTTTGCCGCTGGGACTCGCCCTTACATGACCCGTTTCCTACGCCTCCTCGCCGCCGCGGCGACCGCGCTCGCGCTCACCGCCGGCATCGCCTTCCTCGCGTCGCGGCGCCCCGAGCCGCCCCGCACCGGCCTCGCCGCCGTCGCCTCCATGGGGGCGCACGGCGAAGCGCAGTCCACCGAGGAGGCGGAGGGCGGCTCCGACGCCAACTACCGCCTCGACAAGCTCCCGGTCCTCTCGCGCGTCGTCATCTACGTGAAGGAGAACTACGTCGACCCGCAGCGCATCGACCCGAAGGCCATGCTCGCCTCCTCGCTCGACCAGGTGGTGAAGACGGTGGCCGAGGTGATGGTGGAGGGCGACGTCTCCTCCGGCCGCCTCAAGGTCACGGTGGGCTCGGCGACGAAGGAGTTCGACGTCTCGCACGTGGACTCCATCTGGCAGTTCCGGGCCTCGCTCGGCGAGATCATGGGCTTCGTCCAGGAGAACCTGGTCGCCCACAAGAACCTGCGGGACATCGAGTACGCGGCGGTGAACGGCATGCTGCAGACGCTCGACCCGCACTCCATCCTGCTCGAGCCCAAGTACTTCAAGGAGATGAAGCTCCAGACGCGCGGCGAGTTCGGGGGCCTGGGGTTCGTCATCGGCATGCGGGACAGCAACCTCACCGTGATGAAGGTCCTGAAGGGGACGCCGGCGCAGCGGGCCGGGGTGAAGCCCAAGGACGTCATCGCCCGCATCGAGGAGCAGTCCACCATCAACATGGACCTGCAGGAGGCGGTGGACCAGCTGCGCGGCAAGCCGGGCACGCGGGTGAACATCACCGTGGCGCGGACCGGGAGCGAGCCCCGGCGCCTCGCCCTGGTGCGGGAGATCATCAACGTCGAGACGGTCCCCTTCGCCAAGCTCCTCGACAAGAACGTGGGCTACGTGAAGGTGCAGCAGTTCTCTGCCAACACCACGCGCGACCTCGCCGCCGCCATCGCCCAGCAGAAGACCCAGGCGGGCGGCAAGCTCCAGGGGCTCATCCTCGACCTGCGCGGGAACCCGGGCGGCCTCCTCGAGCAGGCCATCCAGGTCTCCGACCTCTTCCTCTCCCAGGGCGTGATCGTGAAGACGGTGGGCGAGGGCGACCACCACCAGATCCACGAGGTGAAGGAGGCCCACCCCGACCGCACCGACATGCTCGACCTGCCCATCGTCATCATCGTCAACAACGCCAGCGCCTCGGCGAGCGAGATCGTGGCGGGAGCGCTCAAGAACAACAACCGCGCCCTGGTGATCGGCCGCCAGACCTTCGGCAAGGGCTCGGTGCAGGTGCTCTACGACTTCGCCGACCCCTCCCGCCCGGGAGAGGACTCGGCCCTGAAGCTCACCATCGCCCAGTACCTCACCCCGGGGGACATCTCCATCCAGGAGGTGGGCATCATCCCCGACGTCACCCTGCAGCCCGGCCGGGCCCTGAAGGACGCGGTGAACTACTTCGCGCCCGCGCGCAGCATGGGCGAGGTCGACCTCGACAAGCACTTCCAGAACCCGCTGCTCGGCGACGGCGGCGACTCGGCCAAGCGCGCCGAGGAGCGCAAGAAGAAGGCGGAGAAGTCTCCGCTCGAGCTGCGCTACCTCCTCGACGAGAAGGAGGACGCCGTCGCCAAGGCCATGAAGAAGGAGGCCCGCGAGGAGGCGCGCGTCGTCGCCCACGACGAGGCCGACCTCACCCCGGAGCAGCTCGAGGACGACGAGGCCGACGCCAACCCCGACGAGCTCGTCGAGGACTACCAGATCCGCTTCGCCAAGGACCTGCTCGCGCGGGCCCCCTTCGCCGACCGGGCCCGCCAGCTCGACGCAGCCAAGCTGCTCGTGGCCGAGCGGCGCGCCGAGGAGCAGAACCGGCTGCAGCAGCGCCTTTCGCAGCTCGGCGTCGACTGGGCGGTCGGCCCCGAGACCGGGACGCCGCGCCCGCTCGTCACCCTCACCCCCGCCGAGGGCAAGGCGGTGCGGGCCGGCGAGACCGCTCCCTGGACGATGACGGTGGAGAACCGCGGCGACGGAACCGCCTACCGCCTGCGCGGCTGGTCGCTCGCCGAGAAGAACCCATTGCTCGACCGGCGCGAGTTCGTCTTCGGCGCGCTCAAGCCCGGGCAGAAGAAGAGCTGGACCGTGCCGCTCAAGATCCCGAAGGGCATGGACAGCCGCTTCGACCGCATCTCCTTCCACCTGGAGGACGAGGCCGGCCACCTCATCCCCGAGGTCACCTCCCACTTCGAGGTGGTGGAGCAGCCCCGGCCGCGATTCGCCTTCAGCGTGCAGGTGGACGACGAGGCCATGGGCAACGGCGACGGCCTCATCGAGCGGGGCGAGGAGTTCCTGCTCCGGGTCGACGTGAAGAACGCCGGGGAGGGGCCAAGCGGCGACAAGACCTTCGTCTCGCTCAAGAACCTGGGGGACGACAAGGTCTTCATCAAGAAGGGACGCGCGGTGGTGGGCACGATCCCGCCCGGCGAGTCGCGCCCCGCCGTGATGCAGGTGGAGGTGCGCAAGGGCATCAAGCTCGACAAGGTCCCGCTGCGCATCATGGTGGTGGACGAGAAGCTCGACGAGTACGTCTCGGAGAAGGTCGAGTTCCCCATCGCCTCCGAGGCGCCCGCCCGGGTGGCGGCCGAGGGAGCGCTGCGGGTGACCGCGCCTCGCGCCCTCGTCCGCTCGGGCGCAGACCTCGAGGCGGCCCCGCTCGCCTCGGCGCCCAAGGGGGCGAGCTTCCCCACCTCGGCCAAGGTCGGCGGGCTCTACAAGGTGGAGTGGGAGAAGGGTCGCTTCGGCTTCGTCTCGCCCAGCGAGGTGCAGCCCTCCCGCGGCAAGCGCGAGGGGGTGGCCTCCCTGGTCTGGCAGCGCGAGCCACCGAGCATCGCTCTCGTCCCCGACCCCGCCCGGGGAGCGCCGGTGGTGGAACTCGATCGCATGAAGCTCGAGGGGCGCGCGAGCGTCCCGACCGGGGCGGGATCGTCCTCCAAGATCCGGGACGTCTTCGTCTTCGTGAACGACCAGAAGGTCTTCTTCCGCGTCGTCCCCGACGGCAAGGCCTCCGATATCGACTTCGCGACCGACGTCGCCCTCAAGCCCGGGAACAACACGGTCACCGTGATCGCCCGCGAGGACGAGGAGTTCCAGACCCGCCGGGCCATCGTGGTGCACCGGCGGGAGCCGGACGAGGTCGCCCAGAAGAAGTAGGGACCCTTTCTCCCGGAGTGGCGGGATTCACGATAGAATTTCCCCTCCGTGGCAGGCGAGAGCAAAGGCGCATCGCCCGCGGGGAGCCAGCCCCGCGCCGGCTTCGAGCTCCGGCTCGAGCAGGGAAAGGCCTTCGTCTGCCTCTCCGATCGCCCCGTCGCCCCGGGCCTGCGGCTCGTGCACCTCGCCCTCGAGGTCCCCGAGGCCCGCTTCCCGTTCGACCCCTCCCGCGGCGCCGGCCAGTTCCGGCTGCAGCTCTGCGACCTGTCGCGGCTCGAGCTCGCGGCCGAGGCCGGGCTCCTCGAGGCCCTCGTGCCCCGCCTCGACCTCGCCGGGGCCGGGGTGGCCTCGCTCGAGCTCTCCCTCCGCCCCGGCTTCGCCGAGGGCGCCGGCGCGCTCGTGGGCGGGGCCCCCTTCAGCTTCCGCGTCTCGGTCGAGCCCTGCGGCGAGCAGGAGGTGGCGATCGCCGTCTACGAGCCGCGCACCTACGCGCTCGCGCCCGTCCCGTCCGCCGCCCTGCCCTCGCTCCTCGCCCGATCGGCCGCGGCGCTCGGCCGCGCCGCCGGCGGCGAGGTGCGGGTGGACGCCCTCTCCCCGGTGCTCCTCAAGCTCCTGCCGGCGCGCGGCTGGAAGGTCCCGAGGGTGCAGGCGGCCCGGCTGGCGCTCGCCCGCGTCGGCGCCTCCGAGGTCCGCCTCGCCTGGGACCGCGCGCACTCGGGCCCGCCCGAGGGGACGCTCGACCCCGACCGCCTGGCCGGCGTCGAGGGAGCGCGCGCCTTCCGCGATGCCGAGTCGCTCCTCGAGCGCGGGCAGTTCGCCGAGGCGCGCAACGCCTGGCTCGCCCAGGGAGGCGCGGCCCAGTCCCACCCCTTCGGCGCCGCGCGGCTGCTCTCGCTCCTCACCGCCGACGAGCGCTTCCACGACGAGGCCCTCGACCTCGCCGCCCAGTGGCTCTCGCGCCGGCCGGACTTCGCCCCGGCGCTGTGCGCCGAGGCGGTGATCCGCGCCCACCGGGGCGAGCGCACCAAGGCCGCGCGCGCCTTCGCCGAGCTCGCCTCGGCGGCCTCCCGCCGCGGCGAGCAGCTCGGAGCGCTTCTCGCCGCCGAGGCCTGCTACGCCGCGGCCGGGGAGGAGGCGCCCGGGAGCGTGGCGCGCGCCGGCGAGGTGGCCCTGCAGGTCCGCCCCGACCACCTCCCGTCCCTGCGGGCCCTCCTCGCCCTGGCCGAGCGGACAGGGGACCGCGAGGGCGTCCTGCGCGCCTGCCGGCGGCTGGCGGCGGTGGCGGCGGACGACGTCGAGCGCGCCCGCGCCCACGCTCGCCTCGCGGCGCTGCTCCTCGGCGTCGACCCGCCCGCGGCGAGGCTCCACCTCGACCAGGCGCTCCGGCTCGCGCCCGACGACGCGAGCGCGCTGCGGGCGCTCGCCCGCGCCTGCGAGGAGGCGGGCGAGTCGCTCCGGGCCGCCCGCGCCCACGACCGCCTGCGGGAGGTGCTCGCCGCGCGCGGCGAGGCCGCGGCCGCCGCGGAGGAGGCGCTCGCGGTGGGGGCGCTCTGGGAGGAGCGGCTCGGCCACCCGGAGAACGCGCTCCTGCGCTACCGCGAGGTGGCGGAGCTCGTCCCCGGCACCCCCGCCGCACGCGAGGCGCGGCTCCGGGCGGCGCGCCTCGCCGACTCGCTCGGCCACCGCGCCGAGGCGGCCGACCACTGGCACGCGCTCCTGCAGCTCCTCGACCCCGCCGACCCCGAGGCGAGGTCCCTCTCGGCCCGGGCCCACCGGGCGCTCGCGGAGGTGGCCGGCGGGTACCTCAAGGACCCGGCCGCGGCGGCGG